>NZ_JBFATZ010000014.1:0-165702 GCF_040678635.1 Thermopolyspora sp. NPDC052614
CTGGCCAAGGAGAACCGGGCCAGCCGCGACTGACCAATGCCGGGGGGTTAATTTTCCCGGAACCGCGCGGGGTCACTATCGCGCGTCCGTTGACACCTTGCGGCCTGTGTGCGTGAGCTGCACTCGTACGAGGTGCCTGAGATCGTGGCGGTCCCGATCGTCCAGGGGACGCCGGATTACCTTGACTGGATCAGGCGGGAGACGTCCCCAGAGCGCGGCGAGTAGCGCGGATGTCGCCGAGTAGTTCCCGGGCGGCTTGGTCGGGCCGGGCTGCGAGGGCCTTCTCCACCTCAACGAGGTGCTGCATGCCCCAGGTGGATTCGGTGCGCTGGGCTGCTTCGAGTGCGCGGCGGGCGTAGGCGACTCCCTCGCTTACATCGCCGAACTGGAGCTGTGCTTGTGCGATGTCGGCGTAGACGACGGACACGCGCTTCTGGTCCTTGTCCTGGCCGAGAGCAGCAAGGGCGGCTTGGCCGGCCTCTGTCACGTGCTGCTCGTCGCCGAGCCGTACGTAGGTCGAGAGCTGTAAGGCTGCCATGCGTCCGGCGTCGAGAAAGCGGGTCCATGCGCGCTCTCGGTGGGGCCGGGCTCGGGTATGGGCTTCCTCAGCTCGCTGCAACAGCTCAACGGCCTGGCCGTCGCCGAGTGCGGCCAGCTCTTCGGCTTCGCGGGCGAGCAACCATGCGCGGGTCGCGTCGTCTCCCTCGGCTGGGAGGAACTGCTGGGCGCATCGGATGTGCTCGACGGCCTCGGGGCCGGTGGTGGCGTACGACCGATAGGCGTAGATGCACGCCTGGATGACGCGGTGCCCGCTCTCCTTGGCGGCCAGGGCGGCGACGCGTTCGAATGAGACCGACTGTGCGAGCTGCTTGAGGTCCCAGGCGATCCAGGACGCCAGCGTTGCGGCTTCGCCGGCTGTTGCCGCCAGGCGGCGCCGGTAGCGCTCGGGCGGGCCGCTTTGAAGCAGGGTGCTCAGCTCGTTGATGTGCGTCGTCAGCCCTTGGTAGATGGCTCGGGCAGGCATGATGTATTCGAGCCGGTGGAAGCCGATGGTTCGCGCTTCGAGCCGTTCAATGGTGTCGTCGTCGAGCATCTGCGGTCCCCTGAGCGCACGGGAAAGACGTTCCCAGGGGTCCGCGATGGAGGCCGCGGTTTCGGCGGTCATTCCGGCCGCGAGGAGCAATATCGTTCGTCGGTCCATCCGGGCATCCAGCCTTCCCACTAGCCAGGCCAGCGTCAGTAGGTCGACATCCCACAAGCCATCAGTTGGACGCGGGCCGATCACCACGCCTTCGACGCTAAGGAGCTGACTCGCTGGCATCCCATCCCGAGAGGGGATAGCGCGACGGGATGAGGCGGCGTCGATGATCTGGGTACGGCCGGGCGAGCGGGGGGCGAGTCCGAGAGCGAGCCGGGCCGGGTCGGGCATGCGCAGTCCATCGGCGATCCGCTCGAACACGTCAAGCGCTGTAATCTGCGCGTTTCCGCGCATGATCTCGCTGACCTTGCCCTGGCTGAGGTTCACGGCAATACCGATGCGGGTCTGACTCACGCCCGCATATTTCCTGATAAGCCGGAAAACCTGCCCGATATTCCGTTTCTTTAGTGCGTCAAGCATTTCAGGGCGCTCCCAGAGGTCAGGCGGGATCATGACTCGTTCCGCCGCTTCTGCGGGCATAAGGCGCTTCCCCTTGCGTCTGCTTGACTTCCTGTATTCCAAGCTTCCGGGTTGGGGTTAACCCGTCAAGAGATATCGGCATGCCCGGCCGGAATATCGGCGCGGGATGGGTTGAGCGACCTGCAATTACGACCCTTGCCCCATGGTTACGGAGACGGAGAGGTGCGGAGCCTGCCGGGGGAAGGGTTGGCGGCTCGTTCGGCGGGCGTCGGCGGATGCCGAGTACCGGCTTGACGGCGTGATCGTGGAACTGTCCACGGTCGAGTGTTTCGACTGCTCGGGCTCGGGCCGTGGGACAGTGGCGTCGTGAGCGGCGATCGGCTCGTGGCGGGCCGTCGCCCCCTGGCCCTCACCGCTGCCCAGTGTGCCGAGCGGCTGCGCTTAGAGCTGGAGCAGTACGGCGTGGCCGCCGATGTCCACGAGGGGTACGGGCTGGCGCTGGTGTTGGTCTGGTTCGAACTGGTCGTGTGGACCGATGGCCGCTGGTTCCGCTGGCGCTCGGGCCGTAACTCGACCAGCGGGCGACCGGTCTACGCCTTCGCCCCGGCCTCCGACATCGTCACCACCGCGCGCCGGGTGGCTCACCGGTATGGGCAACTGCGCCAGCACTACCCCCGTCCGCCGTACCTGGCGGGAGACGCCTAGCGCACGACCTCGGCGAGCCGGGAGCAATTATCGAAAAAGGGCCCCGACTCGCGGGCGGCGGGGCTGGCCATGGCGTTCCAGCCGATCGGGGCGGCCCAGGCCCGCCGGCGCGCGATCAACGCACCCCAACTGGTCGCCCTGGTCCGCGCCGGCGCGACGTTCGAGGGAGGCAAGCTCGTCGAACGACCCGACGAGGTATCCTCGGTGGCCGCCTGCAAGATTTTGATCCATAGGTATTGGCGATTGCTCGAGCCTGGCTTGTACGGAGCTCAAATATCTGGCCGACCTGCGGGAACACCCCCAAGATCATTGCCAGGTGTTTGGCGGACCGGCGACAGACGTGGGCTCGGGGTGGCGTTCGAACCTGGGTAAGCTGAGCCGACGGTTTTACAGCGCGTCAGCATTTCCGGCCGAACGTGCTCCCTGACCTGTGGCGATTCTCTGTCGCACGGCTGCCGCCCTCAAGATCATTGCACGCATATTGCACGACGGACCGACCAACATCCGGTGCGTAAGCGCACCATGCGGTGCCCTGTCTCCTGTGCCTCCCCCATCCTCCTCGTAGCTGCCGATTCCCAGGACGGGACCGTCGTGTCAAGGGTCAGCGAAGCTGATCGCGAAGCGACGCCGTAGGCGCCCTTGACTCGGCGGTCCCGCCCGGGACACTTGAGCAGCGAGGAGGATGAAGCCCAGGCGACCGGTAGCACGGATACGCCCGGTGCGGCGATGCTTGCGCCAGCAAGGATCGAAACTACGAGTAGTGACACCAAACGGCAACTTTATTGAGTAATCGTCAAGACCGGTGGATCAGGAGTTCCTAGGCGGCTGCGGCTGCTGGTGAGGGCTGGTCGTCGGGGCGTTCGACGAGCTTGCCGTTGATGAAGGTCGCTCCGGCGCGGACGAGGGCGACGAGGTGGGGGGCGTTGACCGCGCGCCAGCGGGCCTGGGCCGACTCGATCAGCTTGAAGGCCATGGCCAGCCCGGCCGCCCGCGATCCGGGCCCTTTGGTGACCTTGGTGCGGTGCCGCACGGTGGCGAATGTCGACTCGATCGGGTTGGTCGTGCGCAGATGCGCCGTCGGCGCGCACCCCGATCATCACCAGCAGGCACAAACGGTGTTCCTCCAGCCGGACATTGACGTGCACCCCGTCAGCCCACAGGTAGACGTAGTCCACACCCGACAGATCCCGAGCGGCGAAGGCGCGCTGCTCAGCCTTCCACTGCTCGGTCAACCTCGTGATCACCGGCGCGGACAGCCCGGACGAGGAGCCGAGGAACTGCCCCAGAGCCGGGACGAAATCTCCCGAGGACAGGCCATGCAGATACAGCAGCGGCAGCACCTCGGCGACCTGAGGGGTCTTACCGTACCCAGGGCGGCAGGATCGCCGAGGAAAAGCGCTTACGCTCCCCGGTGACCTCATCGACACGGTTGTCGTTGACCCGCGGCGCGCGGACCTCGACCGTGCCGGCCGCGGTGAGCGCCTGGCGCGGGGCATGGTAGCCGTTGCGCACGACCAGACGGTGACCGTTGTCATCCCGCTGGTCGGCGAAGGCGGCGATGTAGGCGTCTACCTCCGCCTGCAGGGCGGCGGCGAGCATCCGCCGGGCGCCCTCCCGGACGATCTCGTCGATCAGTGAGGAGGAAACCGGGTTGTCTGCCACAGGCTGGTCGCCGTCGGCGGGATCAGGGACTACGGTGAGCATCGGGTGGGCCTTCCCGACCGACGTTGGCGCGTCGGTCATGCGTGAGAGACCTCAAACGATCACCGGGAAGGTACACCCCTTCCCGGCCGATCCACAGGTCTCAAGCATTGCTCAACTTTATTCGGCGGCAGTGAAGTGAGCGAATCAGCTAATCAGATAATCCGGAACTTTTGCGAGCAGGAAATTTTACCCAACGAGCATGCTCTCAATGTACTAGTGCGTTCGTTCGGGCGCCAGGCTGCCAGACTCGAGGAAGACAATGTCGATCTGAAATCTACATTCCAGAATGATCCAAAATCGTGGCCTGCACTCATCAAGGACATCGTCGCTATGCACAACAAAGGCGGCGGTGTTTTGATTTTTGGAATCAACAATGACGGTGCACGTATCGGATTAGCGGCTTCTATGTCCGCGACTCTTGATCCGACGAACATAGGAAATAAAGCGCGGCGCTACCACCTGAACGGCACCGCGCGGACTGCCTATCTTGAGTGCTCCTACTATTCAAAGCGTTATGGTTTTCTTTTCGTTCATGCAGGCGCGGGGCTCCTTGTATTCGACAAAGATGTAGCTGTAGACAAACCAGGAGGGTCACAAGAGATAGTTGCGCGAGCCGGAGTAGTTTACACTCGCCGAGACAGTGCGACTAAACCTGCACGACAGGGAGATATAGATGCGCTTCTTCACAGGATCCTCGGCAAAGGAGTGCGAGCGTTCCTTGCCCGTGTAGAGAAGGTAGCTAACCTGCCAGCGTCTACGCAGCTAATTGCACAAACGCCCGGTGCAAGCAGCGGTTACGTTTTAACGGCTGCCGGCCAAGGGGTGCCTGTCACGATCGTTGGTCCAAGTGAGGACGCCCAAGCCATCCCCTTAACAGAAGCTATGTTGCCGGACCTTCCCTTGGTTAGCGCCAACGCAGAGGTGATAAATCAGCTTCGTCAGTTTCATGCGGACCCGGATCACCGAGTGCAGCCCGGCACCCTCCGGCGGTGGTATCTGAGGCGTGCAGAAATAAGCTGTCCACCTGATGCCGGGATCTTCCTGACGCTTTCAGCGCTCGATACGAGAGCGCTTCCTTGTTACTGGGCGTCCCTAGTAGACCGCGGACAGCTTAAGAAATTCGTCGCTGAACAGATTCGGCGTGATAAGTATCCTGCCCGTGATACGCTGCCCTACCTGGTTGCAGCCTTTTTTTGGGATGAGCGAACGGATATGCTCCAAAACCTATTAGATCGGTCGGCTGCTCGTCGCGTATGTCAGGCGACGGATCGAGAGGACTTTCTCCGCCACGGTCGTATGGTCGGCGCAAGGACTGTTAGGATCGGCTCACGTAGAATCCCTATACAAGACTTATATGCTGATCCTGAGGCAGCACAGGCTGCCCTGGACGAGATCATTGCAGATGATGATCTGTACGCAAGGTCGAAGCAGGTAGCTTATCAGCTCGATCTGTGGCTACATGCGGACAGATAGCGGCTGACTCAGCTCAGTCACTCACTTGACGGAATTGTGTGATTATGATGACCAGTTGTGGCGCCAGGCACCGACCGTGCGCGAGAACGGCCTCCCAGGCCGCACGCGCAGCGTGCGGTCGGGTGCCGGGCGCGAGGCGGCGCGGAGCGCCGCCCTTGATACTCAAAAGCGTAATTCGGCAACGCTGGTGTGAAGTGTTGGAGCTTGCAGGCTGCGGCAGGTGCTGCTCTACACAGGAGATCTCTATCTACTTTGATCGTGATGCGCTTTCCTTGTTATCAGGGCGAGCATCGATAAGTACTATATCCTTCCGCCCTTCTAGCTGCAGCTCGCGCAATAGACGCTTGACTCTCTTTTCTTCTTGTTGGGTTGCGTAGATAATTACCAAAAATGCGCAGTTTGTTCTATTGGCTTCTTTGTATATTTCTACCTGATGGGTCAGTCCGTGCCGCAATCTAGTGTTGCTGCCGAGTTTGAATTCGACCAGGCATTTGTCGTGCGCACCCATACTAATGGCGAAGTCCACTGGCCCGCGACCGTTATTCACCTCGCGGCTAACAGCGTATGGCGTCCCATGCCACACAGCCTGGAAAAGAATTTGGACGTCTTCCTCTTTGAGGCTGTCGAGTTCGTTCCGATGCAGCAATTTGAAGCCGCCCTGCATCTCAATAAAATGCTTAAATGTCTCTAGCCTGCTTCGCGTTTCTTCATAGCTATTTGAGCTGGACCTATAGAAAGTCGTACTATCTCTCAGTTGGGCGCTGATCTGCTCCGCGAGGAGAGCTATCTCTCTGTTCTTTCTAACTTGAGATGGATTATAGATAAGGCCAACTACCCCCTTCCCGCCCCATTTAGTCTGCGGTGGGACTAGAATTTTCTGGCGAGACCGAATAGCCTTGGTTGGCTCTCCTAGAAACACCTCGGCCCTCCACAGGTGAGAGCTCTTTCTTGCGCTATTGGTGAATCCGGGCAGCGCGATAATCGCGTGATCCTTCGGATCGATCCTAAAGGCTTCGGGGTTTCCATCAACAAACATGACCCCTCCGCTGTCACTAACAAGACGCCAATCACTAATCGTGACTTCATGTCGCGATCCATTCCAGACGATCAAATAAAGGCATCCGTGATCTCTGAAGAACGTCAGCTTGCTGACATTGATGATCCTATCTTTGTGGGCGCGAATATTATGTTCAGGGCCGTCGTCCGAGGGTGACCATGTCGCTACGCCATAGCCGATATGCAGTTTTATTGACGGAAATAGACTGTTGATCAAGTGGGCCCCCATCTGAAAGTGTGACATTGCATATAAGAGTGATATCATTAGAAGTTTAGCGCAGGCGCAATGCCGGGAAGGCTGGCACCTCGACCACGAACCCATCAACCTGCCCGACACCCCGGATGAGTATCAGCGGCATCTCGTGGAGCTGCGCGCGGACGCTCAGGCGTGGCGGGACGAGGTCGAGAAGGCCGGCGGGGACACCACCGACCTGGACGCCGCCATCATGGAGCTGGATGAGGAGATCAACCGCGCGGGGATGCGCGGCAACGTCCTCGGCCGAGTCTCCGGCAAGCGCACCCGGTCCACCAAGCGGCGGCAGGACGCCCCGGACCTGCCCAGGCGGCGCATGGCTAAGACCACGCTCGGGCGGACCTTCACCGGCTCTGGCGGCAGAACCTATCGGCCGTCGATGTTCGTCACGCTCACCCTGCCCTCCTACGGGCGGGTGCTGGAGGGTGTCCCTGTCGACCCGGACGCCTACGACTACACGCGGGCGGCCCGCGACGCGTTGCACTTCTCCAAGCTCGTGGAGCGGTTCGTGCAGAACCTCCGCCGCGTCGCCGGGTTCGATGTGCAGTACTTCGCCACCGTCGAACCGCAAAAGCGGCTCGCCCCGCACCTGCACATGGCGAACCGCGGCACCCTCCCCAGGGCGGAGCTGCGGCAGATCGTCGCGGCCACCTACCACCAGGTGTGGTGGCCACCCACGGACACCGTTCGGTTCGAGGGTGACCACCTGCCGGTGTGGGAGGACGGGGCAGGCTACCTCGACCCGGACATCGGGGAGGTCCTGCCCACCTGGGAGCAAGCCCTCGACCAGCTTGACGCCGACGAGGACGCCCAACCCCTGCATGTGCTGCGCTTCGGCGACCGACTCGACATACAGAGCGTCCTCGCCGGGACCCCGGACGCCGACCAGCTCATCCGGTACCTGTCCAAGTACCTCACAAAGAGCCTCGGGGACGCGCTCGGCACCGACGACCCGCGCCGGAAAGCGCACGCCGAACGGCTGCTGGAGGCTCTGCGGTTCGAGCCGTGCTCGCCCACGTGCCCGAACTGGCTGCGCTACGGCATCCAGCCCAAGGGCGCCAAACCCGGCATGGCCCCTGGGCGGTGCAGAGGCAAGGCACACAAGCCCGACCACCTCGGCTACGCCGGCCGCCGCGTCCTCGTCTCCCGCAAGTGGTCCAACAAGACCCTCACCGAGCACAAGCAGGACCGCCGCACCTGGGTCCTGGAAGCCCTCGGCCTGCCCGACGAACCGGCCGACCCCCACCGCTACATCTGGCGGCCGGTCAAGCCCGGTGATCCCGACCTCGCCCCCATCGGCGTACGGCTCCTGCGGTCGGTCCACGAACGCCAACGCTGGCTCAACCACCTCGCCCGGCTCGAAGCCGAGGCAGACGGCAGAGATCTTTCGGCAACTGAAGGGAGGGCGGCATGAAGAAAGACGACAAGCTGATGACAGTCCCCGAAATCCTCGACGCGCTCGGCGGCATCTCCCGCCGCACCTTCTACCGCTGGCGCCAGATCGGCAAGGCTCCCGAGGGCTTCAAGCTCCCCAACGGGGAGATCCGCGGGTACCGCAGCGAGTTCGACGCCTGGTTGGAAAGCCTGCGGGAGGCTGCGTGAAGACCTCCTATGACGTGAAGTTCTTCGAGACCTACCGGAACAAGTCGAGCAAGGCGCCGTCCTACGTCGTGCGCTGGCAGGTGGCCGGGAAGCGGTCTTCGAAGACCTACCGGACCAAGGCTCTCGCCGAGAGCTTCTTGTCGGACCTCCGTCAGGCGGCCAAGCGGGGAGAGCCGTTCGATGTCGAGAGCGGCCTACCGGCCTCCAAGCTCAAGGCCAAGAGCGCACGGACCGTCTTCGACTTCGTCCGGGCCTACATCGACATGAAGTGGCCCCACGCTGCGGCGAAGACGCGCGACAGCATCTCTGATGCGCTCTCCACCGTGCTCCCTGCCCTGACCAAAGATCGTCCGGGCCGCCCTGACGCCGAGACCCTGCAGACCGCGCTCCGCAAGTGCGCCCTCATCCCGGCGGACAAGAGGCCGGAGCCGTCCCCGGAGATGGCGCGAGCGATCCGCTGGCTCGAAGGTGCGTCCCTCGACCTGGCCGATTTGAACGAGACGAAGACCGTACGGCTTGCCCTCGACGCACTCGCGCTTCGTCTCGACGGCCAGGCGGCCAGCGCGAACACCGCCAGGCGGAAGCGGGCCGTCCTCCATGCGGTCTTGGAGTACGCCGTCGAGCTGGAAGAGCTGCCGTCCAATCCGCTCCACAAGGTCAAGTGGAAGCCCCCGAAGACGACCGAGACCGTAGACCCTCGCGTGGTCGTGAATCCGCGGCAGGCCAAGGAGTTGTTGACCGCCGTGACGTACGTGGGCAAGCGTGGCCGGGGTCGGCGGCTCATGGCCCTGTTCGCCTGCATGTACTACGCCGCGCTTCGGCCGGCTGAGGCCGTCGCCCTTCGACGGCAGGACTGCCATCTTCCGGCAACCGGCTGGGGGCGTCTCCTCGTCGACGTGTCGCGCCCAGAGGTCAACACCCAGTGGACCGACAGCGGCGACGCTCACGAGGAACGCGGGCTCAAGCACCGGGGCCGGGACGACGTACGGCCGGTGCCCATCCCTCCGGCCCTGGTGAAGATCCTTCGGCAACACATCGAAGAGTTCGGGGTCGGCTCGGACGGGCGGATCTTCCGAAGCGAGCGCGGCGGGGTCATCGCCTCGACGGCCTACACGGAGGTGTGACAGGAAGCCCGCAAGCTCGCCCTCACCCCCGCCCAGGTCGCCTCTCCCCTGGCTCGTCGGCCGTACGACCTGCGGCACGCGGCCGTCTCCCTCTGGCTCAACGCAGGAGTCCCGGCCCCCGACGTGGCCGAGCGGGCCGGGCACAGCGTTGACGTCCTCCTGCGCGTCTACGCCAAGTGCCTCGACGGCCAACAGGAGATCGCCAATCGGAGGATTGACGACGCCCTTGCGGCGTGAGTCGCGATCACCACAGACAGGGTCCCAGAAGCCGGCCGGGACCCTTCGCCGTTTCGGCGGCTCGTCTCGTCACCCCTACGATGCCGAAAAGCGCGGCGCGACCTGCGGAAACGCGCCCAAGATCATTGCACGTATATTGCACGATCATCGACAGACGGCCGCATGGGCCCGGACAGCAAAAGAGGCCCCTTAGGGCCTCTGAGCTGCGAATTCGCTGGTGGCAGGTCCAGGGTTCGAACCTGGGTAGGCTGAGCCGACGGTTTTACAGACCGCTCCCTTTGGCCACTCGGGCAACCTGCCTTGTCGTTCCGCTTGGCGCGGTGACAGGTAAGAGGATAGCGGACTTCCGGGGTGTACGTGACACCCGTTCGTGGGGCGGTGATCTGCACCCGGGGCGGGCGGGATCGGTAGGGTCGGGGAGAGCGTTAGGAAGGACACTCAATACCGATGGCCGATTCGAGTTTCGACATCGTTAGCAAGATCGACCGGCAGGAGGTCGACAACGCGCTGAACCAGACGGTCAAGGAGGTCGGGCACCGGTTCGACTTCAAGGGGACCGGGGCGGGGATCGCCTGGTCGGGTAAGGACATCGAGATCAGGGCCAACAGCGAGGAGCGGGCCAAGGCCGTGCTCGACGTGTTGCGGGACAAGATCGTCAAGCGGGGGCTGTCGCTGAAGATTCTTGATCCGAGTGAGCCCAAGTTGTCTGGCAAGGAGTACCGGATCATGGTCTCCCTCAAGGAGGGCATTGATCAGGAGCACGCCAAGAAGATCTCCAAGATGATTCGCGACGAGGGGCCCAAGGGCGTCAAGGCGCAGATCATGGGGGAGGAGCTGCGGGTCAGCTCGAAGAAGAAGGATGATCTGCAGGCGGTCATTTCGCTGCTAAAGGGCAAGGATCTGGACATCGCGCTGCAGTTTGTGAACTACCGGTAGTCACGACGGCGGCGTTGGACTGCCGTGCGGTCTCCAGCGCGTTGGGTGGCGCTGGGAGGCTGTGGAGGGCATCCGGGGCACATGGGTGAGCGGCATCGTCCGTGTGGATGTGCGTTTTCCTGTGCCCCGGCCGCTCCCCGCGTGGCGTGCCCCGTGTCGGCGGCTTGGGGACCGCGTTCATGGTCTTGATCGCCTGGTGGGCGGCGTCTCGCGGGTTGAGCCACCTCGTGCTCGTTGATCTCTGCTCGGGTAGCGTCGGAGATATCGGGCAAAGGAGGTCAAAGTGGGCAAGGTTTATGAGGCGTTGACGGATCGGCTGCGGGCCTTCATTGAGGAACAAGCGGTCTTTTTCGTCGGTACGGCTCCCCGTGAGGGTGGGCACGTCAACGTTTCGCCCAAGGGGCTCGCCGACACGTTCGCCGTGCTCGATGAGACGACCGTCGCCTATCTGGATCTCGGTGGGAGCGGGGTGGAGACGATCTCCCATCTCCGGGAGAACGGGCGGATCACGATCATGTTCTGCGCCTTCTCCGGGCCGCCGAAGATTTTGCGGCTGTACGGCACCGGCCGGGTGGTCATGCCCGGCGATGAGGAGTGGGACGGGCTGTTCGCGCGGTTCGGGGCGCATCCGGGGGTGCGGTCGATCATCGTGGTGGAGTGTGAGCGGATCGCAGACTCGTGCGGGTACGCCGTGCCGCTCATGAGCCTGGACAAGGAACGCGTCTGCTGGACCAGTCGGCGGGGCGTAAGAGTGCGCAGCAGTTGCGGGACTATCGCGCCAAGTACAACAGCCGGAGCATCGACGGGCTGCCGGCGCTGACCTCCGAGGAGATCGACGCGGTTCTGACGTGATCACGCCGCGCCGGTGGGTTTGGCACGGCGCGGCGTGATGGGCGTTCGGTGGGGTTGTGGCGGGTGGTCAGCGGCGGTAGCCGGCCATGCGCTCCAGGCGGGCCACGCGGTCGGCGGTCGGGGGGTGGGTGGAGAAGAGGCGGCCGATGCCCACGCCGCGGAACGGGTTGGCGATCATCAGGTGGGAGGCCGAGGCGATGCGGCCGTCCTCGGGGAGCGGGATTCTGCGGGTGCCCAGTTCGATTTTGCGGAGGGCCGAGGCCAGCGCCAGCGGGTCGCCCGTGAGGCGGGCGCCCGACTCGTCCGCCTGGTACTCGCGGGATCGGGAGATCGCCATCTGGATCATGCCGGCGGCGACCGGGCCGAGGATCATCATGAGCAGGCCGCCCAGCAGGCCGGGGCCGTCGTCATCGTCGGACGAGCCGCCGAAGAAGACGGCGATGTAGCCGAAGTAGGTGATGATCGTGGCGAGCGCGCCCGCCACGGAGGAGATCAGGATGTCGCGGTTGTAGACGTGGGACAGCTCGTGGGCGATGACGCCGCGGAGTTCACGTTCGTCCAGCATGCCGACGATGCCGTGGGTGACGCAGACCGCCGCGTTTCTCGGGTTGCGTCCGGTGGCGAACGCGTTGGGCTGCATCGTCGGTGAGATGTACAGCCGGGGCATCGGCTGTCGCGCCTGCGTGGAGAGTTCGCGGACGATTCGGTAGAGCGTGGGCTGTTCGACCTCGCTCACCGGCCGCGCCCGCATGGCGGACAGGGCGATCTGGTCGGAGAAGAAATAGGCGATGCCGTTCGCAAGCAGAGCGACGACGATCGCGATCTGCACGCCGGACCCGCCTCCCAGCCACGCCCCCAGCGCCAGGATCAGCGCGGAAAGAGCGCCCAGGAGAACCGCGGTACGCAGACCGTTGTGGTGCACGCCTCCCCCTTCGCGGTGCTTGGCAGCAATGCCCGATTGCACTGCCCACCAATGTCAACGCATGTGGCGTGGTTGAACGTTCCCCAGAGTGATCAGCCCACAGCGGACGGGAGGATCCCGAACACGACCTGCGGCGCGACCGAGAACAGGACCGCGGCGGCGAGGGTCGCGGCGATCGCGACGCCGACGGGTCCGGCTCGGCGTCCCCGGCCACCGTACGGCTCGCGCCCGGCTCCCGGTGCCTCGGCGGTGAAGAGCCTGGCCGCCCAGCCGACGTAGTAGTACAGGCCGACGACGGTGTTGACCGCCATGACGACGGCGAGCCACCCCGCTCCCCCGTCGACGATCTCCCGGAAGACGACGATCTTTGCGAACAGGCCGGCCATTCCCGGCGGCAGCCCGGCGAGGCAGATCAGGAAGAACGCCAGGGACAGCGCCGCGGCGGGCCTGCGAAACAGCAACCCCCGGTAGTCGTCGATCGCGTCCCCGCCCTCGTCGGCGGATCCCCGGGCGACCAGCATGACCACGGCGAACGCCCCGATGTTCATCGCGGCGTAGAACACCAGGTACGCCATCGAGGCGGCGGCCGGGGCGCCGCGGCCCGTGCCCCACACGGCCAACGGCGCCAGGATGTAGCCGGATTGGGCGACCGACGACCAGGCCAGCAGCCGTACGGCCTGCCGTTGCCGCAGCGCGAGCAGGTTCCCGGCGGTCATGGTGAGCGCCGAGAGCACGGCGACGACCGGCGTCCACAGCGCGGCGCGGGCTCCGAGGGCGGTGGTGAGCAGGAGGATCAGGCCCGCGAACCCCGCCGCCTTCGAAATCACCGACAGCAGCGCGGCCACCGGGATCGCCGCGCCCCGGTAGACGTCGGCGGCCCAGAAGTGGAACGGCACGGCCGCGACCTTGAACGCGAAACCCGCCACGACGAGCACGGTCACGATCAGGCCCAGGTTGGGGCCGAACTCGGCACGCTCGGTGGCCACGCCGAGCCGGTCGAGGAAGACGGTGCCGCTCATGCCGTACAGCAGGGAGATCCCGAACAGCGTGACGGCCGTCGAGACCACGGAGACCAGGAACAGCTTCAGCGCGGCCTCGGAGCCGCGCGGGTCGTGGCGACGCAGCGCCGCCAGCGCGAACACGGGCAGCGACACCAGTTCCAGCGCGACCACCAGCATGATCAGGTCGCGGGAGGCGGGGAGCAGGACCGCGCCGGTCAGGGTGCACAGCAGGAGGAAGTACCACTCGCCGGCGGGCACGGTGCCCTTGGCGATCTCGCCCATCGACAGCAGCACGATCACGACGCCGGACGCCAGCATCACGCCCGCGAAGACCAGCGTCACACCGTCGATCACGAATGAGCAGGCCGAGGGTCCTCCGCCGTTCAGCCCGGCTGGGACGCAGAAGGTACGGCGCACCGCGCCCTGCGCCCCCTGCGCGGCGATGACGCCGAGCGCGGCCAGGACGCCGACGAGCGTGACGCCGCCGAGGATGGTGGCCCTGGACGGTGCCCGTCCGGATGCGCCGGCGGGACCGGTGGAGCCAGGGGTTTCGGCGATCGCGTCGGCGGAGTCACCCGCCCGGACCCGCGAGCCGGCGTCGGATACCGTGGCCGCAGGGAGATCCGCTCGACGGCGCGGCCGGTCGAAGGGGAGGAACGCGCCGAGCAGCAGGACGATTCCGGCGGTCACCGCCAGGATCAGGGGTGCCGCGATCGCGTAGTAGTCGATTGATTGGATCACTCGACGCCCTCCGCCCGCTCGATGCCGAGGTCGTGCACAAGATCGCTTTCCCTGCGACGCGGCCCGCCGGGCGGTGCGACGGTCTTCCGGGTCCAGTGCGGACCCGGAAGACCCCTGGCGCGCAACTCCGCCCAATAGTCGCCGAGACCGTGGGCGCACGTGGCGGGCGGCATCGCGGCCGCACAGGTGAACACGTCGGGGTCGGTCACGGGATCACCCCTTGCACGATCGCCAGCACGGCTCATCAGCACCACCAGGACAGCCCAGGCGACCAACTCGTACGCAACCGCACCCCCACAGCACCAACGATTTGTCGGCCGCGAGGGCGAACACGCCAGGATCGGTCACCGGATCACCCCTTGCACGATCGCCTGCACGGCTGGGGTCGTGAGCAGCAGCAGCCCCTTCGGCCACAAGCCGAAGAGCAGGATGAGCGCCACGAGGGGAGTCCACGCGGCCACCTCGTACGCGGCCACGTCCGGCGGCCTCAGTGGTTGCTCGGCCGCCGTCGCGACGGCCGCTCGGCCCGCCGCCGCACTGCCGGTGGCCGGTGCCGGGGTCTCCCGGGCGGCCACGGTGGCGTCGTCGGGGCTCCGGGGCCTTTGTTCACCTGCGGAATCCGTGCCGTCCTCCGGGGCGCGCGGTCTGCCGTGGGTCACCTTTGACAGCATGGTGAGGAAGTACGCGGCGGTCAGCAGGGTGCCGAGGCCGCCGAGGGCCATGAAGGCCAGGTAGAGCGGGCGGGGCAGGCCGGGGGCGGGTTGGAAAGCGCCGAGTAGGGCCAGCATCTCGCCCCAGAATCCGGCCAGGCCCGGCAGGCCGAGGGAGGCCACGGAGGCGAAGGTGAGCAGGGATGCCAGGTATGGCAGGCGTGCGAGTAGCCCTGGTCCGAGGGACGTCATGTCGGCCGTGCCGTACCGGGATTTGAGGGAGCCGGCGAGGAAGAAGAGCAGGCCCGTGATCAAGCCGTGGGCGATATTTCCGAACAAGGCGGCGTTTATGCCGACCGGTGTGAGGGTGGCGAAGCCGAGGAGGACGAAGCCCATGTGGCCGATCGACGAGTAGGCGATCATGCGTTTGAGGTCGCGCTGTGCCAGGCACGCCAGCGCGCCGTAGATGATCCCGACGACCGCGAACGCCCCGAGCCACGGCGCCACCGCGGCCGCCCCCTCCGGCAGCATCGGGATGGCGATCCGCGCGAAGCCGTACGTGCCCATTTTCAGCAGCACCCCGGCGAGCAGCACCGATCCGACGGTCGGCGCCTCGGTGTGCGCGTCGGGCAGCCAGGTGTGCAACGGCCACATCGGCGTCTTCACCGCCAGGCCGGCCGCCACCGCCATGAACGCCACAATCTGCACCGACCGCGACATCCCGGACCCGTGCGCGGCGGCGAGTTCCACCATGTCGAGCGTCCCGGTCTGCGCCCAGATCACCAGCAGGCCCAGCAGGAGTACGGCCGAGCCGAGCAGCGTGTACAGGATGAACTTCACCGCCGCCGCCCGCCGCTCCGGCCCGCCCCAGATGGCGATCACGAAGTACATCGGGATCAGCACGATCTCGAAGAACAGGAAGAACAGCAGCAGATCGAGCGCGAGGAACGTCCCGAGCATGCCGACTTCGAGCACGAGCAGCGCGAACACCAGCGCACGCGGCCGGGCGACGCCGAGCAGCTGGCCGGGCCGGTCGGCGCGCCCCCACCCCAGGTAGACGAAGCACAGGAAGGTCAGCAGCGCGGTCAGCACGACCAGCGGCAGCGAGACGCCGTCCACGCCGAGGTGGAAGCGCAGGTCGAGCCACGGGATCCAGCGCCAGTCCGCCTCCGCCTGCATCCGGCCCGCCGCGCCGTGGTCGAACCCGGCCGCGAGCACGACGGCCAGCGCCAGCGTCAGGCCCGACACCGCCATGCCGTACGCGGGCAGCCGGGGCCGCCACCGGATCGGCAGCAGCAGCGCGGCGCTCCCGGCCAGCGGCACGGCGGGGAGGGCGACCAGGATCCAGCTCATCTTCCCCACCGCCGGTTCATGTGAGCACCACCGCCGTCACCGAGACGATCAGGACGCCCGCGAGCACGCCCGTCACGTAGAGTTGCGGGTTGCCGGTCTGCGCGAGCCGTACGAGGTGGGACAGGCCGGTCGTCAGCCGTCCCGAGCCGCGCACCGCGCCGTCGACCACCCTCTCGTCGGCGCGCACGACCTCCCGGGCCAGCCACCGCACCGGCCGTACGAACAGCACGTCGTACGCCGAATCCACGCAGAACGCCCGAGCGCTGGGCGCCTGCAGCGGCCCGAGCACGCGCGCCGGGTCCGCGGCGGGGTCCGCGCGCCAGGCCACGTACACGACCCCGGCGCCCAGCAGCGCCAACACCACGCTGGTCGCCGCCGAGCCCCAGGCCAGGCCCTCGGTGTGGACGAACCCCAGCAGCAGCGCCGGTACGGCGAGCACGACGACCGGCCAGAGCATCGTCGGCGGGGCCTCGCGGGCGTCCCACACGTGCGCGGTGCCCGGCGCGGGTTCCGGCGACGCGGCGCCCTCCTGGCGGCTCTCGCCGAAGAACGTCCGCAGCCAGGCCCGGGTGGCGTACGCGCCGGTGACGGCCACGGTCGCCAGCGCGCAGCCGTACAGCAGCCAGGCCGCCGCGTCGGTGAGCACCCGGCCGGTCGCAGCGTGCTCGACGGCGGCGAGCACCGCGTCCTTGCTGAAGAATCCGCTGGTCGGCGGCAGTCCCATCAGCGCCGCGAACCCGATCGTCATCGCGCCGAACGTGTACGGCATCGCCCGTCGCAGGCCGCCCATGTCCCGTAGGAAGTTGGAGGCCACCTTGTGGATGACGGCCCCGGCGCACAGGAACAGCAGCGCCTTGAAGGCCCCGTGGCTCACCAGGTGGAAGATCGCGGCCTCGTCGGACCCGGCGGCGAGCCCTCCGGCCATGTACGCGAGCTGGCTGATCGTCGAGTACGCCAGCACCCGTTTGAGGTCGTCCTGCGCGAGCGCGGCGAGCGCGGCCCCGAGCATGCCGACGGCGGCGAGCACGGCGAGCACGTCCAGCGTGGGGCGGGCGGCGAGGAAGACCGGGTACAGCCGGGCGACGAGGAAGATCCCGGCCGCGACCATGGTGGCCGCGTGGATGAGCGCGCTGATCGGCGTCGGGCCGGCCATCGCGTCCGGCAGCCAGGTGTGCAGGGGCGCCTGCGCGCTCTTGCCCGCCACGCCCGCGAGCAGTAGCATCGTGGCCGCCACGACCGTGCCGGTGGGCATCTCCGGAAGTGCCCGGATGACATCGACGATGCGGAAGCTGTCCGCCGCGAACCCCAGGACGAAGATCCCGAACAGGAATCCCACGTCGCCCAGCCGCGTCACCAGGAACGCCTTGACCGCCGCCCGCGAGTTCGCGCGGTCCTCCCACCAGTGGCCGATCAGCAGGTACGAGCACAGGCCCATGACCTCCCAGCCGACGTACAGGACGATCAGATCGCCCGCGTAGACGACGAGGAACATCGCGCTGGTGAACAGGCCGATGAACGCCGCATACGACGGATATCGCCGCTCATGCCGCATATATCCGACCGAATACACCTGTACGGCCAGCGCCACTCCAGCCACCAAGACCCCGACCAGCGCGGCCAGGCCGTCCACTCGCGACTCCACACCGATCGCGATGGAGCCTGTGTCGATCGAGGTCAGGGTGCTCTCCGCCACCCCGGGAAACGCCTCCGCCCAGAAGGGCGCCCGCCCGTCACCCCCGCCCCGGCCGCGCAGGTCGATCAGCAGCCAGACCGCCAGCACGGCGGCCACCGCGGTGGGCGCCACGGCGAACCACGCCGCCCTCCGATGCGCCCCCGTCTCATCCGGCCGATCACCACGGACACCTACGGATCGGGGCCAACCGGACAGCAACAACGCCGCCACCGCGCCCAGGAACGGCAACAGGATCACGAGCCAGGCAATCACCGCCGCCCCTCCCCTCGCCCCAGACGCGCCGACCGCTTGGCACGGACATCCGCAGGTCGAGGCCCGTCGGACAGCAACAACGCCACCGCGCCCAGGAAGGGCAACAGGATCACGAGCCAAGCGATCACGACCGCCCCTCCCCTCGCCCGGAATCCGCCGCCCCCGCACCACGAACCCCCACACCGCTGCCTGCGACCTCGCCTTCTCCTCGCTCGGCCGCGTCCGCCGTCTCCCCGTCCGCTTCGGCGGATTCCGGGTCGTCCGGCGTACCGTCGCGTGGCCCGCGCTCGGCGAGCAGTCGTAGGCGGTCGATGTCGATCGTGCCTCGGGCGCGGAACACGGCCAGCACGATCGCCAGCCCCAGCCCGACCTCGGCCGCAGCGATCACGATGACGAACAGGGTGAGCACCTGGCCGCCGTGCAGGGCGTCGCGGAGCCAGACGTCGAAGGCGACCAGGTTGAGGTTGACCGCGTTGAGCATGAGCTCGACCGACATCAGCACCAATATGGTGTTGCGCCTGGCCAGCACGCCGTACACACCGATGGAGAACAGCAGGGCCGCGATCACCGCCGGATAGACGACGTGCATCTCATCCCCCCTCGGGCTCCGACTTCGGCGTACCGGACGAGCCCGGCGGCTCGCCCCCGTTCTGCTCGCCGGAGGCCGACGGCGGCATCGCGACGGCGGATTCGCCCGGCCGCCGTCCGTTTCGTGAGTCCTCCTGACGCGACCCTCTGTCGGACGGAATGTCCGTACGGGAGATGACGATCGCGCCGATGAGCGCGGCGAGCAGCAGGATCGACAGCGCCTCGAAGGGCAGCACCCACGTGCGGAAAATGCTCGACCCCAGCGGCTGCGCCGCCCCGCGACCCGGCTCAAGATCCGCGTACGCCGTCCGGAAGCCCTCGATGACCACCGCCACGAGCACCGCGGCCGTGGCCACGGCGACGATGGCGGCCACCACGCGATTTCCGGAGTCGAGATCGGTGCTTCGCCCCACGGGCGCGCGGGTCAGCATGATCCCGAACAGCAGCAGCACGACGACCGCGCCCACGTAGATGAGCACCTGCACCCACGCCACGAACTCGGCCGTCAGCACCAAATAGCACCCGGCGAGCGCCCCGAACGCGACGACCAGCCACAGCGCGGCGTGCACGAGCTGCCGGGTGGTGACGACGAGCAAGGCCGCCCCGACCGCGACCGCCCCGAGCAGCAGCAGAACGATCTCCTGCGCGCTGGGCGGCCAGACCGGCGGAGCGGCTCGCGTCACGACTCGTCCCCGCCCTCCGGCCCGATGTCGGGTTCCGCGGCCTCTTTGCCCCTGGGACGGCGCGGATCTCCACGCCCCGCCCCCGCCTCGGGTCCGCCCCCGGACCCCGCGCGATCGGAGCCGTCCGGCTTCTTCGGCAACGCACCGGGCGGGCGTACCGACCGGACGTTCGCCAGGCGGCTGCGCGCGCTTCCTTCACGAACGGGACGACCGCCTTCAGGGCGACCCGGATCGGCCCCTTCGGTCGATTTCGCCGCACTTGCCTCGGGCCGCGCCTCGGGTCGCGGCGAAGCCGACATCGCCCGCCCCGGCTCGGCCGACGCCGCGCTTTCCGAGCCCACGCTGCCCGAACCCACGCTTTCCGAGCCGGTGCTGCCCGAGCCCGCGCTCGAACCTGCACCTGCCGAAGGCCCGCCTCCCGTACGGCCCGCCGTCTCATCGGCGCCGCTCGGCTTCTTCGGCAACGCGCCCGGCGGACGGATGGAGCGGACGTTCGCCAGGCGATCGCGAGGGCTGCGCTCGCGGGCGGGCCGTCCAGATGCGGATTCGTCCGCCACCCCTTGGCCGGGGGTAGACGACCCGGCAGGCCCGGCGGTTTCCCGGCCGGGTTGGACACGCGCGCCCGCGCCGGAGTCCGCCTCGCCGCCCGCGGAACGGCCGGCCTCCTCCTGCGGGCGGGCATCCGGTTCCGCGCCGGGACGCCGCCGCTCGCGGGTCGCGGGCCGCGCGCCGCCGGGGCGCTCCCGGCCCGTCCCGGCTCCGGTGGCGGCGGACATCTCCTTGGGCGGCTCGGCGTTGACCTCGTGCGCGGGCGGCGGTGGAACGGTCTGCACCCAGTCCCGCAGGCGATCCTTCTCGTGGAGAAGGTCACGTATGTCGTACTCGGCGTACTCGAACTCCGGCGACCAGAACAACGCGTCGAAGGGGCACGCCTCGATGCAGATGCCGCAGTACATGCACAACGAGAAGTCGATCGCGAAGCGGTCGAGCACGTTGCGCGCACGCGGGCGGCCGCCCTCCGGAGCCGGCAGCGTCTCCTTGTGCGAGTCGATGTAAATGCACCAGTCGGGGCACTCCCGGGCGCACAGCATGCAGACCGTGCAGTTCTCCTCGACCAGGGCGATGACGCCACGGCTGCGTGCGGGCAGGTCGGGCTTGACGTCGGGGTACTGCTGGGTCACGGACTTGCGCACCATGTGGCGCAGCGTGACGGCCAACCCCTTCGCGAGCCCTTCTCCCGGTATGTGAGCCACAACAGCATCATCGCGCACATCTCGCCGAACGTGAATGTGACAACCGTGCTCCGCTCCGTACTCGCACCCCAGCGGCGTCAGAGCGTCACACCGTCCACAGAAAACCCCCGGTCATCCACAGAAATCGGCCACTTATCCACAGGGCTGTGTATGACGCTCCTCATCCGAAAGGTCGATGCCACTGCGGCTTACAACTACGTATTCTTCGGATATGCAGTCGACGAACGGGCCGGGGGGCCGGGGGTCCAATCCGAGCGATCCGCAGCAGCCCGGACACGACGGGCCCCACCCCGATCCAGAGCACTCCTCCCGCGATCCGCAGCGTCCCTCTTCTGCATATCCCGATTCGCCGGACCGAAGTACGCCCTCGCCACCGCCCATCGGCCCCACCGTGCCCGTCAGGCCCAAACGACCGGCCCCGGACATCTACCCTCCGCCGCCGCCCCCGGCTCCGGAGATCAAGGACCACTTCGCGCCGCGTCACCCCCCGGCGCCGCGCCCTCCGACGCCGCGTCCCCCGGCTCCGCGCCCGCCGCGGCCGAATAACCCGCGTTACTATCCGGGGCCGCACCAGCACGGCCCTCAGCCTCCGCCGCCTCCGGCCGCCCAACCGTCGTCGGGCGCGAGCATCCTGTGGGCCCTGACCCCGCTGTTCACCTGCGGCTTCGGCACCCCGTTCACGATGGCGTACGGCGCGGCGCGGCTGAAGAGCCGCGGCCTGGCCCTGGCCGCCGTCATCTACGGCCTGGGGCTGCTGGTCTTCTGGTTCGGCGTCGGCCTCGACGCCCCCGAGGTGCTCCGGCCGCTCATGGCCCTCGCCTACATGGGCAACTGGCTGGGCGGCACCGTGCACTCGTTCATGATCCACCGTAAGGTCTTCGGCCTGCCCGGCTCCGAGGCCCCGATGACCGCGAACGAGCGCGCCATCGCCCTGGCGCAGCATCGCAGGAACCTCCGCAAGGAGGCCCGCGAACTCGCCGCCGGCGACCCGGCGCTCGCCAAGGAGCTGCGCATCGGTCGTCCCGACCTTCCCCGCCAGTACGACGACGGCGGCCTGGTGGACGTGAATCACGCCCCGGTCGAGGTCATCGCCACCCTGCCGGGCATGACCCGCGAACTGGCGCAGAAGATCGTCGACGTCCGCGAGACCGTGGAGGCGTTCATCTCCGCCGAGGAGCTCTCCGCCACGGTCGGCCTCCCCCCGCAGCTCACCGCCGACCTCGCGGAGTACACCATCTACCTGAACTGACATCCGCCCGAGCCGACTACCTACACGGCGCTGCATGGCACTACATGGCACGGCGCCGCGCCCCGCAGCGGTTCTCCCGCTCGGGCCGCGGCGCCGCCGCACGTTCTCCCCGCTCTTTTTCCCGGCTGTCCGCCTCGGTCAGCGTGCGCAGATGGCGAACACGCTGATGCCGACGTCGTTGTAGCCGGGCTGCCGCCCGATGCCGATCCACCCCCGCTGGTCGTCGGTGGGGAAGGAGCCGACGAGGATGGCGTTGACGCCGCGGGCCTCCGCCCCTCCGCCGACGACCTTCATTCCGGTCGGGCAGTGGACCGTACGACGCTGGAAGTTGGGCACATTCGCGTTCGGCAGGGTGACGAGCACGAAGTCGGTGGTCGGGCGGGGCGCCTGCCCGGCCGATGGGATGGTCTCCGTGGCGGAGGCCGCGCTCGCAGGCACGACGGAGGTAAGACACGCGGTGACGACCGTGGCGGCGACCGCCGCGATCCGAACTGGCTGCATGGGTGACTCCTCAGAGTGTCTGCTTGAAATCGCTTCATTCGCGGCAGCACACACGAATTCGTGCCATGTGCGCTGGAAGCGCTCCGCGTCCTCACGGAGAGTATCAAAGCAATCACTCTGTGACACTTACCTCCACCCTGCGGCGCGTGCCCCGTCCCTGCGCTCGGGCGCTCAGCCGATGGCGATCTTGACGACGCCGGTGAGGGCGAGTTGCACCAAAGCCAGCGGGACCAGAGTCGTCCAGGCGAGGCGCTGCAACTGATCCTCGCGCAGCCGCGGATAGCTGACGCGGACCCAGATGACGACGAAGGCCAATATGAAGACCTTCAGGAGGGTCCAGAGGGGGCCAAGCCCGTCGGAGAGGAACGGCCCTTTCCATCCCCCCAGGAAGAGCACGGTGGTCAGGGCGGAGAGCACGACGATCCCGGCGTACTCGGCGAGCATGAACAGGGCGAAGCGCATGCCGGCGTACTCGGTCATCGGCCCCATGATGATCTCGGAGTCGGCGATGGGCATGTCGAAGGGCGGGCGGCGCAGTTCCGCGAGGCCGGCGACGAAGAAGACGACGCCGCCGATCAACTGCCAGGGCAGCCACCACCACTGCCAGGCCTCGACGATCCCCGGCAGGGAGAGCGTGCCGGCGGCCATGGCCACGCTGGAGGCGGCGAGGACCAGGGGCAGCTCGTACGACATGAGCTGGGCGGCGGCGCGCATGCCGCCCAGGGCCGAGTACTTGTTGGCCGACGCCCAGCCCGCCATGATCGCGCCCAGCACGCCGATGCCCATCACCGCGAGCACGAAGAACAGGCCCGCGTCGAGGTCGACGCCGAGCAGGCCGGGGCCGATCGGGATCACGACCAGCACCACCAGGTACGGCACGAGCGCGACGGCGGGCGCGAGGCCGAACACCCGGCGGTCGGCGGCGGCCGGGATCACGTCCTCCTTCTGTGCGAACTTCACCCCGTCGGCGATCAGCTGCGCCCAGCCGTGGAAGCCGCCGGCGTACATGGGCCCGAGCCGCGACTGCATGTGCGCCATGACCTTGTGCTCGGTCTGCCCCACCACCAGCGGCAGCACCAGGAACGCGACCACGATGACGCCCAGCCGGATCGCGATGTCGAGCGCCTCAGCCATCGGCTCTCCCTCAGTCGGGCGGCACCACCCCGGTCGGATGCGCCGTGCGGTACCGCGTGGCCTCAGCCATCGGTCCTCCCCCAGTCGGCCGGTACGCCGGGGGGCAGCATCTTGCGGCGGCTCGGGGCGCCGTGGCCGGACTCGCCGGGTTCCTTCGCGCCCGGCCAGGCCTTGGCGACGCGGGCGGCGAGGATGAAGTCCTTGCGCAGCGGGTGTCCCTCGAAGCCGTCGGGCAGCAGCAGGGGCCGCAGGTCGGGGTGGCCGTCGAAGACGACGCCGAACATCTCGTGCGTCTCGCGCTCGTGCCAGTTCGCGCCCCGGTAGACGCCGGTGACGCTGGGCAGGCGGGGGTCGGCGCGGGCGACGCGGGTGCGCAGCAGCAGGTGCCGGTGGGTCTTGACGTCGTACACGTGCGCGACCACCCCGATGCGGTCGGGCGGGTCGTCCACGCCGGTCAGCCAGTCGAAGAACTCCATGCCCAGGCCGTCGCGGGCGAAGGCGACGAGGTCGGCCCACGACTCGGACGCGACGTCGACGGTGACCTCGCCGAAGGACTCGGTCACCTCGGCCCCCTCGCCGTACCGGTCGGCGACCGCGGCGCGCAGATCGACGGACGTCCGCTCAACGCTCATCCGGCGCTCCCCGGTACCGCTCGCCCAGGCTCTCCTCGGCGATCTTCTCCTGCAGTTTGGTGATGCCGTACAGCAGGGCCTCGGGCCGCGGCGGGCATCCGGGGACGTACACGTCGACCGGGATGATCTGGTCCACGCCCTTGGTCACGCAGTAGGAGTCCCAGTACGGCCCGCCGGAGTTGGAGCAGGCCCCGAAGGAGATCACGTACTTGGGGTCGGGCATCTGCTCGTACAGGCGCTTCACGGCGGGGGCCATCTTGTCGGTGACCGTGCCGGAGACCACCATCAGGTCGGCTTGCCGCGGCCCGTTGGCGAACGGGATCACCCCGAACCGGATGAAGTCATGCCTGCTCATCGACGTGGCGATGAACTCGATCGCGCAGCAGGCCAGGCCGAAGTTGAAGACCCACAGGGAGTAGCGCCGCCCCCAGTTGAGGATGAAGCGCATCGGCTTGGGCGCCAGCTTCGAGGCCGGGCCCACCGTGGGCATCGGCAGATCGGTCGCCGCCATGTGCCGGCCCTCCTCTCGTCGGCTCTCCCTATTCTCCGGCCCCTATTCTCCGGCCACCGCGTCGTGCCCCGGTCCACGCCGCCGCGTCCGGGCCGGTTCGCCGCCCGCCGTCAGGTCCATGTGAGCACGCCCTTGCGCCAGGCGTACACGATGCCGAGCGCGATGATCCCGAGGAACACGAACATCTCCACCAGCGTGGCCATCCCGAACCCGGGCGCGGCGAAGATCGTCGCCCACGGGAACAGGAACACCGCGTCCACGGCGAAGACCACGTACAGGTAGGTGAAGACGTAGTAGCGCACCTGGCTCTGCGCCCATCCCTCCCCAACGGGATCGACGCCGCACTCGTAGGTGAGCAGCTTCTCGGGCGTCGGGCGGGCGGGCCGCAGCATGCGGTTCGCGGTCAGCGCGCCTGCGAAGATCGCGATCCCGATGACGAGCAGCACCGCGACGACCGCGTAGGAGCCGAAGTATCCGTCCATGCAGCCACTCCCTGCCGGGGGCGCGAGCGTCCCTCCGATCGTAACCCCGCCGGGGCGCGTCACCCAGCGGTTACCCACGGCAGCCAAAGGCCGATCACCGATCAGGTAAAGCACCCATAAATAGGCCGAAATCCCCCCTAATGTTGCTGCCGTGTCCACATGGCGATCTCTCGGGGGTATCGCATCGCTCGTCCTGCTGCTCACGGCGTGCGACGCGTCGGTGCTCCCCGCCGCCGGGGACGGCATCGTGGTGCCGTCCCAGCCTACGGTGTTCGACTTCGTCGATCCCGCGCGCATCCCCGGCCTCGGCGTCGAGACGATCGCCATGGACTCCCCGTACGTCCACGTCAGCTACCCCACGCTGGCGGACGCGCCGGCCCTCGACCGCGGCCTGCGCGCCTGGCTGTCCCGCGAGGTCCGCGAGCACGTCGCGGCCGTGCCGAAGGGCTCCACCGCGACCGAGTTCAACGTCGACTGGCGACTGACCGCCGCCTCCGGCGACATCGTGGGGGTACGGCTCCGCATGGGCGAGTTCGCCGCGGACGGCTGGGCCAACGGCTTTCGCACCCTCTGGTACGACCGCGCCGACGGCCGCCTCCACCCGTCCGCAGACCTGGTGAAACCGGACGCCGTCGCCGCACTGGCCACCACCGTCCGGCGGCTCGCCACGGCCGACCGCGTGGGCATCGCCGCCGACCTGATCGAGGCGGATCCCGACGTATTCGACTCGTTGAACTTCAACCGCCGCGGCGACCTGGTCGTGGAACTCGACGACAGCCGGATCGTTCCCGCCTCCATGGGTCGGGCGGCGATCGCCGTCCCGGCGGCCGACGCCGCCCCGCTCCTGTCGGACCTCGGCAGAAGGATCCAGGCCACGGTCAGGGCCGCCGCCCCCCAGGCGACGGTCCCGTACCCGCAGGCGCGATCGCCCATGCAGACGGACCTGGAAGCGACAGGGCCGGAACCGACGGGCCAAGCGACCGGCGCAGAGCAGACCGGCGCAGAGCAGCCCGCGCCGGGGCAGGAGACCTCGGGCCCGGCCGCGTCGGCCTCGCACGGCCCCGGCGGCGTGGACGAGGCGGGCGAGACGAGCGGCCCGCCCACCGACTGCACGAAGGTCAAGTGCGTCGCGCTGACGTTCGACGACGGCCCCGGCCCGTACACGGCCGAGATCCTCAAGATCATGAAGAGGCACCGGGCCTGCGGGACGTTCTTCGCCGTCGGCATCAACGCGGCGGCGCAGCCCGATCTGGTCAGGCGCGTCGGCGACGGCTGCGGGCTGCTCGCCGCCCACACCTGGTCGCACCGGAACCTGACCACGCTGCCGCAAAGCAAGATCGCCGACCAGATCGAGCGCGGCCGGTACGCCGTCGCCTCCGCCACCGGGAGGAGCCCCACGCTGCTGCTTCCGCCGTACGGAGACGAGGATGCGCAGGTGGATGCGGTCGCCCGCGAACTGGGCGTGACGGTCGTGCGGGCCGATGTGAACGCCGGGGACGGCGACGACCCCGCCGCCATGGCCGCATCGGTGATCGCCCGCGTGAGCCGCAACGCCATCGTGCTCATGCACGAGACCCGGGCGACCGTCAAAGCGCTCCCGCGCATCCTTAACGACCTCGACCGGCGAGGCTACGCGGTTGTCACCGTCCCCGATCTGGGGATATAGGCAGGCCCGCGTCCAGGAGGCGCGGCCCGAGCCCAGGAGGGAGCCCGAGATCAGGAGGCGTCCCGGACGACCGGCAAGGGCGGCGGTACGAGCGCCGACAAGCACCACGGCAAGCGGTTCCGCCCCGTCTCTGGCAGCCTCTTCACCCGCGTGAAGGCGAAGCACCGGCGCTGAGACGCGCCGAACCGGCTCCCCCGGCGGTTCGGCCGTACGACGACGAGACTCCGGCCATCCGGACGCCCCCGTCCCGATCGCCGGAGTCTCCCTCTTCTCCCGCTCCCCGCGCCCTCTCGCGTCCCTGCCCAGGAGTCCTCGGCCGCCACGATCACACTGGCTCACTTCGGGGCTCACTTCGGGGCTCACTTCGGGGCTCACTTCGGGGCTCACGTCGGGGGTCACGTCGGTGCGAACGCGGACGTGACCTGTACCGGACACATACCGGGGCGGGCCGGGTCGCGCGGGGCCGGGAACGTATCATTGGCGATCGTGACGAAGAATGTGCTGTTCGCTCGCCTGCACGTTGACCTTGGCCGGTTGGCGGCGGCGCTCTGTCGTCCTGATCTCCCCCGGGTCTGACGCCGCCATCAGCGGCGATCGCCCTCTGATCCCGAATGGGTTCCATCGCGTAACCCATTAGGCGGGCCGCGCCGGTCACCACCACGCGAGCCCGGCCTGAAGCGCACCCCGAATGGCCGTGTTACCTAGGCCACATCCAGACGGTGCGCAAAGGAATACGTGTGTTCCGAAAGCGACTTAGCATGTTAGTTGACAAGCGCGTCACGACCCTTGATGTTCGGGCGCGCAGCGGGAGGACTGAGCTGTGACGCAGCGCAGCGGGGCGACCACAGCGCCCGGCACCCTGGTCGCGGGATCGGCCAAGGAGAATTCGTGATCGAGATCGAGCCCATCGACAGGCACGACGGCACCCTGGTCTCAGGGCCGGCGGGGGAGGCCCGATGACCAAGCAGGTTCAGCAACTGGAACGCGTCATCATCCGCTTCGCGGGTGACTCCGGCGACGGCATGCAGCTCACCGGCGACCGCTTCACGGCCGAGACCGCCGAGTTCGGCAACGACATCTCGACCCTGCCCAACTTCCCGGCCGAGATCCGCGCCCCCGCCGGCACCCTGCCCGGCGTGTCGAGCTTCCAGCTCCACTTCGCCGACCACGACATCCTCACCCCCGGCGACGCCCCGAACGTCCTGGTCGCGATGAACCCGGCCGCCCTCAAGGCGAACCTGGGCGACCTGCCGCGCGGCGCCGACATCATCGTCAACACCGACGAGTTCACCAAGCGCAACCTGCAGAAGGTCGGCTACGACGTCAGCCCCCTCGATGACGGCTCGCTGGAGCCGTGGCGGGTGCACGCGGTGCCGCTGACCTCGCTGACGGTCAAGGCGCTCGAAGACTTCGACATCTCCAAGAAGGACGCCGAGCGGGCCAAGAACATGTTCGCCCTCGGCCTGCTGTCGTGGCTGTACCACCGGCCGACCGAGGCGACGATCCAGTTCCTGGAGAACAAGTTCGCCAAGAAGCCCGACATCGCCAAGGCGAACATCGCGGCCTTCCAGGCGGGCTGGAACTACGGCGAGACCACCGAGTCCTTCTCGGTGTCGTACGAGGTCAAGCCGGCCCGGCTCGCCCCCGGCACGTACCGGAACATCTCCGGCAACCAGGCGCTGGCGTACGGGCTGATCGCGGCCTCGGTGCAGTCGGGGCTGCCGCTGTTCCTCGGCTCCTACCCGATCACCCCGGCCTCGGACATCCTGCACGAGCTGTCCAAGCACAAGAACTTCGGGGTGCGCACCTTCCAGGCCGAGGACGAGATCGCCGGCGTCGGCGCGGCGCTGGGCGCGGCGTTCGGCGGGTCGCTCGGCGTCACCACCACCTCGGGGCCGGGCGTGGCGCTGAAGGCCGAGACCATCGGCCTCGCCGTCACCACCGAGCTGCCGCTGATCATCGTGGACGTGCAGCGGGCCGGGCCGTCCACCGGCATGCCGACCAAGACCGAGCAGACCGACCTGCTGATGGCGATGTTCGGCCGCAACGGCGAGTCGCCGGTGCCGATCATCGCGCCGTCGACGCCGTCGGACTGCTTCCACGCGGCCATCGAGGCGGCGCGCATCGCGCTGAAGTACCGCACGCCGGTGATGCTGCTGTCGGACGGGTACCTCGCCAACGGCTCCGAGCCGTGGCGCCTGCCGGAGATGTCCGAACTGCCGGACATCTCCACCACATTCGCCACCGCGCCCAACGGCGAGGACGGCACATTCCTGCCGTACAAGCGCGATCCGGAGACGCTCGCCCGCCCGTGGGCGGTGCCGGGCACGGCGGGTCTGGAGCACCGCATCGGCGGCATCGAGAAGGCCGACGGCACGGGCAACATCTCCTACGACCCGAACAACCACGACCTGATGGTGCGGCTGCGTCAGGCCAAGGTGGACGGCATCGACGTCCCCGACCTGGAGGTCGACGACCCCAGCGGCGACGCCCGGGTGCTGGTGCTCGGCTGGGGCTCCACCTACGGCCCGATCGCGGCGGCGGTCCGCCGGGTCCGCAACGCGGGCGGCAAGGTCGCCCAGGCCCACCTGCGTCACCTCAACCCGCTGCCCGCCAACACGGGCGAGGTGCTGAAGTCCTACGACAAGGTGCTGCTCCCGGAGATCAACCTCGGGCAGCTCGCGCTGCTGCTGCGGGCGAGGTTCCTCGTGGACATCATCAGCTACAACCGCGTACGCGGTCTGCCCTTCAAGGCCCAGGAGCTGGCCGGAGTGATCCAGGACGTGATCGACAGTGAGTGAGTCCCTCAACGGCAAGGGCCTGCGCCTGGTCCCGAAGACCGATGCCAAGCAGACCCTCAAGGACTTCAAGTCCGACCAGGAGGTGCGCTGGTGCCCGGGATGCGGCGACTACGCGATCCTGGCGGCGGTGCAGTCCTTCCTGCCCGAGCTCGGCCTCAAGCGCGAGAACATCGTGTTCATCTCGGGCATCGGCTGCTCCTCGCGGTTCCCGTACTACATGAACACCTACGGCTTCCACTCCATCCATGGCCGCGCGCCGGCGATCGCGACGGGCCTGGCCGCCTCGCGGCCCGACCTGTCGGTGTGGGTGATCACGGGTGACGGCGACTCGCTGTCGATCGGCGGCAACCACCTGATCCACGCGCTGCGCCGCAACATCAACCTGAACATCCTGCTGTTCAACAACCGCATCTACGGCCTGACCAAGGGCCAGTACTCCCCGACGTCGGAGATCGGCAAGATCACCAAGTCGACGCCGATGGGCTCGCTGGACAGGCCGTTCAACCCAATCTCGCTGGCGCTCGGCGCCGAGGCCGGCTTCGTCGCCCGCACGATCGACTCCGACCGCAAGCACCTGCAGTCGGTGCTGCGGGAGGCGGCGGCGCACCGCGGCACCTCGCTGGTGGAGATCTACCAGAACTGCAACATCTTCAACGACAACGCCTTCGAGCAGCTCAAGGACCCGGAGGTCCGCGACGACATCACGCTGCGGCTGGAGCACGGGCAGCCCATCGTCTCGGCCACCAAGGCCGTACGGCGGGGCCCGAACGGCGGCATCGAGGTCGTGGACCGCGCGACGGTGGCCCCGGAGGAGATCCTCGTCCACGACGCGCACAACCCGGACCCGTCGGTGGCGTTCGCGCTGTCCCGCCTGGACGAGCCGGCCTTCGAGCACGTGCCGATCGGCATCTTCCGCTCGGTCGACCGGCCCTCCTACGACGAGCTGCTGAACGAGCAGGTGGACAAGGCCGTCGCCGCCAAGGGCAGGGGCGAGCTGCGCGACCTGCTCCTCGCCGGGGACACCTGGCGCATCAACTGACCACCGCTGACCAACGCCTCCGATACGGTCGCTCCGATACGGTCGCTCCAGATCACGAAAAGCGGAGGTTCCGAAAGCACGGGACCTCCGCTTTCGCGTTCCGCCCGACGTCCCCGCCTCGCGTCACCGCACGCATCAAACCCCACGAGCCCCATATATCGCCGAAATCCCCTAACCCATCCTGCGCCCGTACCGTCCTCCGCCGCGTTTACCGTTCCCCCTTACGGTTTTCGCCAGATATCCCAACACGCGGCCCCTCGTTCGGCTGATATGCGATAGTTGCCAGCCTGGTCGTCGCACGAGGAGGTTCGCTTGTCGCAAGCGGCATTCTGGTCCGGTACGCGGGCGCTGGTGACCGGGGCCACCGGGTTCATCGGGGCCCACCTGACGCGACGGCTGCTCGACCTCGGCGCGGTCGTGCACGCGGTCGGCCGCCGCCCCCCGGAGCGGTCCGAGCACGGCGAGGTCTGGCACGCCGCCGACCTCGGCGACCCCGAGGCGTCGCTCGGCCTGATCCGGCGCGTCCGCCCCGACCACGTGTTCCACCTGGCGAGCGAGGTGACCGGCGCGCGGGATCCGGCGGTGGTGCGGGCCACCCTCGACGGCAACCTCGGCGCGGCGATCAACCTGCTGACGGCGGCCACCGAGGTCCCCGTCCGCCGCCTGGTGCTCGCCGGGTCGGTGGAAGAGCCGCGCGAGGGCGACCCCACCCCGTCCTCCCCGTACGCGGCGGCCAAGTGGGCCGCCACCGGCTACGCCCGCATGTTCCGCGACCTGTGGGGGGTGCCGGTGACCGTGCTGCGCGTGGCCATGGTCTACGGGCCGGGCCGGCAGAGCACCGCCCGGCTCGTGCCGCACGTGGCCCTGTCCCTGCTGCGCGGCGAGGACCCGGCGGTGAGCAGCGGCACCCGCCTGGTGGACTGGGTGTACGTGGACGACGTCGTCGAGGCGTTCCTCCTGGCCGCCGAGATCGAGGCGGCGTCCGGCCGGGTACTCGACGTCGGCGGGGGCGGCCAGGTGACGGTGCGGGAGACGGTGGAGTTGCTCGCCCGCCTGGTCGGCGGCACGGCCCGGCCGAGGTTCGGCGCGGTCCCGGACCGGCCGCTGGACCGGCCGCAGGTCTCCGACATCGGGCCCACGGCCGACGTCCTCGGCTGGCGTCCCGCGGTCGGCCTGGAGGAGGGGCTGCGACGCACGGTGGCCTGGTACGCCGAGCACCGATAAGCGTCCACAAATGTGCGGATTATCCATATTACCGGACATTCTTCGCGAAGATCCTCACGCCGATACGCGGACAGACCGGGAACGACCTCGTGAATTCGCCTCTCCGTACGGACACGGTTACGGATTCGCGCTACCGTGTCACCGCGAAAGCCGATATCAATGACGAGTGGAACATTCCACAAGGCTGTGCTCAACCGTCTGTTCGAAATGCCGGATCGGAAACGGGAAGGCTGTTGATGCGTTCGGTGGTCAATCTGACAGTGCACGGCATCGGCCCGCCCGCACGGCCGTTCGACCCCGGGGAGCAGGACACCTGGGTCACCGTCGAGCAGTTCGAGCAGGTGCTGGACGCGGTGACCGGCCGCACGGACGTCCGCCTCACCTTCGACGACGGCAACGCCTCCGACGTCGAGATCGCGCTTCCCCGGCTGCGCGCCCGCGGCCTGACCGCCGAGTTCTTCGTGCTGGCGGGGCTGCTCGGCGAGCCGGGGCGGCTGGACGAGGACGGCGTGCGCGAGCTGGTACGGGCGGGCATGCCGGTCGGCTCGCACGGCTGGGCCCACCGGGACTGGCGGCGCCTCGACCCGGGCCAGACGAGCCAGGAGCTCGGCGACGCGCACCGGTTGCTCACCAAGCTCACCGGGCGGCCGGTGACGCGGGTGGCCATCCCGTTCGGGTCGTACGACCGGCACGTGCTGCGCAGGCTGCGCCTGGCGGGCGTCACCCGGGCCTACACCAGCGACGGCGGGCCCGCGCGGCCGGGCTCCTGGCTGCAGGCGCGCACCAGCCTCCGCCACGACCTCGACGCCGACTGGACGCGCCGCGTCCTCGACGAGCGCCCCTCCCCCATACGGCGTGCCCGAGCGCTGGCCGCCCGCACCGTCAAACGCCTGCGCGGCTGACCGGAGCCAGCCCCGCGTGCACCTCCCGAGCCCCGACGCGAACGAGCGGCCGCAACGCCCCCGGACCTGAGACCACACCCCCAACGGCAGAGGGTCGAAAGAGAGCAACGATGCCCGTGTTCCCCCCGAGGACAGGCACGTGATGGCCGGCGCCCCGCGCACGCCGCCCGGCGTCGCCGTCGTCATCGTCACCTACAACAGCGCCGACGTGCTCCCCGGCTGCCTGGACTCGATCGCCGCCGGCCTGGAGGGCGTACGTCTCGCCGCGGTGGTGGTCGCGGACAACGCCTCCAAGGACGGCTCGGCGGAGATCGCCGAAGGAACGGTCCACCTGCCGATGCGCGTCGTGCGGACCGGCCGCAACGCCGGCTACGCCGCCGCGGTCAACGCCGGGGTCGCGACGCTCGACCTCGACGACATCGACGCCGTCTTCGTCATCAACCCCGACTGCCGGCTGCGCCCCGGGGTGCTCGCCCGGCTCGCGGCGGCGCTGCGCGAGCCCGAGCGGGGCATCGCGGTGCCGAAGCTGGTCAACCCGGACGGGAGCCTCCAGCCCTCGCTGCGGCGCATGCCCACGGTGCGGCGGGCGCTGGCCGAGGCGGTGATCGGCGGCACCCTCGCCGGGCGGCTCGGCCGGCTCGGCGAGCTGGTCACCGACCCGCGCGAGTACGAGCGTCCCGGCTCGGCGGTATGGGCGACCGGCGCGGCGATGCTCGTCGCCACGCGGGTGATCCGCCGGATCGGCGGGTGGGACGAGTCGTTCTTCCTCTACAGCGAGGAGACCGAGTACGCGCTGCGCGCCCGCGACCACGGCTACACGCTGTGGTACGAGCCGGAGGCCGTGGTGGAGCACATCGGCGGCGACTCGGGCGTCAACCCGGCGCTCGCCTCGCTGCTCGTGGTCAACAAGGTGCGGCTGTTCCGGCGGCGGCACGGGCGGGTGCCGTCGGTCGCCTACTACCTCGCGGTCGTCTTCGGCGAGGCGCTGCGCGCGCTCGCGGGGCGCCGCACCGCCAAGGCGTCCGTGGTGGCGCTGGTACGGCCGTCGCGCCGCGTTCGCACGCTCGCCAACTGACCGACGGACCCGGGCCGATCCCAAGGGGACGCCCGACAGGGAGGTGACGATGGGCAGCGCCGCAGAGCGGAGCGGCACCGCCGAGGAAGGATTGTCCCAGGTACCCGATTCGTCCCATGCGACGGGTTCGGCGGGCGCACCCGCGTCCGGCCACGCCCTGCCGGGGCCGGCGGCGACCTGGCGGCGGCTGGGCTTCGACGAGTTGGGGAGCGAGGAGCTCGACGCCTGGCATCGGCTGCGGGACGCCAATCCGATGCTGGACAGCCCCTACTTCCATCCCGGTTTCGCCGCCGCCGTACACGCCTGCGGCATGCCCGTGCAGGTGGTGGTGGCGCGGGATCTCCAGGGTCGGGTGTGCGCGCTGCTGCCGTGCCATCGGGAGCGGTCGCTGCTGCGGCCCGCCGGGTGGCCCGCCGCCGACTTCCAGGGACCGGTGCTCGCGGCGGGGGCGGGGTTCGCGCCGTTGCGGCTGCTTGGGGGCGGGGTGCGGGGCTTCGCGTTCGATCATCTCCTGGCGGGCCACGCGGACTTCGATCCGTGGGTGGAGTCGCGGCGGGCCTCGCCGTACCTGGACGTCTCGGGCGGTCTTGACGGGTATCTCGGGCGGGCCTCGCGCAGCGGCAAGGACAACATGGCGCAGGCGCGGCGGCGCGCGGCCAAGGCCGAGCGGACGTACGGGCCGGTGCGGTTCGTCGCCGAGTCGGTCGACGCGGACGATCTGGCGCGGCTGGTGGAGCTCAAGCGGGGCCAGTACGCGGCGACCGGGGTGAAGGACCACTTCGCCGACCCGCGGCGGCTGGATCTGCTGCACCGGCTGCTGCGCACCAGGGACGCGTCGTTCGGCGGCGTGTTGTCGACGCTGCACGCCGGGCCGCACCTCATCGCCGCACATTTCGGGATCCGCTCGGAAAAGGTGCTGCATTGGTGGTTTCCCAGTTATGACCCCGCGTTCGCCGCCCTCGGCCCCGGGTGGATGCTGCTACGCGAGCTCGTGGCCGCCGCGCCCGCCCTCGGCATCGCGCGCATCGACCTCGGGCGGGGCGACGACGAGTACAAGCGCCGGGCGAAGACCGGCGAGACGCTGGTGAGCCAGGGTCTCGTCACCCGGAATCCGGCACGGCGGGCGCTGCGCAAGGCCCGCGAATCCATGATCGCGGCGGCGAAGTCGTCCGTCCTCGGGCCGCGATTACGCGGCGCCGTGCGCCGGCTTCGCGCCCTCTCCCGGTGAGCGACGGAGGCATCGCATCCATGAGAATCAGTGTGTTCGGGCTCGGGTACGTCGGCTGCGTCTCGGCGGCGTGCCTGGCCGCGCAGGGGCACGAGGTCGTCGGCGTCGACGTCAACCCGACGAAGATCGACCTGATCGGCCGGGGGCGGACGCCGGTGGTCGAGGAGCGCATCGGCGAGCTGATCGCGAAGGCGGTCGCCGACGGCGCGTTACGGGCCACCTCCGACGCCGCCGAGGCGATCGACGCGACCGACGTCTCGCTCGTCTGCGTGGGCACCCCCTCGGCGCGCAACGGCAGCCTGTCCACGACGTACCTGGAGCGGGTGGCCGAGCAGATCGGCCGGGCCCTCGGCAGGCGGGAGCGGCGGGACCGGCACCGGACAAGGCACACGGTCGTGTTCCGCAGCACGATGCTTCCGGGCACCTGCGACGGGCTGCTCGTCCCGATCCTGGAGCGGGCCTCCGGGCTGAGCGCCGGGAGCGGGTTCGGGGTGGCGGTCAACCCCGAGTTCCTGCGCGAGGGCAGCAGCGTGCGCGACTTCTTCGACCCGCCGAAGACCGTCATCGGCGAGTACGACGCCGCCAGCGGCGATGTGGTGGCCGCCCTGTACGAGGGGCTGCCCGGCGAGGTGTTCCGGGTGCCGGTGGCCGTGGCCGAGATGGCGAAATATGCCGACAACGCGTTCCACGCGGTGAAGATCGCGTTCGCCAACGAGCTGGGGGCGATCAGCCGGGCGCTCGGCGTCGACTCGCATCGGATGATGGACGTCTTCCTCGCCGACCGCAAGCTCAACATCAGCCCGGCGTACCTGCGCCCCGGATTCGCCTTCGGCGGCTCCTGCCTGCCCAAGGACCTGCGCGGCCTGGTGTACGCGGCGCGCAGGGCCGATGTGTCGGTGCCGCTGCTCTCGCACGTGCTGCCGTCCAACGAGGAGCACCTGCGGCGCGCGTTCGACCTGATCACGGCGAGCGGACGGCGGAAGATCGGCCTGTTCGGCCTGTCGTTCAAGCCGGGCACCGACGACCTGCGCGAGAGCCCGCTGGTCGAGCTCGCCGAACGCCTGCTCGGCAAGGGCTACAGCCTGCGCATCTACGACGCGGGCGTCTCGCTGTCGCGGCTCATGGGGGCCAACCGCGACTACATCGAAAGTCGGCTCCCCCACCTGGGCGACCTGCTCACGAACTCCGCCGACGCGGTTCTCGACCACGCCGAGGTGTGCGTGGTCGGGTGCGCGGACGCGGCCGTGCTCGCCGCCCTCGACCGCGCGGAGGACCGCGTGATCATCGACCTCGTCCGCCTCCCCGACGCGGAGACGCGCCGGGCGACCCCGGGATATGCAGGCCTTGGCTGGTAAGCCCACCTCCGAAACCACCCCTCACACCACCCCTCACACCACCGCGCAGAGCACCCCTGAGAGCACCCCCAAAGGCACCCCCGAGAGCACCCCTGAAAGCACCGCAGGCAATGGCGGGAAAGGGCGCAAGGCGCTCATCCTCGTCGAGAACCTGTCGGTGCCGTTCGACCGGCGCGTCTGGCAGGAGAGCAAGGCGCTGCGGGACGCCGGATGGGAGGTGCACGTCATCTGCCCCCAGGGGACGAAACGGGACACCGAGCCCGAGGCCGAGATCGACGGGGTGCGCATCCACCGCTATCCGCTGCGGCCCGCGACCGGCGGCCCGCTCGGCTACGTGCGCGAGTACGGCCTGGCGCTGTGGCACACGATGCGGCTCGCCCGCAGGGTGGGGCCGGTGGACGTGGTGCACGCCTGCAATCCGCCGGATCTGCTGTATCTGGTGGCGAAGCGGTTGAAACGGCGCGGCGCGCGGTTCGTGTTCGACCAGCACGATCTCGTCCCCGAGCTTTACCTGTCGCGGTTCGGGCGCGGCGAGGACCTGCTGTACCGGGCGGTGTGCCGGTTGGAGCGGCTCACCTACCGGGCCGCCGACGTGGTGATCGCCACCAACGAGAGCTACCGGCAGGCGGCGCTGCTCCGGGGCGGCAAGGCGCCCGAGGACGTGTTCGTGGTGCGCAGCGCGCCGGCCGTCGAGCGCTTCCACGAGGTGCCCGCCGAGCCGGCGTTGAAGAAGGGCAAGCCGCACCTGCTGTGCTATCTGGGCGTGATGGGGCCGCAGGACGGCGTGGACTACGCGTTGCGGGCGCTGGCGAGGCTGCGTGGGGGGCTGGGCCGTACGGACTGGCACGCGGTGTTCATCGGGGGCGGGGACACCTTCGAGGCGATGGTGGCGCTCGCGCGGGAGCTGGGGCTGGACGACATGGTCGAGTTCACCGGCCGCATTCCGGACGAGGACCTGCTGCGTTACCTGTCCACGGCGGACGTGTGCCTGTCGCCGGACCCGCGCAATCCGCTCAACGACGTGTCCACGATGAACAAGGTCATGGAGTACATGGCGATGGCCCGCCCGATCGTGTCCTTCGAGCTGAAGGAGGCCCGGGTGTCGGCCGGGGAGGCCGCCGTGTACGCCCCGGCGAACGACGAGGACGCGTTCGCGGAGCTGATCGCGCAGTTGCTCGACGATCCGGAGGAGCGCCGGGTGATGGGCGAGATCGGGCGTTCGCGGGTCAGCGGGCCGCTGAGCTGGGAGCACTCGGTGACGGCGCTGCTAGCGGCGTACGAGGCGGCGTACGCCAAGAAGCCCGGGAAGCCTGGGAAGCCCAGGAAGCCCGAGGAGGCCGAGGAGAAGGACGCGGGAAGACCGGCCGGGACGGACGCCGAGGGGTCGGGGGTCAGCGGGCGGGCCGGTGCGTGATCCGGGTGCTCGCGTCCGACCCCCACGCCACCTGACCCCCCTGTTTGCGCGCCCGCAGCCGGGTGAGGGCGCGGTCGAGGAGGAGCACGGCCAGGTAGCAGGCGGCGTCGGGCACGCTCACTTCGCGTCGCCGTACCAGGGAACGCAGGTCGCCCGGCTTCAGCCGTCCCTCGGGGAGGGGCAGGCCGAGCGCGTCGAGCTGCCGGTTGCCCATCCGCACCCGGACGCGGCGCCGCAGGTGCGCGCGGACGGTCCGCGCCGGGCGCACCACCGACCGGGCCTCGGGCACGACGGCCCGCTCGTCCGGGCGGAAGGATCGGTGGATCCAGCCGTCGTCGGAGATCACGTCGGCGGGGATGGGGAACGCCCGCGCGTGCCCCTCCTCGGTGAGCACGTAGACGCCCACCCCGGCGAGCGCCCGGTGCGGCGCGATCAGGCGCTCGTGCACCCGGTGCATGCGGCGGGCGACCGGGCCGACGCCGTCCAGGTCCAGCTCCGGCACGGGGGCGCAGGCGAGCACTCCCGGCCGCGCGCACGCCGCCACGAGGGCGCGGACCGAGTCGGCGTCGAGTTCCACGTCGGCGTCGAGATACACGCGGGGAAACAGCGTGCCGCAGTGCTCGTCGCCGACGCGCAGCGCGTTCGCCTTGCCCGGCGTCGCCGTCTCCACGATGATCACGTCTCCCGCCGTCTCCGCCGAGCCGACGTCCTTCCCCGGCCGTTCGGCCGCGCCGTCCCCTGCGCGCCCCCCTTCGCTCGGCCCACCGTCCGGACAAGCGTCCGCGCTCTCGGGCGCATCCACGTGGGTACGCGGGTCGGACTGTCCGTCGGCCCCGGTACGGGACTCGGCGGCGAAGCGGGCGGCGGTCTGCCGGGCGATCTCGGCGGTGCGGTCGGTGCAGGCGTTGGGGACGACCACGACGCGGAGCTCGCCGGGGGCGGTTCCGGCGAGGAGGCGGTGGAGGGTGCGGCCGATGACGGCCTCCTCGTTGTGGGCGGGCACGACAACGGCGGCGATCGCCTGGGTCACCGGTGCGCCTCCTGGGTGCGAAAAGGTCCTGCCGGTCGTCTCCGCGCCGCCGGTGCCGGAGCGCGGCAACTCGATCCTTTTGTCCCCCGCGTGCCGGTAGCGGCAGTTTCGTCCCTGGTGGCGGGGACGGCGATGCCGTACAGGCGTGGTCTGCCCGCCCGCGCGGCGGTTCGGTCCTCGCCGCCGGGCATCGGACACACTACCGTTCTGCGCCGTGCGTCGTTTCGCTTCCGCCTCGCTTTTCCAGGTTTTCCGCCCACTTCCCTGGGAGCAATTTTTCGCGTTATTTAAGGAGGGATGATGAAAATCGAACGGACGACGCTCGACGGGGTGCTGCTGTTGCTGCCGACGCCGCACCACGACGACCGGGGCCTGTTCACCCGGACCTTCGACGCCGCGATCGGCGAGGAACTGGGATGGGAGCCTTTCGTGCAGGACAGCCAGTCCCGGTCGCGGAAGGGGACGATCCGCGGCATGCACGGGCGCACCGGGCGCGGTGAGGCCAAACTGGTCCGATGCGCGCGGGGCGCGGTGCACGACGTGCTGGTGGACGCGCGGCCGGAGTCGCCGACGTTCGGCCGGCAGCTGTCGGTGCTGCTGGACGACGAGAAGTTCGCCACCCTGTACGTGCCGCCGGGCATGCTGCACGGATTCCAGGCGCTGACCGAGCAGGCCGACGTGTGCTACCGCATCGACCGGGAGCACGACCCGGCCGAGGACGTGTCGGTCCGCTACGACGACCCGGAGCTGGCCATCCACTGGCCGCTGCCGGTCACGGCGATCAGCGAGCGGGACCTGGCCGCCGGCTCCTGGGCGGAGTTGCGCGCCCGCCTCGTCGGCGCCCCGAGCGGGAAGGGCTGACCGGAACCGTCCATGGCCAGACGCACGACCATTACCGCGATCATCGTCGGCGCGGCGCTGGTGACCGCCTGCCAGTCGTCGCCGAGCGACGCCGGCCCCAGTCCCACCCCCAGCGTGGCCACGAGCGCCCCGGCCACGCCGACCCCCGTGGCGGATCACCCCACCCCGGAGACGACCGGCGTGCCGCCGGGCACCAAGCTGAAGCGGCTGAAGTCCAACTACGAGGGCATCTACCGCGTCACCAAGCGGGGCACGGTCCTGGACGGCGTGCACATCGCCAGCGACCTGCTGATCGTCGCCGACGACGTGGTCATCAAGAACAGCCGCATCGACGGCGGGGTGATCGGAGAGTACTCCGGCAAGATCTACTCGTTCACCATCACCGACTCGACCGTCGGCCCGACCAAGGGCTGCCTGACCGCGCCCGGCATCGGAGCGGCCGAGTACACCGCCGAGCGGGTGCACATCCGCGGCCACGGCGACGGCTTCAACGCCTCCGGCGACGACATCGAGATCAGGGACTCCTACGTACGGCTCTGCTCCAATCCCGGCGACCACTCCGACGGCATCCAGACGTACATGACCGGCAAGGGCCTGATCTTCGACCACAACACCATCGACCAGCGCTTCGCCAAGGACATCACCGCCCCCATCTTCATCACCGACGAACAGGCCGAGGACGTCACCGTCACCCGCAACCTCGTCATGGGCGGCACGTACTCCATCCAGGTGCGCAACGTGAAGGGCAAGGCGGTCGTGCGCGACAACCGCCTGGTGGACAGGTCCTGGGTCTACGGTCCCGTGGACTCCGAGTGCGCGACCGTAGAGTGGGCGGGCAACACCCTGGTGACCATCGACGACGACTACCGCATCACCTCGACCGTCGGCCCCCTGCAGTGCGAGGGCTGACGCCACGGGCCCCTGCCGTGCCCGGGGATGTCCGGAGGGGAGGCACGCCGGAGAGGACGACACGCAGGGCCGTGGCGGCCGGAGGCGCGTGCGTCCTGCTCCTGTGCCTGGTGTACGCGCTCGCGGTGTGCACGCGGCGCGGGCAGCTCCTCGAGGACGCGGTGCTCGACGCCTACCTGGCCGTGTCCACCGGCCCCCGCGCCCGGGTCGCGCTGGACGCGCTCGCGCACATCAGCGTGTTCTCGCTGGCGGGGGCGGTCGTCGCGGTCTTCGCGATCGGCATCGTGCGCCGCCGGCCGCTGCTCGCCGTGACCTCGTCGGGACTGATCGTCGCCTCCGTGGTCGTCACGGAGTTCGTCAAGCTCGCGGTGGTGCGTCCGCTGCTGCTGGATTCGGGCGTCCATCGGGAGAACCAGAGCTTCCCCAGCGGCCACACCACGATCGCGATCTCGGTCATGTGCGGCCTGGCGCTCGTCGCGCCGTACCGGGCACGGGTGGCGGCGGTCTTCCTCGGCTCGCTGTGGGGGATCGGCATCGCGGTGGCGACGGTGACCGGCAACTGGCACCGCCCCAGCGACACGATCGGCAGCGAGCTCATCACCCTGGCCTGCACCTGCGCCGCGCTCATCCTGCTGGCCCGGCACGGGCGGGTACGGCAGGCGCCCCCGGCCCCGGGCCGCGTCGGCGGAATACTGTCGGCGGCCCTGTACGCCCTGACGGCCACGGCGGCCCTCGCGATCGCGGCCGTACGCCAGGACATCCTCACCACGGGATGGGCCATCGCGCTGGCCGGGGGCTGCCTCACCGCGCTCGCCCTGCTCGCCCTGCTCGGCACGGCCGACTTCGCGGCCCCGGCCCCGCCGCGGACGTCGCCACCCGCCCCCGCCCGGGCTCCGGCCCACGTGCCATCGGCCGCCGGGCCTCCCGAAAGCGTGGAATCCACCCCTATCAGCGACAGAACGCGGCGGTTGGGCCTCGAGAAAATCCCCGAAGCCGATAGGCGTTTGCGCCTTGACCAGCGATAATCGAGCGGCGGCACATGATCGGTCAGGGCTCGGCACATCGCGATGGACCGGAGGTCGGACAAATGTCGCCAAGGCACCAGCCCCACCACGCCGACGATTCGCAGGACGACCCCGCACGGCCACGCCCCCGTCTCCGGTTCGTCCCGTTCCTCCCACGCCCGTCCGCGCCGGTGGCCATCGGGCTCGCGGTCGCCGTCCTCACGGCCACCGCCCTCGCCGCGCTGTGGATCACGGTCTCCTCTTCCCCCGCCCCGCCCGTGGCCGCGCCGTCCGCCCCCACCGCGACCCCGGACGGCGACCTCGACCCTGCCTCCCCGCCGACCGGCGACCCCCCTTCCTCCGGCGCACCGTCCCCCGTTCCCAGCCCCTCCGCCTCCGCCGGCACCCCGGCCCCCACCCCCGAGCCGACGCCACCGGCGACCCAAGGCGGCGAGGACACCGAGGCGAAGCGCCCACCCGACGGCAGGAGCTGCCCCGGGCACCCGACCCCCGCCTGCACCGGAGTCCCGCCCGGCACCCGGCTGACCAGGCTGGCCCTCAACGAGGGGGGCGCCTACCGCGTCACCGAACGGGGCACGGTCCTGGACGGCGTGCACATCCCCGGCGACCTGCTGATCGTCGCCGACGACGTGGTCATCAGAAACAGCCGCATCGACGGCAGCCTCTCAAACGAGTACAAGCTGCATCGCTACTCCTTCACCATCGCCGACTCCACCGTCGGCCCGCCCAAGGGCTGCCTGACCGCCCCCGGCGTCGGCGAGGCCCGCTTCACCGCCGAGCGGGTGCACATCCGCGGCCACGGCGACGGCTTCCACGCCTCCGGCGACGACATCGAGATCAGGGACTCCTACGTACGGCTCTGCTCCAACCCCGGCGACCACTCCGACGGCATCCAGACCTACCTCGCGGGCAAGGGCCTGGTCTTCGACCACAACACCGTCGACCAGCGCTTCGCCAAGGACATCACCGCCCCCATCTTCATCACCGACGAACAGGCCGAGGACGTCACCGTCACCCGCAACCTCGTCATGGGCGGCACGTACTCCATCCAGGTGAAGAACGTCAGCGGCAGGGCCGTCGTCCGCGACAACCGCCTGGTGGACAGGTCCTGGGTCTACGGCCCCGTGGAGGCCGACTGCGCCACCGTCGAATGGTCCGGCAACACCCTGGTGACCATCGACGACGACTACCGCATCACCTCGACCGTCGGCCCCCTCCCCTGCGCCACCTGACCCGGCCCATGTACGGCGCGCAGGAGGGCGCCGGAGGCGCCGATCAGCAGGAAGGTGACGCCGGTGACGGTGGCGAAGGAGAACAGGTCGAAGGTGGCCATGCCGATCAGGGGGACGGTCAGGGCGGCGGCGAGTGACAGGCCCAGGTCGCGGGTGGCGGGGTCGGCGCTGAGGTGGCGGGCGCGCAGGGCCGCGTAGGCGGCGGTGAGGAACATGGCGACGATCACGATGACGCCGATGAGGCCGGTCTCGACGGCGGACAGGATGTACTGGTTGTCGAAGACCTGGTGCTTGGGCGCGTACCAGGTGGCGAGGCCGCGGCCGAGCCAGGGGTGGCGGGCGATCTGGTCGGCGGCGACGGCGTAGTCGTGGGTGCGGTAGCGGATGCTGTCGTCGGCGCCGAGGTTGGCGAACAGGCCGTAGAACGTGCTGAGCAGGCCGGGCACGAGGAGCCACACCGCGACGAGGAAGCCGCCGGTGACGGCGATCGCCTGGAGGCGGCGGCGGGCGGGCCAGCCGAGCAGCAGCACCACGCCGACGCCGACCAGGCCGAGCATCGCCGAGCGGGACACCGAGAACATCAGGCCCATCGCGATCAGGGCCGTGCACGCCCACCAGCGCAGCGCGGGCTCGGCCCGTTCGCGGGCCTGGAAGCCGTAGTGGGCGGCGATCGGCAGCAGCATCGCGCACACCACGCCGAACTCGATCGGGTGCCCGGTCGTCGCCGCGACCCGGCGCAGGTCGGAGCGTTCGAGCACGAACGCGTCCGCGGAGGTGTACTCCAGGATCGGCAGCCGCAGAAAGCGGGTGAGGTCCAGGTCGAGCACGAACTGGAATCCGCCGATCACCGCCACGATCGCTCCGGCGGTCACGACGCACTTGAGCAGGAAGTCGAGCCGGTTCGCGTCGCGCACGCCGTCGCACACCAGCAGGGCCAGGCCGACCACGGCCACGATCAGGACCAGGGCGTGGTCGGCCAGGTTGAGCTCGTCGCTCGGCAGGTAGCCGTAGGTGGCGACGCCGTACGTGGCGATCGTCGCGGTGATGTGGGCGAACAACGCGGTGCGGACCGGGTTGCGCCCCTTCGCCATGCCCAGGGTCGTGGTGAACTGCGCGAACAGCCAGCACAGGGCGGCGATGAGGCTGATCACGTTGGCCGGGGTGAGGGACAGGGGCAGGTAGCGGAAGACCAGCCGGGCCGGGACGATCAGCAGCACCACGGCGAACAGGCAGGCCACGGTCGCGCCGTCCGCGCGGCGGCGCACGACCCCGGCGACGGCCTCTCCCCCCGCGCGGGTACGGCCCGCCGACCGCGTACGGCCCGGCGACGACGCGGCGGTCACGCCTCGGCCCCGGTTTTCGACGCGACCGCGACCGGGCTCTCAACCGGGGATTGCGCAACCGGGGATTCCGTGACCGGGGATTGCGCGGGCGCGGGCGGGCGCGGTCCGGGGAGTGCGGGGCCGTGCGCCAAGGAGCGGGATCGGCGTCGCCGGCCGAGGAGGCTCTCGACGGCGAAGGTCGCGGTGAGGGAGGCGATCAGGCCGGTCCCCAGGGCGGCGGCGGTGGCGCGCATCCGGCGGCCCTGCTGGGGACGCGGCGTGGTGGGGGGTACCGCCTCGGACATGCTGATGTACGTGCCTTTGGGCGCGTTGACCGCCTTCTGGCGGATGTCCAGTTCGAGTCGCGCCCGCTGGATGACGCGCCGCACCATCTGCGACGCCTTCTCGGGACTGGTGCTGTTCGCCTCGACGAACACCAGCGGGCCGGTGGCGAGCGACTCCAGGTTGCTGCTGCCGTTGGTCACCTGGTACTCGGTGTCGCCGCCCTCGCTCACGCCGAGGTCGCGGGCCACGTCGGGGGTGCCGAGGGCCGCGATGAGGATGGAGGCCGACACGCTCAGGCCGTGCTCGAAGTTGAGCATCGGATTGATCAGCGTGCTACGGATCCTCGGATCGGCCGCGACCGTGCCGCCCGTCGTCGGGGTGGTGAGCACCAGGACCGCGTTCGAAACGTAGACGACCGGAATGGTGGAGTAGACGCCGAACGCGGCGGCGACGGAAAGGGCGAAGGCCGGCAGAGAGATATACCACCGCCGAAACAGGACGAGAACCGTCCCCCAGAAGTCCATGTGCTTCCTTCCGAGCCGGACGGCGGCCCGCCGAGAACGAGGCCCGCCATTGAACCCGCCGCTGAACCCTTGTCAAACCATGCGAACCGGCGACGTCGAACTGCTTCACGCCTGACGCCGGGCTTTCCGTGGAACATCGCCCTAACCCTTGTCGTGCGTTACGGCGGCCGATGAAGATATTGCAATAGGATGCCCGTGGACGCCAAGTCGCCTTCCCTGACCATACACCCTCCCGACGTCAATCTCCCGCTATGACTTCTCGCTATAAATCCCCCATATACCTTTGCGGATACGCGCCGTCGTCGCCGCCCGTCACCGCTTGCGGGGACGAGCGCGCCGGTGACGCCGGTCGGCACCGCGGAACCGGAGTAAGCCGATCATGAGTGAGATGGCCGTGCTCACGCCGTGCTACCGAGGCGACGCGGCGATGTTTCCGGAATTGCACCGATCGGTGCTTGAATTCACCCCCGAGGACACGATTCACCACGTCTACGTACCGGCACGGGACAAGCACCTGTTCACCCAGTTCGAAGGTCCGCGCTGCCGGGTCTACACGCGCTCGGACATCCTGCCCTCGTACTACCTCCGTCCGCCGCTCACCGACGTGTACGTCAACGTCCGGCGGCCCTGGCCGCCGCTGCGCGGCTGGGTGATGCAGCAGACCGTCAAGATCGAGGCGGCCGCGCGACTCGACGTGGACGTCGTGCTCATCATCGACTCGGACGTGGTGCTGGTCCGCCCCACCACCGCCAAGCGCTTCGTCTCCGACGGCCGGCTGTGCCTGTACCGGGAGGAGAACGGCGTCACCGCCGACATGGAGCGCCACGTCATCTGGCACCGGGTCGCCCGCGAGCTGCTCGGCCTGCCTCCCGCGCCGCCGCCCCCGCTCCCCGACTACGTCACCCCGCTGAACTTCTGGGATCCGGCCATCGTCCGCGCGATGCAGCGACACATCACCGAGACGACCGGGATGAACTGGATCGACGCCTTCAACGCGCAACTGCACATCTCCGAGTTCATCCTGTACGGCGTGTTCGTCGACGAGGTCCTGAGCTCCCCCGGCACCCGCCCGCCCGGCGACATCTCGATCTGCCACAACAACTGGAAGCGCAGCCCTCTCGGCCTCGACGAGGCCATCGCCTTCGCCGACAGGCTGCCCCCGGAGGCGGTCGCCATGATGATCTCCGCCAAGTCGAAGACCTCCGACGACGTACGGCTCGCCGCCAACCGTTACGCCACCACCCTGGCCGCCGCCGACTGACCGTCCCGGATGTTCGGGGCCACCCCGGAGCGGGCGGGTCGGCGGCGGACCGCCCGCCGGCGCGGACCGGATGTCGGGCGATCGGAGGTCAGGCGACGAGAGGTCAGGCATGGCCCCGGGAGCCGTCCCGGTCCGCCCTGCCGGGCACGACGACCACATAGGAGTCCTCGGCCGGGCTCGCCGGGTCGGAGCCGTCGCGGCCGTCCGCGTCGCCGTCCTCACCGGTGAGACGAGCACGCAGCTCCCGGGTGGCGTCGTCGCTCCAGGCGGCGGTCTCCTCCCAGTCGTCCGGATCGTCGGAAGCGCCGGGCGCGCGGTCCGTGGCGACCGGCTCGGCCTCGTCCTTCGCCCCGTCGGGCTCCCCGGCCGCGTCGCCCCGCCTCCTCGTCGTTGCGGCGGGCTCGTCGGACACGGGCTCCGGCCATTCGGACCTGCGGATGACCGTCGTGATGACGGGCTCGGACGGCTCCCCCGCGGAACCGGGCTCGTCGGCCGGATCCGAGCCATCGGCCGCGTCCGGCGCCGGAGCGGTCATGTCCGTCGTGGGGGCCTCCGCCCGGGAGGCGTCCGCCCTCCGGGCCGGACCGACATCCCGGTCGGCGTCCGGGTCGGCATGCGCGGAAGCGTGAACGGCCTGCGGGTCGGGCGCCTCGGACGCCTCGGTCACAGGGGACCGAACGGGCAAAGAGCTCTTCCCTCCCGCGCGGCCCGCTCTGATCTGGATGACGGCGTAGGCGAGACCGAAACCCGCCACCAGCGTCACGACCAGCGCGGCCCCGGCGGCGGTGAACTTGGCGGAGAGCTTCGGCTCGGGCGTGGAGGGCGGCACCACGTCGGCCATCCAGATGTAGGTCGACCTCGGCGCCCGGAGCGCCTGCTGCCGCGCGACCAGCTCGGCCTGGATGCGCTTCTTCGCCCGGATCGTGGTGTCCCGGGCGGCGGCGGCCGAGGTGCTCTCGGCCTCCACGTAGATGAACGGGCCGTTGGTGCTGATGCCCAGCAGTTCGGGGTTGGTCCGGCCGTCGTTGATGACGAGGCTCGTCGGCCCCCCGTCCACGATGCCGAGCTCGGCCATGATGTCAGGCGCGTTCATCGCCAGGATGAGAATGCCCGCGGTGGTCCGCAACCCGTCATTGAACTGCAGCAGCGGGTTGGTCAGCCCACCCGGCTTCGTCGGATCCTGCGACAGCGTGCCCCCCGTCGCCGGAGCGGTGAGCACCATGGAGGCCGTCGAGACATAAACGGTGGGCAACAGAAAATAAACCAGCCCGGCTATGATGATTGAGAGCGCAATCATCGGAGGGCCGACGGACTTCTTTCTGACCAGAAAAAGAACGCCTTTCCAGAAATCCATGCCCTTCCTGCCTCCGCAAAGGTTTCGGGGCGCGGCCCCTGAGCAAAACACTATATGAACGACCGCGCATTGCGAAGCCGCTGTTACGCATTTGACATCCCACCTGGGATGTTACGTCCGGCAAGCGGATGACGATAGACCCCGAGGGCGTCCGAAACGTCGCCCGGACGTCGCGATCCGTCCCGCACCGGCACTCCGGCGCTCGGCACGGGCGAACACGCAAATGCCGCAGGCACTCCGACACGGGAAGGAAGTCCACCGGTTGACCACTGTTCACCAGATCGTACGGACGTCGCCTCCGGCGAGCGCACGGACGCTGCGCGCGTGACCCGGCAGGGCGCCGGATTCGCGCCCTCCCGCCACGGCACGCGGACATCCTCCGACCACCAGGGAGAGTGAGTGACTCCTCCGCTTCCCGAAGAAAGCGGCTTCTCGCATTCCGCCGACTCCGCCGAGGCGGGCGACGGGCCGGCCGTACCCGTTTCGAACACAAGGACCATCTCAGGAATGCGATTTCCCCGCCGGGTGCACCGGGCGGCCCGCCCCAACGCGACGCAGCCGGCGGCGCGGGCCGCGAGCACATTCGCCGGCGGCGAGGCGCGGCACCGCGCCAGGCTCGCCTGCCTCGACGGCATACGCGGCGTCGCCGCGCTGTTCGTGATGGTGCACCACTGTTGGTTGCTGTCCTTTCCGGGGTATCCGCGCGACACGGGTCCGGGCTGGGCCGGGTGGCTGCTCTACGGGCACTTCGCGGTGGTGGTGTTCATCGTGCTGTCCGGTTTCTCGCTCGCGGTGTCGCCCGCCCGCTCCGGGTGGCGGCTGGGCGGTCTTGGCCGGTTCGCCCAGCGACGGGCATGGCGCATCCTGCCGCCGTACTGGGCCGCGCTGGCGCTCAGCCTGGTGATCGCGTGGACGGTGATCCCGCAGCCGGGCGAGGGCCCGCCCACGGCGAAGTCGGTCCTGGTGTACGGCCTGCTGACGCAGGACCTGTTCGGCGCGCCCAGCCCCAACGGCGCCTTCTGGTCCATCGCCATCGAGGCGCAGCTCTACCTGGCCTTCCCCGCCATGCTCCTGGTCCTGGCCAGGTACGGCGCGGCCGTCATGCTCGGCGCGGTCACCGCGATCGTCGTCGCCGTCGGCGCGCTCGCGCCGTACGTGCCCGCCGTGGACCTGCTGATGCGGCTGACCCCGCAGTTCGCGGCCCTGTTCGCCGCCGGAGTCGTGGCGACGGTCGTCCTCGCCGCCGACCGCCCCTCGCCGAACCGGCTCGATGCGGACCGCATGAGCGACGTCGCCGCAGGTCATCCCGGACCGAGCGACCTCGGTCAAAACCCGATCGCCCCCGGCCCCGCCACATTGGCCCGTGACGCGGCCGAGCCCGCCGGGCGGGCGGGAAGACCGAAGCGATACCACGCACTCCTGCCGTGGCTGGCGCTCGCCACCGCCGTCCCCGCCGTCACGCTGATCGTGGTCCAGGGGTCCGTCTGGACGGTCGAGAACTTCTTCTGGGTGGATCTCGCGCTCGGCCCCTGCGTGGCGCTGCTGCTCGCGGCCCTCGCCACGGGCCGCCCGGCATGGCTCGTGCGCCTGCTCGACCTGCGCCCGCTGCGCCGGCTCGGCTCGTTCTCCTACAGCCTCTACCTGACCCACGCGCCGTTCGTCGTCATCATGGCCCAGCTGATCGTGGCCCCGCGCGTGACCCCCGGCGTGCCGGCGTTCCTCACCACGCTGGCCCTGTCCGCGCCCCTGACGATCGCGGTGGCCTGGGCCTTCGCCGCCGTCTTCGAGCTTCCCTTCCAGCGCCACCGAAGCTGGACCGCGCTGCGCGCCGCGATCCGCGCCCGCCTGCCCCGGCGCAAGGCCCGTCCGGCGGCGAACGAGCCGTGAGCCCGTGGCCGGGCTCATCGGGCGAGCCCGGCCATCCGCAGCAGCTTGCGGCTGCGATGGCTCACCGTACGCCGCTGCCGCCGGGCGTACATGCGGTACACGGCAGCCCTGGCCCGCCGGCGCTGCGCCTCGGTCAGGTCGGCCGCGCGGATCCAGCCCAGCAGCTCGCGCAACTGCAGCGTGTTGGAGAAGTGGGACTGCCAGGACGGTACGCCGAGCCGCCGGGCCACCACCCCGATGCGCTCCAGCTTCCAGTGCCGGTGGGCGAGCACCTCCGGCACGTGGCCCCACGGACCCGCCAGGGCGAGCTTGGCGGCGAACACCTCGTCCTCGCGCAGCATGTTGCGGCGCGGCACCGCCGCCACGGGGGCGCGCCGTACCATGCCATAGAGCGGGTCGATGATCAGGTGGCTCTCGTTGAGCAGCCGCAGCATCTCGGCGAAGCGTTCGACCGGATCGTCCGAGCGCAGCGCGGTGCCGGTGTAGTCGCCGGTGGCGACCGTGCCGTCGGGCCCGGTGTAGGCGACCTTGCTGGTGACGAGGATGAGCCGGGGGTCGGCGGCGAACTCGCGCAGCAGCCGGGAGACGTAGTGCGGCTCCAGCCTGTCGTCGTCGCCGATCCAGCGGAAGTACTCGCCCCGGGCCAGGCGGATCGCGGCGATGAAGTTGTTCAGCAGGCCGATGTTGCGCGGCTGCCGGTGGTAGACGACGCGCTCGTCGGCGGCGGCCAGGTCCCGGCAGACCTGCTCGGTCTGGTCGGTCGAGGCGTTGTCGCAGATGACGAGCTCGATGTGGCCGTGGTCCTGGGCGAGCACCGAGCGGACCACGTTCTCCACCCGGTCGGCGGCGTTGCGCACCGGCAGGCCGATCGAGACCAGGGGGCCGGAGGTCGTGTCCATGAACTCCTCACGAAACGGTACGAGGCGATGGGGGGTGCCGGTCAGCGTGGACAGTCGGCGTGGACAGTCGGCGTGGACAGTCGGCGTGGACAGTCGGCGTGGACGGTCAGCCGTGGACGGTCAGCGTGAGCGGGCGGCGGCGAGCCGGCCGCCGAGCCGTGCCAGGGCGGCGACCAGCGTGACGCGCGGCACCATGACCAGGACGTAGGCGAGCAGACCGCCGCCGCCCGCCACGCACAGCTCGACGAACGGGTTGCCGCCCGTGAGCCCCGTCACCAGCGCCGACAGCGCGAGCGCCAGCACGCCGCAGACCAGCCCGCCGAGCAGCGGGCGGCGCAACTCGGGGAGGATCGGGCCGAGGCGCACCCCCGTACGGCGCAGCGCCAGCACCGCCAGCGGAAGGGCGACGAGGGCGGCGGAGGCCGCGTGCCCGATGGCGGCCCCGCGGATGCCGCCGAGGTGCGCCCCGACGAAGATCGCGGGCACGAGCGCGACGCCGGTCCCGGCGTTCATCCAGACCGTGGCCCGCGTCGCGCCCTGCGAGGTGAGGATGTCGAACGCGAACGAGGTCAGCATCCGCACCAGCATCAGCACCGCGAGAAAGCGCAGCACCCCGGCCGACATCTCCCATTCCACGCCATAGAGGAACACCACGATCGAGTGCGCGAGCACCGCCATCAGCACCGCGATCGGCAGCACGCCGGCGACCAGCAGCGGCACCGAGCGCTCCACGCCGCGCTGCAGCGTCTGGTCGTCGCGCTCGGCCAGCCGGGAGAACCCGGGGATCGACACGTAGCGGATCGCGGTCCCGACCAGCCCCGGCACCCAGCTCGACACGTTGAACGCGAGCAGGTAGAAGCCGAGCAGCTCCTTGTGCAGCACCGCGCCCACGATGACGTAGCCGACGTTCAGCAGCACCGCCTCCAGGCCGGTCCCGGCCGCCGACGGCAGGCCGAACCGCAGCAGCCGCACGGCGATCGCCCGGTCCACGCGCAGCCGGAACGGCACCCCGGCCGACACGAATATCAGCACGCCGGTCACCACCGCCCCCGCGAGTTGCCCCCAGGCGAAGCTGTACGGCCCGGCCCCGCCCGCGGCGAGCGTGATCGCCACGGCGGCGTTCATCACGAAGCCCGCCAGGATCGCCCCGGTGAGCCGGTCGTGCCGGAACTCGCGCATGAGCACGCCGCTGCGGACGGCGGTGAAGCCCTCCACGAGGATCACCGCGGTGAGGATGCGCACCACCGGGGCGGCGTCCGGGGTGCCGGCCATCGCGGCGAACGCCGGCGCGCCCACCCAGAACACCCCGTACAGCGAGGTCGCCGACACCAGCGCCAGCACGGTCGCGGTCGGCGCCATCTCCTCCAGCCGCCCCCGCCACTGCACGGTCGCCGCGATGATCCCGACATCCTTGATCGTCATCACGAACTGGGTCGCGGCGAGCGCGACCGCGTAGACGCCGAAGTCCCCGGGCGCGAGCAGCCGCACGAGCACCAGGCTCACGATGAAGGACCCGGCCTTCATCACCACGTTGCCGAGCAGGCTCCACCGCAGCCCCCGCCCGGCCTTGCGCCCGATCGCGCCCACCGCGCCGGACGCGGCGTCTCCAGCCGCCGGGTCCCCGGCCGCCGGCGCGTCCGCGTCCGTGTCCGCCACCCCCGCCGTGGCCGCCACCCCCGCCGTGGCCGCCACCCCCGCCGTGTCCGTGGTCGCCGACGCGTCCCCGGCCGTGGCGGCGCTCTCGTTGTGGCCCATCTCGGCGCTCATCGGCCGGTTCGCGCCGCATCGGGGCCGCCGGGCCGGGCCGTACGGCCGGGCTCGGGAACGCGTTCGAGCCAGATCTCCCGCCAGAACGGGACGAACTCGCGGGGGCAGTTGAGGTTGTAGACGCCCGCGCAGACGATGCCGTCGAGGATGATGCAGGGGTTCTTCATCCGCAGCATCCGGCCGGTCCGCTCGTCGATGCAGCGATCGACGCGGGCCACCACCCGGGCGGTCCGGCCGCAGTACCGGGCCATCTCCTCCTCGAAGCCCATGCCGCGGTTGAGCAGGTCCGCGTTGAGCGTGGCGAGGATCTCCTCCTTGGATTTGATCCGGACCAGTTCGCCGGGCCGCAGGTCGAGGCGGGCGCTCGGGGTCGGGCCGGTCGCGCCGCCCTTGACGAACCCCCAGCGCAGGCCCCCCTTGATGCGCAGCGGCCGGGGCAGCACGCGCGTGCTCAGGTGCTGGTACCGGTTGAACAGGCCGATGAGGATGCCGCGCAGCGTCGCGAGCACGCCGGCGTTGCCGGTGCGCACGTCCGTCACGTACTGGCGTACGTCGCGGAACGGCAGGCAGACCGGGGCCGCGCGGAGCAGTTCGGTGGCCTGGCAGGAGTAGCGCTCCTCGCCGTCCGGCCCGGGTTCCTTGCGGGTGGCGGCCTCCAGCAGGGGCAGCAGTTGCCGGCCCGCCGCGAGGTCGCCGGGCGCGCCGGAGGCACTGGGGGCACCGGCCTGGCCGGACCGCCCCGCCGAATCCCTCCCCGGCGCCGGGACCGACGGCCGCGGCGGCGTCACGGCCGTCGCCGGACGCGGGACCCCGTTCACCCCCTCCGCCGCCCGGCCCCCGGGCGACAGGTCCTGCCCCGGCTCCACACGCTTGAGCCAGGCCTCCTTCCAGTAGAGGGAGCAGGCGGTCTGGCAGCCGCCGTGGAACGCGCCGTCGCAGCGCGCGCCGGTGAGATGGACGGCGTTGTCCATGCGGCGCAGGCCGCTGCGGCTGATCGTGTCGCAGAGCTTGTGCGCCACCTTGTGGACGGTGAGGCGCCGCCCGCAGAACCTCAGCATCTCCGGCATGAAGGGCAGGCCGTCCAGTTCGCCCTTCTCGTCGAGGGTGGCGAGGATCTCCTCCTCGCTGCGGACCTCCACGACGTCGCCGACGCGAAGGCCGAGGCCGCCCGTGCGCCGCGGCATGACTTCTACCATTGTTTGACCGGTTCCAGCAGGGTGGCGTCGCACAGCGCCCGCGCCGCGTCCGCCACGAGATCGAAGGGGAGGCCGGACCGCTCGGCGATGTCGAGCAGGCCGTGCTCTCCGTCGGACAGGTTGAGCACCCAGAGCATCGCCATCTGGGCCTGTTTGGTGTCGCTTCGCCCGCCGAGGGAGTCGTACAGGCCGCGGCGGCCGAGCTGCGGCTCGCCGTACGGGCTGAGGTTGACGTAGCGTCGGTCGCGGTCGAGGATCCGCATGATCTCCCAGCAGGCGTCGAGGGTGTCGCGCATCGCCTCCTCGGTCACGAAGTCCGGGTTGTCCCCCGACGTGTGATATTCCGGATATCCGCCGTACGGGGTGCGGGTGAGCGAGCCCACGCCCAGGTTGAACCCGGGCGAGCAGTACTGCCGCTCGTCGTAGCCGTACGGCGAGAAGTCCACGACCGTGTGCGGCCGCCCGGACGAGCGCAGCACGTACTGCGCGACCCGGTCGATCGGGGCGTCGCCGCGCCTGCTGCGCTTGTACGTGAGCGAGCCCCGATCCCCGGCGCAGGCGAGCACCAGACCGTGCCTGACGCGCTCGACGCGGTCGCGGTTGCGCGCCAGCCAGGTGATCGCCCCGATCGTGCCGGGCGCGAACAGGAAGCGGTAGGTGTACCACGGCCGCCCCCCGCCCGCGCCGTCGGTCCCGGCCGCGAGCCGCCGCGCGAGCCGCGTCGCCACCGCGATCGCGGCCAGGTTGTCGTTGGCGAGCGAGGGGTGGCACACGTGGCAGGAGACCAGCACCTCGTCCTCGACCTGGCCGGGCACCACGTGCTCGCCGTAGGTGAGGTGCCCGTCGGCGAGCGTGGAGTCGATCCGCACCTCGTAGTCGCCGTCGGGCAGCGCCGCCAGCGCGTTCGCGCTCAGGCAGAAGCCCCAGGTCTCGGCGTAGTAGCTCGTCCGGTAGGGGATGAGATCGGGCTGGTCGGGCAGCGTGTGCAGCCGCTCGCGCAGCTGTGCCAGCGGCAGCACCGCCGCCACCGGCACGCTGTAGCCGACCACGTGCAGGTTGCACGCGTTGAAGTCGATCACCCGCCGCCCCGACGCGTCCTTGACGTAGGCGTCGCGGATGTTCCACTCCTTGGGCACCGTCCAGTCGAGCACCGGCGTCCCGGTCGGCACCTCGCGCACCTCCAGCGGCACCTCCGCCGAGATGATCTCCAGGGTACGGCGCACGCCGTCGCCGGTGATGCTGCGGCACAACGGATAGAGCCGCTCCACCAGCGCGTGCATCTCCCCCGGCTCCTCGGCGGCCCCCAGGACGCCCGGGACGCTCGCGGCGCTCGGGTTCCCGCTCACGCCCCCTCCCGGGGCCGCAGGTCCTCGCCCACGCCGCCCTCGGTACGCCGGTCGGCGAGCCGGGCCAGCCGGGTGAAGTCGCGCTCGAAGCCGTGCCTGGTCAGCCCGAACCCGATGTAGGCGTCGTACAGCTCGACCGCCCCGGCCTTCACCGTCCAGCGGGGGGCGAACCCGGGCAGCGCGCGCCGGATGCGGGAGAAGTCCACCCGGTACGAGCGCGGGTCGGCCCCCGTCTCGCCGGTGATGACCAGGCGCGAGCCGGGCACCGCCTCCACCACCTCGGCGGCGATCTCGGCGACGGTGAGGTTGTTCTGCTCCGTGCCCACGTTGAACGCGGTGGCGTGCACCGCCTCGCGCGGCGCGTCGAGCGCGAGCAGGAACGCCTCGGCGATGTCCAGCGCGTGCGCGAGCGGGCGCCACGGCGTGCCGTCCGACAGCACCCGCACCTCGCCGCTGAGCACCGCGTGCCCGACGAGGTTGTTGAGCACGATGTCGGCGCGCAGCCGCGGCGAGAAGCCGAACGCGGTGGCGTTGCGCAGGAACACCGGGCTGAAGTCGTCGTCGGCGAGCTCGGCCAGGTCGTCCTCGACCCGGACCTTCGACACCGCGTACGGCGTGACCGGCCGCAGCGGCGCGTCCTCATCGACCAGGTCCTCGCCGGAGGCGCCGTAGACCGAGCAGGTGGAGGCGTACAGGAAGCGGCGCACGCCGGCGTCGCGGGCCAGGCGGGCGAGCCGTACCGCCGCGTGGTGGTTGATGGCGTAGGTGAGCTCGGGGGCGAGCGCGCCGAGCGGGTCGTTGGACAGCGCGGCGAGGTGGATCACGGCGTCCATCCCGGCGAGCATGTCCGGGGTGACGTCCCGCAGGTCCACGGCGAACCCCGGAGGGTCGTGGGGCACAGGGCCGAGCACGCGGTCGGCGAACAGGCCGGAGTCGAGGCCGATCACCTCGTGTCCGGCCGCGGCGAGCACCGGGCTCATGACCGTGCCCAGGTAGCCCTGGTGCCCGGTGAGCAGCACGCGCATGTGGGTCAGCCTCCTGATCTCAGGTCGAGCGTGAGCTTGGCGACGTGGAACGCCTCGGCGTATCGGGCGTGGCACTCGATGCCCCGGATACGGGCCAGCCCGAGGAACGCCTCGCGGTCGTACCACGCGCGTCCACGTTGTGAGGGGTAGTGCCGTTCGAGGAGCGCGACCTTCGCCTCGGCCACGTCCGGATCGAGCGGCTGGTAGACGGAGGGGCGGCCGAGGTCGCCGTCCCACTTGATGATCTCGTAACCGAGCACGAGATGGTCGCGGAACGCGGTCGGCACGAGTTTCGCGAGTCCCCGGTGGTCCTGGTGGGCGTCGCCGGGGTGCGGCCCGAGCAGCAGGTCGGGGTCGGTGCGGGCGCGCAGCTCCTCCACCGCCGCCTTGGCCTCGTCCCAGTGCGCGGGCAGCCGGCCGTCGGGCAGCTTGAGCACGGTCAGCCGCAGGTCGGCCCCCGGGCAGAAGTCCGCGAGCGCCGCCGCCTCCTCGTCCTCGCGCTCGGTGCCGCCGCCGGACAGCACCAGCGCGTCCACCCGGATGCCCGGATGGCTCGCACAGACTGTCAGCAGCGTGCCGCCCGCGCCGATCGCGAGGTCGTCGCAGTGCGCGGCGAGCGCGGCGATCGCCCGCAGCCCTCGCCCGCCCGCCGCGTCGGTGCCCGGCCCGTTCGCCTCCCGCCGGTACGGCCGAAGCCCGATCATGCGCCCACCCGCTCCCACAGCGCCCACGGCCGATCCCCGCGCGAGTACGCCTCGTCCAGCGCGAGCCGCTCCTTGACGGTGTCGGTCGGCCGCCAGTAGCCGCAGTGCCGGTAGGCGAGCAGCCGCCCCCGCTTGGCCAGCTGGGCGCAGCCGTCGGCGACGAGGTCGCCGTTCTCCGGGATGTGCTCGAAGATCTCCTGGCGCAGCACGAAGTAGCCGCCGTTGACCCACAGCGGCATCTCGGCGACCGGCACGATCGCGCCGACCCGGCCGTCCTCGCCCACGTCGACGCAGTGGAAGGTGCCGGGCGGCGGCACCACCATCATCGAGGCGCCCGCGTCGGACGCGGAGAACCGCTCGATGATCTGCGGCAGCGGCGCGTCGGTGAGGATGTCCGCGTAGTTGGCGAGGAACATCTCCTCGCCGTCGAGGTGGTCGCGGACCCGGCGCAGCCGCTCCCCGATCGGGGAGGAGATGCCGGTCTGCACGAACGAGATCGACCAGTCGGAGATGTCGGTGGACAGCAGCTCGACCCGGCCCTCGCGCAGCACGAAGTCGTTGGAGGTCGTCTCCTGGTAGTTGAGGAAGAACTCCTTGATGTGGTGCGCGCCGTACCCCAGGCACAGGATGAACTCCTTGTGCCCGAAGTGGGCGTAGTACCGCATCACATGCCAGATCAGCGGGCGGGGGCCGACGAGCTGCATGGGCTTGGGCACGTCGCCGGGGGTGCCGGAGCGCATGCGGGTGCCGTAGCCGCCGCAGAACAGGACGACCTTCACGAGATCACCTCCAAACCGGGGATGGGGAACACCAGGCGACCGCCCCAGTCCCGCACGTAGGAGAGCTGGGCGACGAGCTCCTCGCGCAGGTTCCACGGCAGGACCAGCACGTAGTCGGGCCGGTCGGCGGCGATGCGCTCGGGCGGCAGGATCGGGATGCGCGCCCCGGGGGTGAACCTGCCGTGCTTGTAGGGGTTGCGGTCCACCGTGTACGGCAGCAGGTCGGGGCGTACGCCGCAGTAATTGAGCAGGGTGTTGCCCTTGCCCGGCGCGCCGTACCCGACGACCGTGCGGCCCTGCTCGGCCGCCTCGATCAGGAAGCCCAGCAGCTCGCGCCGCACCCGGGCGACCCGGGCGGCGAACCCGGCGTATCCGGACGCGTCATGCAGCCCGGCGGCCTTCTCCGCGTCGAGCACGGCGGTCATGCGCGCGCTCGGCTCGCCGTCCGTGGCGCCCTCGGGCCGGGCCCAGAGGCGGATCGAGCCGCCGTGCGTGGGCAGCGTCTCGACGTCCACGAGCGTCAGGCCGCCGCCGGCCAGGGCGCGTCGCGCGGAGGCGACGGTGTAGTACTGGAAGTGCTCGTGGTAGATCGTGTCGAACTGGTTGAGCTCCATCAGCGTGAGCAGGTGCTGCACCTCGATCGAGACCCAGCCGTCGTCGGCGACCAGCGCGCGCAGGCCCTGGGTGAAGCCCACCACGTCCGGGATGTGCGCGTACACGTTGTTGGCGACCACCAGGTCGGCGGGGCCGTGCTCGGCGCGCACCGCGGCGCCGGTCTGCGGGGTGAGGAACGCGGTGAGCGTCGGCACGCCGCGCTCGCGCGCCGCCGCCCCGACGTTCGCCGCCGGCTCGACGCCCAGGCAGCGCAGGCCGCGCTCGACCACGTGCCGCAGCAGGTAGCCGTCGTTGCTGGCGACCTCGACCACGAACGCGTCGCCGGACAGGCCGAGCCGCGCGATCGTCTCGTCCACGTACCGGCGGGCGTGCTCCACCCAGCTCGTCGAGTAGGAGGAGAAGTAGGCGTACTCGGTGAACGTCTCCTCCGGCGTGATCAGCGGCGGGAGCTGGGCCAGGCGGCAGTCGGCGCAGACCCGCAGGTGCAGGGGGTAGGTCACCTCGGGCTCGTCGAGCTGCTCGGCGGTGAGGAAGCTCTCACACGGCGGCGTCGCGCCGAGATCGACGACGCTCGACAGGTTCGTCGAGCCACATAACCGACATAACGTCACAGGTCACTCCCTGCTCGATGAAGGGGGCACATGGGTGGGTTGGTGGTAACCGGATGGTCAGCGGGCGAAATGTCCGTGGGGTGGGTGGTCGTTGTGGCATGCTTCGGCCCATGGATCCCCTCGGCATCGACGGTGCCTGGTGCTACACACCCCGCGTCCACACCGACCCTCGGGGCATGTTCTGGGAGGCGTTCCGGGCCGCCGAACTGCACGACGCGGTGGGGCACGGGCTCGACCTCGCCCAGGTCAACTGCTCGGTCTCGGCCCGAGGGGTGCTGCGCGGCGTGCACTTCGCCGACGTGCCGCCCGGGCAGGCCAAGTACGTCACCTGCGTGTCGGGGGCGATCCTCGACGTGGTGGTGGATGTGCGCACCGGGTCGCCGACCTTCGGCCGCTGGGAGGCGGTACGGCTCGACGCCGTCTCGCGGCGCGGCCTCTACATCGCCGAGGGGCTCGGGCACGCCTTTCTCGCGCTCAGCGACCAGGCGACGGTCACGTACCTGTGCTCCCGGCCCTACACGCCGGAGCGCGAGCACGGCATCCATCCGCTCGATCCCGAGGTCGGCATCGACTGGCCGCTGGACGTCGAGCCGGTGCTGTCGGACAAGGACGCCAAGGCCCCTTCGCTGGAGGAGGCGCGGGCGGCCGGGCTGCTTCCGGCGTACCAGACCTGCGTCGACTTCTACCGCGAGCTGCGCGGCCGCCCTCGCCAGGGATAGGGAGGGGACCGCCCGGTTCACCCGGCGGGGAGCCGTCGGGCACGGAACCGTCGGCCGCTCAACCACCGGCCACGGTTGCGAGATCAGCGGATGCGAGATCAGCGGATGCGAGATCGTCGGTTGGAAGATCATCGTACCGCCCCCGTCCGCCGTGCGTCCGCCGGGACCTCGTCGGGTGGGCGCAGGTGGGGCCAGGCGGCGTGGAACGCCTCCCGCCAGTGCCGCATCGGCGGCAGCCCCGCGCGGGCCCAGCCGTCGTGGCCGAGCACGCTGTACGCCGGTCGCGGCGCGGGGCGGGACAGCTCGGCCGTGCTGATCGGCCGGACCCGGCCGGGATCGAGGCCGAGGGCCGCGAAGATCTCCCGGGCGAAGCCGTACCAGGTGGTGTGGCCCGCGTTGGTGCCGTGGTAGACGCCCGGCGGGGCGTCGGCGCGGGCGAGGTCGACGATCCGGGCGGCCAGGTCGGCCGACCACGTCGGCTGCCCCACCTGGTCGTCCACGACGGCGACGGTGTCGCGCGCCCCGGCGAGCCTGATCATGGTGCGCACGAAGTTGCCCCGGTGCGCGCCGTACAGCCAGGCCGTGCGCACCACGTGGTGGCCGTGCTCCAACGCCGCCCGCTCCCCGGCCAGCTTGCCGCGCCCGTACGCGCCCACCGGGTTCGGCGGGGCGTCCTCCCGGTACGGCTCCCGCGCCGCCCCGTCGAACACGTAGTCGGTGGACAGCTGGATGAGCCGGACGCCCTGCCTCGCGCACGCCTCGGCGAGCACCCGCACCGCGTGCCCGTTCACTTCCAGCGCGTCGGCCTCGAACTCCTCGGCGGTGTCCACCGCCGTCCACGCGGCGCAGTTGACCAGCACGTCCGGCCGGTGCAGGTCGATGGCCCTGGCGACGGGCCCCGGCAGGCGCACGTCCAGGCGGCCCCGGTCGAGCGCGGCCACCTGCTCGCCGGCGAGCGTGCGCAGGTGCGCGACGAGCTCGGCGCCGAGCATGCCGTGCGCCCCGGTGATCAGCCATCTCATCGGACCGCCGCCCGCCACCAGGCCGGGTTGTCGACGTACCAGGCGATCGTCTCGGCCAGGCCCTCGTCGAAGCCGATCTCGGGCCGGTAGCCGAGGGCGCGCAGCCGGGAGTCGTCGAGCGAGTAGCGCCGGTCGTGGCCCTTGCGGTCGGGGACGTGCTCGACCATGTCCCAGCCGGCCCCGAGGGCGGCCAGGATGCGCTTGGTGAGCTCCCGGTTGGTCAGCTCGGCCGTGCCCGCGATGTTGTAGACCAGGCCGGGCTCGCCGCGGCTGGCGACCACGTCGATGGCGCGGCAGTGGTCGGTGACGTGGATCCAGTCGCGCACGTTGCCGCCGTCGCCGTACAGGGGGACCTTGCGCCCGCGCAGCAGGTTCGTGACGAACAGCGGAATGATCTTCTCGGGGTACTGGTGCGGGCCGTAGTTGTTGCCGCAGCGGGTGATCGACACCGGCAGCCCGTGGGTGATCGCGTACGCCTGCGCGATCAAATCGCCCCCGGCCTTCGCCGCCGCGTACGGCGAGCGCGGCAGCAGCGGCGACTCCTCGGTCCACGACCCCTCGTCGATCGTGCCGTAGACCTCGTCGGTGGACACCTGCACGACCCGGGGCACGCCCGCCTCCAGGCACGCCTGCATGAGCGTCTGCGTGCCCAGCACGTTGGTGCGCACGAACTCGGCCGCGCCGTCGATGGAGCGGTCCACATGCGTCTCGGCGGCGAAGTTGACCACCAGGTCGTGCCCGGGGACGAGCCGGGCCAGCAGCCCGGCGTCGCAGATGTCGCCGTGCACGAAGTCGTGCCGGCCCGCCACCGGCTCCAGGTTGGCGAGGTTGCCGGCGTAGGTGAGCCGGTCGAGCACGGTGACCGTGTCTCCGGCGGCGACCCGGGCGCGGGCGAAGTGCGAGCCGATGAATCCGGCCCCGCCCGTGACGAGGACCTTCATGCTCGGCCTTTCAGGATTCTCATGGGGGGTTCTCCTGACAAGGGGGATATGCCGTTGTGGTGAGGGGCGGCCGGAGGGGATGGCCGGGGTTAGGAGCTGATCTGCACCTTGCTGTGGTCGCCGAGCACCAATCGGTGGGAGCGCGGCGTGCCGGGGGCGCGGGTGACCTCGACGTCGTGGCCGATGAGGGAGGCCCCGATGCGGGCAACCCCGGAGATGGCGGCGCGCGGCATCATGATCGAATATTCGATCTCGCTGTCGGCGATCAGGCATCCGGCGGCGACCGAGGTGAACGGCCCGACGTAGCTGTCGGCGATCCGCGCCCCCGCGCCGACGATCACCGGGCCGACGATGCGCGAGCGCTCCACCACCGCGCCCGGCTCGATCACCACCCGGCCGATCACCTGGCTCGCGGCATCGACCCGCCCGGCCACGCGCGGCTCGACCGACTCCAGCACGAGCCGGTTGACCTCCAGCATGTCCTCGACGTTGCCGGTGTCCTTCCAGTACCCGGAGATGATCGTGGACTCCACCCGCCGCCCGGACGCGATCAGCCACCCGATCGCGTCGGTGATCTCCAGCTCGCCGCGCCCCGACGGGGTGAGCCCGGCCACCGCCTCGTGCACCTCGGGGGTGAACAGGTAGACGCCGACGAGGGCGAGGTCGCTCTTGGGTTCGAGCGGCTTCTCCTCCAGCCCGATCACCCTGCCCTCGGCGTCCAGCTCGGCGACGCCGAACTGGCGGGGATCGGCGACCTTGGTGAGCATGATCTGGGCGGCGGGCCGCTCGCGGGCGAACCGGGCGACGATGTCGGCGATGCCGCCGACGATGAAGTTGTCGCCCAGGTACATGACGAAGTCGTCGTCGCCGAGGTAGTCGCGGGCGATCAGCACCGCGTGCGCGAGCCCGAGCGGGGCGTCCTGGCGCAGGTAGGTGGCCCGCAGGCCGAAGGCGGCGCCGTCGCCCACGGCCTCCCGGATCTCGGCGTGGGTGTCCCCGACGACGATGCCGATGTCGCGGATGCCGGCGGCGGCGATGGCCTCCAGGCCGTAGAAGAGCACGGGCTTGTTCGCCACCGGCACGAGCTGTTTGGCGGAGGTGTGGGTGATCGGCCGCAGCCGGGTTCCCGAACCGCCCGCGAGGACGAGCGCCTTCACGTCAGTAGGCCCCTTCCCCGTGGGTCACCGCGCCCCAGGTCTTCCACAGGATCTGCAGGTCCAGGATGAGCGACCAGTTCTCCACGTACCGCAGGTCGAGCCGTACCGACTCCTCCCAGCTCAGGTCCGAGCGGCCGCTGACCTGCCACAGGCCGGTCATGCCGGGCTTGACCACCAGGCGGCGGCGCACGTCGCTGCCGTAGCGGGCGACCTCCTCCGGCAGCGGCGGCCGGGGGCCCACCAGGGACATCTCGCCGCGCAGCACGTTGAGCAGCTGCGGCAGCTCGTCGATCGAGTAACGGCGCAGGTAGGCGCCGACGCGGGTCACTCTTGGATCGTTCCTAATCTTGAAAAGCAGCCCGTCGGACTCGTTCTCGTCCGCGAGCGTGTCCTTCAGCTTGTCGGCGTCGGCGACCATGGTGCGGAACTTCAGCACCTGGAACTCGCGCCCGTCCCGGCCGATCCGGGTCTGCCGGAACAGCGCAGGCCCCGGGCTCGTCGAACGGATCACGATCGCGATCACCAGCATGGGCAGCGCCAGCACCGCCAGCGCGAGCACCGCCACCACCTTGTCGAAGACGCTCTTGACCATGCCGCGCATGCCGTCGAACGCCGGGTGCTCGACGTACAGCAGGGGCATGCCGGCCACCGGGCGGATGCTGGTGCGCGGCCCGGCCACGTCCATCAGCGCGGGGGCGACGAACAGGTCGGTGCCCTTGGGCTCCACGCTCCAGGCGAGGCGGCGCAGCGCGGCGCCGTCCAGCTCCGGGCAGGCGAGCACGGCGACGGCGTCCGCCGACACCTTGTCGACCACCTCGGCCACGCGGGTGAAGTCGCCGAGCACCGGCACGCCGTCGATGTCCAGCCGCACGTCCGCCATCGCGTCGCGTCCCGTCCCGGGCTCCGCCTCGGGGGGCACGCCGGCCTCGCCGTCCGGCGGCACCCGTCCGGGGGGCAGGCACGCCGCCACCACGTTCATCCCGTGGTACGGCTGCCGCCGGAACTGGATCACCAGGTCCATGACGGACTCGCGGTGCCCGACGGCCACGACGCGGCGCATGTACTCCCCTTCCATCCGGCGCTGGTGCAGGCGTCGTCGCATGCGATGCCGGAAGACGAGCGTCAGCAGGGTGGCCAGCGGCATCATGCCCATCACGAAGCTGCGCGCGAGCAGGGTCTGGGTCGCGTACGCGCCGATCGCCACCGCGGCGGTGAGGCTCACGCCGCCGTTGAAGACCGCGCGGAACTCGTCGGACCCCTCGCCGTGCACCCGCTTGCCGTACGCGCCGGCCATGCCCAGCGCGCCGGGCCACGCCGCGGCGAGGCCGAAACCGAACAGCACCTCCGGCCAGGGGATGAAGGCCCCCAGCCATAATCGCGTACCGAGCACCACCTCGCAGGCGATCATCGCGCAGGCGACGTCGCCCAGAACTAAAACCCGCGCATAAGCGCGCGTCCAAATACTCGACGGCGTTTTCGGGTCACCTCTGAGGCGCGTGGCCGCGCGCGCCTCCAACCCCACCCTCATGCCACTTCCCCACCCTGTGGTCAGAACCATGCAGACTACTGACGCACGTTCAGTCCCCTTGGTTGACGCCTGACACTTGTGTCGCACGGGAGCCGGGTTCCCTGAGAAATCTTAGAGATCACTCCTGGCACTGGGGAATAGCTAGCAATGTCCACATTCGGCCGAAGTATTCGGCTCGCCATGGGTTGACGGGAAGCGGGGAGCGGGCAACGGGGGCGCGGTTGACGGGGATTAAGAGGATGTTTTCCTCAAATTCCCTTATTACGGACTCACTGCTGTGGGAGGATGCTGTGACGAAGATAACAGTCGAACGTTCGGGACCGGTGAGCACGATCGTGCTGTCCCGGCCCGAGGTCCGTAACGCCGTGGACGGGCCGACGGCGCGCGAACTCGCCCGGGCCTTCCGCGAGTTCGACGCCGACCCCGACGCCTCCGTGGCGGTGCTGTGGGGCGCGGGAGGCACCTTCTGCGCCGGGGCCGACCTGAAGGCGATCGGCACCGAGCGCGGCAACCGCGTCTCCCCCGACGGCGACGGGCCGATGGGGCCGACCCGGATGCGGCTGTCCAAACCGGTGATCGCGGCCGTGGAGGGGCACGCGGTCGCGGGCGGGCTGGAACTGGCCATCTGGTGCGACCTGCGGGTGGCGGCCGAGGACGCGGTCTTCGGCGTGTTCTGCCGCCGCTGGGGCGTGCCCCTGGTGGACGGCGGCACGGTACGGCTGCCGCGTTTGATCGGCGCCGGCCGCGCCATGGACCTGATCCTCACCGGGCGGGCCGTACCGGCGCCGGAGGCCCTGGCGATCGGTCTGGTCGACCGGGTCGTCCCGCCCGGCCGGGCGCGGGCGGCGGCCGAGGAGCTGGCCGCCGCGCTCGCCGCCCTGCCGCAGACCTGCCTGCGCAACGACCGCCTGTCGGCGCTGGAGCAGGAGGGACTGTCCGAGGCCGAGGCGCTCGCCGCCGAGTTCCGGTACGGCATGGCGACCCTGCGGGACGGCGGCCTCGGCGGCGTCGAGCGCTTCCGCGCAGGCGAGGGCCGTCACGGAGCCTGACCGCCCACGACGCTTGCCCGCCCGCTCAGCCGACCTGGCGGCGGCGTACGGAGCGGTTCAGTCGTACTCCAGGTCCGGGAGGGGGGCCGGGGGGTCGGGGCTGCGCCACACGACCACACGCCCCTCTCCGGCGGACTCGACGGCGGCGCTCAGCCGGTCGAGGTCGAAGTCGGGCAGGTAGCGCAGCCGGGCGAGAAAGGTGGCGTCCGTCGCCGATTTCGGCACGACACACCCTTCGCCGTCCCGGTCCAACAGGACGATAAGGGCGTCGGACTCGGTGACGCCTTCTACGCGTACCTCGACCACATCCTCCCACGCGAGGGCTTCTACGCTGCCGTCCGCGTAGTGGCGGGTCACACCCTCCTCCGTGACGTACACGTAGGAATCCGGCACTGAGTTGCCGTGCATGGGCGCGATTGTGACGACATCCGGGCGTCAGGTGCAAGGGAAGTCACCATACAGCCGCAGAAGCTACATCCGGACGGACCATAAGTTGACCGTCCCGGACACGATTCCGGTCGCTTGGGGTGATCGGGTGGATACGCTGGGCGAGTGGTCGGGGAGGCGGCGGAGATTCGCCGGGTCAAGAGGCGCGGCATCGCGGGATTGGCCGGGGCGGGGGCCGGGGCGGTTTCCCAGTTCCTGATGGCGTTGGCGGTGACGCGCGCGTTCGACACGGACACCGCGGGGCGGTTCTTCGCTCTTACGGCCGTCTGTCTGATGCTGGCAGGAATTGTCCGACTGGATGCCTCTAACGGGCTGATTTATTTCGCGGCGAGGCATCACGAGGGACATAACAGGGCGATTTGGTCATATCTCCTGGCCGCTCTTCTCCCCGTCGTCCTGACATCGCTGGTCATCGCCATTGCCGTCCTCTTACCCGGGGGCGCCTTGCGCCTGGACGGCCTGGCCCACCTTTCGGTCGGACCACAACCGCCGATGAGCGGATCCGGGCACGACGCCCCGGATTCCGTGGTTTCGCCGTCGCCTCAAGGCGACGTCGCCGGCGGCCTGCTCGCCGCCGTGCGACTGCTCGCCGTGGCCTTTCCGGTCATCGTGCTCGCCGATGTCCTGACGGGGGCGAGCCGGGGGCTGGGGTCGATGCGGCCCACGGTCTGGCTCGGCGGCGTGCTGCAGCCGGCGGGGCAGTTCGGGCTCGTCGCCGCCGTCGCCCTGTGGTGGTCCCACGGCGCAGCCTCGGCGTCGGCGGGCGACCCCGTGCCCTGGCTGGTGGCCGCGTGGGCGCTGCCCTACCTGCCCGTGGCGGCGGCGGCCGCGGTCTGGCTGGGCCGCAGGGTGCGGCGGGAGCCGTACCGGCGGGGGGCGGCCGGGGAGTTCTGGCGGCACACGGGCCCGCGCTCGCTGGGATCGGCCGTGCAGAACGTGTTCCAGCGGCTCGACATCGTGATCGTGGCCATGCTCGCCGGACCCGCCCAGGCGGCCGTGTACACCGCCGCGACCCGCTTCAAGGTGCTCGGCCAGCTCGCCGGGCAGGGGCTCGCGCAGGCGGCGCAGCCCGCGCTGGTCCGCGCCCTCGCCGACGGCGACCTGGCGCGCGCGCAGGCGCTCTACCGGCGGACCACCCGGTGGCTGGTGCTGATCACCTGGCCGGTGTGGCTCGGCTACGCGGCGCTCGCCCCGGTGCTACTGGAGGTCTTCGGCCAGGGGTACGCCGAGGGCGCGGGCGTCGCGATCGTGCTCGCGGCCACGATGATGTTCGCGAGCGCCTGCGGCATGGCCGACGTGGCGCTCGTCGCGGCGGGGCGCACCACGGCGAGCCTGGCCGGCATCGCCGCGGCGACCGGCGTGACGGTCCTGCTCGACCTGCTGCTCGTCCCCGCCCACGGCGCCTTCGGCGCCGCCCTCGGCTGGTCCGCCGGGGTCGTCGTCAAGAACGCCCTCCCGCTCGCCCAGATCCGGCGCTGCTACGGCCTGCGCCCGTTCGGCCCCCGCCGGCGCGATGTCCGGAGGGTCCGGGGCGTCCGAGGCGTCCGGGGCGTTTGCGGCGTCCGGGGCACCCGGGGTGCCCGGCAAGCCGGACCCGGCGCAGCGACGCGGTCGCGGCGCTAGGCGGTCTCGTGGCGGCCCGCGCCCCACTCCAGGTGGGCGAGCACGGCTCGGCGGGCGGCGTCGGCGGGGCCTTCGGCGATGGCGTCGAGCAGGGCGCGGTGCTCGGCCACCAGCACGTCGCGGTCCTCGTACACTTCGCGCAGGCGTACCAGGCCGAGCCGGGTCTCGGCGGCGAGGGACGCGTACAGCCGCTCCAGCCGGGGGCTGCCCACGGCGCCGATCATCGCCTCGTGCAGGGCCATGTGCGCGGCGACCATGCGCGACCAGGGGGCGTCCGGGGGCAGCGCGGCCATCTCCTCCAGCGCCCGGTCCGCCTCGGGGACGCGCCGCCCGGCGAGGGTGCCCGCCATCAGCTCCTCCAGCGGTCCGCGTACGAACATCAGGTCGGCCAGGTCGGCGACGGTGACCTCGGGCACGTACGCGCTGCGGTTGCGCTCCCGGCGCAGCAGGCCCTCGTGCGCCAGCACGGCCAGGGCCTCGCGCACGGTGGGGCGGGCCACGCCGTACGCGGCGGAGAGCTCCTGCTCGGGCAGCGGGGTCCCCGGCTCGATCTCGCCGGAGAGCACACGGTCGCGCAAGGCCGCCGCGAGCGCGTCCACGGTGGACACCGGCCGCAGCGGAGCCGCCGCCCCGCCGACGCCCGTGACGCCACCGGCGCCCCTCCCCTTCGGCCGCGCGCCGCCCGTCCCGTTCCCGGACGTCGCCCCGCGCGTTCCCTCGGCCATGGCCCCCGTCCCCGGTCGCGTCACGCCTGCCCCTTCGTCGCCGATCGTCCGGAACGAGGCTGTCCCGAGCGGTACGCCGAGTCAACGTCGGCACCCGCGGCCTTCACGTCCGGTGCGCCGGGCTCCCCGCCGGACCCCAAGGCGGGCTCCGGGGCGCGCTCTGTCGCGGGCCCTGTCGCCGGTTCCGGGGCGGACGCGGTCGAGCGGGCGACGGCGACCAGCGCGAGCCCGAGCATGGCCATGCCCGCCCACGACGACGGCGACAGGCGCTCGCCCAGGACGACCAGGCCGAGCACCGCGGCCACGGCGGGCTCGGCCAGCGCCAGCGTGGCGGCCGTGGCCACCGGGGTCGTGCGCAGGCCCCTGCCGTACAGGAAGTAGGCCAGTGCCGTGGTCGCGCAGCCCAGGTATACGGCGGTGAGCAGCCCGTACGGCTCGCTCAGCCAGCCGATGCCGCCGAAGGACAGCAGCGGCAGGGACAGGATCGCGCCCCCGCCGAACATCTGCCCCATGACCAGGCCGGACGGCGCGCCCAAGGCGATCGCTCCGGCGGCGGTGACCGCGTAATAGGCGTACAGCAGTCCGCCCAGCAGCGCGAGCAGGACGCCCGTCACCACATCGCGCCCCGCCTCGACGCCCCCGCCCGCGATGAGCAGCGCGCATCCGGCGATGGCCGCCGCGGTCGCCCCGGCCCAGCGGGCGCTTGGCCGGGTGCGGTCGAAGTACCAGGACAGCAGCCCGGTGAACACCGGCCCGCTGCCGATCGCGACGACCGTGCCGATGGCGACGCCGGTACGGTCGACGGCCGCGAAGAAGCACAACTGGTACGCCACCACGGCCACCGTGGCGAACAGCATCCGCCACCCCATGCCGGTCCGCAGGACGCGCCCGCGAGCGCCGACGGTGAGCAGCACCCCGAGCACCAGTCCGCCGATCACCAGCCGGGCCGCCGCGAGATCGAGCGGACTCGCGTCCACGCCGCCGGCCATCGCCAGCGTTCCGGCGGTGCCCGCCGTCCCCCACAGAACGGCCGCGGCGATGATCGCCCATGGTCCAGCACTACGCATGACCTGATTGTCTTACAACCGGACAGTCAGTGCAAACCTGTATCCAGACGATCCGACGCGGGGGACGGCGGCGGCGCCGAGGGCCGACGCCACGGCACCCGATCTTCGGCGTATGAACATTCACGGAACGCGGGCGCCGGCACGGCCGATCACGGGTTCCGGTCCCCCTAAATCGACAGAACAGATACTTCGGACATCTTTCGCGAAACGGCGGGGCCCGCAGAGGCCCGGGCAGCACTGTCCGGCCATCGGCTCACACGGGAAAACACCTGATCAGAGACCATCCGCCCGGAATGCTCCACCGTCTCCGCCGTCCCCATCCCCGCCCCGCCCCCGCCGTCGCGACGCCGGATCCCGGACGCCCGCGCCGTCGAGGCGTCCGGCGATCCGAACGGGGAACGGTCCACCTTCACGTTTTCGCCCGCTCGAACCCGGCCGGGCGGCAGCCGTACGCGATGATGATCGTGAGTTGAGACGGACTCTTGGCCCCAAAGGGGAATTTGGGGCCAATCTGATAATTGACGGCCCTAGTGCCTACTCGCGACCATTGCTAATGTTTCACAGCCATTAACATCACACCATCGCTCGCACTGGGGGCGAACACCGCATGGCCGGTCGCAAGCGCTCGATCCGCTTCAAGCTTCTGACGATTCTGCTGGTGCCGGTCGTGTCCTTAGTGGCCATCTGGGGCTTCGCAGCGGCCCTCACCGTCAGCCGCGGCCTCGATCTGCTCCGTGTCAACAAGGTCTTCGACAACGTGGTCCTCCCCCTGCGGACCCTCACCGGCGCCCTGCAGGAGGAACGCCTGCTGTCGCTGGCCGTGCTGGGCGCCGGCGGCGGCAACGCCGACGAGGCCGGGCAGTTGCAGCAGCAGCGCGTCGAGACGAACCAGGCGCTGGCGGCCCTGGAGCGGCAGGCCCTCGCCGCCGACGTCCAGGAGGCCACCCCGGCGCTCATGCGCTGGCAGCTCAACGAGCTGCGCGACCAGCTCAAGTGGCTCTCCGACATCCGGGTCCGGGTGGACGGCCGCAACTTCACCCGGCTGCAGACGATCGAGGCCTACAGCACGATCATCGAGGACGCGCAGCGGGTCAACGACAAGCTGCTGATCGTCCCCGACCTCGACGTGATCGAGCAGTCCAAGGCCGCCACCACGCTGGGCCGCGCCCGCGAGGCGCTCAGCCAGCAGGCCGCCCTGATCGCCGGCGCGGTGGCCGCGAACCGGCTGACCGGTGAGGAGCACACCGCCTTCACCGAGATGGTCACCCAGCGCAAGCTGCTCTACGGGCTGGCGTTCCAGCAGTTCGACGCGGAGCTGCAGCAGCCGTACCTGGAGCTGCAGAACACCGACACCTACACCGCCTTCGAGGCGGTCGAGCGGCGCATGGTCAAGAACGTGCGGATCAACCGGCCGCTGCCGGTCGAGGCCGCGACCTGGCGGGCCACCACCGAGGCGCTGATCCTCCGCTTCGACCACCTCAGCCTGGTCACCAACGAGAAGATCTCCGACCGCAGCGTGCCCGCGGCGACGACCATCTTCATGCAGATCGGCGTGGCCGCCGCGCTCGGTGTCGTCGCCCTCGTCCTGACGGTCTTCGTCTCGATGCGCTTCGGCCGCCGCCTCGCCGACGAGCTGATCCAGCTCCAGCAGACCGCGCTGAACCTCGCCCAGGAACGGCTGCCGCGCGTCGTGGCCCGCCTCAAGCGCGGTGAGGACGTCGACACCGACACCGAGACCGGCACCCTGATCGCCGGCGGCACCAAGGAGATCGACCGGGTCGGCGACGCGTTCACCATGGTGCAGCGCACGGCGATCGAGGCCGCGGTCGGCCAGGCGGAGCTGCGCAAGGGCGTCGGCAAGGTGTTCCTCAACCTGGCGCGGCGCAACCAGTCGCTGCTGCACCGCCAGATCCAGATGCTCGACCGCCTGGAGGGCAAGGTCGACGACCCCGAGATCCTGGAAGGGCTGTTCGGCGTCGACCACCTCACCACCCGCATGCGCCGCCACGCGGAAGGCCTCATCATCCTGTCCGGCGCGGTCCCGGCCCGCGGCTGGCGCAACCCGGTCCAGTTCTTCGACGTGGTCCGCGCCGCCGTCGAGGAGGTCGAGGACTACCTGCGGGTCAACGTCGTGGTGCCGCAGGGCCCGGCGCTGATCGGCTCCGCCGTCACCGACGTCATCCACCTCGTCGCCGAGCTGGTGGAGAACGCCACGATCTTCTCGCCACCGAAGACCACCGTGCAGGTGCGCGGCGGCACCGTCGGGCGCGGCTTCGTCGTCGAGGTGGAGGACCGCGGCCTCGGGCTGAGCCGCGAGGAGTACGAGCAGATCAACCAGCGGCTCGCCGACCCGCCCGAGTTCGATCTGGCCGACAGCGACCGGCTGGGGCTGTTCGTGGTCGGACGGCTCGCCGCCCGGCACGACATCCGCGTCTCCCTGCGGCCCTCGCCGTACGGGGGGACGACGGCGATCATCCTCATCCCCGGCGAGCTGGTGGTGGAGACCGGCGGGCCGGAAGGCGGCAAAGGGTCCCGGCAGGAGACGGATTACTCTGTCGAGCGCCTGGTCACGGCGTCCGCGGCGCCCGAGATCACGTCCGCCTCGGTCAGTGGGGCCGCGAAGGCGCCGCCGCTGACGGCCGTCTCGGTGGAGTCGGCGACATCCGCGGCGTCCGCCTCGTCCGCGGCGTCCACCTCGTCCGCCTCGTCCGCCTCGTCCGCGGCGTTCACCTCGGCGTCCGCGGCGCCTGCGGCGTCCAACGGCGGGAACGGGGCGGCGGGGCTGCCTCGTCGGGTACGGCAGGCCAACCTCGCTCCGCAGCTCCGCAACACCACTCCGCTCCGCGACGCCTCGCAGCCCCGGAACGGCCAGGGGGTGCGGGACGGCCAGGATGGTGACAGGCCACATCGGGACGTGCTCTCCTCGTTCCAGGCAGGATGGCGGCGTGCCGGTCAGAATGGAGGGGACGCCTCGTGAGCGACGAGCGCTGGCTCGACGAAGACGCCGGGCCCCTGCTGCGCCCGTACACGATCACGCGTGGCCGTACGCGGGTCACGGGTGAGCAGTTCGATCTGCTGGCGACGGTGGTCGCGAGCCTGTCGGCGCCGGCGGCCCACGGGCTGTCGCCGGAGCACATGCGGATCCTGATGGCCGCCCGCCGCCCGATCTCGGTGGCGGACCTGGCCTCGGGGGTGGACATGCCGCTCACGGTGGTCCGCATCCTCCTGGCCGACCTGCGGGACCAGGGCCTGATCCGGGTGCGCCAGCCCAGCCAGGGGAACATGCCGGAGCCGAGCCTGCTGCGCGAGGTCATCGCGGGCCTCAAGGCCCTGTGACACCTGCCCGCGTCCGCGGGGACGCGGGCTGACCGCAGAACGACGGCCCTGGGACGGCTCGGGTTTCCCACAGGAACCCGGCTCAGGTCCCAGGGCGCTGCTGTGCACCGCGCAAGACCCGCTTCGGGCTCAACGTGCGGGGGTCCACCGGAGGAGACGGGGTCGGCGTGCGCGCGGGTCCGTCGGAGAGTTCACCGGGGTGAGGGTTCACCAAGGGATGCCTCCGGGGTGGCCGGGCGACCCCGGCTCGTTTGCCGTCGCGTCGATCGGGGCGCGCGAGCGAGCGCACGCCCCGATCGACGCGGGTCTTTCGGCGCTTGCGAGGTGCGGCGCACCCGCCGAGGGACGGCCGCCTGCCTGGAGCCGATGCCCGGCGCTACCGCCGATCCCACCCGTTGTGCAAAATCCGTCATAACGACCAACGGGATGGAATAACCACATCCCTGGACATGCTTACACTAATTGGTCAAGGGGTGTTCCCCACGAGGTCAACGAGACCGGACGGGGAGAGCGGCATCTCGCACCCGACCGGCCCCCCTTGACGCTGCTGGATGGAACCCGGGGTCCAGACAGGTGCCCACCAGGGTTTATCCCGTCGCCTTGTACGGGGTCGGCGGGGCAAGATGAACAGCAGGTGAACGAGTCGCCGTCGTCCGGCGAAATCGAGGTACGAAGCCATGTGCAATCACCAGCCGAAGTGTCCGCCGGCGGACGCTCCCGATCGTGAGGCCGCCTGCCTCGTCGCCTTCCATCCCGAGCAGGGCTGGGGACTGCTCTGCAACGGAGTGGTCGTCTTCGAGGACACCGGGGACCTGCTTCCCGACGGCCGGATCGTCCCCGTGCACCGGGGCCCCTGCGGAAGCCCGGCATGACCGTCACCGCTGACGGGCGTGCGTCCGCCCCGCAGACCGGAATCCGCGTCCGCAAGCCCAAACCGCGCACCCCGCGCCCGCCCCTCGACCTGCGGACCCCGTCGGGCCGCCGCCTGCCGTACTGACCCAACGCTCAGGGCTCGGGGCCGCGTATCAGGACTCGATCACCTCAGCGCGGATCCTGGCGACGTGCGACTGCAGCGCCGCCACGTCGAACGGCACCACCGCTCGCCGGAACTCCTCGCCGAGCTTCCGCAGCATGTCCATGGCGTTCCAGCTCGCGAAGAGCTCCTCGTCGATCGGCTGCACCAGATCGCCGAGCGTCCGCTGGGCGCGGTGCCGCCCCACCAGGATGCGCCACTGCCCGAGGAACCGCTGGAAGACCAGCAGCCGCTCGCCCGCTTCGGCGATCCCGCCGATGATCTCGCGCAGCGTGCCGTTCACCTGGCCGGCCCTGGCCGACATGTCCAGGACGCTGTCCTGTACGGCGTCGCAGAGCAGCGGCACCTCGCGCAGCGAGGTCGGCGGCGCCTCCCCGTCCACCACCTCGGCGGCGAACGAGGCGATCATGTCGGTGTGCAGGCTCGCCAGCGCGATCCGGAACCGCAGGTCGGTCACGTTCTCACGGAGGTCGGCGAGCCTGGGCGACAGCCGCTCAAGCGCCGCCACCGCGCTGGACATCGGCCCGGCCATCACCTCGGCGACGTTGCCCAGCACCGGCGTGGTCGCGGCGACCATCCGGGACGCGGTCTGCGCGGCGGCGACCGCCCGGTCCAGCCTGCGCGCCACGTCCAGCACCTGTCCGGAGGCGTGCGCGAGCCGCTCGCTGAACATCCGGTAGTCGTCCAGCAGCAGCACCAGCCCGGCCAGCATCCCCTCCAGCGCCTCCGCGCCGGCCAGCACCTGCCGGATCGGCCCGCGCGCGTGCGGCCGCGCGTAGGCGGCGCATATCCGGCCGCGCGCCGTCACCTCGCCGGTGAGCGCCTCGGCCAGAAACTCGTCGTGCGAGCCGAACCCGAGCTCGTCCAGCAGGCCCTCCAGGGTCCGCAGGCCGATGTGCGCGACCTCGCGCCGGCTCAGCCCCTCGTGCTCGGCCGCGTGACGCTCCGCGGCGAGCACGTACCGGTACGCCTGCTGGATTTTGGCGAACAGTGGGCCGGCGGGGGCCACACGGACCGACAGGAAGCCGTCGGCCGAGGGCGTCATGGTGGCGAAGACCCAGTAGTGGCCGCCGTCCTTGGCGCGGTTGAGCACGTAGGCCCCGACCGGGCGGCCCGCGAGCAGGCGGTCCCACATCAGGCGGAAGACGCCCGCGGGCATCTCGGGGTGACGCACGATGCTGTGCGGCGCGCCGGTGAGTTCCTCCATGGAATATCCGGAGATCCGCACGAAAACGGAATTGCCCGTGCGGATCCGGCCGTGGTTGTCGGTGGTGGAGAAAAACAACTCATCAGGGCGGATGGATCGCTCCAGGTCGCCGGGCGCGGTCAAATTCCCGAGTGTCATCTCCCACCTCCGTGTTCCGCCGAGAGATCACCCGGCTTGGTGCGGCAAATCTCGCCGCCGCGTTTCAGGATGACCGAATAATAGATTAGAGGGTCGCTTCATCCTCATTTGGGGGTATGTGACCTATAACACCGGCCTACACCCTGTGAAATCTGTCACCTCACGACACCGAAAGCTCCGCACGGGCCGGTCTCCACGCTCGGCGGCCCCTGACGTGCTGTTAGTTATTGTTGACATCATGTCGGCAATATTTTACATTGGCAGCGTCGTCGCCGTCGTCATGGAGCGGGCATGTCCCTCGAAGAGAAACGCGCGTGGATCTACGCCGTGATCGCCGTCGTCGTGCCGGCGGTCTACTTCACCTCGGTCCTCACCCAGTTGCCGGGCACGGACGCCACCCGGATCGCGTACGTGCGCCCGTTGCTGACGGCCGTCGGCGTCGCGATCGTCCTGAACATCATCGCGCACATGGTGGCCGCGATGCTCTCCCCCAAGGACGTCGGCCCGAAGGACGAGCGCGAGAAGCAGATCGACCGCCTCGGCGAGTACGTCGGCTTCTTCGTCATGAGCATCGCCTCGGTCCTCCCCCTCGTCCTGGCCATGATCGAAGCGCCGCACTTCTGGATCGCCAACACGCTCTACCTGGCCTTCGTGCTGGCCGCGCTCACCTCGTCGATCGTGAAGATCGTCGCCCACCGCCGGGGCTTCTGACATGGGCAAACCCACCAAGGTCACCAACTCGATCCGCGCCCTGCGCTTCCAGCACGGCGAGATGACCCAGGCGGAGCTGGCCGGCCGCATCGGCGTGACCCGGCAGACCGTCATCGCCATCGAACAGGGCCGCTACTCCCCGTCCCTGGAGATGGCCTTCCGCATCGCCCGCGTCTTCAAGGTCCCCCTCGACGAGGTCTTCCACTACCCCGACACCGACGACGACTGAGCCCGGCGTCGCTGCGGCGCCGCGTGAGCCGCCCGAAGACCCGCTCCGGGCCGCTCACGCGCACGCGCCGGGACGCCATGTGGCGCCCGGATGCGCGACCGTACGGCCCGCCGGAGCGATGAGTCTCTCGCGGGAACGTCAGGTGCAGCGGCCCTTGTTGGTGAGGCGGCCACCGGTGACCTTGTTGTCGCAGGTGATCGTGTTGCCGCCGACGGTGTCGTTGATGCCGACGCCCTTGCCGCCGGCGAGGTCGATGACGTTCTTGCGGAAGACGTTGCCGGTGCCCCAGCCGTCGATGATCTCGTGGGTCTGGAAGCCGTCCCGCAGCGTCTTCTTGCCGCGGTTGCCCTCGATCACGTAGTTGTTGCCCTTGACGTCCACCCAGGAGTCGTTCAACTTGTCGCCGCCCATCACCGACCCGTCGAAGACGTTGCCGACGATGCGGCCGCCGCTGGTGCCCTCCTTGACGTCCACGGCCTCGGCGGTGGCGCGAATCACATTTCCCCGCACCACGTTGCCATTGCTACGGTCCATTTGCCCGCCGGAGTAGCGCTTCCAGTTCGACTTCGCCGAGCCGAGATAGACGCCCTCGCCGAACTTCGCCTTGCTCAGGCCGACGTTATAGATCTTGTTGTACTGCACCGTGTTGTCGGAGCTGAAATTGCGCAGATGTACGCCCTCGTGACCGATGTTGTGCACGGTCAGGTTCTGAATGACGACGCCGGTGGCCCGGTCCGCCATGACCCCCTTCTGCCCGTTGCGCACGATGAAGCCGACCAGCCGCCAGTGATCGGCCCCGTCAAGGTGGAAGACGTACCCCTTGTTGACGTTGCCGCCGTTCAGCACCGACTTGGCGGTGCCGCAGAGGAAGATCGGCTTGGCCGGCGTGCCCGACTTCCGGGCGACGAAGTTGCCCCGATAGTCGCCCGGCCGCATCTGGATGACATCCCCCGGACGAGCCGTCTTGATCGCCTTCTGCAGCTCGGCGGCACCGGCGACGGTCTTGTTCGGCCGCGGGCAGCTCACCCTGTCGGCGCCGTTCGGAGCCGACGCGCCCGCCACGGACGTGGACGCCGACGCGAGACTCACCCCTTGGAGTCCCGCCGCGTTCCCTCCGCTCATCCGATCAACGCCGGAGCCGCCCCCCAGTAAGACCCCGGCGACCGTGGCGAGTGAGCCGGCCAGCCCGGCAGTGAACGTGATATCGGCTTTCATGCTTCGTCTCTCCGCACAGATCGCACCGTCGGCAGTCAGTGGACTGGTCCAAAATTTCCGGCAATTCACCGCGAGACTACCGAGAAACGAGTGGCGAGATGGCCGAAGTCGCCCAAGCCGTCACCGGACGCCACCTCCCGTCCCACGACCTGACGGCGGCCGTACGCGGAGGAGTGTGCCGTGTTTGGGCGTGATGGATGATGGTAGGTGTGTCCTAGCAGGAAAAATGGAGATCAACCCGCATACGGGGGATGTCTCCGGGAGCAACCGGCCCGGGGACCCAAGCAGGCGGTCTCCACAGCCGTGAGGCCGCCGGATCGGGGGATCCACATGCGCAAGACTCTCATCGGCATGGGAATGGCCTTCTTCCTGGTGCTCGCTCCTGCGGCCGCGGCGTCGGCGGAGGCTCCAGCGACCGTGTCACAGAGCCAGACCGTCTCGGCGCCACAGCCGGATCGACAGGAGAGCAGCGGCGGCGGCTGGGGCCTGTGGGGCCTGCTCGGGCTGCTGGGCCTGCTCGGCCTGGGCGGCATGCGCAAGCCGCGGGAACACGAGCGGGCCGATCACATGAGGTCCACGCGCCCGTAGCCTCACGGGAGCGGGACGACACCCGAAAGCGGGCATCCCGCCAGGCGCGGGAGCCCGCACCCGCTCAAAGAAACCGTCCGAGCCCCTGCCGGGCCATCAACCCCGGGCACGCGCCGCTGTCAAACCAAACGCTTGTCCCCCCAGCCTGACGACGGCCGTGCCGCCGGGCGTCGCCGAACTCCCAGCCCGCGCCTCATACCGCCACCACCTGCACGGTCTTCCCGCACAGCCTGCTCATGTCGTCCTCATCGGACGTAAGCACGATGACCGGCCTCGCCGAGCGCAATGCGGTGGCCGCAACCACGGCGTCGATGGCGTATTTGTGACCGTGCAGGCGCGCATCGCGCAGAAGGCGCACCGCCAGCGACGAGATCTCCTCCGTCACCGGCTCGATCTTTAACCGGGACAGATACCACCGGAGGCGATCGGCCTTGGCCCGGACGTCCTGCGCCTCGATCGGCGTCATCGCGCTCACGACGACCCTGAAGTCGTTGTCCTGCGCCTCACGCACGATCGCGGTCACCCGCTGGTCGGCCGCGCACCACTTCACCAGCCCTTCACAGTCGAGAACCACGGTGCCCGCGTTCAGCCGGCTTCTGACGCGGGCCACTCGTGCTCCTCCTGCAGTTCAGGGGCGGACCTGACGCGCCGGAACAACTCCGCCGCCTCGTCGCGCAGCGACTGCGGAATCGGTCCGGCGAGGATCTCGTTCTCCTGGAGGGCCTCCTCCAGAAGGTCTCGCTCGATCTGCCGCTCCACAGCGGCATCGACATAGGCGGAAAAGCCCCGGGCCCCCACCCGCTCCCGGACGGTCCTGATGTTCCCCGCCCGTAGGGAAACGCTGACCTTCTCCGCCGGCCCGTCACCCGGACCGAACTCGTGCTCTGACGCCTTCACGAGGACAGTTTACTACTTCAAGTAGCAAACGGCCGCCCCTGGACCAAAACGCAGCACGTCCCTACGCCTCGCCGGAGGTCAGGCCGACGGGGCAGGCGACGCCGGTGCCGCCGATGCCGCAGTAGCCGTTTGGGACCTTGAACAAGTACTGCTGGTGGTATTCCTCCGCGTAGTAGAACTCGCCGGCCGGGGCGATCTCGGTGGTGATGGGGCCGTAGCCGGCGGCGGTGAGGACTTGCTGGTAGGCGTCTCTGGAGGCGGTGGCGGACTTCTCCTGGGACGGGGAGTGGGTGTAGATGGCGGAGCGGTACTGGGTGCCGACGTCGTTGCCCTGGCGCATGCCCTGGGTGGGGTCGTGGGCCTCCCAGAAGACCTTGAGGAGTTCCTCGTAGCTGACCTTGGCGGGGTCGAAGACGACGCGGACGACCTCGGCGTGGCCGGTGAGGCCGGTGCAGACCTCCTCGTAGGTCGGGTTCTCGGTGTAGCCGCCCTGGTAGCCGACGGCGGTGGAGACGACGCCGGGGGTCTGCCAGAACTTGCGCTCGGCGCCCCAGAAGCAGCCCAGGCCGAAGTCGGCGATCTCGGTGCCCTCGGGGAAGGGCGGCACGAGGGGGGCGTCGAGCACGGCGTGGCGGGCCGGGACCGCCATGCGGTGCGGGCGACCGGGGAGCGCGTCCTCGCGGGTCACCATCGTTGTCTTGTCGCGGCCGAAGAGCCAGCCCATCGTTTGTCCTCCCATGCACACTAGGTGGCACGCTAACCGGTGCAACCGGCGGGCTGTCGCGGATGTTCCGTGCGTAAGAACCTCTTAAGAATTGGAGAAGAAGTACTAATTTGTGGTTAAGCGCGACAGGAGCAAAACTGGGCTACATGCCTGAAACGCGACGTGGGATCTTGTATGCCGTCGCGGCGTACGTGATCTGGGGGCTGTTCCCCCTCTACTGGCCACTGTTGAAGCCCGCCGGCGCCGTCGAGATCCTCGCGCATCGCATGGTGTGGTCCCTGCTGTTCGTCACCGTGGTCCTCGCGGTGCTGCGGCACTGGTCGTGGGTGCGGGGGCTGCTCGCCCAGCCGCGCAAGCTCGGGCTGCTCACGCTCGCGGCCGTGTGCATCACGTTCAACTGGGGGACCTACATCTACGCGGTCAACGTCGGGCATGTGGTCGAGGCCGCGCTGGGGTACTTCATCACGCCCCTGGTCAGCGTGCTGTTCGGGGTGACGCTCTTTCACGAGCGCATGCGCCCCTGGCAGTGGGCCGCGGTCGGCATGGGGACCGTCGCCGTGGTCGTGCTCACCGTCGGGTACGGCAGGCTGCCCTGGTTCGCGCTGATCCTCGCCTTCAGTTTCAGCACGTACGCCCTGATCAAGAAGAGCGTGAACATCAGCGGCACCGAGAGCCTCGCCGTGGAGACGCTGGTGCTGTTCCCGCCCGCCCTGGCGTACCTGGGCGTGCTGGAGGCCGGCGGGGCCGGGACCTTCGGCGATCATGGGTGGGCGCACGCGCTGCTGCTGGTCGGGGCCGGGGTGGTGACGGCGGTCCCGCTGCTGTTCTTCGGGGCGGCGGCGATCCGCGTCCCGCTGTCGATGATCGGCCTGCTGCAGTACATCGGGCCGGTGCTGCAGTTCCTCATCGGCGTGCTCATCGTGCGCGAGACCATGCCCGCGGCCCGCTGGGCCGGGTTCACGCTCGTCTGGCTCGCCCTCGTCGTGTTCACCTGGGACGGCATCCGAGCGGGCCGCGCGGCCCGCCGAGACCGCCGGCGAGCCGAGGAACCGCAGCCCGTGGACGCCTAGCCGGTACGCTCCACGACGAAGTCGCACAGGGCCGTCAGGGCGGTCTTGGCGGGGATGTCGGGGAGCCCGGCGATGTCGGCCTTGGCGCGCTCGACCCAGGCGAGCAGCTCGCCGCGGGCGCGCTCCATCGCGGGGTTGGCGCGCAGCAGGGCGAGGGCCTCCTCGACGCGGTCCTCGGGGACCGGACCGGCCAGCAGCTCGCGCAGGCGTGCGTCGGCGGGGTCGGTGGAGGCGAGCACGTGCAGGACCGGGAGGGTGCGGATGCCCTCGCGCAGGTCGGTGCCGGGCACCTTGCCGCTCTCGTCGGCGGTGGCGGCCACGTCGATCAGGTCGTCGCTGAGCTGCCAGGCCACGCCGATCGCCTCGCACGCGCCGGTGATGCGCTCGACGATCGGGGCCGGGGCGCCCGACAGCAGAGCGCCGAAGTGGCCGGAGGTGGCGATGAGGGAGCCGGTCTTGTCGGCGAGGACCTCGATGTAGTGGCGGACCGGGTCCTCCCCCTCTGCGGGGCCGACGGTCTCCCGGATCTGGCCGCGGACCAGGCGGGAGAAGGTCTGGGCCTGGATGCGGATCGCCTCCGCGCCCAGGTCGGCGAGGATCTCCGACGCCTGGGCGAACAGGTAGTCCCCGGTGAGGATGGCCACGGTGTTGTTCCACCGGGCGTTGGCGCTGGGCGAGCCGCGCCGTACGGTGGCCTCGTCCATCACGTCATCGTGGTAGAGCGTGGCCATGTGGGTGAGTTCGATCACCACGGCCCCGGGCACGACGCCGGGGGCCGTGGGATCGCCGAACTGGGCCGCCAGGAGCACCAGCATGGCGCGGAAGCGCTTGCCGCCGGCGACGATCAGGTGACGGGAGGTCTCGGTGACGAAGGCGTCCTGGCTCTCGACCGAGGAGCGTAACAGCTTCTCCACGGCCGCCAGGCCGCTCGCCAGATCCTCCGCGAGCCGCTCGTCAACGTAGGGAAGGTCTACCACCGGCGGCGCGGCCATCAAGCGTTACTCCTATCGGACGAACAGCGACTCGGCGGCCGTGCCCGCGAGGTCGAGCACCGGCCCCGGGAAGATTCCCAACACCACGGTAGCCAGTGCCGCCAAACCGACGACAGTCGAGGTGCCGATGGTGGGCACCGCGATCGTCGGGCCGTCCGCCGCCGGGTCGCTGAAGAACATCAGGACGATGACCCGGACGTAGAAGAACGCGGCGATGGCGGAGGCGAGCACGCCGACCACCACCAGCGGCCACGCCTGGACGCCGCCCGCGGCGGCGAAGACGGCGTACTTGCCGAAGAACCCGGACGTGAGCGGAATCCCGGCGAAGGCCAGCAGGAAGAACGCGAACACCCCGGCCAGCAGCGGCGACCTCTTGCCGAGGCCCGCCCACCGCGACAGGTGGTTCGCCTCGCCGCCGGCGTCGCGCACCAGCGTGACCACCGCGAACGCGCCCACCGTGGTGAAGCCGTACGCGGCCAGGTAGAACAGCAGGCCCCGCAGCGCCGCCTGGTTCTGCGCGGCGTCGCCGATCGCGACCACGCCGACGAGCAGGAAGCCCCCGTGCGCGATCGAGGAGTAGGCGAGCATGCGCTTGATGTCGGTCTGCGTGATCGCCAGGATCGCGCCGACGATCATCGTGAGGATCGCCACGCCCCACATGACCGGCTCCCAGTCCCACTGCAGGCCGCCGAGCGCGACCCAGAAGACCCGGAGCACGGCCCCGAAGGCGGCCACCAGCGTGCCCGACGCCATCAGCGCGGTGATCGGGGTGGGCGCGCCCTGGTACACGTCCGGCTTCCACGCCTGGAACGGCGCGGCGCCGACCTTGAAGAGCAGGCCGACACCCAGCGTGGCCACGCCGACGTACAGCAGCGTGTCCTCACCACCGATCCCGGCGAGCGCGTCGGAGATGCCGCCGAGGTCGACGGTGCCGGTGACGCCGTACAGCAGGGCGGTGCCGTACAGGAAGAACGCCGAGGAGAACGAGCCCAGCAGGAAGTACTTCATCGCGGCCTCCTGCGACAGCAGGCGGCGGCGCCGGGCCAGGCCGCACAGCAGGTACAGCGGCAGCGACATGACCTCGAGGGCCACGAACATGATCAGCAGGTCGTTCGAGGCGGGGAACAGCAGCATGCCGCCCACCGCGAACAGCGCCAGCGGGTAGACCTCGGTGTGCGCGGCCCCCGTGCTGAGCGACTCCTCCTCCTCGGCCGAGCCGGGCAGGGCGGCGGCCTGGGCGACGAAGTGGTCCTCGTCGTTGATGAGCAGCACGCTCACGGCGGCGAGCACGAGGATCGTGCCCCAGATGAACAGGGTCGCCCCGTCCACCGCGACCGCGCCCATCGCGGCGGCGTTGCGGCTGCCCTGCAGGCCCTGCCACAGCGTCAGCACGAACGCGGCGATCAGCGACAGCAGAGTCACCGGCATGTGGAGCGACTTGCGCAGGTAGCGCGGTGCGAACGCCTCCACCAGCACGCCCACGACGGCCGCCCCGAAGACGACCAGCAGCGGCGCGAGCTGGGCGTACTCGATGACGGGCGGTTGGATCTGGTTCACTGGCCGGCCCCTTCCTGCACGGCGACGTTGACCGACGGCGCCGGATCCTGGGTGACGCCGGCGTTGGACAGGGTGTTCGCCACCGGCGGGTTGATCACGTCGAAGACCGGCTTGGGATAGACGCCCAGCGCCAGGATCGCGACGACCAGCGGGGCCACCACCCACTTCTCCCGGCCGTTCAGGTCACCGATCGTCTTCACCGACTCGACCGGCGGGCCGCCCGCGATCCGCTGGTACAGCCACAGCATGTAGATCGCCGACAGGATCACGCCGAGCGTGGCGATCACCGCCGCGACGACGTACGCGTCGTTCTGGAAGGTGCCGATCAGTACGGTGAACTCCGAGACGAACGTGGACAGACCGGGCACGGCCGTACCGGCGAGGCAGGCGAACAGGAAACTGCCCGCCAACACCGGGCTGACCTTCTGCACGCCGCCGTAGTCGGCGATGTACTGCGAGCGGCGCCGCTGGATGAGGAACCCGGCGACCAGGAACAGCGCCCCGGTGGCGAAGCCGTGGTTGACCATGTACAGCGTGGCGCCGGCGCCCGCGGTGCTCGTCATCGCGAACACGCCCATGGCGATGAAGCCGAAGTGCGAGATCGAGGTGTAGGCGATCAGGCGCTTGATGTCGGTCTGGCCGATGGCCACGATCGCGCCGTAGATGATGCCGATCACCGACAGGGTGATGACGAGCGGGGTGAAGAACTTCGAGGCGTCCGGGAACAGCTCCAGGCAGAACCGCAGCATGCCGTAGGTGCCGACCTTGTCGAGCACGCCCACGAGCAGCACGGCCGCGCCCGCCGGGGCCTGGGCGGCCGAGTCCGGCAGCCAGGTGTGGAACGGCCACAGCGGGGCCTTCACCGCGAAGGCGATGAAGAAGCCAAGGAACAGCCAGCGCTGCGTGCCCGGGTCGCTGATCACCCCGACGAGCTCGGGGTACATGAACGTGTTCTTGTCGGCGATCACGTACAGGCCGATCACCGCGACGAGCATGAGCAGGCCGCCGAGCAGCGAGTACAGCAGGAACTTGACCGCCGCGTAGGAGCGCTGGGCCCCGCCGTACGACCCGATCATGAAGTACATCGGGATCAGCATGGCCTCGAAGAAGACGTAGAAGAGGAAGATGTCGGTCGCCGCGAAGACGCCGATCATCATCGCTTCCAGCACCAGGATCAGCGCGAAGTACGTCTTCACCGAGCGCTTCGCCGGGGCCTCCGGGGTGCCCTCCGCCTCGTTCCAGGAGGCGAGCACCACGATCGGGACCAGGATCACCGACAGCAGGATCAGCACCAGCGCGATGCCGTCCACGCCGACGCCCCAGTGGATGCCGAACGCGCGGACCCAGTCGTAGGTCTTCTCGAACTGCAGGCGGCCCCCGTTCGGCGAGAACTGCAGGGCCATCGCCACGGCGAGCGCGAGCACGACCAGCGACACCACCAGCGTGAGCCGCTTGGCGAGCCTGTCGTTGCCCTTGGGCACGGCGGCCACGCCGAGCGCGCCCAGCGCGGGCACGGCGATCAGGAGGGAGAGCCAGTCCATCAGAAGCTCCCTACGGCAAGCAGAGCACCGACGACCACGGCGGCTCCGACGAATATGGACAGCGCGTACGAGCGCACGAACCCGGTCTGGACCCGGCGCAGCCGGCCGGACGTGCCGCCGATGCCCGCGGCCAGGCCGTTGACGATGCCGTCCACGCCGCGGTTGTCGAAGAAGACCGCCAGGCGGGTGAGCCACTGGCCGGGCCGCATGAACAGCGACTCGTTGATGGCGTCGCCGTACAGGTCACGACGGGCGAAGACGGTGAGGAACGAGCCGCGCGGGGCGACCTCGGGCACGGGGGCCCTGCCGTACCTGGTCCAGGCGAACGCCGCGCCGGCCGCGACCAGCGCGAGCGTGACCAGGCCCGGCACGGAGATCGGGTGGAAGGCGAGCGGCTCCTCCGGCGTGCCGACCGCGGGCGTCAGGAACTCGGCGAAGGCGCCCGTGCCGATCATCAGGCCACCGGCGGCGACCGAGCCGACCGACAGCAGGATGAGCGGCCAGGTCATGACCGCGGGCGACTCGTGCGGGTGCGCGTCGGACGCCCAGCGCTTCTCGCCGAAGAAGGTCATGAACATCACGCGGGACATGTAGAAGCCGGTGATGCCCGCGCCGATCACGGCGGTCCAGCCGAGGATCGCGTTGTGCTCGATCGCGGCCTCGATGATGCTGTCCTTGGTGAACCAGCCGGACAGCAGCGGGAACCCGATGATCGCCAGGTAGCCGAGGCCGAACGTGACGAACGTGATCGGCATGACCGTGCGCAGCCCGCCGTACCGGCGCATGTCGACCTCGTCGTTCATGGCGTGCATGACCGAGCCGGCGCCGAGGAACATCGCGGCCTTGAAGAAGCCGTGCGCGATCAGGTGGGCGATCGCGAAGGCGTACCCGATCGGGCCGAGCCCGGCGGCGAGCACCATGTAGCCGATCTGCGACATCGTCGAGCCGGCCAGCGCCTTCTTGATGTCGTCCTTGGCGCAACCGATGATCGCACCGGCGATCAGCGTGGCCGCGCCGACGATCGTCACGACGAGCTGCGCGGTCGGCGCCGCCTCGAAGATCGCCCCGGAGCGGGTGATCAGGTAGACGCCGGCGGTGACCATGGTCGCGGCGTGGATGAGCGCCGACACCGGGGTCGGGCCCTCCATCGCGTCCAGGAGCCAGGACTGCAGCGGGAGCTGGGCCGACTTGCCGCACGCGCCGAGCAGGAGCAGCAGGCCGATGACGGTGAGCGTGTTCTGCGAGGCGCCGTCGACGCCCTGCAGGATCGGCCCGTACGCCACGGTGCCGAACGTGGTCCACAGGGTGAAGACGCCGATCGCCAGGCCGAAGTCGCCGACCCGGTTGACCACGAACGCCTTCTTCGCCGCCGTCGCCGCCGAGGGCTTGTGCTGCCAGAACCCGATCAGCAGGTACGAGGCGAGGCCGACGCCCTCCCAGCCGACGTACAGGCCGACGTAGTTGTCGGACAGCACCAGCACGAGCATCGCCGCCACGAACAGGTTCAGGTAGGCGAAGAACTTGCGCCGCTTCTCGTCGTGCGCCATGTAGCCGATCGAGTAGATGTGGATCAGCGATCCGACACCGGTGATCAGCAGCGCGAACGAGATCGACAGCGGGTCGATCAGCAGGCCCGTCTTGACGTCGAGCGAGCCCGCCGGGATGAAGTCGTACAGCATGACCTGGCGGCGCCGCTCGGCCTCGTCGAAGCCGAGGAGCTGGGCGAACGCGAGCACCGCGACCACGAAGGAGCCGAGCGACAGCGCGGTGCCGAGCAGGTGCCCCCAGCGGTCGGTGAAGCGGCCGAACAGGAGCAGGACTGCGGCGCCGAGGGCGGGCAGCGCGATCATGAGCCAGGAGGCGCCGATCACTCCACCGGAATGCGAGATGATCTCAGCGGGTTGCACGGGACACCTCTTAGTTCTTCAGCAGGTTCGCGTCGTCGACGGATGCGGACCTGCGGGTTCGGAAGATCGTCACGATGATCGCGAGGCCGACCACGACCTCCGCCGCCGCCACGACCATGACGAAGAACGCGATGATCTGGCCGTCGAGGCCGCCGTGCTGCCGGGCGAACGTGACGAAGGCCAGGTTGCAGGCGTTGAGCATGAGCTCCACGCACATGAACACCACGATCGCGTTGCGGCGCAGCAGCACGCCGACGGCCCCGATGGCGAACAGCAGCGCGGAGAGCACCAGGTAGTGAGTGGTCATTCGCCGCTCTCCTTCTCGACCGCGCGCCGGGCGCGCACGGCTTCGCGAATCTCCTCGGCAGCGGGCTCCCCCGCGGCGCCGTCGGCGCCGGCGACGCCGTCGGCGATGCCGCGGTGGCGGGCGAGCGTCCGGTTGACCGACAGCTCCGAGACCGTGCCGTCGGGCAGCAGCGCCGGCATGTCGATGGCGTTGTGCCGGGCGTAGGTGCCGGGGCCGGGCAGCGTGGACGGGTTGCGGCCCTTCTCGGCGAACGCCTGGAACCGGGCCCGCGAGATGTCCTTCTGCGTCGGCTTGGGGGCCGTGCGCTCGCGGTGCGCGAGCACCATCGCGGCGAGCGCGGCGGTGATCAGCAGCGCGGAGGTGACCTCGAAGGCGAACACGTACCGCGTGAAGATCAGCCTGGCGAGCGTCGCGACGTTGCCGCCGGGGTCGGTGGCGATCGACGGCGCCCGGTCCCCGACCACCGCGTTGCCGATCGCGAGGGCGAGCAGCGCGGCGAAGCCGAGCCCGGCGATGATCGCCCAGAAGCGCTGGCCGCGGATCGTCTCCACCAGCGAGTCGGAGGAGTCGACGCCGACGAGCATCAGCACGAACAGGAACAGCATCATCACCGCGCCGGTGTACACGATGATCTGCACCGCGGCGAGGAAGGGCGCGTCCTGCACCGCGTACAGCACGGCGAGGGAGAGCATCACCGTGCCGAGCATGAGCGCGGAGTAGACGGCCTTCCTGCTGAGCACGACGCCGAGCGCCGCGGCCACGGAGACGACCGCGAGCACCCAGAACGTGATGGTCTCACCCATTGTCTCGTCCCAGCCGGTAGTAGTCCTCTTCGGTGTCGCCGAGACGCATCGGGTGCGGCGGCGTCTCCATGCCGGGTCCGAGCGGGGCGAGCAGCATCTCCTTGGTGTAGATGAGGCTCTCCCGGCTGGCGTCCGCCAGCTCGTACTCGTTGGTCATGGTGAGCGCCCGGGTCGGGCACGCCTCGATGCACAGCCCGCACAGGATACACCGCAGATAGTTGATCTGGTAGGTGCGCCCGTACCGCTCGCCGGGCGAGTACCGCTCGGTCTCGGTGTTGTCCGCGCCCTCCACGAAGATCGCGTCCGCCGGGCAGGCCCAGGCGCACAACTCGCAGCCGACGCACTTCTCCAGCCCGTCGGGCCAGCGGTTGAGCTGGTGGCGACCGTGGAAGCGCGGCGCCGTGGGGCGCTTCTGCTCCGGGTAGTTCGTCGTCACCGGCTTCTTGAACATGTGGTGGAAGGTGACGCCGAAGCCCTTGACGGGGTTCAGCCAGTCAGTTGCTCCCACTGGGCACCTCCTTGCGAGCGGCCCCGTGGTAGTGCGGCAGGTCCAGGGGCGGGACGGGGAAGCCGCCTGCCGTCGGCTCCTCGCGAAGCCGGGTGAACTCCTCTTCGACGCGGGCCTTCTTCTCCTCCGCCGCCTTGTCGGCGACCGAGGTGAAGCGCCACACCAGCACGATGACGCCGACCACGACCAGGGCCGCGACGGTGTAGACGACCGCGCCGTGGTTCTCCGACACGCGCAGCGCGCGCATCGTGGCGACCAGCAGGATCCAGCCGAGGTTCAGCGGGATCAGCACCTTCCAGCCGAAGTTCATGAGCTGGTCGTACCGGATGCGCGGCAGCGAGGCCCGCACCCAGACGAAGAAGGCGAAGACGAGCACCAGCTTGATGAAGAACCAGAGCATGGGCCACCAGCCCTGGTTCGCCCCGTCCCAGATCGAGATCGGCCAGGGCGCGCGCCAGCCGCCGAAGAACAGCGTGATCGAGATCGCCGAGACAGTGAAGACGTTGACGTACTCGGCGAGCATGAACATCGCGAACTTCAGCGACGAGGAGTACTCGGTGTGGAAGCCGCCGACCAGCTCGCCCTCGCCCTCGGGCAGGTCGAAGGGCACCCGGTTGGTCTCGCCGAGCATGGTGACCACGTAGATCAGCAGCGACGGGATCAGCAGGACCGCGAACCACGACGGCGTCGAGATCGTCAGGCCGAACAGGTTGACGGTGCCGCCGGTCGCCTGCTTGGCGACGATCTCCGAGGTGGACAGCGTGCCCGCGTACAGGAACACCGCCACGAAGGACAGGCCCATCGCGATCTCGTACGAGACCACCTGGGCGCTGGAGCGCAGGCCGCCGAGGATCGCGTACGGCGAGCGGGACGCCCAGCCGGCCAGCACGATGCCGTACACGCCGATCGAGGCCATCGCCAGCACCAGCAGCACCGCGACCGGCAGGTCGGTGAGCTGCAGCGGCGTGCGCACCCCGAACATCGACACGACCGGCCCGAACGGGATCACCGAGAAGGACAGGAACGCCGGGACGGCCACCAGGATCGGCGCCAGGATGTAGACGGCCTTGTCCACGGTGCGCGGGGTGATGTCCTCCTTCAGGCCCATCTTCAGGCCGTCGGCCACCGACTGGAGCACGCCGAACTTGCCGGCGCGGTTGGGGCCGTAGCGGTGCTGCATGCGGCTGATGAGCTTGCGCTCGAACCACACGCCCAGCAGCACGCCGAGCATCAGGAAGACGAAGATGAAGACCGCTTTAATGATGGAGATCCACAGCGGGTCTTTGCCGAAGTCCGCGAGAGTAGGCCCGGGCGCCGCGGCGGCGGCGAGCAGCGGCGGGATCATGACACGCTCCCTATCTTGACGACGTCACCGGCCGCCGCGCGCAGGTCGCGGCTGACCGAGCATCCGGCCGAGTGCGCCGGCAGCCAGACCACCCGGTCGGGCAGGTCGGCCACGCGCACCGGCACGGTGACCGCGCCGAGCCCGCTGCTCACGGTGATCTTGTCGCCGTCGGCGACGCCGATCTCCGCGGCGGTCGCGGCCGACACCAGCGCGCGGGTCTCGCGGGCGGTCCCGGCCAGGTACGGCTCGCCGTCCTGCATGCGCCCGGCGTCCAGCAGCAGGTGCCAGGTGGCGAGGACGGCCTCGCCCGCCTGCGGGGCGGCGGGCACCGCGCCCGACACGTCCGGGGCGGCGGCGCGTGGGCCCCGCCAGGCGCCGAGCGCGGCGAGTTCGGCGCGGGCGGCGGCGGCGTCGGGCAGGCCCAGATGCACGTCCATGTGGTCGGCGAGGGCGGCGATCACCCGCAGGTCGCTCATGAGGCCCGGCTTCGGCAGCGCGGCGTCGAAGGAGCGGCCGCGGCCCTCCCAGTCGACGAACGTGCCGTCCTTCTCGGCCACGGCGGCGACCGGCAGCACCACGTCGGCCCGGTCGGTCACCGCGCTGGCGCGCAGTTCGAGGCTGACGATGAACGGCGTGTTCTCCAGGGCCGCCAGCGCCGCGTTCGGGTCCGGCAGGTCGTAGGGATCGACGCCGCCGATGACCAGCGCGTCGATGTCCTCGTTCACCACGCCGGCGAGGATCGCGGCGGTGTCGCGGCCAGGCCGGCTGGGCAGCGAGGCGACGTTCCACGCCCGCGCCACCTCGGTGCGGGCGGTCTCGTCGGTGACCGGGCGGCCGATCGGCAGCAGGTTGGGCAGCGCGCCGGCCTCGACCGCGCCGCGCTCGCCGGCCCGGCGAGGCACCCAGGCAAGGCGGGCGCCGGTGGCGCCGACGAGCCGTACGATCGCGGACAGGGCGCCGCGGGCGCCCGCGAGCCGCTCGCCGGCGAGAATGATCGCGCCGGGCTGCCGCAGCGCCTCGGCCGCGACGGCCAGCTCGCCGGAGATCAGCTCGCCGATCGCCTCGGCCTCGCCGCCGGGCACGATCGGGATGAGCGTGCCGCCCATCTTGGCCAGCCCGTCGGTCGCGTACGGCGCGAGCGAGAAGACCTTCAGGCCCTTCTTCTGCCACGCCTTACGCAGCCGCAGGAACACGATCGGCGACTCCTCCTCCGGCTCGAAGCCGGCGAGCAGCACCGCGGGGGCCTTCTCCAGGTCGGCGTAGGAGACCTCGATGCCCTTGCCGGCGACGGCGTGGGCGAGGAAGTCGGCCTCCTCGGCCGAGTGCGGCCGGGCCCGGAAGTCGATGTCGTTGCTGCCGAGGGCGACCCGGGCGAACTTGCTGTAGGCGTAGGCGTCCTCGACGGTCATCCGGCCGCCGACGAGCACGCCGGCCCGGCCGTGCGCCCGCGCGAGGCCCGCGGCGGCGGCGGCGAGCGCCTCCGGCCAGGACGCCGGGACGAGCACGCCCTCCTCGTCGCGGACGAGCGGGGTGCTGAGCCGGTCGGGCTGGGTGGCGTAGGTGAAGGCGAAGCGGCCCTTGTCGCAGTTCCACTCCTCGTTCACCTGCGGGTCGTCGCCGGCGAGGCGGCGGGTGACCCGGCCGCGCCGGTGGTCGGTGCGCAGCGCGCAGCCGCTGGCGCAGTGCTCACACGCGCTCGGCGTGGAGACCAGGTCGAACGGCCGCGCCCGGAACCGGTAGGCGGCGCTGGTGAGCGCTCCCACCGGGCAGATCTGGATGGTGTTGCCGGAGAAGTAGGACTCGAACGGCTCGCCGTCGGCGGTCCTGACCTGCTCCTTGGCCCCGCGCTCGAAGAACTCGATGAGCGGGTCTCCGGCGATCTGGTCGGCGAAGCGCAGGCAGCGGCTGCACTGGATGCAGCGCTCGCGGTCGAGCAGCACCTGCGTGGACAGCGGCAGCGGCTTGGGGAAGGTGCGCTTGTCCTCCTCGAACCGCGACTCGCCCTGCCCGTTGGACATGGCCTGGTTCTGCAGCGGGCACTCGCCGCCCTTGTCGCAGACCGGGCAGTCCAGCGGGTGGTTGACGAGCAGGAACTCCATCACGCCGCGCTGCGCCTTCTCGGCGACCGGGCTGGTGAGCTGGGTGCGCACGGTCATGCCCTCGGTGCAGACGATCGTGCACGAGGCGGCCGGCTTGGGCATGCCCTCGATCTGCACCAGGCACTGGCGGCAGGCCCCGATCGGGTCGAGCAGCGGGTGCTCGCAGAACCGGGGGATCTGGATGCCGAGCAGTTCGGCGGCCCGGATCAGCAGCGTGCCCTTGGGCACGGCGATGTGGAACCCGTCGATGGTGACGTTCACCATCTCCGCGGGCTGTTCGACCGGTCCGGCCGAGGTGGTCTGCGCGGTCACGAGCACCTCCTTGCGACCGGGCCGCGGGTGGCGATCATTGGTTGCTCCATGCGGTGGATGCGGCGGGATCGAACGGGCAGCCGCCGATCTCGAAGTGCTTGAGGTACTCGTCGCGGAAGTACTTCACCGACGAGTGGATGATGCTGGTGGCGCCGTCGCCGAGGGCGCAGAACGAGCGGCCCAGGATGTTGTCGGCGATGTCGGTGATCGTCGCCAGGTCCTCCTCGGTGCCCTGGCCCTTCTCCAGCCGCTTGAGCACGTGCTTGAGCCAGTAGGTGCCCTCCCGGCAGGGGGTGCACTTGCCGCAGGACTCGTGGGCGTAGAACTCGGTCCACCGCATCGTCGCGCGGACCACACAGGTGGTCTCGTCGAAGATCTGCAGGGCCCGGGTGCCGAGCATGGATCCGGCGGCGCCGACCGACTCGAAGTCGAGCGGGACGTCCAGGTGCTCGTCGGTGAAGATCGGCGTGGACGATCCGCCCGGGGTCCAGAACTTCAGCCGGTGGCCCTCGCGGACGCCGCCGGCCATGTCGAGCAGCTCCCGCAGGGTGATGCCGAGCGGCGCCTCGTACTGGCCGGGCCGGGTGACGTGGCCGGACAGCGAGAAGATGCCGAAGCCCTTGGACTTCTCGGTGCCCATGCCGGCGAACCAGCCCGCGCCGTTGGCGATGATGCTCGGCACCGACGAGATCGACTCGACGTTGTTGATCACCGTGGGGCTGGCGTACAGGCCGGCGACCGCCGGGAACGGCGGCTTGAGCCGGGGCTGGCCGCGGTAGCCCTCCAGCGAGTCGAGCAGCGCGGTCTCCTCGCCGCAGATGTACGCCCCGGCGCCGGAGTGCACGACCAGTTCGAGGTCGAAGCCGGAGCCGAGGATGTTCGTGCCGAGGTAGCCCGCCTCGTACGCCTCGCGCACGGCCTGCTGCACGCGGCGGATGACGTGCAGCACCTCGCCGCGGACGTAGATGAAGGCGTGGTTGGCGCGGATGGCGTAGGCGCTGATGATCACGCCCTCGACGAGCACGTGCGGGTTGGCCATCATCAGCGGGATGTCCTTGCACGTGCCCGGCTCCGACTCGTCGGCGTTGACGACGAGATAGTGGGGCTTGCCATCATTTTGTGGGATAAATCCCCACTTCATGCCGGTGGGGAAGCCCGCGCCGCCGCGCCCGCGCAGCCCGGAGTCCTTGACCGCCTGAATGATCGCGTCGGGGTCCATGCCGAGCGCGGTGCGCAGGGCCTGGTAGCCGCCGTTGCGGCGGTACCCCTCCAGCGTGAAGGCGTCCGGCTCGTCCCAGTCGCGGGTGAGGACGGGGGTGAGGGTGGTCATTCGGCATCCTCCTTACGCGGCGCCGTCCACCCCTTCTCCTTGGCGAGCCTCAGGCCCTCCAGCGACGGACCCTCCGCCGCCGGGCCCTCGCCCGCCAGACCGTCCGGCAGGCCCGCGAGCACCCGCGAGGCCTCCTTGAAGGTGCACAGCCGCTTCGGGCCCCGGGTGGGGGCGACATCCCTGCCGGCCCGCAGGTCGTCCACGAGTTGCTTGGCGGACTCGGGGGTCTGCTGGTCGAAGAACTCCCAGTTGACCATCATCACGGGCGCGAAGTCGCAGGCCGCGTTGCACTCCAGCCGCTCAAGCGAGACCTTGCCGTCGGGCGTCGTCTCGTCGTGGCCGACGCCGACGTGCTCGGACAGCTCCTCCCAGATCTGGTCGCCGCCCATCACCGCGCACAGCGTGTTCACGCACACGCCCACGTGGTACTCGCCGGCCGGCCTGCGCTTGTACATCGTGTAGAAGGTGGACACGCCCACCACCTCGGCCTTGGTGAGGCCGAGCATCTCGGCGCAGAACGCGTGGCCGGCGTCGGAGACGTACCCGTCCTCCGACTGCACCAGGTGCAGCAGCGGCAGCAGCGCCGAGCGCGGCTTCGGGTAGCGCGCGATGATCTCCTTGGCGTCCCGTTCCAGGCGCTCGCGCACCTCGGGCGGGTAGCCCTGGTTCGATTCACTCACCTGTCTACTCCCCCCATGACCGGGTCGATCGAGGCGATCGCCGCGATCACGTCGGCGACCATCCCGCCCTCGGTGGTGGCCGGTACGGCCTGCAGGTTGGTGAAGGACGGGTCGCGGAAGTGCACGCGGTACGGGCGGGTGCCGCCGTCGCTGACCACGTGCGCGCCCAGCTCGCCGCGCGGCGACTCCACCGACGCGTACGCCTGCCCGGCCGGCACCCGGAAGCCCTCGGTCACCAGCTTGAAGTGGTGGATCAGCGCCTCCATCGAGGTGCCCATGATGTGCGCGATGTGATCGGGCGAGTTGCCCATGCCGTCGGGCCCGAGGGCGAGCTTGGACGGCCAGCCGATCTTCTTGTCCTCGATCATCACCGGCTTGCCCTTGAGCTCGGGGCCGGTGAGCCGGTCGAGCGCCTGCTGGATGATCTTCAGCGACTCGTCGACCTCGGCCATCCGCACCAGGTAGCGGCTGTAGACGTCGCAGCCGGTCTCGGTGGGCACGTTGAAGTCGTAGGTCTCGTAGCCGCAGTAGGGCTGCGACTTGCGCAGGTCCCACGGCAGACCGGCGGCGCGCAGCATCGGGCCGGTGACGCCCAGGGCCATGCAGCCGGTCAGGTCGAGGTAGGCCACGTCGCGGGTGCGGCGCAGGTAGGCCGGGTTCTCGTCGAGGACCTTGCGCATATCCTTCATGCGCTTCGGCATGATCTTCAGAAACTCGCCGATCTTGTCCACCGCGCCGGCGGGCAGGTCCATCGAGACCCCGCCGGGCCGTACGTAGGCCATGTTCATGCGCAGGCCGGTGATGTACTCGAACAGGTCGAGCACCATCTCGCGCTCGCGGAAGCCGTAGATCATCACCGAGGTGGCGCCGAGCTCAAGGCCGAAGGTCGCCAGCGCGACCATGTGCGAGGAGATCCGGTTGAGCTCCATCATCAGCACCCGCAGGGCCTGGGCCCGCTCCGGCACCCGGTCGGTGATGCCGAGCAGCTTCTCCACCGCCATGCAGTACGCCGTCTCGTTGAAGATCGGCGACAGGTAGTCCATGCGGGTGACGAACGTGACCCCCTGGGTCCACGTCCGGAACTCCATGTTCTTCTCGATGCCGGTGTGCAGGTAGCCGATCACCGGGCGGGCCTCGACGACGGTCTCGCCGTCGAGCGTGAGCACCAGGCGGAGCACCCCGTGGGTGGAGGGGTGCTGCGGGCCCATGTTGACGACCAGGTGCTGGTCGGAGGCCTCGCTGATCGACTCGACGAGCTCGTCCCAGTCCTGGCCGTTGACCGTGTAGACCTTGCCCTCGGCCGCGTCGTCGTGGAGCGCGGTCATGAGTACGACCTCCTCTGGTCCGGGGCGGGGATCGTGGCGCCGCGGTACTCCACCGGGATGCCGCCCAGCGGATAGTCCTTGCGCTGCGGGTGCCCGTCCCAGTCGTCGGGCATCTCGATCCTGGTCAGCGCGGGATGGCCGTCGAAGACGATCCCGAAAAAGTCGTAGGTCTCCCGCTCATGCCAGTCGTTTGTGGGGTATATCGAAACTGTGGAGGGAATGTGCGGGTCGGCGTCGGGACACGCCACCTCCACCCGGAGACGTCGATTGTGGGTGATCGAGCACAGGTGGTACACCGCGCGCAGTTCCCTGCCCGTCTCGTGAGGGTAGTGCACCCCTGAGACTCCGAGCGACAGTTCGAAACGCAGCGCGGCGTCGTCGCGCAGGTGGCGCATGACGTCGGGCAGCTTCTCCCGCTTGACGTGGAAGGTGAGTTCGCCGCGGTCAACCACGACCCGTTCGACCGCGTCGGCGAAGGCGCCTTCGAGGGCGCGGTCGAGGTTGTCGGCGATCTCATCGAACTCGCCGGGCTCGGCCGACCGGTCCGGCCCCCCGTACGGGCGGGCGCTGGACAGGGCCGGCGCGCGGCGCACGACCAGGCCGCCGTACCCGGAGGTGTCGCCGGTGCCGTGCACGCCGAACATGCCGCGCCGGGCGATCGGCTGCTCGGGCAGGTTGCCGGCGGGGAGGTTGGCCTCCGGCTCGTTCTGCGGCGCGCGGTTCTCCTCGGTCATCTTGCGGCCCCCCGGTCCACCAGCGGCAGCGGGTGCAGCGCCTGCGCCTCGAGCTCCTCGATCTGCCGTTCGCGGTGCACGCCGAACTTCATGTTCTGGATCTTGTCGTGCAGCTTGACGATCGCGTCGATCAGCATCTCCGGACGCGGCGGGCAGCCGGGCAGGTAGATGTCGACCGGCACGACGTGGTCCACGCCCTGGACGATCGCGTAGTTGTTGAACATGCCGCCGCTGGAGGCGCACACGCCCATCGCGATGACCCACTTGGGCTCGGCCATCTGGTCGTAGATCTGCCGCAGCACCGGCGCCATCTTCTGCGACACGCGCCCCGCGACGATCATCAGGTCGGCCTGGCGCGGCGAGGCCGACGCGCGCTCCATCCCGAACCGGGCCAGGTCGTGGTTGGGCCCGCCGGCCGCCATCAGCTCGATCGCGCAGCAGGCCAGGCCGAACGTGGCGGGCCACACGGAGTTCTTCCGGGCCCAGCCGGCGACCTGCTCGACGGTGCTCAGGATGAAGCCGCTGGGGAGTTTCTCTTCCAGACCCATGTTGAACCTCTCAGTCCCAGTCCAGGCCGCGGCGCCGCCAGACGTAGGCGTACGCGACCAGGACGGTGACGATGAACAGCACCATCTCGACCAGTCCGAAGACCCCGAGCGCGTCGAACGCGACCGCCCACGGATAGAGGAAAATGATCTCGATGTCGAATACGATGAAGAGCATCGCGGTGATCATGTACTTCAGCGGGAACCGGCCGCCGCCGACCGGCTGCGGGGTCGGCTCGATGCCGCACTCGTAGGAGTCGAGCTTGGCGCGGTTCCACCGCTTCGGCCCGGTGAACGGTGCGATGGTCACGGAGAAGACGGCGAAACCCGCGGCGAGAACCGCGAGCACCAGGATCGGCACGTAGAGGTTCATCCGCACGCATCCCGTCTCATGAGTCTAGGCAAAACGATCATCGGTCTTCGATTCGGGAGGAGTCATGCCGGTGGCGTGACCTTGGACAGGGCATTGATGATCCGGTCCGTCGCGTCACCTCGCCGGTCCGTGAGATTAGCAAGCAGCTTGAGCACGAATCTCATGACACGAGGGTGCGGCAGGCCATGACGAGTGGCGAATTTCATCACGCTGGGATGGCCGATCGCCTCGACGAACAGCCGCCCCAGCGTAAAGTACCCGCCGTAGTTTTCCTTCAGGATGCCGGGGTACGCGCGCAGCACGCGTTCGCGCTGCGCCGCCGTGGGCCGGCCCAGCGCCTGCACCACGGTCTCCGCCGCGATCTTCCCCGTCTCCATGGCGTAGGCGATGCCCTCGCCGTTGAAGGGATTGATCATGCCCCCGGCGTCGCCGACGAGCACCAGCCCCCGGGTGTAGTGCGGCTGCCGGTTGAAGGCCATCGGCAGCGCCGCGCCCCGGATGGGGCCGGTCATGTTCTCCTCGACGTAGCCCCACTCGGAGGGCATGTTCTTCACCCAGCGGCGCAGCAGATCCCGGTAGTCGATGTTCTGGAACGCCGCACTGGTGTTGAGCAGGCCCAACCCCACGTTACTCGTTCCGTCTCCGACACCGAAAATCCACCCGTAGCCGGGGAGCAGACGGTCGCCGTCCCACAGTTCCAGCCAGGACTCCAGATAGTCGTCCTCGTGCCGCGGACTGGTGTAGTAGGTGCGTACGGCGACGCCCATCGGGCGGTCGTCGCGCCGGTGCAGTCCCATGCCCAGCGACAGCCGGGAGGAGTTGCCGTCGGCGGCGACCACCAGCCGGGCCCGGTAGATCTTCTCCTCGCGGTCGCCGCCGTCCGCGCCGTCGGACCTCGCGCGGACGCCGACGATGTGGCCGCTGAGCTCGTCGAGCACGGGGGCCACGACGTTGACCCCCTGCAGCAGGGTGGCGCCGACGGCGACGGCATGGCCGGCCAGAATCTGATCGAAGTCCTTGCGGGTGCGCACGAGGCCGAAGTCCGGGAAAGTGGACAGCTCGGGCCAGTCCAGCTCCAGGCGGACGCCGCCGCCGATGACCCGCAGGCCGCGGTTGCGGATCCAGCCGGGCGCGTCGATGTCGACGCCCATGGCGAGCAGTTGCTTGACGGCGCGCGGGGTGAGCCCGTCGCCGCACACCTTCTCCCGCGGGAAGCGGGACTTCTCCAGCACCAGGGTGCGCAGCCCGGCCTGCGCGAGGTAAAAAGCGGTCGTCGAACCGGCGGGGCCGGCCCCGACGACGATGACGTCGACGTCCAACTCTCCCCGCAGCCCGGGCTCTCGCCCGCTTGTCCGCTCGCTCACTGGACCTGTCCTGTCCTCTTGGCACCAGGTCCCGGGGGTTTTGGGAACCTTCGTGCCTTTGTGAACCCCTTCACAAACTTGTCGCGCCGAAGTCTAGTCCCTTTTCGCTGCCCAGTGTGAGTGGGCCGATTCCCGGCCGTACGGGCCGCGAGCGCACAGAGCGGACAGGGCGTCCCAGCCCTTGATCGCAACCTCTCACATCGCGGTCACGACGGCCCGCCACTCACCGGCGCCGAAGGTCGGGACCACGTCCTTCGGCCGCTTCGAGTCACGCATGCCGACCTTACCGCCACCGAGCGGGGCACACTCCACACCCTCGCCGTCTCCGTGTCCGAAGCCACTGTCGAACCCGCTTGCCGAGCGGGGGCGGTCGCGCCCTGGCGCGCCCTGGTCGCCCTGGTCGCCCTGGTCGCCCTGGTGCGCCCTGAAACGACCACGGTGAGAGATCTCGCCGGGGAATTGTCCGGTGCCGCTTTTTCCCCCATTGTGGAAGACGGTTCGAAAGGAGAGCCCGCGTGCGCGGGCGGCGCGAGAGCTAGGAGGTTCGCGGAGTTGGGACGGCGACGAGGCCGTCCTCGGCAGGGACGAGCATTCGGGTGCGACCAACGCACATGCACCTGGCACATCGGTGACCACCACCGATCCGGTATCGACAAGGAAGTCGGCATGGCGGAGGGCAAGCGGAAGGGCAGGAGACCCAGAGAGTTGTTCGGCAGGGCGATCGAGAAGCTCGACCGGTCGTTCTGGGCGCGTGACGACGACATCGCCCAAAGGATGAACTGGCAGATTCTTCGCGGGCGGCGCGGCCGTCGCAAGTATCGGGATCTGCGGTTCGACGTATTGCTCATCGTACGGGAGACCCGGGCGCGGAAGACGGCGACGACGTTCGCCCCCCGGCACGGGCACGGGCTCGGTCCCGGCGGAATCGGAGGGCTTCCGTCCTCCGGGCCGTTCAACCTCGGCTGAGCCCGGTTCGCCGATCGGGCGATCGGCGGATGACCGACGAGCGAAGCTGACCCGGAGCGGGTGGGGGACTTCGGGTCAGTCCTCGGACTCGGACGCCGGCTTGATCGTCGGCTTGTGAGTAGGCTTGTACGCGCGATGCAGGGCGACGATGCCCAGGCTCAGGTTGCGCCAGGCGACCCGGGTCCAGCCCGCGTCGCGGACGACGCCGGCGAGGGTGGCCTGGTCCGGCCAGGCCCGGATGGACTCGGCGAGGTACTCGTAGGAGTCGGGGTTGGAGCTGAGCAGCCTGGCCACCGGGGGCAGCAGCCGCATGAGGTACTGCGAGTAGAGCACGTCGAACGACTTCGGCGTGGGCCGGGAGAACTCGCAGATGACCAGGCGGGCGCCCGGTTTGGCGACGCGGAGCATCTCGCGCAGGGCGGCCTCGGTGTCCTGCACGTTGCGTAGCGCGAAGCTGATGGTCACCGCGTCGAACACCGCGTCGGCGAACGGCAGGCGCAGCGCGTCCCCGGCCACGAAGGTCACTCCGCGCACCCCGCCGCCCGACAGGCCGGAGTCGCCCCGGCGCCGCACCCCCGTACGCAGCATGCCGAGCGAGAAGTCGCTGGCGATCGCGCGCGCGCCGAGCGTCGTGAACTGGTCGGTGCTGGTGCCGGTGCCCGCGCCGAGGTCGAGCACGAGCTCGCCGGGCCCGGCGTCCACGGCCGCCGCGGTCGCCTTGCGCCACAACCGGTCCTGCCCGAGCGAGAGCACGTCGTTGACCAGGTCGTACCGCCGGGCGGTCCGGTCGAACATGGCCGCGACCTCGCGCGGCTTTTTGTCCAGCGATGCACGCGTCATGCGGCAAGCCTAGTGCCACTTTCCAGAGTTCACCGAAAGTAGCGGTGCGATCACGGTATGCCTGGTAAGAAGTTGCCGTGCTCTCGCGGAACCGGATCATCCTCATTTCCATCGGCTCGGCCGTGCTCGCCGCCGGCGCGCTCGCCCCGACCCCTTCGATCGCGGCCAGCGGGCCGGTGCCGCACCACGCGGTCGTTTCGGCCGATCCCGTGGACTGGACGCCGCACGTGCTGAACGGCATCGTCAACGCGCTGGCGCTGGTCAACGGCAAGGTGGTGGTGGGCGGCAAGTTCTCCCGGGTGCGTAACGCCGGGGAGTCGCGGGAACTGGCGCGCGCCAACCTGTTCGCCTTCGACCTCGCCACCGGAAAGATCGACGAGAGGTTCGCCCCGGAGCTGGACGGCCCCGTGCACGCCCTCGCCCCCGGCGCCGCCGGCACGGTGTACGTCGGCGGCTCGTTCGACACCGTCAACCACTGGCCCGCCCACGCCCTGACCAGGCTGAGCATGAGCGACGGCCGGGCCGTGTACGGCTTCGCGCCCTGGGTGTCGGGCGGCGACGTCTCCAGCCTGGTCGCCCGCGGCTCACACCTGTACGTGGGCGGCGACTTCCACCGGATCGGCGACGCCCAGCGCTCGGCCATCGCCCGGCTGGACGCGCGCAGCGGCGCGGTCGATCCCGCGTTCGCCGTCACGCCGGGGCGCCCGCGCGGCGGGCAGCTCAAGGTCTACGCGATGGCGCTCGCGGGCGACCGGCTCGCGGTGGACGGCTCGTTCACCACGCTGGACCGCCTGTCCCGCCCGCAGCTCGGCCTCATCGACGTCGGCTCCACTCCGGCGCGGGTGGCCCCCTGGCGCACGTCGGCCTACGCCGCCGACTGCTGGTCGGTGTTTCCTTCTTACGTACGAGGGCTGGATTTCTCCCCCGACGGTAAGTACTTCGTCGTAGTAACGACAGGAGGCCCAAAACACCGTGGCGGCACCGGTCCGACATGTGACAGCGCGGCGCGTTTCGAAACTCATTCTACTGGCGGCGATATCCGTCCCACCTGGGTCAACCACACCGGGGGTGACTCGCTTTACTCGGTCGAGGTGACGGGCGCGGCGGTCTATGTCGGCGGTCATCAGCGATGGCTGGACAACCCGCATGGTTCGGATACGCGCGGCCCGGGCGCGGTGTCGCGCCCGGGAATCGGCGCGATTCACCCGGTCACGGGCCGCGCGTTGCCGTGGAACCCCACGCGCACCAGGGGCATCGGGGTCAAGGCCTTCCTCGCGCATAAAGGCGGTCTCATCGTCGGAAGTGACACGACCCGTCTCGGTCGCGAGTACCATGCCCGGGTCGGTATGTTTCCGACGGGGCGCTGAACGCGATTCATGGCCCCTCGGATGACCCGCGTCTTCTACTGATCGTTTTGCTCAGCTCGTCACGTTGTCCGGACAGCAACACATAGCTGGCCAGGCCACTGACGACGAAGGCCGCCACAAGCAGCCAGAACCAGTCGCGAAGGCCGGTCAGATAGAGCACTCCGAGGGCAACGGCAAACAGGCCGAGCCGTGACAGGGTGTAAACCAGAAGCGGACGCACAGCGTCGAGGTTACGTCACTCTCACGATGGAGCGGTCTCACTTCGCACGCGGCGCGAGCGCTGCTAGTCTTGCCCAACACGGTGCTTTCATAAAGAAACACCCATGAGCGCCCCAAAGAGGCTCTATCATATAACAATCGGGCAGTCGGCCGATAACATCCCGTGATCTTTGACGAAAAGCACGGATATATCAGGCTTCGCTCGGCACACTGGTTACCTGTCCGCCCGCAGCAGGACGCGGGATGCGAGGGGGAGAGATTGTGGAGAGTAGCAGCGAGCGTCTGCTGACCCCTGGAGAGGTTGCCGCCCTCTTCCGGGTCGACCCGAAGACGGTGACTCGCTGGGCGGCCGCCGGCCGCATCAGCAGCATCCGTACCCCCGGAGGGCACCGGCGCTTCCGCGAGTCGGAGGTGCACGCCCTCCTGCGTGGCGAGGACGTCTTGACGGCCGAACGGCCGAACGGCGACTCACCTCGCGTCTGACGGTCACACCGTCACACCGGTGATCCTGCGTCCCCCGGAAGCCGCAGGGTCACTGGAGTGGGGGACCCGAGAACGCCGCTCGGTCACCCCCCGGCGTGCACGCCGTACCCACGCTCTTGTCCTGCTGTGCCTAGGGTGCGCTTTTTGTCCTGACATGCCGGAGACGCCCCACGTCCACCGGCGCGGCCGCGGAACCCCCCGGCCGCGCGTCGATGGCACATCTCGACGCATCGAGACGCACGACCCGGTCTTCTAGCCGTCCTGCTCCGCTTTGAAGGCCAGGAACGCCCGCTCCAAGTCGTCGTTCTCCTCCCGCCACCGATGCCGCATGGCGGTCAGTTCCTCCTCGCTGACCGCCTCCGCCAGCCAGCGCTCATAGTCCGGATCTCCCGGTAGGACCTCCACGTACGCGTTGCCGATCAGGCGCCCGTCATCGCTGGCCAGGGTCTGCGGCACACGCAGGGTCCCGTCCGCGAGCCGGATCACGTACATCAGAGATCACCTAGATTCCGTAACGCCGGTTGAAGAACAACATCACATTGAGCGCGGTCCTGGTGTCGCCGCCGAGCATGTCCACCAGGGCGGGACGTTGCCGGGAGGCGATCGCGGCGAAGGCGTCGGCGAAGAACTCCTTGCGTCCCAGGCCGCCGCCCTGCTTGTGGAAGCCCGAGACGAGCAGGGGCAGGCACTGCTCGTAGAGCGCCTGGAACTCCGGCGAGTCCGACACCCAGTCGCCCGGCGGCGCGTCGACGTCGTCGAGCGCGTGGCCGACCTCGTGCATCATCACGTCCGGCGTGGGCGACGGCCGGTCCCCCACGACGATCTTGCGATCCCCGTACGCGCCGGCGCAGATGTCCCACGTCGCCCGGCCCGACGGCAGCGGGGCGCCGCGGAGATACCCCATGTCGTCCAGGTCGGGCACGCCGCCGGGGCCGACGTAGATGCCCTCAAGCCCGGCCGCGAGCTTGCGCTTCAGGCCGTCGGGAAGTCGCGCCAGGCTGTCCACCGCTCGCACGATGTCCGGCGGCGGCGGGCCGTCGGCGGCGTCCCACTGGCGGTGCAGAACCTGTTCCAGAGCCCCACAGTGCCGCCTTCCGTCACCCAGGTCCGGCATGTCCGGAGGGTGCGGGTCGGTCTCCACCGGCCGGTCGTCCAGTTCGAAGTCCCGCCAGGTGTACACCGGCCGGTCCACCACCGGCGCGGTCACCGCCCGATGGGTCCGCTCCGGACGCTCCACCCGTTCGGGGCGCTCGCCCCGCTCGGGCCTGTCCCCCCGTTCCGGCCGCACGCTCCGATCCGGCCGATCGGCTCTTCTGAACCAGTCGGTCCACTCGGTGCGCTCCGGCCTCGCTGGTCCGTCGGCCCGCTCGCCGCGCGTCGCGTGCCGATCGGGTTCGTCCCGCGCCTCCACCCCGCCGCGGTGAGGCGACGTGTACGGCCCTCGCTGCCACCAGCGAGGACCTCGCCGATGACGACCTCTGTCGCCCGATTGCGCCATCGCGCCTCTCTGTTCTCCAAGGTCGAGTCCGCCGCAGCCCCACCCACGCGCGGGCCGAGCGCCGCACCCCGTCCCCCGGGGCGGGCCCACCGCCCGGCGCGCCTTCGGCTCGCCGTACCACCGGTCGTGTCCGGCCGGCTTCCTCTCCCAATCCTCGCCGAGAAGTGCTGTACCGTCCCACGGTACGACGCACGTCTCACCGAAGTCACCCGTTATGCCGTGTTCACTGCCAGGGCGGCTCCGAAGGCGGTTCGGGGCGGTTACGGGGCGTACGTGGCCGCCGATGGAGTCGCCGGTCGCGATCCAGGGGCGCTCGTGGTGTTCGTGGGGACCTCTGGACGGGGCCGTTTCGATCCCTAAGCGACTTCAAAAGGCGATCTATGCCCGCTATGCCTTACGCTGCGGACATGCCTGTTGTTATCGGTCTGGCGCTGCTGGCCTTCTGGCTCTACTGCCTCTTCGACGTCATCACCACCCCCGAGGAGCACATCCGCAACCTGCCCAAGTTGCTGTGGGTGCTGATCGTGGTGCTTCTGGTCACGGTCGGCGGCCTGCTGTGGATGCTGCTGGGCCGCCCGCTTCAACAGGAGGCGTACACGCCCGGGGCGTCCGGCTCCGGCGGCGGTGTTCCGGGCTCGCCGAAGCGGCGTCCCCCGGCCCCCCGGGGTCCCGAGGACGACCCCGAGTTCCTCCGCAGCCTCGAACGACGCCTGCGCGGGGAGGAGTGAGAACCGAGGCGATCAGGCCGTGAACGCGCTCCCCGCCCGATCCGCACGGCCGGGCGGGGTGGAAAGCGTACGCCGAGCGGCGCTCGGCGCGGTCTCCAAGCGGAGGACGCCAAGGACGTGAAAGCCGCGTGAAAGAACGCCGCGTCGGCCGCCGTCACCCCGAGACGTCGGCGTAGGAGTGCAGGCCGCTGAAGAAGATGTTGACGCCGACGAGGTTGAACAGCAGGCAGCCGCAGGCGACCAGTTGGATGATGATGCCGGCCTTGCCCCGCCAGCCCGCCGTGGCCCGCGAGTGCAGGTAGGCGGCGTACGCCAGCCAGGTGACGAACGACCAGACCTCCTTGGGGTCCCAGCCCCAGTAGCGGCCCCAGGCCCGGTCGGCCCACAGCGCGCCGGCGATGACGGCGAAGCTCCAGATCGGGAAGGCGATCACGATGACGCGGTGCACGATCCGCTCCAGGTCCTCCCGTTCCGGCAGCCGGGCCGCGCCCGGCTTCCTGATCAGGTACAGCACGCCGGTGACGCCGGCGAGGATGAACAGGCCGCTGGCGGTGATGGCCGCGCCCACGTGGATGGCCAGCCAGTAGGAGCTCAGCGCCGGGACCACGGGACCGGCCTGAACGTGCAGGTAGAGCACGGCGAAGCCGAGCCCGAGCGCCGAGGTCAGCGTGACGAACGCGCCGAGGAAGCGGATCGGCTGGCGCAGCGAGAGCACCAGGAACGTCGTCACGGCGGCGAAGCAGATCGCCACCACGAACTCGTACATGTTGCCCCACGGCCAGCGCCCCACGGCGAGGCCCCGGGTGGCGATGCCGGTCAGGTTGGCGGCCCAGCCCAGCCAGGCGAGCGCGACCGCGACGCGGCCCGCGGTGGGCGCCCAAGGCGCGGCGGCGGGCCCTTCCTGGAGGTCCGTGCCCGTGTCCGTGCCCGTGCCCGTGTCAGTGCCAGTGCCCGTGTCGGCCGGTGCGCCGACGGTGACCAGTTCGCGTACCTGCCGCGCGTTCGCCTTCCGGCGGGGGGCGCCGAAGGCCAGCTCCAGGGCGTACCCGATCATGGCGGCCAGGTAGAGCAGGACCGTCGCCAGGATGAGCTGGTCGCTCAGTTGGGCGAGTCCGGTGTTGACCTGATTGCCCACCGTCTACTCCTTAGCGGGCGCGACCGCGAACCGGTCGCGCAGTGTCGTGACGATCTCGTCGAATTCCTCGGTGAAGCCGGCGTTGCCCTCGGTGCGGGACAGGCCGCCGACCTCGATCCTCGCGGTGCCCGTGCCCTCGGCGTCGCCGTCGGGGCGGCTCACCCGTACCCACACGCGGCGGCGGCGCACCATCAGCGACAGCACCAGCGCCACCACCGCCACCACCGCCGACGCCAGCGCGGGCATGCGCCCGGGGTCGTAGGTGATCTGCAGGCTGATCCACTCCTTGACCCCGGTGAACGCGATCGTGCCCGCTCCGTCCGGCAGCGTCAGCGACTGGCCGGGCAGCAGCGGCGCGGACTGCATGACCAGCGGCTTCAGCTTGTCGGTGTCGAGCTGGTAGACCGACTGCGGGCGGCCGTCGTCGAGGCCGAGGTCTCCGGAGAACGCCCACACCTGCATGGTCGGGTTCACCGCGGCGGGGAACACCGAGACGTAGCCGCCGCCCTGGGCGGGGGCGGTGCTGGGCAGGAAGCGCGTCAGGAAGCCGAGCTGCCGAGGCCGGGCGTCGGGCACCTTGACGACGCATTCGGAGGTGAGGGTGCGCTGGTCGGCGGGCAGGCACGGGACCGGGCCGTCGTACGCGACCTGGCCGTCGCCGTCGGTGATCTTCACGACCGGGGCGTAGCCGTGGTTGAGCAGGTACGTCTGGGTGCCGTTGACGTTGAGCGGCTCGTTGACCCGCAAATCGTGGACGCGCTCGGGCGCTCCCGGCCGGTCGGTCACCCGCAGCCTGGCCCAGTAGTCCAGCGCCTGGCCCTGGTGCTCCCCCGCGGTCTGGTACGTGGCCTGGAAGTCCTCCAGCGTGAACGAGAACGGCTCCAGCGACTCGGCGTTCACCCGCGGGCCGGGGACGTAGCGGTCGTAGGCGGCGACGGTGTTGGCGAAGCCGTCGCCCTCCACGACGAGCACGTTGCCGCGGTAGCCGTACAAGGTTCCGGTGCCGACGGCGAGCAGGATGCCGATCAGCGCGATGTGGAACAGCAGGTTGCCGGTCTCGCGGAGGTAGCCCTTCTCGCCCGCGACCCAGTCGGGGCCGGTGGCGACCCGGTAGCCCTTGCGGCGCAGGCGGGCGGCGACGTCCGCCACCTCCGCCCGCCCCTGGAAGGCGGCGTGGCGCGGCAGCCTGGACAGGTTGCGCGGCGCGGCGGGAGGTTTGCGGCGCAGCTCACGGTAGTGCGCGAGCGAGCGGGGCAGCACGCAGCCGACGAGCGAGACGAACAGCAGCAGGTAGATCGCCGCGAACCAGGGGGCGTGGAAGACGTCGAACAGGTACAGCCGGTCCAGCCAGGCGGCGAGGCCCGGGCTGTCGGTGAAGTACTTGGTGACCTTCTCCGGGCTGATGTTGCGCTGCGGAAGGATCGAGCCGGGCACCGAGGCGACCGCGAACAGGAACAGCAGGATGAGCGCGGTACGCATCGAGGTCAGCGTCCGCCAGCCCCACCGCAGCCACGCCACGAGGCCGAATCCGGCGGGGCGCACGGGTTCGGCGGTCACCTCGGCCGCGAAATCACCGCCCGTGCGCTCGGTCTCCGCGGCCTGGTCCTGCGTCGGTCCTGCGTCGGTTTGTACGCCGTCGGCCGCCGTGGCCCGAGGCTCCACGACGGGCTCGGCGGGGCCCTCCGGCCGCGACGCGGGCTCGCCGACCGGGACCTGGAGGCCGACGACGCGCGCGTCGTCGCGGGTCTCTCCGGAGGCTTTGCGTGAGGTCATTCAGATCACCGGCCTGAATCCGCCGATCCACGCCTGCATCCCCGCGATGAGTTCCGTCCAGAGGCCGGTCACGAGCAGCAGGCCCACGGCGACCAGCATGCCACCGCCGATACGGGTGATGAGCCGGGTGTGCCGCCGCACGGCCCGGAACGCGTGCAACGCCTTGCTGTAGGCCAGCCCGGCGAGCACGAACGGCAGGCCGAGCCCGAGCGCGTAGGCGAGCGCCAGCACCGCGCCCCGGCCCGCGCTGCCCTGGTCGAGGGAGAGCGTCATCACGACGGCGAGCGTGGGGCCGATGCACGGCGTCCAGCCGAGCCCGAACACCACGCCGAGCAGCGGCGCCCCGACCAGCCCGGCCGCGGGCACCCGATGGATGCGGTAGTCGCGCTGCAACCCGGGGATGAGCCCGAGGAACGCCAGCCCGAGCACCACGGTGAGCGCGCCGAGCACGCGGGTGATGAGGTCGGCGTTGGCGAACAGCGCCCCGCCGAGGCCGCCGAACAGCGCGCCGCCGAGCACGAACACCGCCGCGAACCCCAGCACGAACAGCGCGCTGCCCAGCACCATGCGCCCCCGTTTGGGGTCGCCGCTCATGCCGGTGACGTACGACAGGTATCCGGGCACCAGCGGCAGCACGCATGGCGACAGGAACGACACGACCCCGGCCGCGACCGCGATCGGCAGGGCCACCAGCAGCGATCCCGCCGCGACCGTGTCGGCCAGCCCGTCAGGTGGGGCCACTGCCCTCACCGCTGACCTTGGTGACGACGTCGAGCAGTTCGGAGTGCTTCACCTCGCCGAGCGCGCGGGCGGCGACGCGCCCCTGCCGGTCGATGACGAGCGTCGAGGGGATCGCCGCGGGCGGGACCGTGCCCTGGAAGGAGAGCGCGATCCTGCCCGGCTGATCGTAGATGCTGGGGTAGCCGAGTTGCCGGGCGCGCTGGAAGGCGAGCGCGTCGGCCTTGCGGTCCTTGAAGTCGACGCCGAGGAACTCCACGCCCTGGGCTTTGGTACGGGCCGCGATGTCCTTGAGCGTGGGGGCCTCGCTGCGGCAGGGCGCGCACCAGGACGCCCAGAAGTTCAGCACGACCACCTTGCCCTTGCGGTCGGCGAGCGACGTGGCGCCCCCTTCGAGGGTCTCGCCCTCGAACGCGGGGGCCGGTTTGCGCTGGGCGGCGTCGAACAACTGCACGCGGCCGTCGCCGGCTACGAACCGGGTGTCGCCGGACGGGTCGGCCGTGCCCTGGCCGCCCGCGCAGCCGGCGAGCGCGGCCATGGCCAGCGCGGCGATCAGGACATTGGCTTTCGTGGACACGGAGGATGATCTCCTAGCACTACACTCGGTAGAGCGCCCACAGTACCGTGTGCAGCGGTCGCTACCGGAATCGGGGTTTCGCCGTCGAATCAGGCACCGGGGGTGGGCTCGGGCCCCTTCAGCAGCGCGCCGGCGGGCTCGCTGTAGCCGATGCTGACCAGGCGGTCGCCGTCGAAGGTGAAGCTGGTGAGGCTCGCGACCGCGCACTGGCGGCGGCGCGGGTCATGCCACAGCCGCCTGCGCTCGGCCGCCATCCGGATGACCCAGATGGGCAGCTGGTGGGTGACGAGCACCGCCTCGTGGCCGCGGGCGGTCTCGCGCGTCTCGTCGATGACGGTCTTCATCCGCCGCATGACGTCGACGTACCGCTCCCCCCAGGAGGGGCGAAAGGGGTTCCACAGGTGGCGGTAGTGGCGGGGGCTGCGCAGCACTCCGCGTCCGACGCCCAGCACCATCCCCTGGAACACGTTGTCGGCCTCGGTGAGCCGGTCGTCGGTCTTCACCTCAAGGCCGAACCGCTCGGCGATCGGCGCGGCCGTCTCCTTCGCCCGTTCCATCGGCGAACTCGCCAGCAGGACCACGTCCCGCTCGGCGAGCGCCTTGGCCACCAGCTCGGCCATCTGCCGCCCGGTCTCCGACAGGTGGTATCCGGGCAGGCGGCCGTACAGGATGCCGCCGGGATTGTGCACCTCGCCGTGCCGCAGCAGGTGCACGATAGTCGTCTCAGCCATGGTGGCCTCCAGCTTACCGTTACGGGGTCGTCAGCCGACGTTCACCGGCGGCCGCGGCTCGATCGGCCGCGTTCATCGGCCGTGTTCATCGGCCGCGTTCATCATGTGATGTACGCGGTGGCGGCGGCCCGAGCCCGCGTCCACCTGTGCGGTCCGTGCGTCCGGGCCGGGGAGAATTTAGAGACGCTCTTTCCAGAAGGGCACGGGAGTCACTACTACTTAATGGTGAGTGGCCTCGCGGTGGTGATGATCCTTGGCGCCGCCGTCGCCCACGCCGGCTGGAATCTGTTCAGCAAACAGGCGGCGGCGGCGGACGGTGTGGTGTTCCTGTGGCTGGTGGCGCTGTGCTCCGTGGTCGTGTGGACCCCGCTGGCGATCCTGTTCGGGTCGGCGCCGACGTGGGGCCAGTTCCTCGCCATGCTGGCCAGCGCGCTACTGCACCTGGGATATTTCGTCGTGCTGCAGCGCGGCTACCGGCACGGCGATCTGTCCCTGGTGTATCCCCTGGCCAGGGGGACCGGGCCGATGCTGTCGAGCGTGGGGGCCGTGCCGCTGCTCGGCGAGCGGCCCACGCCGCAGGAGATCGCCGGGATCGCGCTGATCGGCCTGGGCATCTTCGCGCTCGGTCTGCCGCGTGGCGGGGCCACGAGGGCGGGGGTGGCGGCGTTCGGCTTCGGCGTGGGCACGGGCCTGTTCATCGCGGCGTACACGCTGTGGGACGCGTGGGCGGTGAAATCGCTGGCGGTCAGCCCGCTGGTGTTCAACGCCGTGGCCGAGTGGGGACGGGTGCTGCCGATGGCGCCGTGGGGGCTGTCGCGCCGCGCGCTGATCGGGCCGCTGTGGCGCGCGCACCGATGGCGCATCATCGGTACGGCGGTGCTCAGCCCGTTGTCCTACCTGCTCGTGCTGACCGCGTTGGAGATCGCGCCGGTCACGTCGGTCGCCCCGATGCGCGAGGTGAGCGTGCTGATCGGGGTGATCCTGGGCGGCAGGCTGCTCGCCGAGGGCGACCTGCACCGCCGCCTGGCCGCCTCCGCCGTGATCGTCGGCGGGGTGTGCGCGATCGCCCTCGCCTGACGGCGTCCACGGGGTCCACGGGGTCCACGGGGTCTACCGGCGGGTACGGGAGCCTGACCGCCGTGCGACGGCGTCCGACGGGCCGCCGCTAGCTGGCCGCCTCTAACGGTTCGTCTCGGAGGCGTCGGCGACGATGGTCACCGACGCCGAGCCGATGTCCTCCGGCGCGGCGTCGGCCGGCGCGCCCGCCTCGCGGATGGCCTCGACCGCGGCCCGGATCGCCGGACGGCGTGCGGCGTCGGCCCGCCACAACGCGAACACGCGGCGGACCGGACGCGGCAGGATCGGCACCATGCGCACGTTGTCCGGCACCCATACCCGGCCGAGCCGGGGCACGATGGCGCAGCCGTGCCCGGCGGCGACCAGGGCGAGCTGCGTGTCGTACTCGTCGGCCATGCAGGTGATCTCCGGCTCCAGCTCGGCGGAGCGCAGGGTGAACACCAGCCAGTCGTAGCAGATCTGGCCGGGCGCGCTGCTGATCCACTTCTCGTCGGAGAGCTCGTTGAGGTGCACCTCCTTGCGCCCGGCGAGCGGGTGCGAGGCGGGCAGCGCGACGTCGGCGATGTCCTCCAGGATCGGCGCGCGGGAGAGCCCGTCGGGGATGGACATGGGCTGGTTGGTCCAGTCCTGCACCACGACGAGATCGAGCTCGCCTCGGGACACCTCGCGGATCTGCCGCTCGGGCTCGCGCTCGTACATCAGCAGATGCAGGCCCGGGTGCCGCTCCTTGAGCAGGGCGAGGGCCTGGGGCATGATCCCTCGGGCGGCGGTGGGGAACGCGCCGATGGACAGACGGCCGACGACCGCGCCGCGCATCGCCTCGAAGTCGGCCTCGGCGGTCTCGACCAGGGCCAGGATGCGCTCGGCGTGTTCGGCGAGCAGCCCGGCCGCGTCGGTGAGCTTGACGCCGCGGCCGTTGCGCTCCAGCAGCGGCGCGCCGGTCTCCCGCTCCAGCTTGGCGAGCTGCTGGGAGATCGCCGAGGGCGTCACCATGAGCGCTTCGGCGGCCGCGCCGACGGATCCGTAGACGGCGACCGCGTGCAGGGCCTTCAGCCGGTTCAAGTCCAACATGTAGTGATACTAAACCATGATGTCAAGATAGTCTCGATTGTCCTTCACTGTTTAGTATCGGATAATAAAGACATGCGAAGCATCAACGAACTCTTCACGAAGCGAGTCCATGTCAAGCGTCCCGAGATCTCCTACCTGGCCACCCTCGCCGCCGAGGCCCGCAACAGCCGTGCGGCCGCGGCCAAGCGCAAGAGCCGCTAAGGAATCCGGGACCCGACCACCACACGGTCCCACCGGCAGCCGCCCCGGTCGGCACCCCGATCGGGACACCGGCCCGGTGGGCACAAGCCCCGGCGATCCGTCCTGTGGACGACCGGCCGGGGCCCGAACCTCCTCATCCGCCGCGGGCGAACCCTCGCCGGGCCGCCCGCCTTACCAACCTCACAGGGTCGCCGCGGCGGCCTTCGCCGCGACCGGCAGCGCCTCCACGACCCGCGACACCGCCGCGTCATCGTGCGCCGCCGACAGGAACCAGGCCTCGTACGCCGAAGGCGGCAGATACACCCCCTGATCGAGCATGGCGTGGAAGAACGCCGTGTAGGCGGCGGTGTTCTGCCGCCGGGCCGCGGCGAAGTCCGTGACCTCCTCGTCGACGAAGAAGATCGAGAAAAGGTTGCCCGCGCTCTGCAGCCGATGCGGCACCCCCGCCCCGGCCAGCGCCGCCGACGCCGCCGCGCCGATCGCCGAGGCGGCCTCGCCCACCCGCCGGTAGACCTCCTCGTCGCAGGCCCGCAGCGTCGCCAGCCCGGCCGCGCAGGCCAGCGGATTGCCCGACAGCGTCCCCGCCTGGTACACCGGCCCCTCGGGCGCGAGCGCCGCCATCACCTCGGCCCGCCCGCCGAACGCCGCGGCCGGCAGCCCGCCGCCCATGACCTTCCCGAACGTCATCAGGTCCGCGTCCACCGGGTCGAGTCCGTACCAGCCCGACGGCGACACCCGGAAGCCGGTGAGCACCTCGTCCATGATCAGCAATGCCCCGTGCCGCGCGCACAGCTCGCGCAGCCGCCGGTTGAACCCCGGCAGCGGCGGCACGACCCCCATGTTCGCCGGGCACGCCTCGGTGATCACGCAGGCGATCTCGTCGCCCGCCTCGGCGAACGCCGCCTCCACCGCCTCGACCGAGTTGTACGGCAACACGATCGTGTCGGCCGCCGACGCCCCCGTCACCCCGGGCGTGTCCGGCAGCCCGAATGTGACCACGCCGGACCCGGCCGAGGCGAGCAGCGCGTCCACGTGCCCGTGGTAGCACCCGGCGAACTTCACCACCTTGGACCGCCCGGTGAACCCGCGCGCGAGCCGTACCGCCGACATGGTCGCCTCGGTGCCGGAGTTGACCAGCCGCACCTTCTCCACCGGGGCGACCCGCGCGACGATCTCCTCGGCGAGCTCCACCTCGCGCGGGGTGGCCGTGCCGAACGAGGTGCCCTGCGCCGCCGCCTCGGTCAGCGCCGCCACCACCCGAGGATGGGCGTGCCCGAGGATCATCGGCCCCCAGGAGCAGACCAGGTCCACGTAGCGGTTGCCGTCGGCGTCGGTCACGTACGGCCCCTGCCCGGACACCATGAACCGGGGGGTGCCGCCGACCGCGCCGAACGCGCGCACCGGCGAGTTGACCCCGCCCGGCACCACGGCCCGAGCGCGTTCGAACAGCTCCTGCGACCTCTGGCTGCCCACCGGGCGCCCTCCGCTTCGCTCACTCACCGCACCAGGGTACGGCCCGCCCCCGGCGCCTCGGGATCGGTGCCCGGGCGGCGCGAGAGGCCCATGGGAGCCTAGTCGAGGGCGTCGGCGAGCCGGTCGAGCACCCGCAGCGGATCGGGCAGGGCCTGCCCGGCGGGCGGGCGCAGCCAGGCGACCGCGCCGCCGCCGGGCAGCGCGGACGGCGGGGCGAGCACGTAGCTGTCACGGCAGTGCCAGCGCAGCCCCGGCGTGTCGTCGATGGTCTCGGGGTCGCAGTCGAGCTGACAGGACCACCACTCGTCCTCGTCCTCCGGCGCGCCCCTGGTCGCGACGAAAAAAAGGACCCGGTCGCCTCTTTCGGCGACCGGGCCGGTGGGGACGCCCGCGGCGTCCATGCTCGCGAGGGCTTGCAGGCCGGCGGCGTGCGGCACGTCGAATACGTCGAACACCCTGCCGGTCGGCAGAATCACGTTCGCCTCGGGCTCGCGCTCCCACCACCGCCGCAGCACGGCCGGATCGGTCGTGGCCTGGAGGCTCCAGGCGGGCGACAGCGGGTGCGCGCCCGGGTCGGGACAGCCGACGCGGTCGCACGAGCAGGCCCGGCCTCCCTTGCGCAGCGGATGCGCACCCGGGATGATCGGCCAGCCCAGCTCGGCGTATTCGAGCACCGCGCGGCTGACCTCCGCCGACCCATGCCTGCGCCGTTTCGAACGACGAGTCAGCGGAACCCCCACCATGCACGCTCCTCCCCGAGCCTCCGCCGGCCCTCACTCCTCTACCGCGAGCACGGTCCTCAATCCGGCGGATGACATCAGGATAGGACCCGCGCCATCTCTGTGGCCCAGTAGGTCAGGATCAGATCGGCTCCGGCGCGGCGGATCGCGACCAGCGACTCCATGATCGTACGCTCGCGGTCGAGCCAGCCGTTGCGCGCGGCGGCCTCGATCATCGCGTACTCGCCGCTGACCTGGTAGGCCGCGACGGGCACGTCCACCTGGTCGCGGACCTGGCGGATCACGTCGAGGTAGGCCATCGCGGGCTTGACCATGACCGCGTCGGCGCCCTCGGCGAGGTCGAGCCGCACCTCGCGCAGCGCCTCCCCGATCGGCCCGGCGGAATCCTGCTGGTAGCCGCTGCGGTCGCCGAACTGAGGCGCGCACTCGGCCGCGTCGCGGAACGGGCCGTAGAACGCCGAGGCGTACTTGGCCGAGTAGGCGAGGATCGGCACGTGGGCGAAGCCGGCCCCGTCGAGCGCGGCCCTGATCGCCGCCACCTGGCCGTCCATCATGCCGCTCGGCGCGATCATCTGGGAGCCCGCCGCCGCCTGCGCCACCGCCGCGGAGGCGTAGCGTTCCAGCGTGGCGTCGTTGTCCACCTCGCCGGATTCGGTGAGCACGCCGCAGTGGCCGTGGTCGGTGTACTCGTCCAGGCAGGTGTCGGAAATGACGACCAGCGCGTCGCCGACCTCGGCCGCCAGGTCGCCGAGGGCGAGCTGCAGGATGCCCTCCGGGTCGTCGGCCGCCGAGCCGCGCGTGTCCTTCACCGCCGGTACGCCGAACAGGATGACGCCGCCGACGCCCGCCGACGCGGCCTCGTGCGCGGCCTTGCGCAGCGAGTCGCGGGTGTGCTGGACGACGCCCGGCATCGAGGCGACCGGAGCTGGCTCGGCGATGCCCTCCTTGACGAACATCGGCAGGATGAGCTGGGACGGGTGCAGGCGCGTCCCGGCCATCATCCGGCGCATCGGGGCGCCGCGGCGCAGCCGACGCGGTCGCGCGACCGGAAACTCGGCACTCATTCGAGCCTCTCCCTCACCTTTGTCGCTGGGTTTGTGGCTGGGTCTTGTCGCTGGGTTGGTGGCTGGGTTTGTGGCTGGGTACGGCTACTTGGCGCGCCGCCGGGCGCCCCGCCGCGTCTGGGACGGCCTGCGGGGCGTGTCCCCGGCGGCGAGGGCCGCCTGCCGCTGCTTGGCGCCGTACTCGGCCAGGGCCGCCGCCAGAGCCGCCGCGGACGGTTTGTCGGCCATCACATCGACCCGGAGCCCGAACTCCTCGGCCGTCTTGGCGGTCTGCGGCCCGATGACCGAGATGACCGTCACGTTGTGCGGCTTGCCGGCGATGCCGACGAGGTTGCGCACGGTGGAGCTGGAGGTGAACAGGACCGCGTCGAAGCCGCCGCCCTTGATCGCCTCCCGGATCGGCGCGGGCGGCGGCGCGGCGCGCACGGTGCGGTAGGCGGTGACGTCGTCGCACTCCCAGCCCATCTCGGTGAGCCCGGCCACCAGCGCCTCGGTGGCGATGTCCGCGCGCGGCAGCAGCACCCGGTTGATCGGGTCGAGCATCGAGTCGTACGGCGGCCACTCCTCAAGCAGGCCCTCGGCCGACTGCTCCCCGGTGGGCATCAGGTCCGGCTTGACGCCGAATTCGACCAGGGCGCGGGCGGTGGTCTCCCCCACGGCGGCGACCTTGAGCCCGGCGAAGGCGCGCGCGTCCAGCCCGTACTCGTCGAACTTCTCACGCACCGCCTTGACCGCGTTCGTCGAGGTGAACGCCACCCACTCGTAGCGTCCGTTGATCAGGCCCTTGATCGCCCGGTCCATCTGCTGCGGCGTACGCGGCGGCTCGACCGAGATCGTGGGCACCTCGACGGGCACCGCGCCGTAGGAGCGCAACTGCTCGGTGAGCCCGGCGGCCTGCTCCTTGGTACGCGGCACGAGCACCCGCCAGCCGAACAGCGGCTTGGTCTCGAACCAGGACAGCCGGTCCCGCCCGGCGACGGCGTCGCCGACGACGATGATCCCGGGCTCGGTCATCGCCGCGTGCTTGAGGTCGGGGCCGAGCCGGCCGAGCGTGGAGACGACGGTGCGCTGCTCGGTCGTGCTGCCGTCGACGGTCACCGCGACGGGCGTGCGGTCGGACCGGCCCCCGGCGATCAGCGCCTTGGCGATCGGCACCGCCTCGTCCACTCCGTGGTAGATCACCAGCGTGCCGTCGAAGTCCGCGTGCGCCGACCAGTCCTCCACCCGGGTCGCGTCCACGACGCGGAACTCCGGCGCCGTCGCCGCCGCCGGGATCCCGGCGTACACCGGCACGCCGGTCGCCGCGGGGACGCCCGGCACGATCTCGAACTCGATTCCCGCCTCGGCGCAGGCCGCGACCTCGTCGGTCACGTCGGAGAAGAACATGGGATCGCCCGAACACAGCCGGACGACCATGCGGCCCGCCTTGCCCGCCTCCAGCATCCGGGCGAACGCCGCCTCGGCGCCCTCGGCGAGGTCGGCGACCTCGACACCGGCTCGGCAGTGGCGCAGGTGCGCCTCCTGCGCGGCGCGGTCCAGGACCACCAGGTCGGCCTTGGCCAGCAGGTCCGCCCCACGCAGGGTGAGCAGGTGGGCGTCGCCCGGTCCCGCACCGACGAACGCGACGATCTGACTACCGGAGCTCAATGGTTCCGCTCCCCCATCAACGTGCCGGCCCCTTCGGCGATCATGGCCGCCGCGCAGGCGCGGCCCAGATCCATGGCCGCCTCGGCGGGTCCGGCGGTGGACTTGCGCACCGACCGCGTGCCGTCGATCGCGATCACGGCGGCGGTCAGGTTCAGTGGGTCTTCTCGGTGTGCTTGCCGTGCATCGTGTGCTTGCCGTGCATCGTGTGCTTCCCGTTCGAGATGTGCCTCTCGTTCGAGGTGTACTTCCCGTTCAAGCAGCGCGAATGCGCCCACCGGAGCGGCGCACCCCGCCTCCAGAGCGGCGAGCACGGCCCGCTCGGCCGTGACCTCGGCACGGGTCGCGGCGTCGTCGAGCACGCCGAGAAGCTCGATCAGGTCGGCGCGGCCGGCGAGGCACTCGACCGCCAGCGCGCCCTGCCCGGGGGCGGGCAGCATCTCGTCGACCTCGAAAATCTGGGCGATCTCGCCGTCCCGGCCGAGGCGGTTGAGCCCGGCGGCGGCGAGCACGATCGCGTCCAGTTCGCCCGAGGCGACCTTGCCGATCCGGGTGTCGAGGTTGCCGCGGATCGGCACGCACTCCAGGTCCTCCCGCAGCGCGAGCAACTGCGCGACCCGGCGCGGCGACCCGGTGCCGATCCTGGCCCCGCGCGGCAGGTCGGCGAGCTTCGCCCGGCCGATCAGGACGTCGCGCGGGTCCTGGCGGGGCGGCACGGCCGCGAGCGCGATCCTCGGGTCCGGCGCGGTGGGCAGGTCCTTCAGCGAGTGCACGGCGAAGTCGATCTCGCCCGCGATGAGCCTCTCGCGCAGCGCGCTCACGAAGACACCGGTGCCGCCCAGTTGGCTGAGCGCGCCCTTGGTGACGTCGCCGACCGTGGTCACGCCGACCAGTTCGACCGCGCGCCCGGTCAGCTCGGTGAGCCGGTCGGCGACCTGCCGGGACTGGGTGGTGGCCAGCTCGCTCCTGCGTGTGCCCAGTCTCAGAGCGTTCATGGCGTCTCCTCGCGTGTACGGCCCGCCGCCGTCGGACGCAGGCCGGCGGACCCGGTACGGCACCGCACGCCGCGAAGACGTGTACCAAGAACGGCGACGACCAAGCCGTCACGCGCATACCCCGCGCCGCCGGGGCCCGCCTGCGCCCCCCGCAGCCATCGGGGCCCGCGGGACCCGCGGGGGCTCGGGGACACGGGTCGTACGGCCGGTCGGCGACACGCCGGGAGAGCCGGCCCACGGGGGCCGGCGTCTCCGGGTCCAAGCCAGAACCTCAAGGCTACTCCAGATCGGCGCGCGGGTCGTTCGGGCGGGGGACGCCCGCCTCCGGGATCCCGCGCTCGGGGACGTCGGCCCGCGACACCGCCTCGGGGGCCATCGGGTCCAGGTTGAACAGCTCGCGCAGCGCCTGGGCGTACTGGTCGCCGCCCGGGGAGGCCGCCAGCCGCTTGACCCGCACGGTGGGCTCGTGCAGCAGCTTGTCGACGACCCGCCGCACCGTCTGGGCGACCTCGTCGCGCACGCGCCCGTCCATCTCGGGCAGCCGGGCGGCGAGCCGCCCGAGCTCGGCGTCCACGACCCCGGCCGCCTTGCTCCGCAGCGCGACCACCGTCGGGGTCACGCGGGCGGCCCGCGCCGCCTCGAGGAAGGCGGTCACCTCGTCGGCGACGAGGCGCTCGGCCGCCGCGATCGCGGCGCCGCGCCCGCCGTCCCGACCGGCCGAGCCGACGCCGGCCTCCTGCATCGACTCCAGATCGACGAGGGTGACGCCGGGCAGCAGCCGTACCGCCGGGTCGATGTCGTGCGGCAGCGCGAGGTCGAGCAGGAACAGCGGCCGGTCGGGGACGCGCCCGCGCACGGCCGCGCTCACCATGTCGACGGTGACCACCAGGGTGCCCGCGCCGGTGCACGAGACGACCAGGTCGGCGTCGGCGAGCTCGCCGGCCACGTCGGCGAACTCGACCGCCCGGCCGCCGACCGACTGGGCGAGTTGCAGGGCCCGGTCGTAGGTCCGGTTGGCGATCACGATGTCGGTCACCCCGGCCCGCACCAGGGTCGCGGCGGTGAGGGCGCTCATCGACCCGGCGCCGACGACGAGGGCGTGCCGTCCGGCGAGCGGGGCGGCGAGCACCTTCTCCGCGAGGTCGAGGCCGACGCCGATGAGGGAGGCGCCCGCCCGGTCGATGCCGGTCTCGGTGTGCGCGCGTTTGCCCACCCGCAGGGCGTACTGGGCGAGCTCGTTGAGGGTAGTGCCGACCGTGCCCTCCTGCTGGCCGAGCCGCAGGGCCTGGCGGACCTGGCCGAGGATCTGCGCCTCGCCCACCACCATCGAGTCCAGGCCGCAGGCGACCGTGAACAGGTGCTGGACGGCGCTGTCCTCGTAGTGCACGTACAGGTGCCGGGTGAGCTGCTCCTGCGGCACCCCCGAGTACCTGCTGAGCAGGTCGGTCACGGCGCACACGCCGCCGTGAAAGCGTTCCACGTCGGTGTAGACCTCCACCCGGTTGCAGGTGGAGATCACCATCGTCTCGGCGACGTGCTCGTCCTGCTGCACGTCGTGTATGAGCTTCTTCAGCGCGTCCCCGGCGACCGCCACCTTCTCCAGCAGCGCCACCGGGGCCGTGCGATGACTGATTCCCACCACCAGCACGCTCACGGCGTCTCCTCCGTCACCGCCGCGGCCGTGCGGTCGTGCCTGCCGGCGCGTCGCCTAGCCTCGCTCACTTCGCCCCACTCACTGCGTTCGCCTCCATACGACCGTGTCGCGGTGACGTGCCCGCTTTGGTCGGCCCGCTCATCGCGTCGCCCTCCGCGGCGCTTCGCCGAGCCCGCTCTTCTCATGTCCAGTCTGCTCGCGTCCGCTCATCACGCGTCCGCTCAGCATGTCCATTTCGGTCCATCCGTCCTCCGACGCCGCGCCCTCGCGCTCGGCCTTGCGCTGCTCGTGGAAGGCGAGGATCTGCAGCTCGATCGAGAGGTCGACCTTGCGCACGTCCACGTTCTCCGGAACCGAGAGCACGACCGGGGCGAAGTTGAGGATGCTGGTGACGCCGGCGTCGATCACCCGGTCGCAGACCTGCTGGGCGGCCGGGGCCGGGGTGGCCAGCACGACGATGGAGACACCGCGCCTCTTGATCACCGCCTCCAGGTCGTCGATGTGCTCGACGACCAGGCCGGCGATGCGGTCGCCGACCACCTCCGGGTCGGCGTCCACCAGGGCGGCGACGCGGAACCCGCGGGAGACGAACCCGCCGTAGTTCGCCAGCGCGCGGCCGAGGTTGCCGACCCCGACGATGGCGATCGCCCAGTCCTGGGTGAGGCCCAGCTCGCGAGAGATCTGGTAGATCAGGTACTGCACGTCGTAACCGACGCCGCGGGTGCCGTACGAGCCCAGGTGGGACAGGTCCTTGCGGAGCTTGGCGGAGTTCACGCCGGCGGCCACCGCGAGGTCCTCCGAGCTGACCGTCGCCGTCCCGCGCTCGGCCAGGCCGTTGAGCGCGCGCAGGTACAACGGCAGCCGGGCGACGGTCGCATCCGGGATGCCACGGTCGCGCGGTTGCGGGGTTCGGCGTGTCACTTGCCGGAGCTCCTGGGGGACGGGCGGCCGGTGCGCCCCGGCCGCTCTCGCGGATGCGACGGATGTCGAGGTGAAGGCGCAGACATCCAGGTTAGTCCCTTTGTGAAGGGACGCACAAAGTGACTGCACCTGTCCTCACCGTCCTGGAGGATGTCACCTCAAGGGTCCCAGGCGTGCCCGCCGGTCGCGCGCGCGGCCGGCGCCAACCCCCGTACGCTTGGCCTATGGCGTCCCGCGAGCATCACATCACCCTGTACGGCAAGCCCGGCTGCCACCTGTGCGACGACGCCCGCGCGATCATCGAGCGGGTCGCGGGCGAACTCGGCGTTACTTGGGAGGAACGCGACATAACGGCCAATGAGGACGATTACGCCAAGTACTGGGAGATGATCCCGGTCACCTTCATCGACGGCGTCCAGCACGATTTCTGGCGCGTCGACGAGGCCCGCCTGCGCGCCGCCCTCACCGCCTGAGGGATCTGCGGGCGGCCCTCCCCCGCCGCCGCGGCGTCCGTGATCCCCGGAAGATCGTCAGATGCGGAAGGCGGTGGGGAGGGGCGCCACCTTGGCGCTGTTGACGTTGAGTTCGATGACGTTGGCGGCCAGCACGTGGGCGACCCGCTGGCTGGCGAAGCGCGCCATGTGGGGCTGGCGCTGGTGCTCGTGGTAGGCGACCTCGTCGCGGTAGAGCTCGTACACGATCCGCTGCAGCGGCGCGGACTTGACCGAGTGGCAGACGAAGATCAACGTGTCGGGCTCGCTGCGCTTGACCGCCTCGATGGTCTCGGCGGCGAGCCGGTCAAACGCCTCGCCGGAGCCGTCCATCAGGGTGAACACGGTGAGCAGGCCGTAGATCCCAGGGGCGATCCCGCCGTCCATCGGGTCCGGGGTCGGGGCCGGGGCGACATCCCGGGCCATGTCCCGTACGTCCCGTGCGGCAAGATCGGCGGCCGCCTCCCGCGCGGCGAGATCGGCCGGGGTGAACAGCGCGCCGGTGGCGGGCATGTCGATGTCCGGGCCGACCGGTCCCATGGGCCCCACCGGGCCTTTCGGGCCCGTCGGCGCGGCGTGGCGGGCGCCGTTGGGCGGGGTGACGGCCATGTCGGGCGGCGGGGGGACGGGGGACATCATGCCGCCTGTCGAGGGGCCGGTGAACGGGCCTGACCGCATCCGCGCGGCGTAGTCGACCTCGCCGGTCTCCCCCGCCCGGTACTCGGCGACCAGGTCGCCCAGACCGGAACGGCGCGGCGGGGGGCCTCCGGGCCCGCCCGGAACGCCGCCCGGACCCGCCGGGCCGCCGGGACCCGCGTGCGCGCCCTGAAGGCCCGCGGGGCCCTGCGCGCCCGCGAACGGCCCGCCCGCGACGGGTTGCCGTGGCTGTTCGAAGAAGCCGCGTTCGGTCGGGGCACCCACCGGCGACGGCGGCGCGGCGGGGTGCCCGAACGGTCCGGCGGGCTCGGCCGTACCCGGGGGCCCGAAGCCGCGTTCCGGTCCGCCCACGGGCCGCGCGCCGGGCGGGCCGCCGGGACGGCGCTCGCGGGCCGCGTCGGGGGACTCGCCCAGTCCCTGCTCGAAGGACCGCGCGGGTTCGTCCCGCCGTCCGCGGCGCTGCGGGGGCTCCATCGGCCACTCCTCGTCCTCGTCGTCGTCTTCCTCGTCCTCGTACGGCGCCAGCGGACGGGCGACGACGTACCAGACCGCCCCGGCGGCGGCGGTGAACACCAGCGCGCTGGCGATGCCGGGCACCGGAAACCGTATCGAAGCCTCCAGCCCGATGCCGACGGGAACCAGCACCACCAGGGCGTGCATGTTGTCGGCGTCGAGATCGTCGCCCTTGCGCCAGCGCAGCAGGGAGACGATCAGGGCGATCAGCAGGATGAGCAGGACGATGCCGTGCGTGCCGGTGATCAGGTACTTGGGCAGGACATCCCAGTGCTCTTCGCCCAGGGGCAGCGTCTTGTCCATCGTGCCGGCCCCCTTGACCGGGTCGAGCACGAGGATCACGCTCGCGACGATCGTGAAGGCGATGCCGAACAGCCAGGTGACGAACTTGGCCGGTACCTTGAGGGCCAGGAGCTGGACCACGCCGAGGGCGAGCCACAGCGGGGCGAGCAGCGCGCCGGTGAGCTGATGGATCCGGAAGGTCACCGTGCCGAAGCCGACCAGGTGCCCGGTGGCGATCACGCCCAGCGAGACGCAGAGCGCCGCCGTCGACACCGCCCATGCGATGAGCCAACCCTCGCGATCGTCCCGGACGCGCCCGATCAGGACGCCGGTGGTGATCGCCGCGAGCAGGGCGCCGGCGAACGCGGTGACAGCGACGAGAACTTCCATGGTGGGACCAATGCTGCCGGACATTACCGCCCAACCGGTAGCCGATGTCCGGACTCGTGACGGTGAAACCGGTGCCGGTGGCGGGCCGGCGGGGCGTCGGGCCACGCCGCCGAGCACGCGAATCCCCCGATGGGACCCGATGGGAACGGTCCTTCGCATGGTCACGGTTGGGCGAAGCCCAGATAACGGGAGAAGTAGATTGTGTTATTTAGTGAAGGTTCCTAGAGTAAGCCAACGCCGTTTCCCCTTCCCCCACGGGATACCGGATGTCGAACACATGGCCGTTCGCCGGGCTGGCACCTCCCGCACATGGAGTGGTCACACCCGTACGAAACGGCAAAAGATCCTCGCGTGATCATGCATCACCCGACGTCAGCAGGCTGCGCATCCTCGTCCTTCGCGCCAAGACAGGCGACGCGGAGGCCTTCGGCGCGCTCTACGACCGCTACCTGGACCTGGTGTACCGGTACGTCTACTTCCGCGTCGGCTCGCACACGCTCGCCGAGGATCTGACGAGTGAAACGTTCCTGCGGGCCCTGCGCGGCATCGCCGACTTCACCTGGCAGGGCCGCGACTTCGGCGCGTGGCTGGTCACGATCGCCCGCAACCTGGTCACCGACCACTTCAAATCCGGCCGCTACCGTCTGGAGGTGACCACCGCGGAGGTGCTCGACACCCCACTGGACGGGCCGCACATCCCGGAGAACGCCGTGGTCAACAACATGATCACCGAACGGGTGCTGCGGGCGGTGCGGGAGCTCGGGCCCGATCAGCAGGAGTGCGTCATGCTGCGCTTCCTGCACGGCATGACGCTCGCCGAGACCGCCCTGATCATGGGCAAGAACAGCGGCGCCATCAAGGCGCTGCAGTTCCGCGCCACCCGCGCCCTCGCCCGCGCGCTGCCACGGGAGCTGCACCTGTGAATGTGAGGTGAGTGTCGTCCGGCACGTAACCCGCGGCGCGGCCCCTCGTTGGTTGTTGTGCGGGAAATCACCTTCCGGGGGCGGGAGCGTTCATGGACGACAGGCGGCCTTCACGATGCGGGTTGGGCGGGCGCGGGAGCGCCCGGCACGCCCGCCGTGACGCCTCCCACGACCCTGACCTCCAGGATCCCGCCTTCAAGGACCCAACCTTCCGGGACCCGACCTTCAAGGACCTCGCCTTCAAGGACCCGGCCGCCTCCGCTGCGCACGAGACGGCCGCCTCCGCCGTGCACGACCCGGCCGCCGGGCTCCCCGGCGCGTCCCGCGACGACCCGGCCGCCCGCATCATCGCCCGGCTCGCCGACATCGGCAGCCGGCTCGGCGCGCAGCCCCGCCAGGAGTTCCGCGCGCGGCTGCGGGAGAGCCTGCTCAGCGCGCACGAGAGCGGCCGGCAGGCCGCCGGGCGGCACGCCAGGCCCGCCGCCCGCGCCGCCGTGCCCCCGCCGCCCCCGATCCGGACGTCTTTGCTGGTACGGCTGCGCCCGGCCGTCCTCGTCCTCACCTTGGTGGCCGTGACGCTCCTGACAAGCTGGGGCACGCACCGTGCGGTGCCCGGGGACATGCTCTACCCGCTCAAGCGGGGCGCGGAGTCGGCGCTGGTCAAGCTGAGCATCGACGCGACCTCCCGGGCCGAGCGGGAGCTGGCGACCGCGCGCAACCGGGCCGCGGAGGCCGCCAAGCTGGCCGAGGATCCGAAGGCCAAGAAGCTGCTGGACGCCACGATCGACGACATGGCGTCCTCGACCCGCTCGGCGCTCTCCACGCTCACGCGCGTGAAACCCCGCAACACCGGCAATAGCCGAAAAATCCGTCGCTTCGCCACTGAGCAGCGCAACGTGGTCGAACCAATACTTCCTTCGCTCAAGGGAAGCAGCAGGGAAAAGGCCAACGCCTACCTCCACCTGATCCAGCGCTACGAGGCCCCCTAGCGGCAAGCGCCACGCTGCTGGCCGTACCGATTTCGGCTACCTAGGGCCGTTAAGCTGGATTGCCATGAGACGGCTATGGCGACGACGGGAACGCGCGGAGCTGGCGGGAGAGGTGGCGGCCGCCGCCGCCCGGCCGGTGCCCAGCGCCAACCCCGACCCGACCGCCGCCGCGTTCTTCGACGTGGACAACACGATGATGCAGGGCGCCTCCATCTACCACTTCGCGCGGGGGCTGGCGGCACGGGGACTGTTCACCACCAAGGACCTGCTGTTGTTCGCGCTCGGCCAAGCGATCTTCCGGATCCGGGGCAACGAGAACCCCGAGCACATCGCCAAGGCCAAGGAGACCGCGCTCGCCTTCGTCGCCGGCCTCAAGGTCGAGGACGTCATACGGCTCGGCGAGGAGATCTACGACGAGGAGATGGGCTCCCGCATCTGGTCCGGCACCCGCCAGCTCGCCCAGAACCACCTCGACGCCGGCGAACGCGTCTGGCTGGTCACCGCCACCCCCGTCGAGCTCGCCCAGGTGATCGCCCGGCGCCTCGGACTCACCGGCGCGCTCGGCACGGTCGCCGAGACCCGCGACGGCATCTACACCGGACGCCTCGTCGGCGACCTGCTGCACGGCCCGGCCAAGGCCGAGGCGGTGCGGGCACTCGCCCGGCACGAGGGCCTGGACCTGGCCCATTGCTCGGCCTACAGCGACTCGGCCAACGACCTGCCGATGCTGCGGCTGGTCGGCAACCCCGTCGCGATCAACCCCGACGCCGAGCTGCGCGAGGAGGCCAGGGCAAACGGCTGGGTGATCAAAGATTTCCGTTCCGGACGCAAGGCCACCATGGTCGGGCTGCCCATCGCCGCCGGTGTGGGCGCCCTCGCGGGCGGCATCGCGGCCGGCATCGCATTACGACGGCACTACCGCTCGGTCTGATCGCTACCGGTCGGCGACGCGGGCCCTCGGGCGGGACTCACCACCCCTGATCCCGGCAATCCAGCAGGTTAACCGCACAGCGCCCGGGCGTCGGGACTCGCCAGGGCTAGGCCTAATCCCGGCGGTCAAGCAGGAAGCCGACGCAACCCCGACCACCGCGTCACGACGTCACCGCCGCTGAGCCCGGTCCCCGCGTCGAGCAGGAGGCGGGCAACGCGGGCCAATCGCGTCAGAACATCACCGCTGTCGAGCCCGATCCCGGCAATCCAGCAGGAAACCGCGCAGCGCCCGGTTCACCACGTCGGGACGCTCCAGCGCGAGCAGGTGCCCGGCGCCCGCGACCACCGTCAGCACCGCCTCGGGCAGCAGGTCGGCGATACGGCGGCTGTGCATCGGCGGGGTCAGGCGGTCGCCTGAGCCCACCATGATCATGGTCTGGGCCCTGCGGAGGGCCGACAACAACGCCGGATCCTCACGGACCAGCAGATCGTGCAGATGCCCGGTCATCGTCTCGGTGGGCGTGGCCTCGACCCGCTCGTAGACGAACCGGAGGTGGTCGCGCTTGGCCCGGGCCTTGGAGGCCCCGCATCGGGGATCGCCGCCGACCCCTCGTGCGCCGGGTCGGGCGGCCGTCGTCCCCACATGCGTCTCGGGAATCGAGCAGGACCCTGGAGCGGAGGCCCGCCCCCGCCACGCGCCCCGCCCGTACCGCCCGGCGCCCTCATGCGCCACGTCACCCCGGTCAAGGCCCCGATCGGGACCACGGTCGAGGTGCAGCGGGATGACGGGGGCGATCCGGGCCCCGGACTCGCCCGAATCCGGCGGACCCGCGACCGTACGCCATCGCGCCGGCACGAGCGCCTCGTACGCCAGGCGCCCACAGGACGGGCTCAGCAGGACCGAGCCGACGATCCGGGAGCCGAAGAGCTCGGGACGGCGGGCCGCCAGCGACATGATCGCCACACTGCCCATCGCGTGCCCGGCGACGACCACCGGCACCCCGTCCGGCACCGTGCGCTCGACGACCGCCGCGAGGTCGTCGCCGAGCCGGTCCACGGTGAGCGAGCCGTCCGGCCCCGGCGCGGAGCCGCCGTGGCCGCGCTGGTCGTAGAAGACGAGGGTGGCCGTGCCCGCGAGGGCCCGGCGCTGGAATCGCCACGCCTGCCGGTTCAGCACCCAGCCGTGCGCGAACACCACGGCGTATTCCGGCGACGGGCACTCGTCCACGTCGGCGGCGAGCCGTACGCCGTCGTCGGTGGTGACGCCGACCGTCGTGCCGCACCGGTCCCGACGGGCCCGGCGGGGGGAGACGCCGATCTCGGCGCCCGTCAGCAGGCCGGCCAGGGCGATCTTCCGCCCGGAATGGCGCGTGCTCCTGGTTGCCTCCACGCCGCCGAACTTACCGAGGCAAAGCACTCGCCGTAGGACGATTCAGAAGAACGGCGGGAATGCATGCCCCCTGCGCAGCCTAAGAGCGTTGAGCTGCTGCTGAATGATCTCCCGGATGTGGTCGGTCAGATTGAAGACCGTCATCGGATCGTCGGCCTCCTCCGGCTCGAACTCGTCGGTGCGCACCGGCTCGCCGAACTCGATCATCCACTTCGACGGCAGCGGAATCATCCCCAGCGGCCCGAGCCACGGGAAGAACGGAGTGATCGGCAGGTACGGCAGGCCGAGAATCCGGGCCAGGAACCGCAAATCCCCAATCTTTGGATAGATCTCCTCGGCCCCGACGATCGAGCACGGGATGATCGGCACCCCGGCGCGGATCGCCGACGCCACGAAGCCGCCCCGGCCGAACCGCTGCAGCCGGTACCGCTCGGAGAACGGCTTGCCCACGCCCTTGAAGCCCTCCGGAAACACCCCGACCAGCTCGCCCTTGCGCATCAGCCGGTCGGCGTCCTCCGGGCAGGCGAGGGTGTGGCCGCTCTTGCGCGACAGGTGCCCGAGCACCGGAAGCTGGTAGACCAGGTGCGCGCCGAGCAGCCGCACCGGCCGACGCGCAGGATGGTCGTCATACAGCGCCACCTGCAGCATCAGCGCGTCGACCGGCACGGTGCCGGAATGGTTGGCGACCACCAACGCGCCCGAGTCGAACGGCACGTTGTCCATGCCGACGGTCTCGACCCGGAACCAGTGGCGGTAGAGCGGCCGGAGCAGCTCCAGGATGACCTTGTCGTTGAACTCCGGGTCGAACCCGAACTCGTCGACCTCGTACTCCCCGGCGACGCGGCGGCGCAGGAAGGCCAGCGCCTCCGCGAGGTCGTCGGCCGCGCTCACCGGCCGCCCTCCGCCCGGCCCCGGCCCGCCTTGCCGCCGCCCACACCGACACCGCTCAACCAGTCGATCAGTTTCACCGGCAGCCCCTGGGTGAGGTCGTGCGACCGGATGAAGTCGTCGAAGGCGGCGGCCGTGCTGAACTTCGGCTTCCAGTCCAGCTCGGCGCAGACGCGGCCGGTGTCGACCGCGCGGCCATGGCTCATCAGGGCCAGTTGTTCGGGCGAGAACTCCATCAGGCCGACGCTCCTGGCCAGGTCGCCGAGCACCCGGAAGGCCGGCGAGGGCACCGGGATGGTCGGTTTGCCGGCCCGCCGTACACACTGGGACAACAACATGACGCCGTCACCCGCCACGTTGAACGTCCCCTTGTGGTCTTCCATGGCGGTACGGCGCAGCACCTCGATCGCGTCGTCCTCGTGGACGAACTGCAGCCGAGGATCGAAGCCGAACACCGTCGGCAGGACCGGCTGAAGAAAGTAACGGGTTATCGGAGAGTCGACGCCCGGTCCCATGAAGTTGGCGAAGCGCAGCATGGTCACGGTCACGTCCGGACGTCGCCGGGCGAAACCGCGCACGTACCCTTCGACCTCGCACGCGTCCTTGGCGTACCCGTGCACGGGCGGCTCGTGCGGCTCGGTGTCCTCGGTGAACATCGCCGGATCATGCGGTGAGGAACCGTAGACGGCCGTGGTGGAACGCACCACCACGCGGGAGACCGTCTCCGACCGCTGGCAGGCGGCCAGCAACTGCATGGTCCCGATAACGTTGTGCTCTTTCATGGAGGAACGGCCGGCCCCCTTGCTGGGGGCGCTGACCAGGCTCATGTGCACGACGGTATCGATGTCGGCCGCCGCGATGACCTGAGCGATGTCAGGACTGCGCAGGTCCACCCGGACGAACTCGGTCCCACCGAGCTCGTACGAGGGCGGCGGCACCGTGTCGACTCCGATGACCCGGGTGACCTCCGGGTCCGCTGCGAGCATGCTCGCCAACCGCGCGCCGATATGACGGGAGACCCCGGTGACGAGCACGGTATGGGTCATCGACGCCTCGCAGACTCCGCTCGCTTACTTCTTGTTACGTCGCTGGATGCGAGTGCGCTTGAGCAGCTTGCGGTGCTTCTTCTTGGCCATGCGCTTCCGGCGCTTCTTGATCACAGAGCCCACGGGACCCCCAGGTGAAGATAGTTGCGAAGATTCGGCGCGTGACACACACCGACCTCACAGCCTACCGGCGATCCCGGGTCGATCGCCCATTGGGGCTTCCCCTGTGTCGTCTCAAATCCGGCAACGGGACTGCTTAGTGCACCCGGACAGGCAAGTCTCTTCCCTCGCACACCTCTTCTCAAACAGGCGAATTTTGTCCATTGGCGTCTCCCGAAAGAAAACGCGAGGAGCCGCCCTTCTCCCGGAGGCGGAGACGAACGCCCGGAGATCCGCCCCGGCCCACCGATGATGCGATCGCCGTGGACGGCTTCGCCGTTGACACCGTGAGAGCCGCCACAGCACCGTCCGGCGACGACCCCGCCGACAACGATCATCGTCCGGTTGCGGCAACAACCACGCCCCCACCCCAGGACCGCCCCGGCCTGCGGCGACGATGCGATCGCCGTGGACGGCTTCGCCGTCGACACCGAGAGAGCCGCCGCGACACCATCCGGCGACGACCCCACCGACAACCCGATCATCGTCCGGTTGCGGCAACAACCACGCTCCCGCCACAGAACCGCCCCGCTCCGCGGCGACGATGCGATCGCGCACGATGCGATGGTCGTGGGCGGTCTCGCCATCGACACTGAGAGAACCGCCGCAGCAATGTCCGACGACGACCCCGCCGATAACCCCATCATCGTCCGGTTGCGGCAACGACCACGCCGCGCCGCAGAACCGCTCCGGTTCGCGGCGCCGGCGTGCGTTTTCACGCTGATCCCCGTTGATCCTCGTAGATCCCCGTCGTTGAGGCCGACGACAGTGCCCACCGCCCTGGACGCCGACGACGGGTCGCCGCCGTGGGCGACCGCTGGGTTCGGCCGCCCTCGACATGACCCGCGCCGCCGTCCCGCCGGGATGCTTCCGGCCGGTGGGCTCCTTCACGGGAACCGCTGTCGTCGCCTCTGTCGTCGTTCGACGCCGGCGTGCCGTCACGCCAGCGTCCCCTTGGGCCTCAGCCGCTCATCCAGCCTCGATGAACGCGTCTCTGAGGTACTCGTGTACCGCCTGTTCGGGGACTCGGAACGATCGCCCGACCCGGATGGCCGGCAACTCGCCCGAATGCACGAGCCGGTACACAGTCATCTTGGACACTCGCATGACGGTGGCCACTTCCGCCACCGTCAGGAACTTCACCTCGCTGAGAGGTCTTTCGCCTGCACCCATCGGACGCCTCTTCCGCACGTGTTTCCGGGTTATCCCCACCTGTGCCATTGCTCACGCACGTGTACTGCTGTCAGCGTAAGTCGCGACTCCGACTGAGCAAACCCCCTATTCCACCAAGCAGTCGCGGCCCGCGCCACCGAAACGCGCAAAGTCGCTGGCAGCAACAGGTTTGAGCCCCCCGCCGTGATCACTGGAACGAACCAACTGTCTCCCATAAGACACGTCTGGCATCACAAAAAAGTTGGCAACCAGTCGACGAGCTCGGGCAAACGGGGGCGCGAAACCAGGGTTCCGGCATGTCCGGATTGGGACGACAGACGACTCAGAGGTCACGCGTGACGCGATGGATCAAGTACTCCGTAAGCGGACGGTAGTACCGTGGAAGCACGTTGTCGTCTAGCGGCACGGCTACGGCGATCTTTCCCTCGGCCTCGCCGACGAACAGAGCCGGATCGTTACTGTCGGCGAACCCGACCGTCTCGACGCCCGCCTCGCCCGCCGCGCCCGCCCAGCCGTGGTCGGCGATCACCAGATCAGGGCGAGGCTCCCCGAGCCGGTCGAGCTCGGCGAGGATCGCCCGCATCGGCCCGGGATCATGGGTGTGCACGAACGCACCGCGGTCGTCGAGCATCGCCACGTCGTCCAGGTAGCGAATGTGGCGCTTGCGGCCGAACCCGCCGCCGGCGTACACGCGGCCCTCGGCCGGGGCCATCAGGGTCGCGCCGTGCTCGGCCGCCACGCGGGCCAGCGCCATGTGGATGGTGAGCAGTCCGGTGGGATGCCCGGTCGCCACCAGTACGCGAGGCGAACCGCCGCCGCCGAGCACCTCGGCGACGCGGTCGGCCATCGCCTCGATCGCGTCGATGGTGCGCTCCGGGTCAATGGTGTCCTGCCCCTCGCGATGCTCCGGATCGGCCACCACCCCCGCCGCCTTGGCCATCAAAGCCAGCACGTCGGCGTAGGTCCAGTCCTCGGAAATGTCCAGGCCGAACAGGTAGTGCGGGTCCCGCAAGGCGAGTGAGCGGTAGTGGTCAAGGTTGTTCTCCCGGGAGGTGGCGACGTCTCCGGCGATCCTGGTGCGAACCAGGTGCTCCCGCAGTTCCTCCCGCGTCATCACGCGGTTACTCCCAGCCCGCCTCGGCCTGCTCGCGGCGCCCATGCCCACTCCCGTCCGCTCCTTCGGTCGAGCCCACCTCGCCGCAACGTCGAATCCGCCCCGCTGCGGTTAGCCCACTCCACGTGAGCCCGGTCACCCAGCCCGATCGACCCAGCCGATCGAACCCGATCAGCCCAACCAACCCTGTCCACCGACAGGCCCGGCCGACCCACTCGACGTCAGCCCGGCCCGGCCACCTTGGCCCAGCCGACCGACCCCGATCAGCCCAACCAACCCTGTCCACCGACAGGCCCGGCCGACCCACTCCACGTCAGCCCGGCCCGGCCACCTTGGCCCAGCCGACCGACCCCGATCAGCCCAACCAACCAACCCTGTCCACCGGCAAGCCGGTTTGCCCACTCCGGTCAGCCCAGGCCGCCCTAGCCCGGCCGATCAGACCCGATCAAACCAACCAAACACCCGATCGACCCGATAAGTCCGGCCAAGCCCGGTTACCCCGGCCCGACCGGCCCAACCGAATAGACCTGATCGACCCAACCAACCCTGTCGATCCAACCGTCCCGGTCAGTCCGGTTGGTCTACCGGGCCGGTCTGGTCGGACCGGTGGCCTCAGCCCGCTCGGTCCGGTGGATCGAATCCGGCTCACCCCGATCGGTCCACCTGATCCGGTCGTCCTGGCACGTCCGTCGCGGGGTCCGGCCCTATCCGTCCCGACTACGGAAGCGGATCAAGGCCGTGCAGCGGAAAGACCGCGTTGCGCGTCGCCATGATCGCCCTGTCGACCGGGTCCGCCGGGTCATAACCATTGGAGATATCACGAAATTCCGGATTTCGACCATCTGTCATGGTCAGCGGCGCCGTCTCCCGGGTCCGCTCCCCCACCAGCCGCCGCCACTCGTCCGGAGTCGCGGTACGCGGATCCAGCGGATGACCGGAGGCCTCCGCGATCAAGTGGGTCCACACCCGGGGCACCACCTGAACCAGCTCATAGCCTCCGCCGCCGGTCGCGAGCCACCGACCGCCCGCCGTCTCATGCGCCAGCCGATGCAACGCCTCGTACGCCATGCGCTGCCCGTCCACCGACAACATCAGGTGCGCCAGCGGGTCGAGCGCATGGCTGTCGCATCCCTGCTGCGAGACCAGCACTTGAGGGGCGAACGCGCGCAACAGCGGCGGCACTACCGCATGGAAGGCACGCAGCCACCCACTGTCGCCGCAACCTGCCGGCAGCGCCACGTTCACCGCGGTGCCCTCCACACCGGTCTCGGACGGAAAGCCGGTGCCGGGAAACAGGGTGCGCGGGCTCTCGTGAATGCTGATCGTCAGCACCCGCGGATCGTCGTAGAAGATCGCCTGTACGCCGTCACCGTGATGCACATCGACGTCCACGTAGGCGACCCGCTCGGCGCCATTGGCGAGCATCCAGGCGATGGCCACCGCCGGATCGTTGTACACGCAAAAGCCGCTCGCGACCGCGGGCATCGCGTGGTGCAGCCCCCCGGCGATGTTGAGCGCGTGCTGCGCCTCGCCGTTCCACACGGCCTTACCCGCCGCCAGCGTCGCCCCCGCCACCAGCGCCGATGCCTCGTGCACCCCGGCAAACGCCGGATTATCGGCGGTCCCGAGCCCGCAGCGCAGGTCGGGCTCCCCGGACCGCGACACTCCCTTGACCAACTCGATGTAGTCGCGCTTGTGTACCAACGCCAGATCGTCGTCGGTGGCGGGTGCACACCCGGCCATCTCGACCCGGTCGAGCACACCCAACCGACCCGCGAGCGCCATCGTCAACTCGACGCGCACCGGCGCGAGCGGATGGTCGGGACCGAAGTCGTAGGCGACGAGTGCGTCATCCCATACAACCCGCACCGAATCACTCATGTCGTGACGGTATCGCACCCCCAGGAAACACCCCGTTCACCCCCCGCTACCCACCCTTAACAGCGATGCAGGCCACCGCGATACGTCCGCCTCACGACAGAAAGGCGCCCGACACCGCTCCGGCATTCCAAACCATCCTTGATCGCCTACAGCGTGACCCGCACGACGGCATGACCTGCACAACCCCCACGACCACACACGACCTGCACAGCGGACACAAGCCGCGCACCGACATGACGGCACAAGCCCGGCCACGGCGTGCGCAGGGTAGTCAACCTGAGCTTCCCCTGACGAGTAGGAGTCCCCGAGCCCGACATACGAGCCGCCCGTTGCCACCTCCACCCCGCTCAGCGCCCGCGGCACCGGAATCTCCCCGCGAGCTCCATACTGAGGACAGCCCACCGTGGAACCCGCGCATATCAGCGGTTAATAGACACCGGCGACGAGCCCGGCACCCGCGAGTAGCACCCCGACTACGGCAGTGAAGAAGGGGGCGCACGGCCTTCGGCGACCAGTCCGCCGATCCTCGACCCGCACGACGTGCACGACCCGCACAACCCGCATAGCCGACACGACCCGCACGACCGTACCGGCGCCTGGCCGCGCCTCCGGGCGATGTGCCATCTAGGGGGTCACCGGCTGGAGCGGAGGTGGGTCGGCCGTTATCCCCGCCGGGCCGTGCACCGGATTCGGCTAGGGCGCCCGGCCCGACAAACGCGGCACCTGGTCCACCACTTAGTCCACCGCCTAATGGGAGCTACCGGGTCGGTGGCAGACTCGGTAGCTCCGATGAGACATCCCTAGAGGTTGGATGTTTGGCCCGCCCGCTCCGGCGTCCCAGCCCGGACGCGGCGCGCCCGCACAACCGGCACGACCCGCACAACCGCATGACGGCACAACCCGCACAGCCAGCGACGACCTGCACACCCGTTCGACCGCCGCGACCGGCACGCGAGATGTGGCTGCCGGCATCGATCGCTCATTCCGCCCGCAAGGCCACCACTGGGTCCAGACGCCCCGCCCGGCGGGCCGGGGCGACGCCGAAGAACACGCCCACGGCGACGGAGACGCCGAAGGCGAGCGCGATCGACCACCAGGTGATCGCGGCGGGCACCGGGGAAAGCGCGTTGATCAACAGGGAGCCGCCCACGCCGATGAGGATGCCGACCGTTCCGCCGATGGTGGTGAGCAGCACCGCCTCGATGAGGAACTGGCTCAGCACATCCCGCTGACGCGCCCCGAGGGCCTTGCGCAGGCCGATCTCGCGGGTGCGCTCACGCACGCTGACCAACATGATGTTGGACACGCCGACTCCTCCGACCAGGAGCGAGATACCGGCGATGGCGGCCAGCACGCCGGTGAGCATGCCGAGCACGGTGCCGATCGTGCCGAGCAACTGGGTCTGAGTGACGGCGGAGAACCGCTCGCCGGGGTAACGCTCCGACAGCGCCTCCAGTACCCGGCTCTGCAGCGCGTCGATCTCGTCAGGTCCGGGCGCGCCCACGACGATGCCGTTGATCCGGGTGAGCCCGATCAACCGCTGCGCGGTGGTCACCGGCACGTGCACCTCGGCGTCGCGGGTGACGCCGAAGGTCTCGCCGATCGTTTCGTAGACGCCCACGACCCGAAACCGCACCCCCGAGATCATCACCTGGCGCCCCACCGGATCGACGGCGCCAAACAGCTTGGCCGCCACTTGCGACCCCAGGACGGCCACGCGCCGACGGGTGTCCACGTCGGTCTCGCTGAGATAGCGGCCCCGCCGCAGCGGGCGCGCGAAGATGTTCGGCACGTTCTGATCGGTCCCGGTGATCGTCGCGAACACCTCGGTGCGCCCGACCCGAACCGGCTCACCGGAACTGGTCGAGACCGTGACCCGAGACGGGTCGCCCACGACCCGGCGCAGGTACTCCACATCCTGCAGGGTCAGCCGACTCTGCGTGGGCACCGCGCCCAGACCGACCTGCCCCTGCACCACCAGAATGATGTTGGTGCCAAGCCCCGAGATCTCCCGCTCGATCGTCTCCTTGGCCCCGCTGCCGATCGCCACGAGCACCACGACCGCCGACACCCCGATGATCACACCAAGCATGGTGAGCCCACTGCGCAGCCGGTTGACCCGCAGCGACTCCAGCGCCATCCCCAGCGCCTCGCCAACCCTCATGCCCGTCCCACCCACATCGACGCCCCCGCACACGCGTCAACCAACCGCCGCCCCGCCACCCCCGCAGCCTCGCCCACCGACCACCGCCCCACCACACACGACGACACATCCACCAAAAGCCGCCCGGACAACCCCGCACGCGCCCACACCAACCGCCGCCCCGCAACCCCCGCAGCCTCGCCCACCGACCACCGCCCCACCACACACGACGACACATCCACCAACCGCTGTGGCAACGCCATCGGCCTTTTGGGCGCCTGCGTCCACCGTCTGGCCGTCGCTCGCGGCATCGGGCGCGCATTCGCCGACCGGGACATCGGCGTTTCCGTCTCCGCCTTCATCCGTCTGCCCGCACGTCCGCCTCGACGAGGCCGTCGCGTACGTGGATCTGGCGGCGGGCGCGGTCGGCCACCTCGGCCTCGTGAGTGACGAGGACCACGGCGACGCCGCGTTCGGAGTTGAGGCGTTCCAGGATGGCCATGACCTCCTCGCCGTTGCGGGTGTCCAGGTTGCCGGTGGGCTCGTCGGCGAGGACCACCTGGGGGTCGCCCACCAGGGCGCGGGCGATCGCCACGCGCTGCTGCTCGCCGCCCGACATCTGCGAGGGCCGGTGGTCCAAGCGGTGGCCGAGGCCGACCGCTTCGAGCGCCGCCCTGGCCAGGGCCCTGCGCCGTGACCTGGACACGCCTCGGTAGACCAGCGGCAGGGCCACGTTGTCGATCGCGGCCGTCCTGGCCAGCAGGTGGAAGGACTGGAAGACGAAGCCGATCGTGCGGTTGCGCAGCTCGGCGAGGCCGCTGTCGTCGAGCGTCGCGACGTCCACCCCGCCCACGCGCAGCGAGCCGGAGGTGGGCCGGTCGAGGCAGCCGAGCAAATGCATGAGGGTGGACTTGCCCGACCCTGACGGGCCGACGATCGCCACGAACTCCCCTTGGTCGATCGTGAGCGTCACCCCGCGCAGGGCGTCCACCGATACCCCGTCCAGGCGATAGGAGCGGGTCAGGTTCACCGCCTCGAAGGCCGGAACGGACGGGGTCGCGGACTCGGCGGTCACGGCGGTCTCGGTCACGGCAGCGTCTGGCCTTGCCGCACCGTGTCGGCGCCCTTGACGACGACACGCTCGCCGACCTTCACCCCGTCGGTGATCTCGACGACGGCGTCCCCCTGCGCACCGAGCTTGACCACCCGGCGCTCGGCCGTGGCGGTCTCGCCCGAGCCGCGCACCACCCAGACCACGCTCTCCCGGCCGCTGGAGACGATCGCCGAGGCGGGCACGGACACCGCGTCCGGCACGTCGCGCACGGTGAGGCGCACCACCGCGCTCATGCCCGGTTTGGGCACCGGCGCGGGGCTTCCGTCGTCGAAGGTGCCCTTGCCCAGCTTGAGCCGTACGGCATAGCTCACCCCGCCGGTGGTGCCCTCCTTGGGGGTGACGCCGACGCCGGTGACCTGCGCCCGATAGGTGGCCCCGGTCACCGCGTCCAGTTCGGCCTCGGCCTGGACGCCCTCGCGTACCAGGAGCACGTCGGTCTCGTCCACGTCCGCCGACAAGGTCAGCTTGGAGACGTCGGTGACCGTGACGATGGCGTCGCCGGCCGAGACGGGGACGCCGGTGGCGATCACGCCGCCGCCGTTCGAGCCGCCGACGCCGGGCAGCGCGCCGCCTCCGGCCAGGGCGCCGGCCTGGCCGGCGAGCCCGGCCGGCAATTGCCCGGCGAGCGCGCCCAGGCTCGCGCCGCCCCCGCCCGAGGCCCCGCCCAGCGTCACCACGCCCGCGAACGGCGCCCTGATGACCAGCCCCTTGACGGTGGACTCGGCCGCCTTCACCGCGGCCTGCGTCTGCGCCCGGGAGGCCGCCTGCAGCGACGACATCGAACTGGACAGCCCGCCAAGGCCCGCGCTGAGCTGACCGGTCACCTGGGAGAGCAGCCGGTTGACCGACCGCGACAGGTTTCGGGTGATCTCCGCCAGGGCGCGCTGGTGCGCCTTGTGCTGGCTCTCGGCGGCGTCGATGGCGGCCAGGAGCTGGTTGCGCACGTTCTTGTCGTCGACCTTCCGCGCGGCGGCGCGGGCGCGGGCGAAGTCCTTGCGGACCCGCTGGTCGAGCCTGGCGGTGAACCTGCCGCCGGTGAGGCTCGCGCTGCTCAGCCGCAGCCCTCCGGCGGAGGGCAGCGCGCCGAAGGACACCGGGCGGGAGGCCTGCCGGTCCGCGTCGCGGGCCTGTTTGAGCTGGTCCTCGGCCTGGGGGGAGTCGATCTTGGCGAGGATCTCCCCCTTGTCGACCTTGTCGCCGTCCTGGACGTACAGCTTGGCGATCGTGCCCTGGGCGGGCGAGCGCAGCGTGGCGGTGGCGCGCGCGCCGACCGTCGCCGGAGCCTCCACGATCTCGCTCACCGCGGACCGCCCCACCTGGCCGATCTCCACACTGGGCGCCTCGTCGGCGGTGCAGCCGCCGACGGCGGCCAGCAGCCCGACGAGCGCCATGAGCAGCGGAACCTTACCGCGCGGGTACATCACCCGGCCCATCGTAAAGGGCGGGTAATGACTTCGCGCGCGTCCCGCGTTTCCTGTGGATAACCGGTCGCTCTGTGGATAACCAGCGCGCGCGGCTCCGGACCGACCGTCCCGTGCGTACGGCTCAGCCGCCGGCGAGCTCGCGTCCCCGGTCGCGGGCGGCCTCGATGGCGTCGAGGAAGGCGGCGCGCACGCGGTGGCGCTCCAGCTCGGCGATCGCCGCGATCGTGGTCCCGCCCGGCGAGGTGACCGCCTCGCGGAGGATGACCGGGTGCTCGCCGGAGTCGCGCAGCATGATGGCCGCGCCGACGATCGACTGGATGACCAGCTCAAGCGCGGCGGCGCGGGGCATGCCGAGCAGGATGCCCGCGTCGACCATGGCCTCGACGAGGTAGAAGAAGTAGGCCGGGCCGCTGCCGGACAGCGCGGTGGCGGCGTCCTGCAGCGACTCGGGGAGGCGCAGCACCCTGCCGACCGGGGAGAACAGCTCCTCGACGCGGCACAGGTGCTCCTCCCCCGCGTGCCCGCCCGCCGAGATGACGCTCATCGCCTCGTCCACCAGCACCGGCGTGTTCGACATCACCCGCACCACCGGCACCCGCTCGCCGATGCGCTCCTCGACGAACGCCGTCGGGATGCCCGCCGCCGCGGAGATCACCAGCGTGCCCGCGGGCACATGCGGCCCGATCTCGTCCAGCAGGCGGGCCATGTCCTGCGGCTTCACGGCGAGGATCAGGGTCCCGGCGGTCTTGGCCGCCTCGACGTTGGACACCACGCGCACGCCGTACCGTTCGGCGAGGGCGTCCCCCCGTTCCTTGCGGCGCACGGTCGCCATGACCCGGCCCACGTCGAAGCCCGCGCGCAGCAGCCCCGACAGCAGGGCCTCGCCCATCTTCCCGGTTCCCAGAATCGCGATCGGCACGGCCACACCCTACAAGCGTCGCGGCAGGTGGCCGCACCAGGCCGGGCCGTACGGCGCCGCGCATCCCCACGTTTCGGACGAGCGGCATCCCCTGCCGCGGGAGCACCTCATGCGAGGACCTGGCCGCAGCGTCGCGGAACCCCGCGCGGAACCCCCGCGCGGCGCCCCTAGGCGCCAGAACCACCGAACCTCGACGCGTTGCCGCAACACCCACCGCGACGCGTTGCCGCAACACCGAACCGCCGAACTGCACGTGGTTGCCGCAACGCGTTGCCGCAACGGCGGCACATGCCGCGCCCGGTACGCCGCGGGTGGCGCCGACGGTAGCGAAGGCGTCGGCAGTTAACCATTCGCACATGCCCCCAAATGAACCGTCCGGGTGCGAACTATCGTCATAAGGGCTATGCGAAGGATTCGCCTCGCCGTCCCGGCCCTGCTCACCGCCCTGGCCATCGCCCCGGTCGCGGCCTGCGGCGGCGGTTCGAGCCCGACCTCTTCGGCGACGACCGGTCCGGAGCGGCCGACGGATGTCGTGGCGACCACGCCCGCCTCCGGTACTCCCACCCCCGGCCCCTCCCCTGCCACGCCCAAGGGCGGCACGCTCAAGCCGCACAAGATCCCTTGGACGAGCGCCGAGCCCTCGGCGGACGGCAGAACCATCCGGGTCGTGTGGTCCTCGGGGGTGGAGCCGTGCTACACCCTGGACCGGGTGGAGGTCTCCGAACGCGCCAAGAGCGTCACCATCACCCTGTACGAGGGGCCGTTGCGCGCCTCGCCCGACGTCGCGTGCATCGAGATCGCCATCGAGAAGGTCACCGAGGTGCGGCTGTCCAAGCCCCTGGGCGACCGGAAGATCATCGACGGAGCCCGCTGACCCCGGCCCGTGCGGTCAAGGCCCCGGCACGACGCAGTCCGTTACGGGCCCTCACCTGCGGGCCCTCACCTGCGGGTCTCGTCACGGACTCGACGGGGTACGTCCCGGTGAGCCGGTAGCGCCGAGGAATGTTGGAGGACTCGGGCAGGACGCCGAGCCGCCGGCCCGCGGGCCGCGGAGTAGGCGGTGAAGGCCGCGACGCGACCCGCGTGTTCGTAGCCTTCCGCGGGAATAGCACCGCGCGCAGAAGGGTTGAGTCGGTTAGGCTCAAGACGTTTGACAAAGCCCGATGGCTCCGTAAGATTGAGCCTATCCGACTCAACTTTGACTACAAGGACGTACTCATGGCACGTGCGGTAGGTATCGACCTGGGGACGACCAACTCCGTCGTCTCGATCCTCGAGGGCGGTGAGCCGACGGTCATCGCCAACGCTCAGGGCTCGCGGACCACGCCGTCCGTGGTCGCCTTCGCCAAGAACGGCGAGGTGCTCGTCGGCGAGGTCGCCAAGCGCCAGGCGGTGACCAACGTCGACAGGACGATCCGGTCGGTCAAGCGCGAGATGGGCAGCAACTGGACGAAGGAGATCGACGGCAAGAAGTTCACGCCGCAGCAGATCAGCGCCTTCGTCCTGCAGAAGCTCAAGACGGACGCCGAGGCGTACCTGGGCGAGAAGATCACCGACGCCGTCATCACGGTCCCGGCGTACTTCAACGACGCCCAGCGCCAGGCCACCAAGGAGGCCGGCCAGATCGCGGGCCTGAACGTCCTGCGCATCATCAACGAGCCCACCTCCGCCGCCCTCGCCTACGGGCTGGACAAGGAGAAGGACCAGACCATCCTCGTCTTCGACCTCGGCGGCGGCACCTTCGACGTCTCGCTGCTCGACGTCGGCCAGGAGGACGGCCACGGGTTCGTCGAGGTCAAGGCCACCAGCGGTGACAACCACCTGGGCGGCGACGACTGGGACCAGCGCATCGTCGACGAGCTGGTGACCCGGTTCAAGAACGCGCACGGCGTCGACCTGTCCAAGGACAAGATGGCCCTGCAGCGGCTGCGCGAGGCCGCGGAGAAGGCCAAGATCGAGCTGTCCGCGCAGTCGGAGACCACGATCAACCTGCCCTACATCACCGCCTCGGCGGAGGGCCCGCTGCACCTGGACGAGAAGCTCACCCGGGCGGAGTTCCAGCGCCTCACGGCCGACCTGCTTGAGCGCTGCAAGGGCCCGTTCCACCAGGTGATCAAGGACGCCGGCATCAAGCTGTCCGACATCAACCACGTGGTGCTGGTCGGCGGCTCGACCCGGATGCCCGCCGTCACCGACCTGGTCAGGGAGCTGACCGGCGGCAAGGAGCCCAACAAGGGCGTCAACCCCGACGAGGTCGTGGCGATCGGCGCCGCGCTCCAGGCCGGCGTGCTCAAGGGCGAGGTCAAGGACGTGCTGCTGCTGGACGTCACCCCGCTGTCGCTGGGCATCGAGACCAAGGGCGGCATCTTCACCAAGATCATCGAGCGCAACACCACGATCCCGACCAAGCGCTCGGAGGTCTTCACCACGGCCGAGGACAACCAGCCGTCGGTGCAGATTCAGGTCTACCAGGGCGAGCGCGAGATCGCGGCGTACAACAAGAAGCTGGCCACCTTCGAGCTGACCGGCATCGCCCCCGCGCCGCGCGGCGTGCCGCAGATCGAGGTCGCCTTCGACATCGACGCCAACGGCATCGTGAACGTCTCCGCGAAGGACCTCGGCACCGGTAAGGAGCAGTCGATGACCATCACCGGCGGCTCGGCGCTGCCGAAGGAGGACATCGAGCGCATGATGCGGGAGGCCGAGTCCTACGCCGAGGAGGACAAGAAGCGGCGTGAGGAGGCCGAGATCCGCAACAACGCGGACTCGCTGGCCTACCAGACCGAGAAGTTCCTCCGGGAGAACACCGACAAGATCCCGGCGGACGTGAGGACCGAGGTCGAGGACTCCCTCTCCGAGCTGAAGAAGGCGCTGGAGGGCACCGACACCGCGACGATCCGCACGGCGGCGGAGAAGCTCGCCACGGTCAGCCAGAAGATGGGGTCGGCGATCTACGCCCAGCAGAGCGCCTCCGGCGACGGCGCCTCCGGGCCGACGGCCGGCGCCTCCACCTCCCAGGACGGCAAGGACGAGGACGTCGTCGAGGCGGAGATCGTCGATGACGAGCCTAAGCGGGAGGGCGGCAACAAGTGACCCCGCGCGAGAACGGTTCTGAACAAGAGCCGGTGATCCGCGACAACCGCAAGATCGATCCTGAGACGGGGCAGGTCCGCGAGCGGGCCATGCCGGATCCGGGGGACATCCTCGACTCCGCCCCCGAGACGGAGGCGGAGTCGAGGGGAAAGCCGGAGAAGAAGCCGGACGGTCCGACGATCGCCGAGGATCTCGCCACCCAGCTCGCCGAGCGTACGGCGGACCTGCAGCGGGTCACGGCGGAGTACGCCAACTACCGCAAGCGCGTCGAGCGCGACCGGGTCGCGGTGCGCGAGCTGGCCGTGGCGAACGTGGTCAGCGAGCTGCTCCCCGTGCTGGACGACATCGGCCGGGCACGCGATCATGGTGAGCTGACCGGCGGCTTCGCCAAGGTGAGCGAGTCGCTGGAGGCCGCCGTGGCCAAGCTGGGGCTGGTCTCGTTCGGCACGAAGGGCGACCCGTTCGACCCGACCGTGCACGAGGCCCTCATGCACAGCTACTCCTCTGAGGTCAGCGAGACCACCTGCGTGGAGATCCTCCAGCCGGGCTACCGCATCGGCGACCGGATCCTGCGACCGGCACGGGTGGCCGTCGCCGAACCGGACGGATCCGAGCCGGCGCAGGCGTCGCAGCCCGAGGCCGAGGCGTCGGGCGAGACCGCCGAACCGGCGGACGGTTCCGCGGACGAATCCGCCAAGCCGGCCGAGCCCGGCGACAACTGAACCAACCACCTCCCTTGATCCCCTTGCCGCGAAGGACGCGATAGATGAGCACCAAGGACTACCTGGAAAAGGACTACTACGCCGTCCTTGGTGTGCCCAAGACCGCGACCGCAGAAGAGATCAAGAAGGCGTATCGCAAGCTCGCCCGGAAGTACCACCCGGACGCCAACCCGGGCAGCTCGGCGAACTCGGAGAGCACCGCCAAGTTCAAGGAGGTCTCCGAGGCGTACGACATCCTGTCGGACCCCAAGCGGCGCAAGGAGTATGACGACGCGCGGGCGCTGTTCGGGTCGGGCCTCGGCGGATTCGCCGGGGCCGGCGCCTCGCGCGGCGGCCCCGGCTTCCCCTTCGACCTGTTCGGCGGGGGCCAGCCGGGCGCCGGCGACCGCATCGGCGACCTGTTCGGCGGGCTGTTCAACCGCACCGGCGGTGGTCGCACCACCACCCGCCGGGCCCGCCGGGGGCAGGATGTCGAATCCGAGGTCACGCTGTCGTTCAGCGAGGCGGTCGAAGGCACCACGGTGTCGCTGCGGCTCACCAGCTCCTCGGCGTGCCAGGCCTGCGGCGGCACGGGGGCGAAGGCGGGCACCACGCCGCGCGTCTGCCCCACCTGCGAGGGCACCGGTGCGGCGAGCCGCAACCTCGGCAGCTTCGCCTTCTCCGAGCCGTGCCGCGACTGCCGCGGCCGGGGCCTGCTCGTCGACGACCCCTGCCCGGTCTGCGACGGCAGCGGCCGGGGCAAGAGCACCCGCACCATCCAGGCCCGCATTCCCGCGGGCGTGGCCGACGGACAGCGCATCCGGCTCAAGGGTAAGGGCGCCCCGGGCGAGAACGGCGGCCCGCCCGGCGACCTGTACGTCCAGATCCATGTGCAGCCGCACGGAGTGTTCGGCCGGTCGGGGGACAACCTCACCATCACCGTGCCGGTGACCTTCACCGAGGCCGCCCTCGGCGCGGAGATCAAGGTGCCGACGCTGGGGGGCCTGCCGGTCACGCTGCGCATCCCCGAGGGCACGCCGAACGGCCGCACCTTCCGGGTGCGCGGGCGCGGCGCCGCCCGCAAGGACGGCACCAAGGGCGACCTGCTGGTCACCGTGGAGATCGCGGTCCCGCCGCACCTGGACGACCGGTCACGCGCCACGCTGGAGCAGTTGCACGACCCGAAGGCGGGGGCCGATCTACGAGCTGACCTGATCAAACAGGCCCAAAGCGAGTAGCCCAGGGCGAGTAGTCACGAAGGGAGGCGACGAGGGATGGACGCCAACTACTTCGACATCTCCGACGACACACCCGTCTACGTCATCTCGGTGGCCGCTCAGCTCTCCGGGCTGCACCCGCAGACCCTGCGGCAGTACGACCGGCTCGGCCTGGTGAGCCCCGGGCGCACCGCCGGTCGTGGACGCCTCTACTCCACCCGCGACATCGTGCTGCTCCGCGAGGTGCAGCGGCTCTCCCAGGAGGAGGGCATCAACCTGGCCGGCATCAAACGCATTCTGGAGCTGGAGACCGAGAACCTCCGGCTGCGCGACGAACTGGCCCGCCTGCGCGGCGAGCTCACCCTGATGCGCGCGCTGATCCGCTACGAACTACCGCCGGCCTGATCGGGGACATACGCGATGGATTACAAGCTGACGCAGAAGAGCCAGGAAGCGCTTTCCGGCGCGGTCCGGCGCGCGGCGGCCGAGGGCCACCCCGAGGTCTTCCCCGCGCACCTGCTCGCCACGTTGCTCGCCCAGACCGGCGGCACGGCCGTACCACTGCTGGACGCGGTCGGCGCCGACTGGAAGAAGGTACGCGCCGAGGTCGAGCGCCTGCTCGACGGGCTGCCCAAGGCCCAGGGCGCCACGGTCAGCGCCCCGAGCAGCTCCCGGCAGCTCCTGGTCGTGATCAACACCGCCGCCGCGCGCGCCAAGCAGCTCGAAGACGAGTACGTCTCCACCGAGCACCTGCTCGTCGGCCTCGCCGCGGACGGCGGCCAGGTCGCCGACCTGCTCAAGGGCCAGGGCGCCACGCCCGCCGCGCTGCTGGAGGCGTTCGAGAAGGTGCGCGGGCACACCCGCGTCACCAGCGAGAATCCCGAGGACACCTACCGGGCGCTGGAGAAGTACGGCGTCGACCTGACCGAGCGCGCCCGCGCCGGCAAGCTCGACCCGGTGATCGGCCGCGACACCGAGATCCGCCGCGTCGTGCAGGTGCTGTCGCGGCGTACCAAGAACAACCCGGTGCTGATCGGCGAGCCCGGCGTCGGCAAGACCGCCGTCGCCGAGGGCCTCGCCCAGCGCATCGTCGCCGGGGACGTGCCCGAGTCGCTGCGGGGCAAGCGGCTCGTCGCGCTCGACCTGAGCGCGATGGTCGCGGGCGCCAAGTACCGCGGCGAGTTCGAGGAGCGGCTCAAGGCCGTGCTCAACGAGATCAAGCAGAGCGACGGCCAGATCGTCACGTTCATCGACGAGCTGCACACGATGGTCGGGGCGGGTGCCGCCGAGGGCGCGATGGACGCCGGCAACATGCTCAAGCCGATGCTCGCCCGCGGCGAGCTGCGCATGATCGGCGCGACGACCCTCGACGAGTACCGCGAGCGCATCGAGAAGGACCCGGCGCTGGAGCGCCGTTTCCAGCAGGTCTACATCGGCGAGCCGTCGGTCGAGGACACCATCGCCATCCTGCGCGGCCTCAAGGGCCGCTACGAGGCCCACCACCAGGTGCAAATCTCCGACAGCGCCCTGGTCGCCGCCGCGACCCTGTCCGACCGCTACATCACCTCCCGGTTCCTGCCGGACAAGGCGATCGACCTGGTCGACGAGGCGGCCTCCCGGCTGCGCATGGAGATCGACTCCCGTCCGGTGGAGATCGACGAGCTGCAGCGCGTGGTGGACCGCCTGAAGATGGAGGAGCTCGCGCTCGCCAAGGAGACCGACGAGGCGAGCCGGCAGCGGCTGGACAAGCTCCGCGAGGAGCTCGCCAACCGGCAGGAGGAGCTGGGCGCGCTGGTCGGCCGCTGGGAGCGGGAGAAGGCCGGGCTCAACCGGGTCGGCGAGCTGAAGAAGCAGCTCGACGAGGCGCGGTCGAGCGCCGAGCGGGCCCAGCGCGACGGCAACTTCGAAGAGGCCTCGCGCCTGATGTACGCCGAGATCCCGCGGCTGGAAAAGGAGCTCGCCCAGGCCAGCGCCGCGGCCGAGGAGGCCGAGAGCCAGCCCATGGTCAAGGAGGAGGTCGGCCCCGACGACATCGCCGAGGTGGTCTCCTCGTGGACCGGCGTGCCCGCCGGGCGGCTACTGGAAGGCGAGAGCGCCAAGCTGCTGCGCATGGAGGAGGAGCTGGGCAAGCGCCTCATCGGCCAGCGTCAGGCCGTCACGGCCGTCTCCGACGCCGTGCGGCGGGCCAGGGCCGGCGTCGCCGACCCCGACCGCCCCACCGGCTCGTTCCTGTTCCTCGGCCCCACCGGCGTGGGCAAAACCGAGCTGGCCAAGGCGCTGGCGGAGTTCCTGTTCGATGACGAGCGGGCGATGACCCGCATCGACATGAGCGAGTACTCCGAGAAGCACAGCGTCGCCCGCCTGGTCGGCGCGCCGCCCGGGTACGTCGGGTACGAGGAGGGCGGTCAGCTCACCGAGGCCGTGCGGCGCCGCCCGTACACGGTGGTGCTGCTGGACGAGGTGGAAAAGGCCCACCCCGAGGTCTTCGACATCCTGCTCCAGGTGCTCGACGACGGGCGGCTCACCGATGGGCAGGGCCGTACGGTGGACTTCCGCAACACGATCCTGATCCTCACCTCCAACCTGGGCTCGCAGTACCTGGTCGATCCCAAGCTGGACGGCGAGGCGAAGCGGGATGCCGTGCTCGCGACCGTGCGGTCGGCGTTCAAGCCCGAGTTCCTCAACCGGCTCGACGACGTGATCGTCTTCGACGCGCTCGGTTCTGAGGAGCTGTCGCAGATCGTCGAGCTGCAGGTGGCACGCCTGGCGCGACGGCTCGCCGACCGCCGGCTCACGCTCACCGTGACCCCGGCGGCCCGCGACTGGCTCGCCCTGACCGGCTACGACCCCCTGTACGGCGCGCGCCCGCTGCGCCGGCTGGTCCAGTCGGCCATCGGCGACAAACTCGCCAAGGAGTTGCTGGCGGGCGAGATCCGCGACGGCGACAAGGTGGTCGTCGATGTCGACGACACCAGCGACGCGCTGACCGTTCGCCCCGCGACGTCCGAGGACGCCCCGGCGTTCCCGGCGTCGGTCAACTGAGGGACGCCGATTGGCAAGGTCTGTGCCACCTTTGGGTTAACCGCCGACCGCCCCCTGTGGACGCTGCTAGCGTCCTGCGACTGTCAGATGACACAACGTGATCAGGGGGCGGAATGTCGAAGAACGCATGGAGCTTCGGGTGCCGGTTCGTCGCGGCGGCCGCGCTCGCCATCGGCGCGAGTTGCGCGGTGACGGGGACGGCCGCCGCGAACGACGGCGGCGAGGTGCGCACCGGCTGCCAGAAGACCTCGGCGCGCTCGATGGGCTCGACGGGGCCCAAGGGCTCGGCCGTCTCGACCGGCTGCCGCAAGCGGAAGAAGAAGGACCGGCGCCCGGACCTCACGGACCGCCGCAACCGCTACGACCGTCCGAGCCACGGCCAGTGGCAGGAGCAGCGCGAGACCCGCATGCAGGACACCCTCGGCAGGCTCCTCAGCGTCCAGAGCCTCAACCTGGGCAGCCAGAGCGGCGGCCTGCCGCTCGCCGACGGCTTCGGGTTCGCCGCCAGCCGGGGCATCACCCGGCAGGTGACGATGCGCCTCGACCCGACGCTGCGCACGATGCCGGGCTGGTCGTCGTCGAGCGTGCTCTCGCCGCTGCCCGCCGACGGCACGATCCTGGCCGGCCGCGTCGTCAACGCCAGGGAGCCGCAGTCCGCCCTGACCGCGGAGGTCAGCACCTCGGTGCGCACCGTGACCGAGACGACCTCCAAGATCACCCGGTCGGACTTCGGCAGCCTGCTGAGCACCGCCGACCGCGGCGACCTGCTGACCCCGGCCTCGAGCATGCTCGGCTCGAACGCCCGCAGGTCCGTGCTGGGCGGCGTGCCCGTCCTCCGCTGACTCCGATGCCGGGCACCGGACCCGCGCTCCGCCGTCGCGAGCGGAAGCGCGGGTACCGGCGGCGGCCGGTCAACCGGCCATGAAAGGCCGTTTCATGACCGGTCGCCAAGCCCCTCGTTCACCCCGGCCGTCCTCGACGGCTCGCCCGCGCCATGAGCACTCCTGAGCGACCCTGAGCGCACCCGACGGCCGTCGGAGGTCAGCTCAGGGTCGCGTCCAAGAGCGCGTCGAGATCGTCCTCGGGCAGGCCGAGGTCGACGCGAATCCGGTAGCGGGTGCGGAGCAGGGTGTCACGGACGCCCCCGTCCTCCGTACAGGACCGCACGCCCCTCGTGGCCCACTCCAGCGCCCCGTGCAGGTCGCCGTAGGCCACGAGGGTCTCGGCGACGCTCAAGGACGTCAACGGATCGACGGACGGCTCGCCCCGGATCGCCTCGATGATCTCCCGCGCCTCGTCGGGACGATCGAGCTCGAAGAGCGTGTCGGCCATGCCCGCGCGGGGGTCGACACTGACGTCGCCGCCGTCGTCGAGCGCCCGCTGGAATCGGTCAAGCGCCATCGCCGGCTGCCCGGCCTGCCGCCACTCCTCCGCCGCGAGCAGGAATATCGCCGCCCGGGAGACCTCTCCGGACTCGTACGCGTGCGCCAGGAAGTCCAGGCGCCGCGCGAGCGTGTCGTGGTCGTCGGAGAGCAGGGCATGCTCGAGAAGTCGATCAAGCTGCTCACGTGTCACATGCGCCACACCACCGAGCGTACCCAGCGGACCTGGCATTTGCTCGGACATTGACCCGACACGCACCGGACACCCGCACGATACCCGCCGGCCGTCCCGAGGACGCCTCCACGTCGCCTTTCCCGGCGCCGTCCCGACCCTTCGGTCACACCGCCGCGCGGAGCTGATCGGCGAGGTAGCCCCTGACCAACCGCTTGGCCTCGGCGATGATCTCGGGATCGCCCTGCGGGTCATGGCGGAAGGCGAGCTTGAGCACCGCGTCCCCGGCCTCCACCGCCACGATGAGGGCCCGGTCGAGCTCCTCGCTGTCGGCCAGGCCGATCTCGGCGAGCAGCAGGGCGCGCAGCCGTCCGGCGATCACCGCGTTGTTGTCGGCCACCGAGTCGAGCAGGTGCAGGTCGACCACGTCCCCGAAGCGCAGCGAGCCGAACCCGGGCACGGTGCGGCGCATGTCCACGTAAACTTCGATGATCGCGTCGACGGCCTCCCAGGTCGAGTGGAACTCCTCGCCCATGAAGCGACGGCCGACCCTGGCCATGAACTGCTCGACGTTCCGTACCGTCAACGCCCTGCTGATGGCCCGCTTGTCGGGGAAGAACTGGTAGACCGAGCCGATGGCGACGCCGGCGCGCTCGGCGATGCGCGTGGTGGACAGCGCCTCGTAGCCGACCTCGTCGAGCAACTCGGCGCAGGCGTCGAGCATGCGCTCGACCCGGCGGGCACTGCGCCGCTGGCTGGGACGACGTCGGAGCGGAGTGATCTCGAGCTGAGCTAGTTCGGTCGACGGGCTGGACATTCCTCCATCTTGCCCGTTCACCGCCGCCAAGTCAGGCGGTAGCGAAGAGTGGCCGGTTAGCTCCTATCCGGAATCAAGGCCTGCGCATGTCCGCAACGCCTTCCAGTCGCGAATCGCCTGGGTACGGGCCGTACCGGTGAGCGGAACGGGCACGCCCCCGTTGATCCGGGCCGGGGTCCACGTGTCCTTGAGCACCTTGCGGCCGTTGATCGTCAGGGTCAGCACGCCGGTGGTCCCGGTCTCCGGGCCCCAGTTGTAGAAGACGAAGTTGCCCATGCCGTAGTTGACGTACCGGCCGCTCAGGTAACCGCTGCCGAGCAGGATGTGCGCGTGCCCGCCGACGATCACGTCGGCTCCCGCCCTGATCAGCTTCACCGCCAGGTCACGTTGCATCGGCGTGGGGCACCCGACCAGTTCGGTACCCCAGTGCAGGTGGACGATCACGGTGTCGGAGTTGCGCCGCGCGGCGCGCACGGCGGCGAGCAGCCGGGACTCGTTCTTCGCCGAGGCGAGGCCGCCCTTGGTGTCGGTCGCCGTCCAGGACTGGATGAACTCCGCGTCCAGCACCTGCGTCGCCGCGATGATCGAGACCCGGTTCCCATTGATCACCTTTCGGTACGGCCGGTACGCCTCGGCGGCGTTGCGCCCGATCCCGATCACGGGGAACCTGCTGCGCTTGATCGCCGCGAGCGAGTCGCGCAGCCCGGTCTCCATGTAGTCCATGCCGTGGTTGTTCGCCATCGACGCCACGTCCACCCCCGCCGCCTTGAGCGCGGTCAGCGCCGACGGCGGCGCGCGGAACGTGTACTGCTTGCCCGGCGCGGGGGTGCCCCCGGTCGTGATCGCGGTCTCCAAATTGATCATCGACAGATCGGAGGCCCGCAGCACCGACGCGATCGGCCCGAGCGCGGTGCGGGGGTTGTTCAGCCGGGGCCGCAGCAGGCCCTCGAAGTGCACGTCCCCGCCGAAGGAGATCGTGTACGGCCGGCGCTGCGGCTTCGGCTTGGCCGTCGGCGACGGGTCGGCCGCGGCTGAGTTCCGCACCCGCCGGGGCTGCGAGTCCGCGTCGGACTGCCCGGCGCTGCAGGCCGGCGCCGCGACCAGTACGGCGAGCAGTCCCGCGAGCAGCCCCTTCGACACCGGGGCGCGCAGCACCGAACGGCACGGGCCCCGCAGTGGGGGGAGCGGCGCCCTGGGGGCGGCATGACGGGGGCTTTGCCTTCTCATTGCTACCGAAGCATGCCATCGAACCAGGACATCTGGCGACATCTTCGGACCAAGAGCTGCCCGGAGCACTCTGTCCGGGACAGTGCTGGTGTCTCGCCTTGCCGTACCGCCCGCCGGCCACCGCGTTCCTGAACCGCTTCACGACGAGGGCCCCGTCCGCCGGACGGGGCCCTCGCGGTGCTCTGGTGCGTCAGCCGCCGATCTCGCCCTTCCGGACACCGCTGACGAAGGCACGCCATTGGGCGGGCGTGAGCATGAGGACTCGGCCGTGCCGGTCCTTGCTGTCCCGGACACCCACGCGACCATCGGCGAGAAGAGCGACCTCCACGCAATTGCCGTTGGCACTGCGCACACTCTTACGCCAGGCGGCCCCAGATATACCCATAGGCGACATTGGCGACCCCTCACCCGCTAAAGCAGCATAGATGCAACTTTCAGGATGAAGGTGATTGATAGGACTTGCAAGGTTTGGCCCTAGCACGCCCTAATCCGAGCTCCCAGGGAGCACGGGAGCAAGCGGCCGAAGCACAAGCACGGCCGACACGGTCCCCACCACCACCGTTCACAGGCGCCTTCAGGAAGAACAACCTCGCCCTCCGCTGGGTGGCAGCACAATGACCGTTCTTGCTCAGCGGCCGAACTCGCCGCTCTTCACACCTCCGATGAAGGCGGTCCACTCCCCCTGCGGGAAGATCAGGACCGGGCCGTTCTGGTTCTTACTGTCACGGATGCCTACATGGCCGCTCTGAAGCCGTGCGACCTCGACGCAGTTTCCGTTGGTGCTCCGCGAGCTCTTCGCCCACACAGCGTCACGCGTATCTATGGTGTACATGGTTAACTGTCTTTCGATATGTCCCGATATGCCCCATCGCACATCTGGTCACCAGGATCACTATTACCAGCGTTCCAACGCTTTCTGTATTAGCCGCCTGGACGACTCCTCATCGAGTGCCATGTCCATGAGGTGTTCGAATGCCCGTTCGTAGGCGTACACCCGCTCCGGATCCTCGACGTAGTGCGCCCCAAAGAAGTCCTCTAGGTACACCGTGTCGGGAAAGTCGGGCAGGGTGAGGTGAACGAACGGCCCAGTCGGCATCGATGGAGGCGTCTCCTGTGGGAGAATCCGCATCTCCACATGATCGAGCTCAGAGATTTCGATCAACTTCTGGAGCTGCCCCCGCATCACGGCGGAGTCGCCGAACTGGCGCCGCAGGACCGATTCCTCGAACACCGCGAGCAGCGTCACCGGGTTCGCCTCGAGCAACAGAATCTTCTGTCGCATCATGCGAGCCTCGACGCGGGCGCGCAGCCAGCTGTGCGGCACCTGGATGATCTGCTGGTTGTGCTCCATCACCGCACGGGCGTACTCCTGAGTCTGCAGCAGGCCCGGCACGATCTGGGATTCCCAGTTCCGCACCGTGGTGGCCTCCACCTCCAGCCCCAGCAGTGGAATGAGATCCGCTTGCAACGCCCCGCGGTACTCTTCCCACCAGCCCTTCTGGGCGGCGCCCCGGCGCAACTCCAGTAACTCGCGCCGCACGTCGCGATCCGCGCCGTACAGCTCGAGCAATGCCTCGACGTCACGTGCGGTGGGCAGCGTCTTGGCGTTCTCTATCCGGCTCACCTTCGCCGTCGACCAGTTCAGGCGAGCCGCCACCTCGTCGCCGATCATTTCGATACGTTCTCGTAGCCTGCGAAGCTCTCGCCCCAGACGACGATGGCGCAGGGTCGGACTCCCGCGCTCGGGCATCCCGACCCACCCCCTCCGGGTTGTATGAGGTCAGATGCAGGACGACGACTCTGTCGGCCGAGGTCTACGGGTATCGCCTGCAACTTGCACGGATAGATACACCGCAAAGACTAGAAGGATTTTCGCGGCGCTTGCAAGTTTCCTTGCACCGCCTATTGCTCCGCAAAACTTCCTGAGCGACCATCAGACTACGGGGAAGGGTTCCGACGAAGTGGGAAGGCAGCCGATGATCATACGGCAAACGGCCTCCTCCACCCCGGGGGTCACAGGAGCACCGATGTGTACGACTGCGTCTCAGTCCGGCAACGGCGCCGCTTCCCCTCACAGCGTTCACCGTAGGGAGGCGTATCGCCACGGAAAGGACACGATCCGCTAGCGACGGCGTAATAGTCGCATCCGCGCATAAGAGTGCCGGGCCGACAGTTCGCGGCTGTCGACCCGGCCACCACGAAAGCTCCTGCGTACGAAGCCACGGAAAGGAGTCGTGGTTGTCTTGTTCCACGGTACCCCTGGACCCACACTAAGCAAGACCCTCACGCGCCGGATCTCGGCTTTTGTCGGGCGACTCGACCGGTCGCTCTGCGTCGACCAGGACTGGTGGGCGCACCTGCTCGGTTGGAAGGTCACCCGGATCGGCTTCGGGGCACGCGACTATCGCGACCCGAGGTTCGACATCCTCCACCTGATCAGGGAGGTGGACGGCGGTGTCCGGACGTAATCCGCGCTGGAACCCGCACCCGCCGATCGAGAATCCGCCGCCACGCCGGGCGGGCCTGCTGGTCCGGCTCTGGCGCCTGCGCACGGAGATTCTCCTGCTGGCCTGCCTCACGCCCATCGCCGTCACGGTCACGACCGCGGTGGCGAACGGCGCCTGGTGGTCGCCCGCGCTGGTCGGCGGCACCCTTCTCGCCCTCGCCGCGCCACGCCCCGTACGCGCCTGGTTCATCGCGCGTTTCTGGTGCGTGGTCTCCCGGCACCGCATGCAGCGGTTGTTCATCGAACTACCGCTGCACACCCGCAAGGGACGCCTGCCCCTGGTGTTGTGGATCACGCCGACCCGCGAGGGCGAGAAGGCGCTGATCCTGTGCCGGGCCGGGATGTCGGCGGACGCGTTCGCCGCCTTCACCGCGGAGTTCGAGGCCGCCTGCTCGGCGACGGAGGTGCGATTCGCCAAGCACGCGCGCCGCCCGCAGTTCGTGACGATCGACATCGTGCGGCGCTCCCCCGGCTCGGGGACCTCGGTCCCCGGACTGGAGACGATGTACGGCTACAACTGGATCGCGCTGGAACGCGACCCCAAGGAGCCTGCCCATCGGTGGGAGGCGACCACCCCCTTCCCCGTCCCCGAGCAGATCGTCCCGCTACTGCCCGAGAAAACCCGGTAGCGCGTGCAATTTCATGACCCGGGAGGTAATCGCCTCCCGGGTCTTTTCCTGGGACGCTCAACACGGTCACGATGAGTTCGCCGCTTGAACCCAGGGAGGCCGCCATGCCCACCGTCCACCGGACCTGCCCGCTCTGCGAAGCCGTCTGCGGCCTGCGCATCACCCTCGACGACGACGGCCGCGTGACGGACGTGCGGGGCGACCCCGCCGACCCGCTCAGCCACGGTTTCATCTGCCCCAAGGGGGCCAGCCTGGGCGCGCTGGACGAGGATCCCGACCGGCTGCGCGCCCCGATGGTCCGCGAGGGCGGCGAGTGGCGCGAGGTCACCTGGGCGGAGGCGTTCCGGGCCGTCGAGCGGGGGCTGACCGGGGTCGTCGAACGGCACGGGCGCGGCACCCTCGGCATCTACCTCGGCAACCCGAACGTGCACACGGTGGCCGGCACCCTGTACGTCCCGGCGGTGGCCCGCGCCCTCGGCACCCGCAACGTGTTCTCCGCCGGCACGGCCGACCAGATGCCCAAGCACGTCTCCGCCGGCCTGATGTTCGGCCATCCGATGACGATTCCGGTGCCCGATGTGGACCGCACCGAACACCTGCTCATCCTCGGCGCGAACCCGCTGGAGTCGAACGGCTCGCTGTGGACCGCCCCCGACCTGCCCGGCAGGCTCAAGGCGCTGCGCAGGCGGGGCGGCAGGCTCGTGGTCGTCGATCCGCGCCGCACCCGCACCGCGGCGCTCGCCGACGAGCACGTGTTCATCCGGCCCGGCACCGACGCCTACCTGCTGTTCGGCATCGTGCACACGCTGCTCGCCGAGGACCTGGTCGCCCCGGACGTCGGGACGCGCCTGCCGGTCAACGGGCTGGAGGAGGTGCGCGCGCTCGCGGCGGACTTCCCGCCCGAGACGGTCGCGGGCGTGTGCGGGGTGCCCGCAGCCCGGATCGTACGGCTCGCCCGCGACCTGGCCGCCGCCCCCCGCGCCGCCGTCTACGGCCGCATGGGCACCAGCACGGCCGAGTTCGGCACTCTGGCCCAGTGGCTCATCGACGTCGTCAACGTGCTCACCGGCAACCTGGACCGTCCCGGCGGGGCGATGTTCGCCCGGCCCGCCGCGGCGGTCCCGCGCAGCGGCCGGCCGTACCGGACCGGGCGCTGGCGCAGCCGCGTGCGCGACCTGCCGGAGGTGAACGGCGAGCTGCCGGTCGCCACCCTCGCCGACGAGATTCAGACCCCCGGCGAGGGCCAGATCAAAGCGCTGATCACGATCGCGGGCAACCCCGTGCTCTCCACCCCGCACGGCGACCGGCTGGACGACGCGCTCGGCGGTCTGGAGTTCATGGTCAGCGTCGACCCCTACGTCAACGAGACGACCCGGCACGCCCACGTGATCCTGCCGCCGCCCCGGGTGCTTCAGTCGCCACACTACGACTTCACGCTGCTCAACTTCGCGGTGCGCAACTACGCGCGCTACTCCCCGCCGGCGCTGCCGCTGGAGCCGGGCCGCCCGGCCGAGACCGAGATCCTCGCCCGGCTCGCGCTGATCGCCGCGGGACAGGGCGCGGACGCCGACCCGGCGGCGTTGGACGAGTTGCTCCTCGACCAGACGCTGCGCCGGGCGGTGCAGACGCCGGGTTCGCCGGTGGCGGGCCGGGACCCGGCCGAGCTGCGGGCGGAGCTGACCGGCGCCACCGGGGTCGAACTGCGGCTGGACGCCATGGTGCGGTTCGGGCCGTACGGGCTGTCGCTTGAGGACCTGCGCAGGCACCCGCACGGGCTCGACCTCGGCCCGCTGGAGCCGATGCTCCCGGACGCGCTGACCACGGCCTCGGGCCGGATCGAGCTGGCCCCGCCCGAGATCGTCGCCGACGTGCCGCGGCTGCGCGCCGCGCTCGGCCGCGAGGTGCCCGGCCTCGTGCTGATCGGTCGCAGGCACCTGCGCTCGAACAACAGCTGGATGCACAACATCGCCCCGCTGGTGGGCGGCTCGAACCGGTGCACGCTGCACATCAACCCGCAGGACGCCCGGCGGCTCAGGCTGAACGGCGAGGCGGTGGTGCGCTCGGCGGCGGGCGAGTTGCGGGTCGCGGTGGAGCCGACCGACACGATCATGCCCGGGGTGGTGAGCCTGCCGCACGGCTGGGGTCACGCCGGATCGGCGCAGCCGGTGGCGGCCAAGCACGCCGGGGTGAACGTCAACGCGCTCACCGACGAGACCGTGGTGGACGTGCCCTCCGGCAACGCGGTGTTCAACGGGGTTCCGGTGACGGTTCACCCCCTAACCGGCTGATTCGTGTTCTTTCCCCTGTCTCCGGGTACGTGCCACCGGAGGTCGATAAAAGGGGGCGAGATATGTCGGAGGCGGTCAAACCCCGCCGGGGACGGCTCCGCGCGTCGCTGGAGCGCATCATGCCTGCCATCAACCTGCCCGACAGGCTGGAGCGGAGCACCACCCTGGATGGTCCGATCAAGCAGCTCACCGGGTTCGTGCGCGGCAAACTCGGGCCCGGCCGGCTGCGCGACCTGCTGCACGGGGTGCCCATCGGCCACCCGCTGCACCCGATGCTGGCCACCGGCACCCTCGGCTGCTTCGTCGCGGTCGGCGTGCTGGACCTGACCGACACCGATCCGCGGGCCACCCGGGTGCTGCTCGCGGCCGGGGTGGGCGCGACGCTGCCCACCGCCCTGGCGGGCGCCACTGACTGGTCGATGCTCCACCGTGAGCAGCAGCGGGTGGGCCTGGCGCACGCCGTCACCAACGTGACCGCGCTCGGTCTTTACACCGGCTCCCTGCTGCTGCGGCTGGCCGGTTACGAACGCGCGGGCCGCGCCCTGGGCTTCGCGGGCCTTGGCGCGGCGGGGCTCGGCGGCTACCTGGGCGGCCACATGTCCTACCGGCAGGCGGCGGGCGCCAACCACGCCGAGTCGGTCACCCACCTGGTGCCCCTGGGCTGGCACGATCTGTGCCGCCTGCCCGACCTGCCGGAGGGCCGCCCGGTGACCCGCCGCCTGGGCTACATCGAGCTGTTCGTGCTGCGGCACAGCGGCGGGGTCAGCGTGCTCGCCGACCGCTGCTCGCACCTGGCCGGGCCGCTCCACCAAGGCAGCATCGTCACCGAGAGGGGCGAGCGCTGCGTCTGCTGTCCCTGGCACGGCAGCACCTTCCGCCTCTCCGACGGCGCGGTCGTGCACGGCCCGGCCACCGCGCCGCAGCCGGCGTTCGAGACCCGCATCCGCTCCGACGGTTTGGTGCAGGTGAAACCCACGCATCTGTGATCAAAGCCGGTACGGCGCGGCAGGAAGCGCGACCCTGCCACGCCCGCCACGGCAGTGCCCGGCCCCACGACGCCGACCGGGGACATCAGCCCGGGCCTCGGCCGCCACCGGGTCCGGCGGCTTTTCGAGAACGGCCTTCCCGTGGCGGCCCCGCGCGGAAGCGTACGCGGAGATCCCGGTCCGTTGACCTGCGACCGATGCTGCGACTGCTCGTCCGGGCGCGCGTCAATCCTTCCCTTGGGCGCGCCTGTCGTCGGCGGGGTGCTCGACGAGGGCGAGGATCCGGTTGGACATGAAACGGGCGGTACGCACGATGCCGCCGCCCCGGGTCACCTCGCTGACCTCGACGATGCCACGGCCGGTGGTCACCTCGACGCGGCGACCGGCCCTGGTGGCGACGACCTCGTAGGTGCGCGGGGTGCCGCCCGCGTCGATGACGATCTCTACCCGATCACCCTTCACAAAGGGACAATACCCACTATTTGGATAGATTATCCGTACACCAGTTTGATAATCGCCACGACCCCGATGCACGCGATCACCACGCGCAAGGCGAACGCGGGCAGCCGCCGCCCGATCCGCGCCCCGAGGAATCCGCCCACCGTCGAGCCGACCGCGATCAGCAGCGCGGCGGTCCAGTCGACCTCGGCCAGCAGGATGAACAGCACGGCGGCGACCGTGTTGACCAGGAAGGCCATCACGTTCTTGGCCGCGTTGAGCCGCTGCAGGCCGTCGTCGAGGAGGATGCCGAGCAGCGCGATCAGGATCACGCCCTGCGCGGCGCCGAAGTAGCCCCCGTACACGCCGGTGCCGAGCACGCCCAGCCACAGCAGGAGGCCGCCGTGCGCGTCGGCGGTCCGCCGCCGGGAGGCGAGCCACCGGTTGATCCGCGGCTGCAGCACGACCAGCACGCACGCGATGCCGATCAGCACCGGCACGATCACCTGGAACGCCTCCTCGGGCAGCCACAGCAGCAGCAGGCTGCCCACGACCGACCCCAGCACCGAGGCCGCCCCGAGCCGGATCAGGCGCGAACGCTGCCCCGCCAGCTCCGCCCGGTAGCCGATCACGCCCGCGAGGTTGCCGGGCACCAGGCCGACGTTGTTGGACACGTTCGCGACGATCGGCGGGAACCCCAGCGCCAGCAGCGTCGGAAAAGTGATCAGTGAACCGGAGCCCACGATGGCGTTGATTCCGCCCGCCCCCACCCCGGCCGCGAGGACCGCGGCCACTTCCCACGGCGTCACGAATCTCCCCTTACCTGGCGATATCCGGCAAGCGTAAGGGGCACCCTGGGGGCGGCCGACGGGTGGGTGCGCCTAGAGCGCCCGCGCGTACCACCGCCCGCCCGGCCCGCGCTCCAGGCTCAGCGGCAACCCGAACGTCTTGGACAGGTTCTCGGCCGTCATCACGTGCTCGATCGGCCCCTGGGCGACCACGGACCCGTGCCGCAGCAGCAGCGTGTGCGTGAAGCCGCTCGGCACCTCCTCCACGTGGTGCGTCACCAGCACCATCGTCGGAGCCTTCGGGTCGGCGGCCAGCATCGACAGCCGCTGCACCAGGTCCTCCCGCCCGCCGAGGTCGAGCCCCGCCGCGGGTTCGTCGAGCAGCAGCAGCTCGGGGTCGGGCATGAGCGCCCGGGCGATCTGGACGCGCTTGCGCTCCCCCTCCGACAGGGTGCCGAAGTGGCGGCGGATCAGGTGCGCGCAGCCGAGCTGGTCGATCAGCTCCACCGCCCGGGTGACGTCGTGGGAGTCGTACTCCTCGTTCCATCGCCCGAGGATCGCGTACGACGCCGTCAGCACCAGGTCGATGACCTTCTCCTCCGCCGGGATGCGCTCGGCGAGCGCCGCGCTCGCCAGCCCGATGCGCGGCCGCAAATCGCGGACGTCGGTACGGCCCAGCTGTTCGCCGAGCAGTTCGACCGTGCCCTCCGACGGGTACAGCAACGCCCCGGCCACCTGCAGCAACGTGGTCTTGCCCGCGCCGTTCGGCCCGATGACGACCCAGCGCTCGTCCTCGTGAACGGTCCAGTCGATGCCTCGCAGCAAAGCGGCGCCGTCTCGGCGAACGGCGACGTCCTGTAGGCGTAGCACCTGACCGCCCATTCGCGACCCCCTCCGTGTCCATCCCGGCGTGCGACCCCAGGCTAGTGGTCCCGGCCGGTGCATCCCGGCCCGCCTTGTGAGCAGGTGCGTCCAAACCTATCGTCGCCGCACCGCATATCGTTGACCGGTGTGCTCCGATTCACCGATCTCGGCGACCCTGGTCGCTTGGGGTAACGCCTGGCTCGGCGGGCACGTCGGCCTCGACGAGGCCGTCGATCGCGTCGAACGGGCGGGCGGGCCCCAGCTCGTCGCCACCGCCGCGCCGGCCGCCGATCACCGGCACGATCCCTCGGCGCCCCCGCCCGTGCCCGGCGTGGCGCCGCCGGGCGCCGAGGTTCCGCTGCGCGCCTTTCTCGCCGAGCTGCGGCCGCACGGCCTGCGCGCGCTCCGCCTCGCGCTGCCCGTGCCCGGCGACCCGCTGGGCCTGACCGGGCCCGCCGCGTTCAACGCCGGCGCGATCGACGCCGGGGAGGCGGCGATCGCCGAGTTGGCCGATGGCTGTGTCGGGCTGATCCCGGCCCCCGATGTGCGTGGCTCGTCGTACGCGGGGGTGCGCTGGAGCGCCATGACGGCGGCCGTGGCCGTACCGGATCTGCCGACTCTCGGGGAGGCGGAGCGGGAGTTGCATGAGGCGATGCGCTCGGCCACCGAGGCGCTGTCGTCGGTGCACGGCCCGGCGGGCGAGCGGCCGACGCTGCGGCACGGCGAAGGGCTCGCGCCCGGCTATCCGCCCCGGGCGCATCGGGTGGCCGCGCTGTGTTCCCGGCTGGCGGCCATCCTCGACGCCGCCGACGACCGCGGCCTCACGGCGGGGCAGATCGCCGCCAGGAGCCAGGCGCTGCGCGACCTCGACCGGGCCGTACGGCGCGCCCGGCTCGCCTGCCACCACGCGCACGGCATTCGATGACGACCGGTGGCGACCGATGGCGACAAGAGCCGGCACGCCAGGCCGCGCCGGACCGCGTTGAGGTCGGCCTGAGTGCGATTTTGGTCTCCGCGATCACCCTGCATGCGCGGGCGGCGTCGCCGGAGACGGACGAGCCGTCCCACGCCGAGCGTTTCGCGGTGCCCGCCGCCAGTTCGGCAAACGCAACCTAATCATGCCATGAAAGCCGTTTTGTAGGGGTCTTCGGCGACTTGCGAATTTCCGCCGCCCAAGCCTGCCGCGATGCGGGAGATGAGCAACCGGTTCAAAGTCTCACATATCCCATATATCACTATTGACACAATTCATGGTTGAATGCTCGCGCTCGCTGGGGCTGTTCCCTATCGCGTGCCCCCGGTCCCCCTGGAGACAATTCATGCGCAAGAGCATTGCGAAGATCGCCACGACGGCGTTGGCCGCTCCGGTCGTCGGCGCTCTCCTCCTCACCGGCGCGCCGGCGTCCGCGGCGGCATCGTCCGCACCCGCCGCCGCGCCCGCCGTCAAGGCCGAGCCGTACAACCGCTTCACCGTATCGGTGAAGTACCCGCGCAAGGTCCGCAAGGGCGGCGCGATCACCTACGTCATCCGCGCCGTCAACCACGGACCCTACGCCGCCGACTATTACTGGCTCGGCGGCAAATTGCCCAAGGGCACCACCGGAACCGTGTACTACACCGGCCCAAAGGGCACGAAGTGTGACTTCGACTCCGACGGCTTCTGGTGCTACCCGCCGAAGGTCCTCGAGGTCGGCGACCAGGACTTCCTCATCCTGAAGGTCAAGCTCAAGCGCGGCACCACGGGCACCGCGACCGCCAGGCTGGGCGCGTTCTCCGCCGACGTTCCCACCGGAGCCGAGACCCTGGACAAGGATCTGCTCCTGGAACTCGGCATCAAGACCCACTACTGGTGGAAGACGGTCAAGACCAAGATCACCCGCTGACGGCCGCGGCTCGGCGTCGCGACGCCCGCGTCTCCCCGCCCGGAACGCGGGCGTCGCCATGCCGGGGGTCGTTTCATTCCCGTCGCCCCGGCGCGACCTACCGGCTTGTCCAAACCGGGCCTGTCCGGCCGGCCGACCGGCGGACCAAGCCCGGAGGGACCCCTCGCGCGCGAGCATGAATCACCGGCAGATACCGTTATTGGTGGTCATGAACATCGACCGAGATCCCAAAGAATCCCACGAAACCGGGCGGACCGTGTGGCCCGCCGGGCTCCGCATGGCCTAAGGAAGCCTCGCCGAATGAATCAGCGCACCCTCCTGATCACGTTGACCGGTCCGGACCGACCCGGGGTGACCGCCCGGCTGTTCTCCATCCTGGCCGACTTCCCGGTCACGGTCGCCGACATCGAACAGGTGGTGATCCGCGGCCGGCTCACGCTGGGAGTGCTCGTCGCGTACGCCGGCGGCCCGTCGACCGGCACCGGCCGGACGATCGGTGCGCTGTGGACGGCCATGGAACAGGCGGCCGACGACCTCGGCATGGAGATCGAGCTCGCCACCGGCACCCGGACCAAGGAGAAGCGGCGCCGCGGCCGGCTGCACGTGACCGTGCTCGGCATGCCGCTGCAACCGGCCGCCATGGCCGGGATCGCGGGCCGGATCGCCGCCGCCGGCGCCAACATCGACCGGATCGAACGCCTCGCCCACGACCCGGTCACCTGTATCGAGATGAGCGTCTCCGGGGCCAACCCGCACACCCTGCGCGCCGCCCTCGCCACCGAGGCCGCCCTGCAGCGGGTGGACGTGGCCGTGGAGCGCGCGGGCCTGCACCGCCGCGCCAAGCGCCTGGTCGTGATGGACGTCGACTCCACGCTCATCCAGGCCGAGGTGATCGAGCTGCTGGCCCGGCACGCCGGCGTCCAGGACCAGGTGGCCAAGGTGACCGCCTCGGCGATGCGCGGCGAGCGGGACTTCGCCGAGTCGCTGCGCGATCGGGTGGCGCTGCTCGAAGGCCTGCCCGAGGAGGTGTTCGAACGCGTCCGCAAGGAGGTCGTGCTCACCCCGGGCGCCCGCACGCTGGTGCGCACCCTCAAGCGGCTGGACTATCGCTTCGCCCTGGTCAGCGGAGGCTTCACGCAGATCACCGACCATCTCGCCGAGGAGCTGGGCATCGACTACTCGGTCGCCAACACGCTGGAGGTCGTGGACGGCAAGCTCACCGGCCGGGTGACGGGCGAGATCATCGATCGGCCGGGCAAGGCGCGGGCGCTGGTGCGGTTCGCCGAGCAGGCGGGCATCCCGATCGCCCAGACGGTCGCCATCGGCGACGGCGCCAACGACCTCGACATGCTCGCCGTCGCCGGCATGGGCATCGCCTTCAACGCCAAGCCCATCGTCCGCAAGGCCGCGCACACGGCCGTCAACGTCCCCTACCTCGACGCCATCCTCTACCTCCTGGGCATTTCCCGCGAGGAGGTCGAGGCGGCCGACGCGGAGGACGCACGCGCCGAGGCGACGCCCTGACGTTGCGGCCGGGCCTCGTCGGCCGGGGTACGCCCGCGTGATACGTGATAGAGGCCGCCTGGGGCCGTCCGGAGTCCCCGCGTACGTCGTCGGCGCTCCGGACGCCGTCAGCGGCGTCAGCGCCTCTCCCGCGCTTGTCGGTCGCGGGGCGATGACGTCCCGCGCCGGAGATCCGCCGATTGCGTCTCTCGGCTGGCCGATAGGACGGGCCTCGCCCCGGTCAAGGCCGGAGGAGTGAAGCCCCGCTCCCAGCCGCCACCCGGACCCATTAGCGACCGACGATCTTCTCCGGCAGGGGCAGAGGTGAAGCTCTGATCCAGGCATTGCAGGGCCTAACCGACGAATTTCGGAGGTGGCGGCACTAGATGCGGCCGTCCTTAGGGGTCCAGCGGGCGGCGGTGCGGCCTTCACCCGGCCACAGGTGTTCCCACGAGGTGTCGGTCTCGACGACCGCGAAGGCGCACGTGGGGAAGCCCGGGTCGTCGTCGGCAGGCGTGCCGGTGAGGCTGAGGAACAGTTCGTGAGAGCCTGGGTTGTGGGCGACCAGCAGCAGGGTGGCCACGTCGGGGTCGGTGCGCTGGATCAGGGCGAGCAGGTCGTCGGGGTAGGCGAGGTAGATCTCGGGCTCGTGGTACACCCGCGCGTCGGGCGCGAACTCGGCCAGGGCCAGCTCAGCGGTCTGCCGGGTGCGCACCGCGGGAGAGCAGAGGACCAGATCGGGGACGAGGCCCATGCCGCCGAGCACCGTCCCCGCACGGCGGGCGTCACGCTCGCCGCGGCCGGTGAGCGCGCGATCGTGGTCCAGCTTGCCCGGCACCTGCTCGGCCTTCGCGTGGCGCAGGATGATCAGTCTCTTCATTCGCCATCCGTTCGCCGTCGAGGCGGTCGCCGTCGGACCGCCGCCCTCACCGGGAGAGACGTCCTCCCCTGCCTTGTGACCAGCATAGGGAGGCCAGGACGTCCGTACGGCTGCCGCCCCGCGTTGGGGCGGCAGCCGTACCAGCCGTCAGTGGTCTCCAGCCACGGAAACGCCCGCGGCCGGCGACGTCGCGATCAGCTCGCGACCGGCTCCGGGGTGCGCTCCTCGTCGCTGCCCTCGGCGGGGGCGACGCTCGACGAGCGGCGCTTGGCCACCAGGATCGCGCCCACCACGACGATGACGGCGATCACGGCCACGACGAGCCGGAGGCCGACGTTGTCGGCCCAGATCACCACGGCCGGGGCGATCAGCAGCGCCACGAGGTTCATGACCTTGATCAGCGGGTTGATCGCCGGGCCCGCGGTGTCCTTGAACGGGTCGCCGACGGTGTCGCCGATGACGGTGGCGGCGTGGGCGTCGGAACCCTTGCCGCCGTGGTGGCCGTCCTCGACGAGCTTCTTGGCGTTGTCCCAGGCGCCGCCGGAGTTGGCGAGGAACACCGCCATGAGCGTGCCCGCCGCGATCGCGCCCGCGAGGAACGCGCCGAGCGGCGCGTATCCGAGGGCGAAGCCGACCGCGATCGGGGTCATCACCGCGAGCAGACCGGGCGTGGCCAGCTCACGCAGCGAGTCGCGGGTGCAGATGTCCACGACGCGGCCGTACTCCGGCTTCTCGGTGCCGTCCATGATGCCGGGCTTGGTCCTGAACTGCTCGCGCACCTCGAACACCACGCGACCGGCGGCGCGGCCGACCGCGGAGATCGCCAGGCCGGAGAACAGGAACACCACGGCCGCGCCGACGACGAGGCCGACCAGCACGTTCGGGGCGTCCACCGACAGGCTGAACACCGCTCCGGTGCCGAGCTCGCCCTCGACCGCCGTGCGGAACGAGCCGAACAGCGCGGTCGCGGCGAGCACCGCGGTCGCGATCGCGATGCCCTTGGTGATCGCCTTGGTGGTGTTGCCGACCGCGTCGAGCGAGGTGAGGATCTGCGCGCCCTTGCCCTCGACGTCGCCGGACATCTCGGCGATGCCCTGGGCGTTGTCGGAGACCGGGCCGAAGGTGTCCATCGACACGATCACGCCGACGGTGGTGAGCAGACCGGTGCCGGCCAGGGCCACCGCGAACAGCGCCACGGTGACGTTGCCGAAGCCGAGCAGGAACGCGGCGTAGACGGCGGCGCCGATGAGCAGCGCCGAGTAGACGGCCGACTCCAGACCGACCGAGATGCCGGAGAGGATGACGGTCGCCGGGCCGGTGCGGGAGCTTTCGCCGATCTCCTTGACCGGGCGGCGGTGCGTCTCGGTGAAGTAGCCGGTGAGCACCTGGATGGCGGCGGCGAGCACCAGACCGATCAGCACGGCGCCGATCGCGATCAGGCGCGGGTCGTACGTCAGGGCCTGGATGGCCGGGCTGGCGCCGTCCAGCTCGGCGAAGGTGTCCGGCAGGTAGAGGAAGGCGGCCCCGGCCACCAGCACCGCCGAGACGATCGCGGAGATGAAGAAGCCGCGGTTGATGGCGGTCATCCCGGAGCGGTCGCCGCTGCGCGGCGCGGTGGTGAAGATGCCGAGGATCGCGGTGAGCACACCGATCATCGGGACGATGAGCGGGAACACCAGGCCCTCGGTGCCGAAAGCGGCCTTGCCCAGGATGAGGCTGGCGACCAGCATGACGGCGTACGACTCGAACAGGTCGGCGGCCATGCCGGCGCAGTCGCCGACGTTGTCGCCCACGTTGTCGGCGATCGTCGCGGCGTTGCGCGGGTCGTCCTCGGGGATGCCCTGCTCGACCTTGCCGACCAGGTCGGCGCCGACGTCGGCCGCCTTGGTGAAGATGCCGCCGCCGACTCGCATGAACATCGCGAGCAGCGCGGCGCCGAAGCCGAAGCCCTCCAGCACGGTCGGCGCGTCACCGCGGTACACGAGCACCACGATGGCGGCTCCGAGCAGGCCGAGGCCGACGGTGAACATGCCCGCCACACCACCGGTGCGGAACGCGATCCGCATCGCGGAACGCTCAGGGTCGCCCCCGCCGCCCGTGTCGGCCCCGCGCGCGGCGGCGGCCACGCGGACGTTGCCGCGAACCGCGAGCCACATGCCGACGAAGCCGGTCAGCGCCGAGAACCCGGCGCCGATGACGAAGAAGACCGAGCGGCCGATCCTGATACCGGTCGTCTCGGCGGGAAGCAACAACAGAACGAAGGGGATGAGTACGACGAAGATGAGAAGTGTCATGAACTGCCGCTTCAGGTACGCGGAAGCTCCCTCCTGAACGGCTCGCGCGATGTTCTGCATGCGCTCGGTGCCTTGCCCGGCGGCCAGTACCTCGCGTACCAGCCCACCGGCTACGGCGAGAGCGATCAGAGCCACCGCGGCCACCACGATCACGATCGTGAGGTGGGAGCCGCTCAGGGCTACCGCTGCCTCCTCGGCAGCGGCTAGATAAGGCCCAGACATCCGTCCTCCTCGGCCAGACGGGTTGCTTGTGCCCTGGGCGCGCTGTGCCTAACGGGTGTGGCGGGCCTGCTTCCGCGCACCCTGGGCGATTGGCAGTGCCGCTTCCAGTTGCGTCCGCAGACCTCCCGCAGTGCGCGAGCGCTTCGCGGGACAAAACCTTGGCCGGTGCCGGGAGTCTACGCACGGTCGCGGCCGATATGAAGCCTCGGGGGGGTATGCAATCACAGGCGAGATCGATCAGTGACCGGATCTTTACCGTACGCCGCAGATGATTTGACCAAGATCGGGAAAAGACGTCCGACCAGCTCACCCGCTAATGGATGCAACTATACAGGCATTTGACCCCATCCAGATCCCACTCGCGCCCCTCGACCAAGACCGCCGCCCCCGGCCGCTTCCCGACACGATCCGGCAAAGCCTCACACCTTGACCAACGCCCTCACCGAAGCGCCGCCCGCCACGCCGCCAAGCACGAACGCGATACACACCGCCGATAGCCGATTCGGGAAGAGTTACCGAAACATTCACCGCGCAGCCGCACAACCACGCCCTGGGCCCCCAAGCCCACACGAGCAACCACCCGCACCACGAAAGACCCCGACACCCTCGAACAGGGCGGGAGCGCACATACCCGCCCCGAGAACCGGGAGAGCCACCGACCCACCCGCCACGCCGCCAAGCACGAACGCGATACACACCGCCGATAGCCGATTCGGGAAGAGTTACCGAAACATTCACCGCGCAGCCGCACAACCACGCC
>NZ_JBFATZ010000014.1:165799-212163 GCF_040678635.1 Thermopolyspora sp. NPDC052614
GCCCTGGGCCCCCAAGCCCACACGAGCAACCGCCCCCACCACGAAAGACCCCGACACCTCGAACAGGGCGGGAGCGCACATACCCGCCCCGAGAACCGGGAGAGCCGACCCACCCGCCGCGCAGCCGCACAACCACGCCCTGGGCCCGCAAGCCACACGGCCGACCGCCCCCACACCGGCAGGGACCTCGACGCCTTCAAAGAGCGCAGGGCATAAGTCCGCCCGGTGAGATCCGTGCCTGTGCCTCCGGACACGAAAGCCCGCCCGGCGGCGCGGAAACGCGGCGCGCGGGCAGGCGGAAGTGCTCCGGCCGGGTGGACGCCGGCGGAATGGGACGTCCGGGCGTGTGAACGTCAGGTCAGGCGGAGGAGGGCAGGCTGCTGACGGCGGGCCAGCCCATCTTGACGCGCATGCCCTTGGGGCTCGGGTAGACCTCGACGTCCTCGGCCAGGCCGGCGATGACCGCAAGCCCGAGTCCCGACATGTCGGGAAGCAGGCTTGCGAGTTCATAGCCGTTGGCGATTCCGCCCGGTTCGGTGACCTCGCCGGAGAGGTCGGCGTCCTCGTTCGGCGCGACGTCGGTGACCGTCACCTCGAACCGTCCCGAATCATCGCTCAACTCGATGCGGACGGGCTCGTCCGGGCAGTGGAGCCGGTGGGCCTCCACCGCCCGGGAACACGCCTCCCCCACAGCGAGCCGTACCTCGTCCAGCAGATCCTCGGCCACCCCGGCCCGCCGCGCGACCGCCGTGGCGATCAGCCGGGCCGTGCGAACATGTGCCGGGAGGGCGCTGAACGTCAGCTCGACGGTGGCCATGTCTACTTGTCTCGGCCGTGGGCTTCCTTGGCCTCGTCCACCGAGGCGTAGATCCCGAAGACCTTGGTCAGCCCGGTGATGCGGAAGATCTTCAGAATGCGCTCCTGCGTGCAGACGAGTTCCAGGGACCCGTCGTGCGCGCGAACGCGCTTGAGCCCGCCGACCAGGACGCCGAGCCCGGTCGAGTCCAGGAAGTCCACCTTCTCCATGTTGACGAGCAGGTGGAAGTTGCCCTTGTTGACCAGATCGATCAGGAGCTCACGCAGCCTCGGCGCCGTGTACACATCGATCTCACCCTCGACCTCGACGATGGTGAGGCGACCCTCGGTGCGATGGTCCAACTTCAGATCCACAGATCCTCCAGCGCCTTGCCTGCAGAATAATCGATACGGGCCTGCGGCCCCGAGACCCATTGTCCAGGGAAGCACGACCCCGACGCGCGGCATTCAACCACGCTCCGCCTCCGTGTCTATACGAAATCACGACTCCGGGCGACTCTCCCCACAGATGCCAAACTAGAAACCAGTGACTTCGAACGCATCACCTTCCCAGCGAGCCGGCACCCTGCTGACCCGGCTGCTGACCATGCCCGCCCGTGCGGGAAGGGTCACCCATGTGGAGCATGTTCCAGCACGTCAGGCCGGTCAAGCCCGCTGGCCGGACTGGATGCCGGAACTGCTCGCCGACCGCCTGCGCAACCAGGGCGTCGAGGGCCTGTGGGAGCATCAGCTTCGCGCCGCGGAGCACGTGCACCGTGGCCAAAACGTGATCATATCGACGGGCACGGCGTCGGGTAAATCCTTGGCATACCTGGTCCCCGCCGTGGCGGAGATCCTCGCCGGGCGCACCGTGCTGTACCTCACACCCACCAAGGCGCTCGCCGCCGACCAGCTCCGCATGCTGCGCTCCCTGCACCTCGCCCAAGTCAGAGCGGCGACCTACGACGGCGACACACCCCCCGACGAACGCTCCTGGGTACGGCAACATGCCAACTATGTCCTGACCAACCCGGACATGCTGCACAGGTCCATGTTGCCGCGACACGCCCAATGGGCGGCCTTCTGGCGGCGACTCTCCCTCGTGATCGTCGACGAGTGCCACGGCTACCGCGGCGTCTTCGGCTCGCATGTGGCGCAGATCCTTCGCCGGCTGCGCCGGGTCGGCGGCAAGTACGGCTCGCGCCCGACGTTCCTCCTGGCCTCGGCCACGGCGAGCGACCCCGGCGTCGCTGCGATGCGCCTGACGGGCCTGGAAACGGCCGAGGTGACCTTGGACGCCTCGCCCCGGGGTTCGACCACCTTCGCCCTCTGGGAGCCGCCTCTGACGGATCTGCGGGGCGAGAAGGGGGCACCGGTCCGGCGCACCGCCACGGCCGAGACCGCCGACCTGCTGTCGGACCTCGTCATCGCCGGGGTGCGTACGCTCGCCTTCGTCCGCTCCCGCCGGGCCGCCGAGACCGTGGCGCTGACCGCCCGCAGGTACCTGGAGGAGGTGTCGCCGGAACTGCCCGCCCAGGTGGCCGCCTACCGCGCCGGCTATCTCGCCGAGGACCGCCGGATGCTGGAGAAGGCGCTGCGCTCCGGCGAGGTGACCGGCCTGGCCACCACCAACGCCCTGGAACTGGGCGTGGACGTCTCCGGCCTGGACGCGGTGCTCATCGCCGGCTGGCCGGGCACCCGCGCCTCGTTGTGGCAGCAGGCGGGCCGGGCCGGACGGAATGGTCAGGACGCGCTGGCAGTGCTCATCGCCCGCGACGACCCGCTCGACACCTACCTGGTGCACCACCCCGAGGCGCTGTTCGGCCGCCCCGTGGAGGCGATCGTCCTCGATCCCGACAACCCGTACGTGCTCGCGCCCCACCTGTGCGCCGCCGCGGCCGAGATCCCCCTCACCGAGGCCGACGTGCCGCTCTTCGGCCCCGCCGCCCCCGACGTCCTCGACGACCTGGTACGGCGCGGCATGCTGCGCCGACGGTCCAACGGATGGTTCTGGACCCGCCGGGAGCGTGCCTGTGACCTGGCCGACATCCGCGGCTCCGGCGGCCCGCCGGTCCACGTGGTGGAGGGCTCCACCGGCCGCCTGCTCGGCACCGTCGACGAGCCCTCGGCGCACACGACCGTGCACGAGGGCGCGGTCTACCTGCACCAGGGCGAGACATACCTGGTGGAGGTGCTGGACCTCGACTCCGGCGTCGCCCTGGTCGAGGCCGCCGACCCCGACTACTCCACCTTCGCCCGAGACGTCACCGACATCACGATCGTCGAATCGCTGCGCTCCGAGCCTTTCAGCCCCGGCGAGTTGCACTTCGGCACGGTCGAGGTGACCAGCCAGGTGGTCTCGTTCCTCAAGCGCCGTGGCCAGACCGGCGAGATCCTCGGCGAGGAGCCCCTGGACCTGCCGCCCCGGGGCCTGCGCACCCGCGCCGTCTGGTGGACCCTCCCCGACTCCGCCCTGGCGCGCCTCCCCGATCCGGACAGGGCCGACCTCGGCGGAGCCGCCCACGCCGCCGAGCACGCCTCGATCGGCCTGCTCCCCCTGTTCGCCACCTGCGACCGCTGGGACATCGGCGGCGTCTCCACCGAACTCCACCCCGATACCGGCCTGCTCACCGTCTTCGTCTACGACGGCCACGCCGGCGGTGCCGGCTTCGCCGAACGCGGCTACACCCGCGCCCGCGAATGGCTCCAGGCCACCCGCGAGGCCATCGCCTCCTGCGAGTGCGACGAGGGCTGCCCCTCCTGCATCCAGTCCCCCAAATGCGGCAACGGCAACGAACCCCTGAACAAACACGCCGCCATCCACCTCCTGGACATCCTCCTGTCCCCGTAACCTCGCCCGCCGCACGCAGAGCGCCTCCGCCTCGCCCAGCGCCCACACCCACCATCAGCCACCACCCAGCAGCCGACACGCACTACCAACGCTCGCCGCGCCCGAAAAGCCACCACCGAACCCCGGCCATCTCCCCAGGCATCCCCTCTGAAGCAACCACGCGCGGCCACCGCACACCCCAACCACGACGGCTCCGCCCCCACCGTTCCTCGCCCGAGCCAACCCCTCCCTCGGGCCCAGCCAAAGGCCGGGCAGCAGGCACTGCCTCCCCACGTCGGTCCCCGACCCGCGCTGCTCCTCGTCGCAAAATGGCGTTTCATGCCGGAGTGGCCTGACGGTCACGCATGGCCTGACGGTCCACTTCGGGAACCTGGCGGCGGGCCTCCGCTCTGGCGCGGGCGGTCACCGTGTGGACTCCCAGCGGCGGCAGGTCGATTTCCATCGTCACCGCGACGTCCGCGATCGCTCCGACGACCGCGCATCGCACGAGGCGTGCATGATTCGCCATCGCGACCTTCACACCGCGCTCGCATGCCTCCTGCCCCGCGGGCACCGCCTGGGCCGCGACGGCCAGCGCGCTGAGGTCAGCCGCCGCCTGGGCCCGATGCCGGGCCGCGCGAGCGCCTGCCACGGTCAGCAGCCCCAGCACGACCGTCCACATCACGCCCATGGCGGCCACCGCCCAGAGAGTCGCCATGCCCTTGTCGGACCTCACCTGCCACGTCTCGCGGCGGAAGGTGCCACTCGTCGCTCCCCAGGCGGGGAAGGCGGGGTCGCTTCGGAGTGCCTCCGGCTTTTCCGGCGACCACGGCCTTTCCGGCGACCACGGCGTGTCCGGTCTCGAGGTGGGCGGCCCGTCAACCATGGCGGGCCTCCGGGTGATGGTCGAACTCGCGTTCGGTGGCCGATGAGGCGGTGGCGGTCACGGTGATGGATGGCAGCGCCGCTCCCCAGTTTGGGCGGACGACCGCGGTCACCACCACCTTCGTCAGGTCTCCCTCATCGATGACCGAGGCCGTGGCATGGGGCGGGGCCGCGCGGATCACCTCGGTGCGCACGTCGTGGATTGGTTCGCCGCGGGCGGCGGCCCGAGCGCCGGCTCGGGCCGCGTCCACACAGGCGAGTTGCGCGGTGACGACGGCGATCGCCCACAGCCCCGCCGCCAGGACGAGCACGAGCGCCGGGATGGCCATGGCCGTCTCCGCCGTGACGTAGCCGTCTTCGCCCGTCCTTCGCGTCATCCGGCCAGCTTCAGAGCGCGGTCGATCAGCCCGGACAGCATCTCCTGGACCTCCGGGCTGGTCACGATCTTGAAGAGAAGGGCGGCGAAGGCACAGGCGGCGATGGTGCCGACCGCGTACTCCGCCGTGGACATGCCCGCCTGCCCGCGCACTCGGCTGCCGGGAACCACGGCCCGCACTCTTCTGACCCACTGCACACCCCGCATGGGACTCCTCCGTTTCTGAGCCCGTCCCTTGGTCTCGGGCTCGCCACGGACAGGTTCGCGTCTCGCGCCCTCCTCCCGGGGAGCCGAACCGGGTTCTGTGGATAACGCGATCCGCCCAGGTCATGGCACGAGCACCTGCGAGGCAAGGCCCGCGATGACGGGCACGATGCCCAGGCAGACGAACGCGGGCAGGAAGCACATGCCCAGCGGGGCGACTGCGCGGACTCCCACCCTCCTGGCGGCGGCCGTGGAACGCGCCCTCGCCTCCTGCCGGGCGTCCGCGGCGAGCCGGATGAGGACATCGGCCACCGGGGCCCCGCTGAGCGCGGCGCGGGTCATGGCGCGGGCAAGCGGAGCGAGGGACGGCTCAGCCGCCATCGCCGCCCAAGCCTCCCCCGGGTCGGCTCCCAGCATGAGCCGCCGCCCGACCGACGCCAATCCCTCCCCAAGCGGGCCGCCCACCGCCCCGGCCACGGCTTCAACCGCCGACCGGGTTGGCTGGCCGGCGCGCAGACAGGCCACCAGCATCTCGACCGCGAATGGCAGGTCGGCGAGCAACCGTTCACGCCTCCGCCGCGCGTCCGCCGGTTCCCGCCTCCGCATCACCGTCACAACGACCGCGGCCACCGCCATCCCGGCCACAACCCCTGGAACGCCTCCCACGCCGATGGCCACCGCCACCGCACAGGCGATCGACATCCCCCACTCCCGCCCCCGCGCGCGGTCCGCCGGTATCCGAACGTCCCCCACCGACGACGCACCGTCCGGCGATGTCACCCCGAGCACCTCCCGCCGGATCGCAAACAACCGATCACGGGCACGCGTCGAGGGCGGCCAGACCAACACCGCGACTCCCATCAGTGCCACGGCCAAGACTCCACCCATCACACAGCCTCCCTTCCAACAGGGCCGGGGCAACTGCACCGCCCACGCCCAGAACCCCCATCGGGGCGCTCACATCGAGTCGCAGGAGCGGCGACCCGCGGCGCGACAAATCTCGGGACCAAGGCCCGGGGAACAGTGGAAACACGGAACCCTTTTCAACCTGGCCAGAAGGCCGGGGCTGGGCCCACCCGACGTTGGTCGGAATATGGCCGCCCTGCACCACGGGCCGCCTGGGGCGCGATGGCCGAGGCCGCGCATACCTGTCCTGACCGGCAAGCATGAGGTTGGAAAGGGTTCACGGAACGGGAACCTGGCCCGGCATCTCGTCCCTGGGCAGCGGCACCGGGCCTTGTGCTTTCAAGAGGCCCGATCGCTCCATGCACGTGCATGGTGGGTCGCGCCCAACGCCGAGGACGCGAATGTCCCATGGGCGGTCGAGCCGATGCCAGACGGGAGCGGACAGCCATCGCACCCGGCCGCATCGAACGCCGTGCGCACCTACGGCGCACCCTCGGCGCAGGAATCACGGAATTCGACAGGCGTGCTCATGCCGGCCCGCGAACGATGATCATGGCACGGCAGTAGGTTGCGCGATCAAAGGGACGCGGATCTCTCGGCGGCGGCCACCATTCGATTGATCCACACAATGCCCGCAGCGTCCAACGACAGGCCCACCACTAGGCAGACGATGCCACCCAGGTGGCCGAGCAGGAAGTCGAAGGGCCGCATGCCCAGAGCGACGGCCATGAGGATGCCGAGCACGGGCAGACCCGCGAGTAGGCGTGCGGTGGCCCGAGGGCCCGCGAGCTGGGCGGCGAGGTCTCGCCGGTGGGCTTCGGCCTCGCGCAGGGATGTGGCCACGCCTTCGACGAGCCCGGCCAGACCGGCGCCGACCGTCACGCTGACCTGCCAGCACATCGCCAGCCGCCGCAGCCCCTCGGCACCGGGAAGGTGGGCCGCCTCGGCCAGCGCCGAAGGGATGTCGCCGCCGTCGCGGGCCACGGCGGCGACCGGCCGGAGCACCACCGGGTCCGGTGGATCGACAGCGGCGATCGCCTGGACCAGCGCCTCTCCTGATGCCCGGCCCGCCGCCAACTCGGCCACGATCGCCTGGCACAGCTCGACGCAGGCCCGCCGCCACGCCGCCGCCTTCCGATCCGCCCGGCCCGGCCGCGCCAGCCTCCCCAGTCGCAGCACGAACCCGCTCGCCCACGTACGCCACCGTCGTTCCGCGACCGAGCGTAGCGCCAGTTCCCGCAGCCTCAGTCGCCTCGGCCCCGGCCCGCAGCCCACCCATGCGGCGAGCCCAGCAACGAGAATCGCGACCATCCCCATCACCAGCGAGCCCTCCCACCGGCCCAACCGAACAACGTCGAGAAACACCTCGCCTCAGCGCCCTCACCCACTCGCATGGCCACCTCGATCCCGAGCCCACCTCAACACCGCCCAGCCCCGGCTAAGAGGCCATCCGACCAGTGCGGGGCGAGCGCGGCCGTCCCCGCCGGCACCCTGATGCCGGTTCTCGGCGACATCAGGGTGTCGTCGGCTACCGCCACGACAAGTCCCCGGCTCGATTTCGAAGGCCTAAGCCGACGCGCCAAGCCCACCGGCTCGACCGGACGGCGTCGAACACGCGCCCAGCCCAAGCCCACCCACACACAGCCCGCCTCGACGCCGAGACCGACCACCGAGCCCTGCCAGCCGTCTCCGTCAGACGGCACCGAACACGCGCCCAGCCCAAGCCCACCCACACACGGCCCGCCTCGGCCCCGAAGTCGACCACCGAGCCCTGCCAGCCGTCTCCGTCAGGCGGTGTCGAACAAGCGGGCGATCGCCGGAATCCGGTTTGCCAGGTCGGGGAAGGCGGGCCCCGGGATGGGCGCACCCGTCGCAGGGAACGTCAAAGCCGGGGCAGCCGTCACCAGGCCGGAGAGCTCGCGGCGCAACAGGCAGATCTCCGACAGGCGGCGGCGACCGCCGCCGGGGTCACGGACTAGGCGGACGACGGCGTCGAGGGCGGCGGCGAACACGCGCCCAGCCCAAGCCCACCCACACACGGCCCGCCTCGGCCCCGAAGTCGACCACCGAGCCCTGCCAGCCGTCTCCGTCAGGCGGTGTCGAACAAGCGGGCGACCGCCGGAATCCGGTTCGCCAGGTCGGGGAAGGCGGGCCCCGGGATGGGCGCACCCGTCGCAGGGAACGTCAAGGCCGGGGCAGCCGTCACCAGGCCGGAGGGCTCGCGGCGTAACAGGCAGATCTCCGACAGGCGGCGGCGGCCGCCGCCGGGGTCGCGGACCAGGTGGACGACGGCGTCGAGGGCGGCGGCGATCTGGCTGTGCACTGCGTGGCGGGGAAGGCCTGCGGCGCAGGCCAGGGCCTCGAGGCGCGCGGGCACGTCGCCGGCGGTGTTGGCGTGCAGAGTGCCGCAGCCCCCTTCGTGGCCGGTGTTCAAGGCGGCCAGGAGGTCCACAACCTCGATTCCTCGGACCTCGCCGACGACGAGGCGGTCCGGACGCATGCGCAGGGCTTGCCGGACCAGGTCGCGGAGCTCGACGCCGCCTCGGCCCTCCAGGTTCGGCGGGCGGCACTCCATGCGCACCACGTGCGGGTGGAGTGGGCGGAGTTCGGCCGAGTCCTCCACCAGGATGAGGCGCTCGCCGCGGTCGGCGATGGAGAGCATGCTGGACAGCAGGGTCGTCTTGCCCGTTCCCGTGCCGCCGGTGACCAGGAACGCCAGTCGGGCCGCGAGGATCTCGGCGAGGACGCGTGCGCCGATCCCGGGGACGAGTTCCTCCAGCCCGAACACGCGCCGCGAGGGCAGGCGCAGGGACAGGCAGGTGCCGTCGATCGCGATGGGCTTCAGCACCGCGTGCAGTCGGATGCCGCCGGGCAGCCGGGCGTCCACGTAGGGGCTCGCGTCGTCGAGGCGGCGGCCCGCGCTCGCGGCGAGGCGCTGGGCCAGCCGCCTGACGTCGTCGTCGCCCGGGAAGACGATCGGCGTGCGGCGCAGGCCGCACCCGTCGTCGGCCCACACCTCACGTGGCCCGTTGACCAGGATGTCGGTGACGCCGGGCTCCGCGAGCAGCGGCTCAAGAGGCCCGGCCCCGATCAGGTCGGCGCGCAGCACCCGGGTCACCTCGAGCACCTCGGCGTCGCCGAGCACCGCCCGCTCGGCCCGCAACGCCGCCGCCACCTGAGCCGCCGTCGGCTCCGCGCCGGCCCGCGCCAGCCGTACCCGGACGGCTTCCACCAGTTCGGCGGGGACCGCCGGGGTCTCCCCTCGCGTTCGTTCGCGTTCTGCGGCATCGCCGTGGGGGCGTGTCATGAGGCCTCCTCCCGGCGCAGCGTGTCGATGAAGTCGGCGCAGAAGCGGCCGAGGGGGGTGCGTGGCGAGAGGGGAGGGGCGTCGCCGCGGTCCAGGGCGGCCGTCAGGCCGCGTTGGTCCGGGAGGTGGCCCGCGCACGGCAGGGCGAGGCAGGAGGCGGCGACGTCGGGGGCGAGGGGGTGGCCGCGGAGCACGGCGCGGATGTCCTGGGTGTGGCGGCGGAGCACGAGGAGGATCTGGCCGGCGGCGAGGACGCCGCGCAGGTCGGCGGGCACGACCAGGAGGGTGGTGCGTGACCTGGCGAGGGCTTCGGCGCCGCCGGGGTCGATGTGGCGGGGGAGGTCGACCACGACGAGGTCGCAGCCGCGGCGGGCGGCGTCCAGCACCGCCCGCATCGCCTCGGCGGGGATAAGGGTGGGCTCGCCGCGGTGCCAGGACAGCACGGTGAGGGCGCCGAAGGTCGGCAGGGCCTTGCGCAGCGCGGCGAAGGAGACGCGTCCCTCCCGCCCGACCACCTCCGGCCAGCGGGCGCCCTCCGCCCGTTCCTCTCCGAGCAGCACGTCGATGCCGCCGCCGAGGGGATCGGCGTCGACGAGCAGCGTGCGCGCGCCGGCCCTGGAGGCGCTGAGCGCGAGGGAGGCGGCCAGCACGCTCGCCCCCGAGCCGCCGCGCCCGCCCACCACGCAGATGATCCGCCCGCCGCGTGACGCGGGCTCGGCGGCCTCGGCGAACTCGTCGACCAGGTGCCGCTCGGCGGCGGGCAGCTCCAGCACGCCTTCGGCGCCCACCGCGACGCAGCGGCGCCACAACTCCGGGTTCTCCGGCTCGCGCGTGACGAGCAGGACCCCGGCCCGCCGGGGCGGCCCCGTGGCGGCGACCGCCTCGGCGAGGTCGGAGCCGACGACCACCAGTGGGGCGGGGGTCCAGTACGGCCGGGCGTGCGCGGCCGCGTGCGCGACGTCGAGTTCCACGCCGGCGGCGGCCGCGATGCGGAGGAGTTCGTCGAGTAGTTCCTGATCGTCGGTGATGACCAGGGGACGGTTCATCGTTGCCTCCCTGTCGAGTGGGAGGTCCACCGTCGGCCACATCTGGCCTGCCCAGGGGGCCCGAACGCGGTTCTGTGGAAACTTCGGTCCCCTGTGGAAAAAGGGCGACCCCCGCCGGGGGGGAGAGCGGGGGTCGCCGAACCGGTCCGGCTCCGGGGGGGTAGAGCCGGTCCCGTGTTAGAAGAAAGCTTTCAACACCTGGCCACTACATGGCAAGAGGCCTGCAAAGAAGCCGGTGCAAGGTCACACCAGTGTAGGAAGATACTCCGTATGCTGCCCGATCCTTGGGAGTTTCGTCGAGAACCAAACTGAATTTTCGCCGGTTTTCTGGCCGCTTCGGGCCCGAACCCGGTAAAGGTCTTGCTCCGAGGGGTTCCCAAGCCTGTGAATCCGACGTAGAAAGGTTCCACGGACCGAGTGTCCGAGTACGGCCATCGGGTACCCACGCGCGACCAGCCGCGGGAGGCGCGTCGAGTTGGGCTAGTCCCACTCAGACGGATTGAGGTGCACGCTTGGTAGCCCGGTGTGACGTACTGGCGACGGCGTCCCGCACCAGGGACGCCGTTCGCTTTGCCGTCGCGGTGCACGTGGGGAATGCCCGCGCCACGAAATCCCGCGCCGCCGGACTTCCGGTCCGATCCCGGTCCCGTGAATGGGCTCACGCGCGCCGTCGGCCGGGAACCCTGTGCCGCGCCGGCCGGGCCCCACGCTTCGCGGCTCACGTCCGCGCGTTCGCTCACGATGGGCTCCTGACCTGCTCGGCTTCTTGAATCGGGACCACAGCGGGCCGTCGATCGGCACCCGCATCGTTGATCATGGCAGAGACGGCGGTTCGCCACCAGTCCCGATCTCTAGTATATGAGCAGGCATCATCTTTGTCCTGACAACGCGAGCAAGGCCCGGTCCGGGCCCGCGGCGGTGAATCGCGGCGCAGGTCAAGACCAGGTCGAGATAAGGTCAAGCGCAGGTCAAATGGTCATTTCGTGGCCTGACGTGCCCATCGCGATCGGCCGCCGCGCGATCCGACCCGGCGCTCGAGCCCGCAGATCAGGGATCTTAAATTATCCGCGCCGCCGCACGTTACGAAGCTGAACCGGTGTAGTCGAACCTCAAGTCCGCCGCTATCGGCCCGGCCCTGCGACGCGCATTGGACGGCCTTCGACCGGCCAATGAAGAGGCGCAAGCCGTACCGTCGCGCTCCGGCCGGTCCTCTTGTCATCGAAAATAAATTCGGTCGGCGCGGCCGTCAGGGCGGACGACATACGGCGTCAAACGCCTGGTCAAACGCCTGGTCAACGGTCGTCAGGGCGGGTTCCGGCGCCTCGCCGGCGCTTTGCGGCCGCGATGAACGGCATATTCCTGTCACGGGCCGATCATCGCCGTGGCGGTCAACGCGACAGGGCCTCGCAGACGGCCGTGGCCTCGCGTGCCCCAAGAACCACGGCGGTCGCGCAGTGCCGGACCCACGCCGCCACGCCGTCCGGTGTGCCCTCCAGATAGGCCCGCAGGTTCTCCGGGTACGCGTCGCCGAGCTCGGCGTGCCCCACCTCGACGGCCACCAGCGATTTCGGATCCAGGCCGAACTCCATGAGCGTGAGCCGCTCCGCCGCCCGGGCCACCAGCCCGTCCACCACGCCGAACGGCCGCACCGCGACCAGCTCGGCGTGCACGAGCGCGCCGAGCACGAGGGCGGGCGCGTCCCCCACCCCCGTCACCAGGTCCGAGAGCGCCTCGATGCGCGCCGCCGCCTCCCGCGCCTGCGGCGCGGCCCCGAGCTTCAGCGGGTCGGAGCCGGTCGGCCCCTGACGCGGGCGCCCCAGCTCCCGCTCGTCCGTCAGCCCGATGGCGGCCACCGCGTGCAGCCGGGCGAGCACCTGCCGGGGAGCGGTCCGCCAGGTCCGGCCCAGTCGCGCCGCCTCCGCCAGGGTGCGCAACGCGCCCTGGGAGACCGGATCCGTCGCCTCGCCCCGCCGTACCGAATCGAGGGGGACGTCCACGCCCTCCAGCGCGGCCGACGCCCGTGCGCCGCGAAGCGCCGACTCGGCCGAAACCTCCGGTCCCCGTCGCCGCAGCACCCGATGGCGGTAGAGCCGGTCCACCGCCTCGCGCGCCTCGCGCACGGCCTCCGCCACCCCGGGAAGTGCGGCGACCGCCGCGACCGGGCCGCGGGCCCGCCCTTCAGAACTCATAGCCACTGATCGCCGTCCGCCCCATCGCTTGATACGCCTGCCGGTCAACTCGGGTCCCGACCCTACAAGGTGCCGCTCACCGACCGGTTTATACCGTTGGTCGAGAGGCGTTGGGCGTCCCTACCACGGCTCTTCCATTTGTCGTGGGATACCGGTAGGAACACGAAACCCGGTTTCGCCGCACCCGGCGGGATCGGCAGGCTGACTTACGGGCATGGGGAGCGCCTCTTGTCCCTGCCGGTGGGTAACTGCTGGAGTGGATAGCGCCACCACCCGATACGAGGCATGTGAGGAGTACGTCGTGGCCCCGGAAACCCCTGGTCGTCAGACCCAGGAGACGCTGTCGAACCTGCTGCAGGAGAACCGCCGATTCGAACCACCGGCCGAGCTCGCCGCGCAGGCGAACGTCAAGGCGGACGCCTATGAGCAGGCCGCCGCCGATCGCCTGGGATTCTGGGAGCAGGCCGCCGAACGGCTGGACTGGGCGAAGCGGTGGAACACCGTACTCGACTGGAATCCGCCGTTCGCCAAGTGGTTCGTCGGCGGCAAGCTGAATGTCGCCCAGAACTGCGTGGACCGCCATGTGGAGGCGGGCAGGGGCGACAAGGTCGCCTACTACTGGGAGGGCGAGCCCGAGGGCGACAGCCGTACGATCACCTATGCGGAGTTGCAGCGTGAGGTCGCCAAGGCGGCGAACGCGCTGGAGGAGCTCGGTGTGGGCAAGGGCGACCGGGTCGCCATCTACCTGCCGATGATTCCCGAATTGCCGATCTCGATGCTCGCCTGCGCCCGCATCGGCGCGATCCACTCGGTGGTCTTCGGCGGGTTCTCGGCCGCCGCGCTCGAAGGCCGTATCCAGGACGCGGACGCCAAGATCGTCATCACCGCCGACGGCGGGTTCCGCCGCGGCAAGCCCAGCGCGTTGAAGCCGACCGTGGACGAGGCCGTGGCCAAGTGCCCGGGGGTCGAGCACGTGGTCGTCGTCCGGCGTACCGGCGAGGAGCTGCCCGCCACCGACAAGGACATCTGGTGGCACGACCTGGTGGACCGCCAGAGCGACAAGCACGAGGCGGTGCCGCACGACGCCGAGGACCCCCTGTACATCCTCTACACCAGCGGCACCACCGGGAAGCCGAAGGGCATTCTGCACACCTCCGGCGGTTACCTCACGCAGGTCGCGTACACGCACCACGCCGTGTTCGACCTGAAGCCGGACACCGACGTCTACTGGTGCACGGCGGACATCGGCTGGGTGACCGGGCACTCCTACATCGTGTACGGCCCGCTCGCCAACGGCGCGACGAGCGTGATCTACGAGGGCACGCCGGACACGCCGCACCGGGGCCGTTTCTGGGAGATCATCCAGAAGTACAAGATCACGATCTGCTACACCGCGCCCACCGCGATCCGCACGTTCATGAAGTGGGGCGACGACATCCCCGCCAAGTTCGACATGTCGAGCCTGCGGGTGCTCGGCTCGGTCGGCGAGCCCATCAACCCCGAGGCGTACGTCTGGTACCGCGAGCACATCGGCGGCAACCGCTGCCCGGTGGTGGACACCTGGTGGCAGACCGAGACCGGCGCCATCATGATCAGCCCGCTGCCCGGCGTGACCGCGGCCAAGCCGGGGGCGGCGATGCGCCCGCTGCCGGGCATCGTCGCCGACGTGGTGGACGACACCGGCGCGAGCGTGCCGAGCGGCGGCGGCGGCTTCCTGGTGGTGCGGGAGCCCTGGCCGGCGATGCTGCGCACGATCTGGGGCGACGACCAGCGCTACATCGACACCTACTGGTCGCGTTTCGAGGGCATGTACTTCCCCGGCGACGGCGCGAAGAAGGACGAGGACGGGGACCTGTGGCTGCTCGGCCGCGTGGACGACGTCATGCTCGTCTCCGGGCACAACATCTCCACGACCGAGGTCGAGTCCGCCCTGGTGTCGCACCCGAAGGTCGCCGAGGCGGCGGTCGTGGGCGCCACCGACCCCGTCACCGGGCAGGGCATCGTGGCCTTCACGATCCTGCGCGGCGACGCGGGCGAGGGCCCGGAGCTCGCCAAGGAGCTGCGGGACCACGTGGCCAAGACGCTCGGGCCGATCGCCAAGCCGCGGCAGATCCTCGTCGTGCCCGAGCTGCCGAAGACCCGCTCCGGCAAGATCATGCGCCGGCTGCTGCGGGACGTGGCCGAGAACCGGTCGCTCGGTGACGTCACCACGCTCACCGACAGCACCGTGATGGACCTCATCTCCGCCAAGCTGCCCACCGCCAAGAGCGAGGACTAACCGGAGCAGGGACCAACCGGAGCGAGGACTGGCCAGAGCGAGGACCGGCCGGAGCGAGGGCCGGCCGCGAGCCGGGCTGAGCCCGGACCGGTACGAGCGCCCGGACCGCCCAGATGATCGGGGCAGGTCCGGGCGTTCGTACGTCCACGGGCCCTCCCTTGTCCACAGGGTCGCCGGTTGTCCACAGGCCGGCACGATCACCTCGCGTGATCTTGACGAAGGGGGTAGTTCTTAGTCAGACGGCCGAGGCGGCCACGCGTGCGGCGGCGGGTTCGCACGCAGGATGATGTCCGAGGCAGCTTTCGATAGGAGAATCAACGATGGCCACACCGCCCGACCAAGAGGAGTCGCTCGGCACGCTCGTCGCCCAGGCGACCGACCAGATCTCGACGCTGGTGCGTTCGGAGATCGAGCTGGCCAAGGCCGAGCTGAAGTTCGACGCCAAGAGGGTCGGCAAGGCGGTGGGGGCGTTCGCGGCCGCGGCGTTCATGGCCCATCTGTGCCTGATCCTCGCCTCGTTCGCCATCGCGTACCTTCTGACGTCGGTGTTCGGATTGTGGGAGTGGGCCGCGTTCGCCGTGGTGACCCTCATCTATCTGCTCGTCGCCGGGCTGCTGGTGCTCTTCGGCGTACGGCGGCTCAAGGGACTGACCGGCATGAAGCGCACCACCCGTACGCTCAAGAGCCTTCGGGGAGGAGACGACGACGCGGCACTCGCCTCGGGGCAGGTCAAGCCGTGATCGCGTCCGCTGCCGCGGCGCCCGACGAGTCGCAGGTCCAGATCGAGGGCCCGTGGAGTCACCGCGCCGTGCACGCGGGCGGCACCCGCTTCCATGTCGCCGAGGCCGGCAAGGGGCCGCTGGTGCTGCTGCTGCACGGTTTTCCGGAGTTCTGGTGGGCCTGGCGGCATCAGCTCGTCGCGCTCGCCGAGGGCGGGTACCGGGCCGTCGCGGTCGACCTACGGGGGTACGGCGCCAGCGACAAGCCGCCTCGCGGGTATGACCTGCCCACCTTGGCCGGAGACGCCGCCGGGCTGGTGCGCGCGCTGGGCGAGACCAGCGCGACGATCGTCGGGCACGACTGGGGCGGCCTGCTGGCCTGGACGATGGCCGCGCGCTACCCGAAGACGGTGCGCCGCCTGGTGACGGTGTCGGCGCCGCATCCCCGGCGGCTCCGCGCGTCCATTCTGGCCGACCCCCGGGGGCAGGGCCGGGCGCTTGGGTTCGCCCTGGGATTCCAGCTTCCCTTCCTGGCGGAGCGGCGGCTCACCAAGGGGCTGGTGGAGCGGCTGCTGTGCCGCTGGTCGGGGCCTGACTGGCCGGATCCGGATGTCGCCGCCCGCTACGCCGAGGCCTTCCGCATCCCGCATGTCGCCCACTCGGCCCTGGAGTACGTCCGCTGGTTCGGCCGATCCCAACTGCGGCCCGACGGCTTCCACTACGCCCGGCAGATGCGAAGACAGATCGAGGTGCCCACGCTGCAACTGCACGGCTCCCTCGACACCTGCACACTGCCCCGCACCGCGCAGGGTTCGGGCCGGTACGTCACCGCGCCCTACCGCTGGCGACTGATGGAGGGCACCGGTCACTATCCCCACGAGGAGCGCCCCGAACAGTTCAACGCCGAACTGCTCGGCTGGCTCGCCGACCCGGAGCCTGAACGGTGACCGGCGCAACAAGCGCGACGGGTTGGGCAGGAGGAAGGGCGTGAGCGGGAACGAGGGCGCGGAGCGGGGCCAGGACACGGGCCGGGGCGCGAACATCGACCAGGGCACCGATCAGGGCACGGACAGGGGCTGGGATGCCCGCCGGGACCGGGGTGCCCGCCCGGACGGAGGCGCAGGCCAGGGCACGGACACGGGCCAGGGCACGGACACGGGCCAGGGCACGGACACGGGCCAGGGCACGGACACGGGCCAGGATATGGATCAGGGCACGGACCGAGGCGCAAACATCGAGCAGGACGCGGATATGGGCCGCGACCGGGGCACCGTCGATCAGGAGAGCGCCGTGGCTCGCGACAGGGACGCCGCTGGGCGGCCCCGCAATGCCCGTCCCCGGGACGCCTTCGGTCGTCCGTTGCCACATGGCGCGGAGGGCGTCGAACGCGTGCCCGACGACTACGCCCCGAGCGCCGAGGAGGCCGTCGAGGTGGCCAGCGGCTATCTCGCCGACGAACGCCCCTTCCATGCACACGAGGTGCTTGAAGCGCGCTGGAAGTGCGGGCCCGCCGACGAACGCGGCCTGTGGCAAGGGCTGGCTCAGATCTGCGTCGGGCTCACCCATATTCAGCGTGGAAACACGGCCGGCGCCGCCGCCCTGCTCTCCCGCGGAGCCGACCGCGTGGCCGCGTACGGCTCGCGCGAGCCGTACGGGATGGATCTGGCGCAGACCGTCCACATCGCCCGCGTTCTCGCGGGCTCCGGCGCCGAGGCCACTGCGGCCATCGCGGCCATCCGCCGCACCCTCCACCCCGACGAACCGGTCATCAGATCACGCAACGCATAACCGAGTACGCATCACCTAAAACCCGCTCCGAAGCCCCCACAACCTCACACAGAAGCCCCATCGCCCGCCTTCTCACGGGTCCCAACACCGACCAAGCCCCGGCAAGCAGTCCCGGCCATCCGCCGCACCCACCACCCATGAACCGGTCATCAGACCACGCAACGCATAACCGAATACGCATCACCCAAAACCCGCTCCGAAGCCCCCACAACCTCACACAGAAGCCCCATCGCCCGCCTTCTCATGGGTTCCGACGCCCACCGAGAGTCGGCCCAGACTGTCCGTTTGGTGCACGTTCTGGTGGGCTCAGGTGGCCAGACCGCGGCGGCGCGTTCGATTGCGGATTAGTCGCAGTCCTGGGTGCCTACGCGTGCTACGGCGGCGCTGCCGGCCTCGGCGTCGGGGGCGACCTCCTTGGCGGTGAGGGCGTAGCCGGTGTCCTCCTGGTCGGTGGCGGCGGCGAAGATCACGCCGTATACCTGGCCGGACGGGGTGAGCAGGGGGCCGCCGGAGTTGCCGGGCTGGACGAGGCCGCGGATGGCGTACACCTCGCGCTCCACCTCGCGCTGGTGGTAGATGTCCGGGGCGGTGGCGGGCTGGCGCACCCGGATGCGGGCGGGCAGGGCGGTGAAGCCCTTGTCCTTGGGGAAGCCGGCGATGATGGCGTCGTCCTGGGACTCGGCGGTGTAGTCGAACTTCAGCGTCGGGGCGACGAGCGTCGGCACGAACAGGACGGCGATGTCGCGGGCGGGGTTGAACAGCACCACCCGGGCGTCGTGCTGCCTGCCCTCGGAGTCGGTGACCCGCAGTTCCTCCGTCACGCCCGCGACCACGTGGGCGTTGGTCATCACCCGCCGGTTGGAGTAGACGAAGCCGGTGCCCTCGATGCGCTTGCGGCAGGCGGGCGCGTTGCCCTGCACCTTGACGATCGCGCGGCGGGCGCGGGCGATCTGCGCGTTCCCCTCCAGGACGCTCTGGTCGGGCGGGGAAACGTCCACGATCCGGCCCCCGCCGATGTCGCTGAACACCTGCGGGAACTCGGAGGTGTTGATGAAGTCGCGGAAGAATCCCTGCCAGTTCTTCGCCGCGTCCGGTATGGCCTGATCGACTGTCTTGAGGACCAGCGATCCGTTGATCTGCTGCACGATCAGCTTGATCGGCGCGGCCACCAGCAGATTGCCGATGAGCCACGCGATCACCAGGACCGACAGCGCGCTGGCCAGGGTCCCCCCGAGCGAGTCGACGATGCTCGCCGGCTGCCAGGTCACGTGGCTGCGCACCACCGCGCCCAAGGTGGACGAGGCGAACTGCCCGATCGTCGCGGTCAGGAACACGATCACGATGGCGAGCAGGGCCTGCTCGGTCGACCCGGAGACGACCGCGCGAGCGATGGGCGGCGCGATGAACACCCCGAGGACGGCGCCGCCGACGAAGCCGAGGAAGCTGAAGGCTCCGATGATGAAGCCCTGCCGATATCCGGATATGGCGAAGGCAATCACCAGGCCGATGAGGATGAGGTCGAGGAGATCACCTTGCACGATATCCACCGTAGCCAGCGGACCTTCGACCCGTGCGCCGTTTATCAACGTGACGTCTACCAAAGATCCCGCACGGCCCATCACCGGCCTTCCCGCCCCTCCACGCTGAGTGTTCCCCCGGTCACATCGTTCGATCCGCCGCCCGATGATGGCAAGCCGCCGATGGCCGCCGTGATCGGCACCCAGGGGTCGTCGGCATCGCACCAGGGCCACGGATCACGCCGCGCCTCCGATACGCGCCTCCGATATACGGTTCACCCACGATGAGGCCCGGGGTGAGCACCGGCTTCAGGCATCCGGGCGAGCACACCGGATGCGGCCACCGGGCACGGCGAAGCCTGTGATCAAGCCTGTCATCAAGCCGTAATCAGGCTCGGAATCATGCGGGGCCCTCGGGCATGCCGCCAAGCCCATGAAGGGCATCGACCGGCCCGAGCACGGTCCTCAGTTGATGGCGGCGGCCGGATCTCGAAAGGCCGGTTCAGGCGATGATCGGTTCAGCGGGAGGCGAGGTTGAGGATGTCGGGAGGGAGGTCCTCGATACGCGAGGGATCCCAGGGCCGCTCGAAACCGCCCGCCTTGAGCACGTTGTTCAACAGCCCGGCGGTGAATCCCCACACGAGCAGGCCGCGTACGCGGAAGGCCGGGCCGATGTAACCGCTGGGGGCGCGCAGGCGGAGCCGGTTCTCCGGGTCGACGAGCTCGGCGATCGGCACGCGTTCGACGGCGTCGACCTCGTCGGGGGCGGCGGCGTGCACGGCGCAGGGCGTGTGCCACCACCCAAGGACGGGCGTGACGCGGTTGTCGCTGCGCCAGATGTAGAGCTCGGGCAGGGTGCCGACCACCGTGACCCCGGAGCAATCGAGGCCCGTCTCCTCCTCCGCCTCGCGCAGCGCCGCGCCCACCGGTCCGCCGTCGCCCGGATCGACGCCGCCGCCGGGGAAGGCCGGCTGCCCCGCGTGCCTGCGGCCCCGGGCGCTGCGCTGGATGAGCAGGATGTCGGCCCCCAGCGGCCCTTCGCCGAACAGCAGCAGAACGGCGGCGGGACGCCCGCCGACCTCCGGGGGGCGGAGTTCAACGGGCACCGGGGAGCGTGCGGCACGCGCCGTCAGGTCGTGCAACCAGGCGGGCGCCTCACGGGAAGTCGACTCGGTCATGAGAACAGCCCGGTTCGCACCAGTTTGGCCGCCTTGGCGGCATCGGTGGGGCCGGTGCCGTACGAGGGGCACAACGCGGCCAGCGGGCAGGCGCCGCAGGCCGGCTTGATCGCGTGGCAGATCCGGCGACCGTGCCAGATCACACGGTGGGAGAAGATCGTCCACTCCTTCTTGGGGATGAGTTCGCCCACCTCTCGCTCGATCTTGACCGGGTCGTCCTCCTTGGTCCAGCCGAAGCGGGTGGTGAGACGCTTGAAGTGGGTGTCCACGGTGAGCCCGGGCACGCCGAAGGCGTTGCCGAGCACCACGTTGGCGGTCTTGCGCCCCACGCCGGGCAGGGTGACCAGGTCCTCCATGCGGCGCGGCACCTCGCCCCCGTACCGGTCGCAGATCGCCTGGCCCATTCCGATGATGTTGTTGGCCTTGGCCCGGAAGAAGCCCGTGGACCTGATGATCTCCTCAAGCTCGGCGCGATCGGCGCCAGCGTAGTCGGCGGCCGACCGATACTTCGCGAAAAGCACCGGAGTCACCAGGTTGACTCTCTTGTCCGTGCACTGGGCGGATAAGATCGTCGCGACCAGAAGTTCCAAGGGCGAACCGAAATCCAGCTCACAGTGGGCGTCCGGATAGGTTTCCGCCAGTACTCGGTTCATCCGTCGTGCGCGTCTTACTAGAGCCAGCCGGGACTCCCCTACGGCAACGGCATTGCGGGACACCCCGTAAGCCTACGCGGACCGGGGCGGTGTGACCGCTGGTGGGGTGCGTCACAATAAATTACAACGTCCGGGCATCCCTGGGACCGCGCGTGCGCGATCATATGCGAGGAGGCATCGTGAACGATGATGTGCTGAGCAAGGCTCCGCTGTTCGCCGCGCTCGACCGGGAGAGTGCCGCGGCCCTGCGTACGGGTATCACCGAGGTCACCCTGAGCAAAGGGCAGACGCTGTTCAGCGAGAATGAGACCGGTGACCGGCTTTACGTCGTTCTGGAGGGCAAGATCAAGCTCTCCCGTACCGCGGCGGACGGCCGGGAGAACCTGTTGAGCGTGCTGGGCCCGGGCGAGATGTTCGGCGAGTTGTCGCTGTTCGACCCCCGCCCCCGTACGGCCAGCGCCATCGCCCTCACCGAGGTACGCCTGGCGGGTTTGGGCCACGACGATCTGCGCCCGTGGCTGACCGGCCGGCCCGAGGTGGCGTTGCATCTGCTGCGGGCGCTGGCGCAGCGGCTGCGCCGTACCAACGACGTGCTGGCCGACCTGGTGTTCACCGATGTGCCCGGCCGGGTGGCCAAGCAGTTGCTCGACCTGGCGGACCGTTTCGGGCAGAAGACCGAGGAGGGCGTGCGCGTCCACCACGACCTCACCCAGGAGGAGCTGGCCCAGCTCGTCGGCGCCTCCCGGGAGACGGTCAACAAGGCCCTGGCCGACTTCGCCCAGCGCGGCTGGCTGCGCATCGAGGCCAAGGCGGTGCTGATCCTCGACCGGGAGCGGCTGCACAACCGTTCCCGGTAGCGCGGTCTCGCCGGTCGCGGACGTCCAGAGGTCTCGTCTAGAGGTTTCGTCTAGGTCTCGTCCAGGTAGGCGAGCTGCGCCCGTACCGACATCTCGGCGGCGGGCCACAGGGCCGGGTCCACCTCCGCGTAGACGATCTCCACGATCTCCCGGGGCGTCCTGGCCCCGGCCGCCCGCGCCCGCCGGATCTGGTCGAGGCGCTCGCGCCGATGGGCGATGTAGGCGTCCAGCGCTCCCACCGGGTCGGCGAGCACCTGCCCGTGGCCCGGCAGCAGCGCCGTCGCCCGGACCGACTCCACCATCGCCCGCAGCCGGTCAAGCGAGCGCAGATAGTCGGCGAGGTCGCCGTCGGGGGCGATCACCGTGGTGCCCCGGCCGAGCACCGTGTCGCCGGTGAACATGGCCCCGTCCTCCGGCAGCCAGAAGCAGAGCGAGTCGAACGAGTGACCCGGGGTGCCCGCCACCCGCAACTCCAGGTCGCCGGCCGTCACCACGTCCCCGTCCACGAGCCCTTCCGAGCCCAGCCGGTGCCTGGGGTCCAGCGCCCGCACCGGCGCACCGGTGAGCTCGGCGAAGCGCGCCGCGCCCCCGCTGTGGTCGGAATGCCCGTGGGTGAGCAGGATCGCCGTCACCCGCCGCCCCTCCAGCCGGTCCAGCACGCGCCGCAGGTGGCCCTCGTCGTCCTCCGGCCCGGGGTCCACGACCAGGGCGTGCTCGTCGCCGGGACGGCCGACGATCCACGTGTTGGTGCCGTCGAGCGTCATCGGCGAGGGGTTGGGCGCCAGCACGGCGACGGCGTTGGGGGTGCCGGCGCCGTCCGGCCCCGATGCCGGGATGTGCAGCCCGCTCACCGCCGCACCATCCCGTCGCCGGGGGCGGCCTTCTCCAGAAAATCGGCTTTCAGCAAATCGGCTTCCGTCAAATCGCCACAGGTACGCCAGGGTGTCACGCCCGCTCCTCCAGCACAGGGGTTCCCTCACGTTCGCCAGGGATGATCAGCCGCAGCCCGCCGTCCTGCGCGAGCGCGAACTCGGGCATGACGGTGACGATCGTCCGCTCGACGGCCAGCACCTCCCGCACGCCCGGGTAGCCGTTCAGCTCCTCGATGGTGCGGCGGGTCGGCGGCATGAGCAGGATCTCGCGCCGCCGGGCCCGTTCCAGCGCCTCCGCCGGCCGCATCCAGACCACCTGGTCGGCCTCGCCGCCCACGTCCCGCGTACGCTGCCCGGGCGGCAGCGCGGCCACGAAGAACCGGGTGTCGAAGCGGCGCGGCTCCGCCTCGGGCGTGATCCAATGCGCCCACGCCCGCAGCAGATCCGTGCGCAGCACCAGCCCGCGCCGGGCGAGGAACTCGGCGAAGGACAGGCTGTGGTCGATCAGCGCGAGCCGGTCGTCCTCCCACACGGCGGTGTCCTCGACGACGGTGTCCGGCCTCGGCCCGGCCAGCAGCACGCCGGACTCCTCGAAGGTCTCGCGTACGGCGGCGCACACCAGGCCGCGCGCGGTCCGCTCGTCCGAGCGCAGCACACGCGCCCAACTCGCCGGGCTCGGCCCGGCCCAGGCGATGTCGCGGTCGGTGTCGCGCGGGTCCACCCCGCCGCCGGGGAACACGTACGCCCCGGCCGCGAACGCCATGCTCGCCTTGCGGCGCAGCAGGTAGACCTGCATCGTGCCGGGCACCCCCGGCCGCTCGCGCAGCACGACCACGGTCGCGGCGTCCCTGGCGGTGACCGGCGGCACCCGGCCTTCGATGACGTCCCGGACGCGTTGCGCGGCCCCGGCGGAAAGCGCGACTCCGTCCATTCGGACACCTCCCCCCATAGTTCAACCGAACATCGCTCGGTTGAACTATGGTGTCACGCCGACCGGACCTCGGCGATGAGCTCCACCTCGACCGGGGCGTCCAGCGGAAGCACGGCCACCCCGACCGCGCTGCGCGCGTGCGCGCCCGCCTCCCCCAGCACCTCGCCGAGCAACTCGCTCGCGCCGTTGACCACCTGCGGCTGCCCGGTGAAGTCGGGCGCGCTCGCCACGAATCCCACGACCTTCACGATCCGCACGATCCGCGACAGATCCCCGGCCACCGACACGGCCGCGGCCAAGGCGTTGAGGGCGCAGATGCGCGCCAGCTCGCGCGCCTCCTCCACGCTCACCTCGGCCCCCACCTTGCCGGTGCGCGGCAGCTTCCCGTCCACGAACGGAAGCTGGCCGGAGGTGTAGACGAGATCGCCGGTCCGCGTCGCGGGCACGTACGCCGCGACCGGCTTCGGCACCTCGGGCAGGGTCAGGCCCAGCTCGGCGAGTCGCGCGGCCGGGTCCACGGTCATTCCTTCTCCCGCTTCAGGTAGGCGACCAACTGCTCCGGGTTCGGCCCCGGGACCACCTGGACGAGCTCCCATCCGTCCTGGCCCCAGTTATCGAGAATCTGCTTGGTCGAGTGAATCAGCAGAGGCACTGTGACGTACTCCCATTTCCGCATGGGAAAACCCTAACGGGGGCGGGCCGCGACGTGGGCCACGCCCCGGAGGGCCGCGTATCGCCGCATGTCGATTGGGTAGCCTCGAAGTGATGAGCGCTCGTGACACGGACTGGGACGGGGTGCGGCTGCACGTCGTCACCGGCAAGGGCGGCACCGGCAAGACCACGGTCGCCGCGGCCCTCGCCCTCGCCCTCGCGGCGGGCGGGAAGAAGGTGCTGCTCGTGGAGGTCGAGGGACGCCAGGGCATCGCCCAGGTCTTCGACATCCCGCCGCTGCCGTACGAGGAGCGCAGGATCGCGGTCGCCCCCGGCGGCGGCGACGTCTACGCCCTCGCCATCGATCCCGAGGCCGCCATGCTCGAGTACCTCGAGATGTTCTACGGCATGCGCCGGGCGGGCCGGGCGCTCACCAAGATGGGGGTGGTCGACTTCGCCACCACGATCGCGCCGGGGCTGCGCGACGTGCTGGTCACGGGCAAGACCAGCGAGGCCGTACGGCGCCGCGACCCGAAGACCGGCCGCCGGACCTACGACGCGGTGGTCCTGGACGCGCCCCCGACCGGGCGGGTGGCCCGTTTCCTCAACGTCACCTCCGAGGTGGCCGGCCTGGCCCGGGTGGGGCCGATCAAGAACCACGCCGACCTGGTCCGCAAGGTGGTCGCCTCGCCGGAGACGGCCGTGCACATCGTGACGCTGCTGGAGGAGATGCCGGTTCAGGAGACCCTCGACGGCATCGCCGAGCTGCGCGCGGCCAAACTGCCCACCGGGGGCGTATTCATCAACATGGTGCGGGCGGAGGAGCTGCCGCGCAGCGCGCTGGAGGCGGCGCTCAAGGGGCGGTTCGAGGTCGAGGAGCTGGCGCTGGGGCTCAAGGCCACCGGCGTGGCCGACGGCGCCGAGGCCACGGCCCTCGCCGAGGCGCTGGCGGTCGAGGTCACCGAGCACGCCCGCCGTACCCAGCTTGAGCGGCGGGAGCGACGGATGCTCGCCAAGACCGGCGTGCCGTGCTACGAGCTGCCGCTGCTCGCCGAGGGCGTCGATCTCGCCGGGCTCTACGAGCTCGCCGAGGTGATTCGCGAGCGGGGCGTCGCCTGAGCCCTGGTGCGGCGCGGACGCCTGGTCCGTTACATCATCGGACGCGCCCAAAAACCGCGAAACAGACGGCCTGATATCGCCAATCGCCGGCCGTGCCGGTGGAACGCCGGGCACCGCCCGCACGTTGTCCCGGATGTGGGCGAGTCGGCCGCACGGTGGCGCGCCGGGGAGGATGTCCGCGTGTTGAATGGCGGCGTGACCTGCGGTTGACCGGCGACGTACAAGAGATCTTGATATTTCGGGAAGTGTCGTCCGTTGCGGGAATGTTGCCGGTTCATGAGACGGCGATGACCAATTAGGGGCACGATGACCGGCAAGAACGTAACGAGCGTTGAAAAGGTGACGTACGTCAGGAGTGACGCCGGAGCCGGCGTCGGGAATGCGGCAGCGGTGAGAGCGGTATGAGCGCGGCGAGCGGTGCGACCGTGGGGCACGCCACGCGTCTGGCCCCGGTCATGGACGTCGACGCGATCCTGGACGATCCGGGCACGCGCATCGTGGTCTGCTGCGGCTCGGGAGGCGTCGGCAAGACCACCACGGCGGCGGCCCTGGCCCTGCGCGCGGCCGAGCGCGGCAGGCGGGTGGTCGTGCTCACCGTCGATCCCGCCCGGCGGCTCGCCCAGTCGATGGGGCTCACCGAGCTGGACAACACGCCCAGGCTCGTCGCCGGCACCCGGGGCACGGGCGAGCTGCACGCGATGATGCTCGACATGAAGCGCACGTTCGACGAGATCATCGAGGCCCACGCCGACCCCGAACGTGCCCACCAAATCCTGACAAATCCCTTTTATCAGTCGCTGTCGTCGAGCTTCTCCGGCACACAGGAGTACATGGCGATGGAGAAGCTGGGCCAACTGCGCCACTCCGACGAGTGGGATCTGATCATCGTCGACACCCCGCCGTCGCGGTCCGCGCTGGACTTCCTGGACGCGCCCGAGCGGCTCGGCCGGTTCCTCGACGGCCGGCTGATCCGCATCCTGATGGCTCCGGCGCGCGCGGGCGGCCGCAGCGCGTTCAAGTTGCTCAACGCCGGGTTCGGCTTCATCGCCGGGGCGTTGACCAAGGTGCTCGGCGCCCAGGTGCTCAAGGACATCCAGACCTTCGTCTCGGCCCTCGACGCCGTCTTCGGCGGCTTCCGGCAGCGCGCCGAGCAGACCTACCGTCTGTTGCAGGCTCCCGGCACCGCGTTCCTCGTGGTCGCCGCGCCGGAACGGGACGCGATGCGCGAGGCCTCGTACTTCGTCGAGCGACTGGCCGAGGAGCGCATGCCCCTGGCGGGACTCGTGGTCAATCGGGTGCACCGCTCCCCGGCGGTGGCCCTCTCCGCGGCCCGTAGCGCCGCCGCGGCCGAAGACCTTGAAGCTCGACACGAACATGAGCTGACCGCCGCGGTGTTGCGGCTTCACGCCGGGCGGATGCAGCTAGCCGCCCGTGAACATCGGGAACAGGAGCACTTCACATCGGCACACCCCACGGTGCCGATCGCACAGGTGCCCGCGATGCCGGAGGACGTGCACGATCTCACAGGGCTGCGTGAGATCGGCGCTCTTCTGGCCGCCTAATCATGCGCGGCGTCATCCTCGACACCGGGCGGCGGCCCGAATCAACGGCCCCGAATGGACGGCTTGGCGGGAATGCGAGGACGTTCCCCTCGCCATTGAGGGGACCCTCGCCGAATATCAGCCGGCGATCAACTCGTTGTCCCGCTCGTACTCTTCCTTGGCGGACTCCAGAAGGTCACGCCAGGAGCTGACGTCGGGTCGCCGCCGCAGCAGCGCCCGCCGTTCCCTTTCGGTCATACCGCCCCAGACCCCGAACTCGATGCGGTTGTCCAGCGCATCGGCGAGGCATTCGGTACGGACCGGGCACCCTCGGCAGATGAGTTTGGCCCTGTTCTGGGCGGCGCCCTGGACGAACAGAGCGTCCGGGTCCGCACCACGACAGGCGGCACGGGAGGTCCAATCCGTGATCCACATTTTTCGACCCCACTCCCCTTAGGTGGTCAGTCGTCACTTCGGCCGACGGGCGCGGGCGTCGAGCCTCCATATTCAGTTGCCGCAGAGGAGAACGTACGCAACCCGGTGTTCGGTTCGACAGACCCCGCGCGGACCAATTTCCGGCATGGTCATGTCGGGCCAGGTGGCCGGGATTGACTAGTCACCCCGGGGGTAGACGTGCACACAACGTATCGAAATGGACTTATGGTACCGATCACCTCTACCGAGAGTCGTAGGCTTGACCTGTGCAAGCTCGAGGCAAAGGCAAAGGTCCGATGGCCGCTATCAGTCGAATCCTCCGGCTGGCGCTGGCCAGCGCCGCCGCCGGGGTGCTGATCGCCGCGATCGCGTTGCCCGCGGTCGGCGGCGCCGGTGTCACCGTGATGTCGACCACTGGCGCCCTGCGGTTGGCTCCCGAGGAGCTGCACGAGCCGCCGCTGCCGGAGAAGGTCACGGTGCTGGACGCGACCGGCAAACGAATCGCCCAGTTCTACTACCAGTACCGCGAGTCCGTGCCGCTGTCGAAGGTCTCCGACATCATGAAGACGGCGATCATCGCGGTCGAGGACGAGCGGTTCTACCAGCACGGCGCGCTGGACATCGAGGGCACCTTCCGCGCCCTGATGAAGAACCTGCAAAGCGGCGGGGTAAGCGAGGGCGGTTCGTCCATCACCCAGCAGTACGTCAAGCAGGTGCTGTTCAACCAGGCCAAGACCAAGAAGGAAAAGGAAGCGGCCACCGCCCCGACCTTCAACCGCAAGCTGAACGAGCTGCGCCACGCGCTGGCCGTCGAGGACAAGTACACCAAGGACGAAATCCTCGAACGGTACCTGAACATCTCCTACTTCGGCGCCGGCGCGTACGGCATCGAGGCCGCCGCCAAGCGGTTCTTCAATAAGCACGCCTCCGAGCTCAACCTCGTGGAGGCGGCCACGCTGGCGGGAGCCGTACAGAACCCGAACATCACAGACCCCAACCTGGGCAAGGAGTACCGCGACCGCCTGCTCGCCCGGCGCAACCTCGTGCTCGACGTGATGCAAAGGGCCGGGAAGATCACGGCGGAGGAGGCGGCCGAGGCCAAGAAGAAGAAGCTCGGCTACAAGGGCTGGGACATCTCCGGCGGCTGTGAGCAGAGCAAATACCCGTACTTCTGCCTGTACGTCCAGCACGAGATCCTGAGCAACGAGGCGTTCGGCAAGACCGCGAAGGAACGCAAGGAGTTCCTCACCCGCAGCGGCGCGACCATCAAGACCACGCTCGACCCGCAGATGCAACAGGCCGCGGACCAGGCGATCCGGCAGTACGTCCGGGCCGGCGACAAGCCCGTGGCCGCCGAGGCGCTGATCGTGCCCGGCACCGGCGAGATCCGGGCGATGGCGGCCAGCAGGAAGTTCGGCACGAACAAAAAGAAGAACGAGTCGAACTACAACCTCGTCGCGGACGTAGCACATGGTGGTGGCGCGGGTTTCCAGGCCGGTTCGACGTTCAAGGTCTTCACCTTGGCGACCGCCCTGGAAGAGGGAATGCGGTTCGGTGACGGCATCAACGTGGGAGGTGGCTATCGGGCGGCGAGCTACGACACCTTCCACAACTGCAAGGGCGAGCGGGTCGGCGACCCCAGCCACACCGTGCACAACGCCAGCGGTGAGGGCGGTGGCGGCTTCAAGACGCTCCAGACCGGCACCTGGGGCTCGGTCAACACGTTCTTCATGGCGTTGGAGCAGAAGGTCGGCCTCTGCGACGTCGTGAAGACGGCCAAGCGACTCGGCATCAAGCGGGCCGACGGCAAGAAGCTCAGCGAGGTCGAGACCTTCACCCTCGGCGTCAACGAGATGGACCCGGTGACCGTGGCGAGCGCGTATGCGACCTTCGGGGCGCGCGGCGAGCACTGCGAGCCGATGGCGATCACCGCGATCGTCGACCGCAACGGCAAGACGACCGAGTTCAAGCCCTCGTGCAAGCAGGTCATGGAGCCCGAGGTCGCCGACGCGGTGAACAACATCCTGTCGGGCGTGTTCACCAAGGGCACCATGAGCGGCGTGGGCGGCATCGGGCGCGACGCCGCCGGCAAGACCGGCACCACCGACGAGTACCGCGCGGCCTGGTTCGCGGGCTACACGCCGGACCTGGCCGCCGCGGTCAGCCTCGGCGACCCGCGCGGCTCGTACAAGCACCCCCTGCGCGGCGTCACCATCGGCGGCCGGTACTACCCGAGCGTGTTCGGCGCCTCGATCTCGGGCCCGATCTGGAAGCAGACGATGCTGAAGGCCCTGGCCGACACCGACCCCACATCCTTCACCAATCCGGATATGTCGCGCTTTGGTGGCTGTAGGGGCAGCGGCTGCCCGAAGAAGCCGAAGGAGGATCGCGACGGTGGTCGCGACCGGGACGACGACCGCGGCCCCTTCGGCGGGGACGACGACGGCCCCTTCGACGACGGCCCCTTCGACGACGGGCCCTTCGGCGGCGGTTTCGGCGACCGCTTCGGCGACCGGGGCCGCTGATCGCGAGAACGCCCGCGATGACCGATCACAGAACCGGTCATCGCGGGCGTTCCCGCGTCCGGGGGGCGAACCCGCCGCGCGTACCCGATGCGTCCGTAACGGCTCGGATTCCCGCACGTCGCCCGAAGTGGGCCTATGTCGGCCTCGTCACCCGCCGGCTTGCGCCGCGGCCGCACACGTCCGTCCGGAAGCCTGTATCGAAGCGGGTACGGCACGCCGGTCAGCCCGCCCGGGGCGCGTCGGGGGAATCCTGGGGGAATTCGTCGGCCCGGCAGGCACGCGGAAGGAGGCGGAGAAGCCGGTCAGCCCGACAGACGTGCGCGAACCGCCGCAGCGACCCTGCCGCCCTCGGCCCGCCCCGCCACCTTCGGGTTGAGAACCTTCATCACCTGGCCCATGGCGCGCGGACCCTCCGCTCCGCTCTCCGCGATGGCCTCCTCCACCAGCCGGTTCAGCTCCTCATCGCTGAGCTGCGCGGGAAGATACTCGTCCAGCACCGCCTTCTCGTCCAGCTCCGCCTGCGCCTGGGACTCACGCCCCGCCCCGGCGAAGGCCTCGGCCGCCTCCCGGCGCTTCTTGGCCTCCTTCGTCAGCACCTTGACGATCTCGTCGTCGGAGAGCTCCCGGGCCGCGTCCCCCGAGACCTCCTCGGTGCTGATCGCGGTCAGCGCCATCCGGATCGTCCGCGTCCGCACGTCGTCGCGGTTCTTCATCGAGGCCGACAGATCGGCCTTCAGCTTGTCCTTCAACGAACTCATAGGGACCATCTTGCCGCTTCGCGTGGGGCATCATGTTGAGGTGAGGAAAGCCGCAGCGATACCCCTGTCCGTCCTGGGCCTCGGCGTGGCCGGCGTGGCCTACGCGTCGATCATCGAGCGCAACTGGTTCCGGCTGCGCCGTTTCGACGTACCGGTGCTCGAACCCGGCCAGCGACCGATCCGCATCCTGCACCTGACGGACCTGCACCTCACGCCCGGCCGCAAGCGCCTGATCGAGTGGGTCCGCTCCCTCGACGCGCTCCGCCCCGACCTCGTGGTGAACACCGGCGACACCATCGCCCACCCCGACGCCGTCCCCGCCTACGTGCGCGCCGTCGAGCCGCTGCTGTCCCGCCCCGGCCTGTTCGTCTACGGCTCCAACGACCTGTACGCCCCGCGCCCCAAGAACCCGGCCCGCTACCTGTGGCGTACCTCCAAGGGCGACATCGCCCAGCACATGCCGTCCCTCCCCTGGGAGGAACTCGGCGCGAGCATGACCGCCGCCGGCTGGCTCGACATGAACAACACCGTCGCCCGGATCAAGGTCGCCGACCTCGACGTCCACGTGGGCGGCATCCACGACTCCCACATCAACCGCGACCGCTACGACGCGATCGCCGGCCCGGCCCCCGCCGACGCCGACCTCCGCCTGGGCGTCATGCACTCCCCCGAGCCCCGCAACCTCACCCGCTTCGCCATGGACGGCTACCAGCTCCTGCTCGCCGGCCACACCCACGGCGGCCAGCTCTGCATCCCCTTCTACGGCGCCCTCGTCACCAACTGCGGCATCGACCGCGCCCGCGTCAAGGGCCTGCACCGCCACACCACCGCCTGGCTCCACGTCTCGGCCGGCCTGGGCACCTCCCCGTACGCCCCCGCCCGCTTCGCCTGCCCGCCGGAGGCCACCCTGCTGACCCTGATCGCCCGTCCGCCGAAAAGGAGAGGCACGACCACCTCCAGAGTCCGCTAGACTTACGGAGGCAATGCCGCACCGGGGTGTAGCGCAGCTTGGCAGCGCGCTTCGTTCGGGACGAAGAGGCCGTGGGTTCAAATCCCGCCACCCCGACCCAAGGTAAAGGGCCTGATCGCCGAGATGGCGATCAGGCCCTTGGTCGTTCGTCGGCCGGGCGTCGGTGGCCTGATGTCGATCACGCGATCGTTGGCGGCCCCAGGCGCGCGCCTGAAGATCGCCGTGTGCGCGGTCGGGTGGGGCGAGCCGCCTCGGACGCCTGAGGCGGCCCTGTGCCGGGGCGTACGCCGGGGCTCAGGAGTGGGAGGCGAGCAGGTCGGCGGTGATCTGGCGGAGCCGGGCCGCGTCGTCGGGGTTGAACGCGGGTGTGTCCAGGGGGAGGCGCGTGCGCTTCTTCCACGCGCTGATCCGCTCGGCGGGCGGGTTGTCGATCAGTCCGATGATCGGCTGCACGCCCTTGTCGACGGGTGTGGCGAGCAGTTTCTTCGCGATCGTGATGAACACCGCCACCGGCTTGGAGTAGTCGCCGGAGAAACTCGTCGCCACGAACACCGGGTTGTACAGCACGTAGCTGATCCTGCTGTCAGGGTGCTCCTGGGTGAATCCGATGCCGAGCAGGTCGTTGGCGCGGCTGCCCTGCATCATCGCCTTGAGGCCCGCATAGCCCTGGGTGAGCTGGAGGTCGTCCCAGTGCATCTCGCCCGCCTTCACGCCGGGGCCGCACACGTTGACCACCACCGGCTGCGGTGCCTTCTCCAGCAGCGGGACGAGCGCGTCGCCGAGCGTCTTCCTCGCCAGGTAGTAGAGGGCGAATGTGGCCTCGTAGCCGTCCTCGGTGACCATCCGCGTGCTGTGGAAACGCTGCGCGGTGAAGACCAGCCCGTCGACCACGGGGAAGATGCGCGCGATCTGCGCGGCGGCCGTTCGCTGCCCGGCCAGCGTGCTCAGGTCGGCCTGTACGAAATGGGCTCGGTCGCGCGCGTCCGGCCCCGCCTCGGCGAGGAACCCTTTGCCTTTGGCGGCGTTCCGGCCGACCACCATGACGGCGTCGCCGGTAGTCACGTAGTGGCGCGCGAGGGCGCGACCCATACCATCGGTCCCGCCGACGATGACGAAGTTTCTCATGAGCGTTTCCCCTGTACGCGTAATCCTCGGCGGGCATGTGGGACCCGCAACCCGCAGGATCCACCTGGCTACCTTCACGTCCCGGGGACGCACGCGCAAGAAGGCACACAAATGTCAGATAGGCACATCTATGTAACCATTGTGGCGATATGCGAGGAAACCGGCCGATGGTGACTGTGATCACATGGTCACAATCACTCGCGGAGTATAGGCCGTTCGGATAACCCGCTTGAACCGCTTCGTGTTACACCTCAGTAAACCAGCTGTTAGCACAATCCGAATTCCAATGCAAACCATTTTTTCCCCGGCGTACACACCGGCCCACGGCCTTGCAACCTCGTCACATAGAATGGAGCACTGGCCCTTGATCAAAACGTGATCAGACCTTAGGGGACGGAATGACAACGTTGATCGAGCGCGACGCTGAGCTGCATGTGCTCGCATCGATGCTGAAAGAGGCCGATCGGGGAAACGGGGGTGTGGTCGCGGTCACCGGTCCCGTCGGGGCGGGAAAGACCGCGCTCATCGAGGAGTTTATGGACCGGGCCGGCCGGGCCGGCGCCCTTGTGATGAACGCCACCGCCGCGCGCACCGAGGAGGAGTTGCCCTTCGAGGTGATAGCGCAGCTCTTCCAGCACGTCGTCCTGCGTCCCGACTGCTGGGAACTCGTGCAGCAGCAGATCGACCCGCGGCTGTGCGAGGCCCTGTTCACCGCAGAGTCCACCGGCCAGGACGCCGAGCGCGCCTACTCTCAGATCGTCAGGACGCTGTGGTTACTCCTCGTCCACCTGTCCCGGGACCGGCCCGTCGTGCTGGTCGCCGACGACGTGCAGCACGCCGACGAGCTGTCCGCCCAGGCCATGTTGTTCCTCGCCCGGCGGCTGCGCCGCAGCCGCATGCTCATGGTGCTCACCGAGCAAAGCTCGCCCCGGCACCAGTACCGGCCGCTCCACTCCGAGCTCCTGAGCCTCCCGCGCTATCGCAGGATCCGCCTGGCGCCGCTCACCCCCGGCGGCATCCGCGACGGCCTGCACGCCGCGTTCCCCGACGGGCCACCCTCGTGGGCCATGGCCACCGGCCCCCTCCGCCTCGCCGAGCCCGCCCGCACCGACCCCCAAGGTGAGGACCAGCACGCACGAGGTGCGCCGGCGGACGAATGGCGGGCGCTCGCGAAACACTGGTACGCGTTGACCGGAGGGAGCCCGCTGCTGGTCTCGGCGCTCATCGAGGAGTATCGGGCGCGGCGGGCGGGCCGGCCCGCGCGCGGCAACGGCGGGGCGTTCGCGGAGGCCGTGCTGGCGTGCCTGCACCGCAGCACGGTGCCGGTGCTGCGGACCGCACAGGCGATCGCACTGCTCGACGACGCCACCACCCCCTGCCGCGCCGGGGAGCTCGCCGGGCTGGACGTCAGCTCCGTGAGCGAGCACATCGCCGCGCTCAACGCGACCGGTTTGCTGACCGGGCACAGGTTCCGGGCCGAGGCGGCCCGCCTCGCCGTGATCAATCACACCGAGCCCGGCGAGCGTGCCCGGCTGCACACCCGCGCCGCGACCGAGCTGCACCGGGCCGCCGCCGGGCAGGACCAGGTCGTCGGCCATCTGCTGAAGGCCGCGCCGCCGCTACCGCGCTGGGCCGTCACGGTGCTGCGGCAGGCCGCCGTCCAGTCCCTCAAGGCGGGCTTGGCCGAGCGTGCCGTCTCCTGCCTGGAGCTGGCCCGCAGCACCGCCGACGAGGACGAGCGCACCCCGATCACCGCCATGCTCGCCCGCACGGAGCTGCGCAACGATCCGGCGCTGCCGATGCGGCACGTCCCCGAACTGACCGCCGCCGTCAAGGCCGGTCGGCTCACTCGCACAGACGCCTGCTTCCTGCTGCGGTACCTCGCCTGGCACGGCCGGTTCGACGAGGCCGCGCAGGTCCTCGACGAGATGGAACGGCTCCCCGGCGACCGCACCGAGGAGGAGCGGTTCCTGCGGGCCTGGCTCGCGTACTACTTCCCCCTGCTGGCCGTGCGCGTCCCCGAACCTCCCGACAGGTCGGCGCCGGCCGTCCCCGAGAACGGCCCCTACACGCTCGCCGCCGACACCCTGATCGCCCTGCTCGCGGGCCACGCCGATGTGATCGAGACCGACACCGTCGAACGAACGCTCGCCACCTGCCGACTCGACGACGTCACGTTCGGGCCGCTCACCGCCATGCTCACCGGGCTGCTGAACGCCGGGAAGGCGGACGCCGCCGCCCGCGGCTGCGACATCCTCATCGAACAGGCCGACGCGCAGCGCGCGCACACCTGGCAGGCCATCCTCGCCGGTCACCGCGCCGAGATCGCCGTACGGCAGGGCGCCCTGGAGACGGCCCGCGAGTACGCCGTCACCGCGCTGACCTTGCTCGACATGGAACGCTGGGGCATCGCCGTGGGAGTGCCGCTGGCGGCGATGCTGCGGGCGTCCGTCGCGGCCGGCGACCTCGCCGAGGCGGCGAGGCTCGCCGCCATGCCCGTCCCCCCGGCCCTGTTCCGCACCAGATACGGTCTGGACTACTGGCGCGCCCGTGGCCGCTACCACCTCGCCGCGGGCCATACCGCCGACGCCGACGCCGACTTTCGCGCCTGCCGCGACCTTCTCGCCGTCTGGGAGGCCGCCGCCCGGGAATGCACCGCCACGAGCGCCGGCGGCGGCCATCCGGACGCGGTCGCCGACGAGTGGCCGGACAAGACGCCCGACGCGGACCCGCCGTCCGCGCGGATACTCGACGGCCCGTTCCGGCCGCTGCCCGACGGGCCCGGCAGGCTCAGCAGGTCGGAATGGCGGGTCATCAGGCTGGCGGTGCGCGGCCTCACGAATCGGGAGATCGCCCGTGAGCTGCACATCACCGTCAGCACGGTGGAACAGCACCTCACCCACGTGTACCGGAAGCTCAAGGTGACCCGCAGGACCCAGCTTCACGGCCGCCTCACCGACCTCGGCCTCACCGACCTCGCTTTCACCGGCGCCCGCACGGCCTGACGTCCTCGGGCCCGGGGACTCCCGGGCCCCGAGGATCAGCGGGTACGGGCGTCGTACTCGGCCTGGCTGTACTGGATCTCGGCACGGCGGCGTTGCGCCCAGCGGCCCAGCTCCGCCACCTGGGCGACGAACTCGGCGCCCAGGCCGGTGAGGGAGTACTCGACGTGCGGGGGCGTGGTCGGAAGGACGGTGCGGGTGACGAGGCCGTCGCGTTCGACCCGGCGGAGCGTGCGGGTGAGCATCCGCTGCGAGATGCCGTCGGCCACGCGCCGCAGCTCGCCGAAGCGCATCGAGCGTTCTACGAGGTTGCCGAGGACGATGAGCGTCCACTTGTCGCCGACCAGGCCGATGATCTCCTGGACCTCGCGGCACGTCTCCATGTCGCCGTCGGTGCCCAGGTCGCCGCGGAGGTCGCCAAGGGGGTCGTCGCGGAGGTCGCCGCGGAGGTCGCCGCGGAGGTCGCCTAGGAGATCGCCTAGGAGGTCGGGGGTGCGGTCACGCGAGCTCACCGGTGCGGCTCCTTCCTCGGGACGGCGTGGCACCCTGGGCCGGGGACCTCGTAGACAGGATGCCATGCCGGACGCTGCCGGGGCGCGGTGCGAGCGGGTCGGCGCCCGCCTCGCGGAAAGGCCGAAAAGCTCAGGCGCGGACGAACGTGGCGATCACGCAGTTGCCGGGTAGCCGCATGTCGGCGACGGTCATCCCGGCGGCGGCGCACATTCCGGCGAGTTCGTCGGGGTCGAACACGACGACCCCGTCGGGACGGGTCTGGAACCGGCGGTACAGCGGGTCGTCGGCGCCGCGGAACGTCAACAGGCTGAACGTGCCGCCGGGCATGAGCACCCGGCCGATCTCGCCGATCACGGCGGACGCGTCGGGCAGCGCCTGGAGGGCGTTCCAGCAGACGACGGCGCCCATCGACGCGTCGGCCAGCGGCAGCGCGAGCGCGCCGGCGCGGACGGCGGGCACGTCCGGCAGGGCCGCGCGGAGCCTGCCGAGCATGGCGGCGTTGAGGTCCACGGCGAGGACGTCGCCCGCGCCGAACCGCTCGGCGAGCACGCTCGTCCACCGGCCGGTGCCCGCACCCACGTCGAGGACGGGTCCGGGCCCCGGCCTGACGTGTTCGGCGAGGTAGGCGTCCTCGTCCTCGACGGGCAGGACACCCGCCCAGTTCCCGCCCATGAACCGGATGAACGCGGGCCGCAGCACCTGGTCGTAGCGCAGCGGCACGTTCCTGGTCATCTCGGCCGTGGCGTCGCCCACGCCCGCGGACAGGTCGAGGATCCCGTCGCGTACGGGGTGCTCCACCGTGCAGGCGGAGCAGTGCGCGGCGGCCGGGGTGAAGGTGAGGCCGCCGCGGCAGGACGGGCAGCGCAGCGCCGCGGCGTGGGCGTCGGGCGGGGCGTGCGGGCCGGACCGCTGCGGCGGGACCACCCCGGCGGGCCGGTAGCCGGGCATGCCGTGCTCGACAGCCCACAGCGCCTTGGCTCCGGAGTAGGCGAGGAGGGTACGGGTGTCGGATCGCCACATCGCGCGGACCCGGTCGGGGTCGAGGCGGGCCAGCCAGGCCGCGTCGCGGGCGCGCTCGTCGGACGACAGCTCCCAGTCGGACGGCGCGGGCCAGACCCGGCCGATGGCGGGGTCGCCGGGGTCGAACGCGGCCAGCTCCCGGTCGAGCCGGGACCGGTCGTCGGCGCTCACGGGGAGCGCGTCGGCGACCGGCGGGATCGCGGCGCGGTCCTCGGGAAAGTGGCCGAGCAGGTACAGCAGCGCGCAGGCGAGGACCGGGTCGGTACGGCGGGCCGAACCGGCCGCGAGGTACCGGTCGAGGCCGGTCCGGACGGCGTGGTGCGCGCCCGGCCCGGTCTCGGCGGCCACGCCCAGCAGGATGAGCAGCGGCGCGACCCGGTCGGGCGGCGCGTCCGCCGCGGCGGCGGTGAGCGCGGCCACGTATCCCGGGTCGGGTTCGCGGCCCGCGTCCTCGGCGGCGAGGAGGGGCGCGGCGAGCCGGCGCAGCGCCTCGCCGACCTCCGCGGAGACGGCGGGCCGGGTGGTGACGACGTCCAGGTCGGCAGCGAGGTCGGGCGCAAGGGTCTGGGTGGGGTGGTCCACGAGGATCCGCCTTTCGAAAGGGAGTCTGGGCACGGCGGACGGGCGGACAGACGCGCCGGCGCCGTGCGTGATGCCGTCACCCGGGGCCACCCGACGCGGGGGCGTGACTCATGCGGGCCCCCGCGCAGGGATGTGCCCGGTGACGGGCACGTCGATGAGCAGGGGTCCGTCGCGCTGGGGAGCCTTGGCGACGAGCTCGGCCAGTTCGTCGGGGTCGGCGGTGCGTACGGCGGGGACGCCGAAGAACTCCGCGGCGGCGGTGAACGGCAGCCGCGATGCCGCCCGGGCCCCGGCGGGGCCGGACCCAAGGCCGGAGTCAATGCCGAGGTCAATGCCGGGGTCAATGCAGGGGTCGAGGCCGAGGTCGAGGCCGGGGTAGACGCCGGCGGCGGTGGCGCGGCTCCCCCACCGGTCGAGGGTCTCCTTGAGGGTGCGGTACTCGCCGTTGTTGGCGACGACGAACGTGGTAGCCGTACCGTACCGGGCCGCGCTCCACAGACCTTGCAGTCCGAACGTGGCGCAGCCGTCGCCGAGGACGGCCACGACGGGGCGGCCGGGCCGGCCGAGCGCGGTCCCGACGGCCATGCCGGTGCCGGAGCCGAGCCCGCCGCCGACGGTGTGCACGAAGCCGCCGGGCTCGTCCTGCCGGAGCACCCGGCGAAGCAGCACACCCGTGGTGATGGCCTCCTCGACGACCACGGCCCGTGGCGGCAGCGCGGACGCGACCGCGTATCCGAGCGCGAGCGGGTCGAGGACGTCGCCGTCGGCCGCCGCGAGGGCGGCGCGGGCCGCGTCCTCGGTGGCGGCGCGGGCCGCGGCGATCCGCGCGGCGGTCTCGGCGGCCCGCGCGGACGCGTCCGGCGGGGGCGGGTCCGCGAGTTCCGCGGCCAGTCGCCGCAGCGTCGGCGCGAGGCCGCCGGACAGCGCCAGTTCGACCGGGAAGTTCCGGCCGAACTCGGCGGGGTCGGAGTCGGCCTGCACCACCCGCATGCCCGGGGGAATGGGCGGGCCGAACGAGTAGTGGTGCGGGTTGAACGCGTGGCAGCCGGCCAGGAACAGCACGTCGTACGGCGCGAGCGTCCGGGCGATGTCGGCGTTGACCGGATTGAGGACGCCCGCGTAGAGGGGGTGCCCCGTCGGGAAGTCCAGGGCGTCGTTCATCGGCTGGTGGTAGACGGCCGCGCCGAGCGTTTCGGCGATGGCGACGAGCGCGGCGACCGCGTCCTCCCGGCCGACGCCGTCGCCCGCGACGATCACCGGGCGCCGCGCGGCGGCGAGCACGGCCGCGGCCTCCCGCGTGTTCGGCGCGGGGGCCGGGGGCACGGCGGCGGATCGCGGCGGCAGGGACACCTCGGTGTCCTCGGCGAGCAGGTCCATCGGCACCGAGAGGAACACCGGGCCGGCCGGGGGCCGGGCCGCGAGCGCGAACGCGCGGCGCAGCAGAACCGGCAGGTCCGCGGCGTGCTGCACGTCGTACGCGGACTTGACGGCCCCGCTCGCGAGGCGCACGAGATCGCCGGCGAGCATCGGGTCCTGGATGAGGTGCCGCCGGTCCTGCTGTCCGGCAGTGACGACCAGCGGGGTGCGGGACCGGCTCGCGTTGAGCAGCCCGACGAGTCCGTTGGCCAGGCCCGCCGCGGCGTGCAGGCTGACGAAGGCGGGCCGCCGGGTCGCGCGCGCGTAGCCGTCGGCCATCGCGACGACCGCGGACTCGTGCAGCCCCAGCACGTACTCGGGGGCGTCGGGGGCGCCGATGAGGGCGTCGACGAACGGCAGCTCGGTGGTGCCGGGGTTGCCGAACACGCGGTCGGCGCCCTCGTCGCGCAGCACGCGCAACAGCGCCTCGACCGGCCGCATCAGGGTGCTTGCGCGGACGCGGCGGCGCGGCGGGCGAGCCGGTCGCAGGCCGCCAGGTGGGTGCCGAGCGCGTCCTCGAAGGTGGTGGCGGCGGCCTCCAGCAGCAGGCGGCGGCGGATCGCCAGCTCGGTGCCCGACAGCCCGGAGATCAGCTTGATCTGTGCCTCCAGCGCCGCCTTGAGATCGGCGGCGATCTCGTCGACCAGGCCGAGGTGGAGTGCCCGCTCGGCCGGCACCTCGGTGCCGAACAGCACGAGCCCGCGGGCGCGGGCCACGCCGAGCTGGTTGGCGAGCCGGTGCACGAGCATCCCCGGCCAGGGGGCGCCCGCCGTGAACGGCAGCCGCAGCCGCAGGTCCTCCGCCCCGATGCGGTGGTCACAGGAGAGCAGCGCCTCCACCGCGACGCCCGAGCAGATGCCGCGGGCGACCGCGAGGGTGGGTGCGCTGACCCGTTCCAGCCGGCGCAGCGCGCGTTCCCACTTGTTCACCAGGTGGACGGGTGCGGGGTCGTGCGGCGGAGGCTCCTCGCCGGGGCCGAGTCCGAGGCGCAGCACGACGCCCGCGGGGGCGGCGCCGGCCGCGGCGGCGTCCTCGACCCGGTCGCACAGGCCCTCGACGGCCGCGACACGGTCCGCGGTGAGCGGACCGCCTTCGATCTTCACATGCAGAACCGACAGGCCGCCCAGCTCGTAACCGTCCGTATCGGTACCGGGCGGCGGGGCGGCTTCGGCCGGGGTCTGGCTCATCTGCTCGCTTCCCGGTCCGCGCGGCACGTCCGCGGCGGACCTGACAGGACCGCAGGGCGCGCGGCCCGCGGTCGTGGACGTCACCCGCCCGCTGCGGGCGGCGGGTGGAGGGCTAGTACCGGACGAGGGCCGTCTCGATGGTCGAGCCGGGGCCCATCGTCATGAACACGCCGTGGTCGCCCGGGCCGACGACGCCGGACTCGATGAGGCGCTCGTAGGAGAACAGGAACGAGCCGCTCGACAGGTTGCCGTAGTCGCGCAGCACGTCGATGGTGTGGCGGACGTCGTACCGGGTCAGGCCGAGGTTGACCATCACCGCGTCGATGACCTTCTTGCCGCCGGAGTGCACGATCCAGTGGTCGATGTCGCTGATCCGCAGACCCGTTCCCGCGAGCAGCCGCCGGACGACCTCCTCGGCGTGCGCGCCGACCACATAGGGGATGTCACGGTCGAGGAAGAAGCTGAACTTGCCGTGGTCGTCGTCCCAGTCGTACCGCATCGCCCCGATCGCCTCGGGGATGATCCGGCTGGCGAACCGCAGCACCGCCGGGCCCGGCGGGACGTCGCCCGCCTGCTCGCCGGAGACCAGCGCGACCGCGGCGGCGCCGTCGCCGAACAGGCTGTTCACCACCGACGTGCGCATGGTCCCGTCGAACACGTACGCGGCCGAGCAGGCCTCCACGCACACCATGACGGCCAGCTCGCCCGGGTTCGCCCTGGACCAGCCGGCCACGCTCGTCAGCCCGTTCAACCCGGCGTTGCAGCCCATGCCGACGACGTCGAGCCGGGCCGTGTCGGGCCGCATCCCCAGTTCTCGGATGAGAATGCGCTGAACCCGGGGGTGAGAAAGCCGGTGGACGTCACACAGACGAGGTAGCGGACATCGGCGATGTCGGCGCCGATCTGCTTGAGGCAGCCGAGCAGCGCCCGCGACCCCATGTCGACGCCCTGCTCGCGGTGTTTGCGTAGCAGCTCGCCCTGCGACTCGATGCGCCGGCCGCCCGCGCCGTCCTCCGGCGGAAGCTGCAAGTACCTGCGGTCGATCGCGCTGCTGAGGAACAGCGATCGGATTTTCGGGTCCTTGATTCCGAAGATATCAAGCAGTTCCCGCTGCGAATAGGAATGGGCGGGGACCGCCGTTCCGACACCGACGATTCTTGGTGCCGTGCGCATTGCAACGGTCATATCGAATGGCACGACAGGGGTCAATGTCTCGGTCATGGTCCACTCCGGTGGGTCGGCACCGCCGGCACACCGCGCCACGGCTGTGCGCCTGTCGCGATCTAGATTGCGCAACCGCCGACGCGAACCGCAACCCCTAAAAATCCCCTAACGCACTTAGGGGTACACCTGCGGAATTGATCCGGGTACTGTCCGATTCATTCGATCCTCGTCCGCCATCCGCCCTTTCGCGGCCGAAGCAAGGTGTGGAATGAGCTCCGAGAACGAAAAAATCGTTGAATATTTGAGGAAGGTCACCGCGGATCTGCGCAGGACCCGGGATCGGCTGGCCGAGCTCGAACGGCGCGACCGCGAACCCATCGCCATCGTCGGGATGGCGTGCCGGCTGCCGGGCGGCGTCGGCTCCCCCGACGACCTGTGGCGGCTCGTCGCGTCCGGCGGCGACGCGGTGTCGGCGCTGCCGGACGACCGCGGCTGGGATCTGGCCGCCCTCTACGACCCCGACCCGGATCGGCCCGGCACCAGCTATGTGCGCGGCGGAGGGTTCCTCGCCGATGCCACCGGGTTCGACGCCGCGTTCTTCGGCGTCAATCCACGCGAAGCCCTTGCCATGGACCCGCAGCAGCGGCTGCTGCTGGAGACCTCCTGGGCGGCCGTCGAGGACGCGGGGATCGATCCGGCCACGTTGCGCGGCAGCCGTACCGGGGTGTTCGTCGGCGTCGGCGGCCCCGCGTACGCGACCCTCGCCGGCGGGGACACCGGCCTGGAGGGCTACCTCGTCACCGGCAACACGGCGAGCGTCGCGTCCGGCCGGGTCGCCTACACCCTCGGGCTTGAGGGTCCGGCCGTGACCGTCGACACGGCGTGCTCGTCGTCGCTGGTCGCGCTGCACCTGGCCGCGCGGGCGCTGCACCGGGGCGACTGCACCGCCGCGCTGGTCGGCGGCGCGATGGTGCTGGCCACCCCCGAGGGCCTGGTGACGTTCTCGCGGCAGCGTGCCCTGGCGGCCGACGGACGCTGCAAGGCGTTCGCGGAGGAGGCCGACGGGTTCGGCATGGCCGAGGGTGCCGCGATGCTGCTCGTCGAGCGGCTGTCCGACGCGCGGCGGCTGGGGCATCCGGTGCTCGCGCTGGTCCGCGGCAGCGCCGTCAACCAGGACGGCGCGTCGGCCGGGCTGACCGCGCCGAACGGGCCCGCTCAGGAACGCGTCATCCGGGCCGCCCTGGACGACGCCGGCCTGTCCCCCGCGGACATCGACGCGGTCGAGGCACACGGCACCGGCACCGCGCTCGGCGACCCCATCGAGGTGGGCGCGTTGCTGGCCGCGTACGGGCGGCACCGCCCGGCGGACCGGCCGCTGTGGCTCGGCTCGGTCAAGTCGAACATCGGGCACACCCAGGCCGCCGCGGGCGCCGTCGGGCTGATCAAGACGGTGCTGGCGCTGCGGCACGGGCACCTTCCGCCGACGCTGCACGTGGCCAACCCCACGTCCCGGGTCGATTGGTCCGGCGGCGTCGAGCTGCTCGCCGAGGGACGGCCGTGGCCGCGCGAGGGAAGGCCGCGCCGCGCGGGCGTGTCCTCGTTCGGGGTTTCCGGTACGAACGCGCATGTCATCGTCGAGGAGGCGCCCGAGCCCGAGCCCCGTGACGGCGCGCCCGAGGCCGTGGACGGGCCGGTGCCGTTGCTGCTGTCGGCGAAGACCGCGACAGCCGTACGGGAGCAGGCCGGGCGGTTGCGCGAGTTCCTGACCCGTCGCCCGGAGACCGGACTCGGCGACGTCGCGCACGCGCTCACCCGGCGAACCGCGTTCCCGCACCGGGCGGTCGTGCTCGCCGCCGACCGCGACCACGCCCTGGCCGCGCTCGACGCCCTCGCCGCCGACACGTCCGACCCCGACATCGTCACCGGCACCGCCCATCCGGTGAAGACGGTGTGGGTGTTCCCCGGCCAGGGCTCGCAGTGGCCCGGGATGGGCCTGCGGCTCGCGAAGGAGTCGCCGGTGTTCGCCGGACGGCTGCGCGAGTGCGCCGAGGCGTTGCGCCCGCATGTGGACTGGGACCTGCACGAGGCCCTCGGCGACCCGGCCGCGCTGGACCGCGTGGATGTGGTGCAGCCCGCGCTGTGGGCGGTCATGGTGTCGCTGGCCGAGCTGTGGAGCTCCTACGGCCACCGGCCCGACGCGGTCATCGGCCACAGCCAAGGCGAGATCGCCGCCGCCACCGTCGCCGGAGCCCTCACCCTCGCCGACGGCGCCGCGATCGTCGCGCTGCGCTCCCGGCTCATCCGCCACCACCTGGCCGGGAAAGGCGGCATGGTCGTGGCCGGCCTGTCCGCCGAGGCGACCGCCGAGCTGATCGCGCCCTGGCCCGACCTGCACGTGGCCGCGCTCAACAGCGCCTGTCAGACCATCGTCTCCGGCGGCGCCGGCTCCATCGCCGAACTGCTGGCCGCATGCCAGAGCCGTGGCGTCTGGGCGCGGCGCGTCCCGGTGGACTACGCCTCGCACTGCCCGCACGTGGACGCCATCGCCGAACCGCTGCAGGCGGCCCTTCGCGGCATCACCCCGGCCGACGCGGCCATCCCGATGTTTTCCACCCTCACCGGCGACTGGATCGACGGGGGCCGGCTCACCGCGCGGTACTGGGTCGACAACCTGCGGCACCCGGTACGGCTGGCGCCGGCGCTGGAAGCACTCGCCGCGGCCGGGTACACCGGCGTCACCGAGATCAGCCCGCACCCGACGCTGCTCGCCGCGATCACCGACGCCCTGCCGGACGCGCTGGGCGACATGCCCGGCGGGGGTCCCGTTGAGACGCTGCACCGAGACCGTCCCGGCCTGCGCAACGTCCACGCCGGGCTCGCCCGTGTCCACGTGCGCGGCGGCGCCGTGGACTGGAGCCGGGTGCTGCCGGAGGGCGCGCGGCCGGTGACCGGGCTGCCGACCTATCCGTTCCAGCGGGAGCGGTACTGGCCCACGCCCGCCCCCGCCGCCGAGGTCGCCGCCGCCGGGCTCGATCCCGCCGGGCATCCGCTGCTCGGTGCGCTCGTCGAGCTCGCCGCCGACGGCGGGATCGTGCTCACCGGGCGGCTGTCCCTCGCCGCGCATCCGTGGCTGGCCGACCACCGCGTCGGCGGCTCCGTGCTGCTGCCGGGGACCGCGGTCGCCGAGCTCGCCGGGCACGCCGCCGACCGGGCGGGGTGCGGCGCCGTTGAGGAGCTCACGCTCGAACGGCCGCTGCGGGTCGATTCGGGCCGGCCCGTGCAGATCCAGGTGGCGGCGGGCCCGCCGCGGGCGGACGGCCGCCGCGACCTGACCGTGCACGCCCGCGACCGCGACGACGAGCCCTGGGTCCGGTACGCGTCCGGCGTTCTCGCCCCCGAGCCCGCCGAGCCGGACGCGGACTTCGGCGTGTTCACCGCGTGGCCGCCGCCCGGTGCCGTTCCGCAGGATCTCGACGGGTTCTACCCGGGTCTGGCCGCCGACGGCCTGGACTACGGTCCCGCGTTCCAGGGCCTGCGCGCGGTCTGGCGGGACGGCGACGACGTGTACGCCGAGGCGGAGCTGCCCGCGGCCCTGCACGATGCCGCCGCCCGGTTCCTCCTGCACCCGGCGCTGCTCGACGCCGCCCTGCACGCGGCCGTGCTCGGCGGCGCGCCGCGCCTCCCGTTCACCTGGTCGGACGTGCGCGTGCACGCGGTCGGCGCGACCCGTGTCCGCGTGCTGATCCGCCCCATCGACGCGGACGGCGTCCGGATCCTGCTCGCCGATCCGGCCGGCGCTCCCGTGGCCACCGTCGGCGCGCTCATCGGACGGCCCGTCCATGACGCCCCCACCGGCACCTCCAGCGCCGCCGGGGACGATCTGTTCGAGCTGGTCTGGGCCGAGCGGACTCCGTCCGCCGCGGGTCCGTCGGGACGGGTCGTCCTTGTGGGTTCCGACCCGGTGGGCGCCGCGGATCTGCTGCGCGCCCAGGGCGTGCCCGTCACCCCCGTCCCGGATCTCGCGGCTCTGGCCCGGGCCGGGGGAGACGACGGGGAAGGCGACGGGGGAGGCATCGCCCTGCTCGTCCGCGCGGCCCCCGCGCCGGAGGCGGTCACCCGGGCCGAGGCCGTCCGCGAGGCGGTCGCCGAGACGCTCGAAGCCGTCCAGGAGTTTCTCGCCGAGCCGGCGCTGGCGGCGACGCGGCTGGTGGTGGTGACGCGAGGGGCGGTCGCGGCGCAGCCCGGCGACGATCCGGTGGATCTGACGTACGCGCCGGTGTGGGGGCTGCTGCGGTCGGCGCAGACCGAGCATCCGGGCCGGATCACCCTGCTCGACCTGGACGGGTCGGGCACGGGTGCGGCGGCGGCGCTGACGGTGCCCGAACCGCAGCTCGCGGTGCGCGGCGGGGTGGCGTTCGCGCCGCGGCTGGCGCGGGCGGCGATGCCCCTGGAGGTCCCGGACGCGGCCACGTGGCGGCTGGACACGCCGGGCGGGCCCGGTGCGCTCGACGGGCTCGCGCTCGTTCCGGCGCCCGACGCGCAGGCGCCCCTCGCGGCCGGGCAGGTGCGGGTGGCGGTCCGCGCGGCCGGGCTGAACTTCCGGGACGTGCTCATCGCGCTCGGCATGTACCCGGGCGCGGCCGTGCCCGGCGGTGAGGGCGCGGGCGTGGTCGTCGAGGTCGGCCCCGGCGTGCCGGGTTTCCGGGTGGGCGACCGGGTGTTCGGGCTGATGCCGGGCGGGTTCGGCCCGGTCGCGGTGGTCGATCACCGGCTGATCGCGCCGATCCCGGACGGCTGGTCGTACGTCCAGGCCGCCTCCGTGCCGGTCGCGTTCCTGACCGCCTACTACGCACTTCTCGACATCGCCCGGGCCCGCCCCGGCGAAAGCGTGCTCATCCACTCCGCCGCCGGCGGCGTCGGCATGGCCGCCACCCAGCTCGCCCGCCACCTCGGCCTGGACGTCCACGCCACCGCCCACCCCGCCAAATGGCCCGCCCTCCACGGCATCCCCGCCACCCGCCTGGC
>NZ_JBFATZ010000015.1:0-195521 GCF_040678635.1 Thermopolyspora sp. NPDC052614
ACACCGTGGCGCCGCGCTTCTGGTTCCAGGCGAAGCCCTGGCCGCCGACGTTCCTGGACAGGGTGCCGACGTCCTTGACCTTGCCGATGTAGAAGTAGTCCAGGTAGTACTTCGTGGACTTGCTGACCTTGTACCACTGGTGCAGGTAGTACTTGGTGAGCCAGAAGTTGCCCTTGGCGTCCTTCCAGACCTTGCCCAGGACCTTGCCGGCGGCCTTCTCGTCCAGCAGCTTCTCGTACTGCGCCTCGGTCAGCGGGATGGTCCGCGGCCAGGCCTTGGTGCCGTTGGCCCAGGTCTTCCAGTTGCCCGACGGCCAAGAGGCCGCGTTCCACTGGGCCTCGGTGACCTCGGTCCAGCCAAGGACCTTCGGTCCGGGGTAGCTCGGGCCGACCTTGTCCACGGAGACGTCCGGCTTGCTCCAGACCGGAGCCTTGGGGCCGTACTTGTCGAGGATGCTCTCGAAGTCCTTCTGAGAGATCTCCTTCGACTCGACCCACTTGTCGCCGGTCCAGGCGTCGTAGTCGTCCTTGTTGACCTCGACCTTGTCGCCGATGGAGAAGCCGTTGTAGACGTTGACGAAGGCGTAGTCCTTGTCGTAGTCCTCGTAGACCGAGAAGTCGTAGTGGGTCCAGGCCTGCTTGCCCACGTAGATGCCCCAGGGCGCCTTGCCCTTGTAGTAGCCCGGGACGAAGATCCACTTGTCGAAGACGTTCTTGCCGTCGAAGACGTTGTGGGCGGCGGTGGCGACCAGGTTGCCGTAACGCGAGTGGATCGCGCTACCGGAGGCCCACCAGGTCTGGCCCTTGCTGTCGACCCAGAACACCTTGCCCACGGTCTTGGGCAGGTTCACGTTCTTGACCTTGGTGGCCGTCACCTTGCCGTAGCCGGTCGGCGCGGTCACGCCGGGCTTGCTGTCGGGAGCCGGCCCGCCCTTGACCTGGAGCTTCTCGCCGTTCAGCTTGTAGTCGTAGTGGTACTCCTTGGCGCTCTTGAGGGCGTTCGCGTTGGAGTCCAGCCAGAACTGCGCCACCGAGTAGGCCTCGGCGGGGGTCTTGGCCAGGTACTCGCTGGACTTCAGCGGAGCGGCGCTGGCGGTGGAGGCGGTCACCAGGGAGGCGCCCAGCAGGGCGGAGGCGGCAACGGCCCCACCCAGCGGGAGGACCAGACGCTTGACTCGGGTGTTCAAGGAAACTCCTTGGGCTGTCGTGGAACGCTTCTTGCGTCCCATGCGTCAGTAAAGGGATAGCCAGGAACATACAGCGGCGATCTTGGGTGTAGGTAGCGGTTCTGGCAGGAAAAATTGACCTTGAACCGCTGCAATCATTCCGAGACAAACGCCGCGCAGCCGAGTCAAGACCGCAGTAGCCGCCATTGGAACGTATCGCCGCAGATCACAGCCGTAACACCCGTCCCACCCGCGGCCGCGCCCGCCACCGGCGGTCAGGTTCCCGCGAACCCGGCATGTGACCTAAATCACACCTCTCGGATGGCACCGAATCGGCGCCGGCTACGTCAAAGCACCCGCGCACATGTCTCCAGAGGGCCACGAGAGCGCCCCAGAGGCACTTCAGGCGCCCCTGTGAGGCCATTGATCCCCTAGGGGGCCCGTGGAGGCCCTGGAGGCCCCGTACAAGCCTGAAAAAGCACACAGGGCCCGGTCGCGAAGACCGGGCCCTGTGGCCGAGCGGAGGGTACCGCTACGTACTCAGGCGACTACTTGAGGATCTCGCCGTTCTTGCCGACGATCGTGCCGGACCAGGCGTTGGCCGCGGCGTCGTAGATCGCCTTGGTCTCGCCGTCGAAGTACGGCGAGGCGACGAAGTCGACACGGCCGTTGTCGTCCTGGTCGCCGAACCAGGAGATGACGCCGTTGATGTAGCCCACCCGCTTGGAGGAGTTGTACTGCCAGATGAACGGGCCGCCGTCGGCGCCCGCGGTCATCGCCGACTTCAGGCCGATGGACTCCTCGGCCTTCAGCTTGGTGTTGATCGCCGTGTAGGTCTTGCCGTACGACCACTTCTGCGTGACGCCGCTGTAGGCGTCGCTGCCGTTCGGGTGCGGCGCGCTCGGGTAGCCGAACGCGAACACCGTCTTGCCGCGCTTCTGGTTCCAGGCGAAGCCCTGCGCGCCGACGTTCTTGGACAGGGTGCCGACGTCCTTGACCTTGCCGATGTAGAAGAAGTCCAGGTAGTACTTCACGGTCGTGGACTTCTTGTACCACTGGTGCACGAAGTACTGGGTCAGGAAGAAGTTGCCGGCGGAGTCCTTCCAGACCTTGCCCAGGACGTTGCCCGCCGCCTTCTCGTCGAGCAGCTTCTCGTACTCGGCCTCGGTCAGCGACTTGGTCTTCGGCAACGACTTGGTGCCGTTGGCCCACTTCCACCACTGGTTGCCGGACGGCCAGGGGGCCGCGTTCCACTGCGCCTCGGTGACCTCGATGCGGCCGAGGTGGTTGCCGATGGCCGGGCCGGTCTTCTCGGCGTTCTTCTCGGTCTTGCTCCAGACCGGGGCCTTGGGGCCGTACTTGTCCAGGATGTCCTTGTACTCGGTGTAGGAGATCTCCTTGGACTCGACCCACTTGTCGCCGGTCCACTTGTCGAAGTCGTCCTTGTTAACCTCGACCTTGTCGGCGACGGAGAAGCCGTTGTAGACGTTGACGAAGGCGTAGTCCTTGTCGTAGTCCTCGTAGACCGAGAAGTCGTAGTGGGTCCAGGCCTGCTTGCCCACGTAGACGCCCCAGGGCGCCTTGCCCTTGTAGTAGCCGGGCACGAAGACCCACTTGTCGAAGACGCCCTTGCCGTCGAAGACGTTGTGGGCGGCGGTGGCGACCAGGTTGCCGTAACGCGAGTGAATGGCGCTACCGGAGGCCCACCAGGTCTGGCCCTTGCCGTCGACCCAGAACACCTTGCCCACGGTCCGGGGCAGGTTGACGTTCTTGACCTTGGTGGTCGTGACCTTGCCGTAGCCGGTCGGCGCGGTCACGCCCGGCTTGCTGTCCGGGGCCGGCCCGCCCTTGACCTGCAGCTTCTCGCCGGTGCTGACCTTGTAGTCGTACTTGAACTGCTTGGCCTTCTTCAGCGCCGCGGCGTTCGCGTCGAGCCAGAACTGCGCGACCGAGTAGGCCTCGGCGGGGGTCTTGGCCAGGTACTCGCTGGACTTCAGCGGAGCGGCGCTCGCGGTGGAGGCGGTGACGAGGGAGGCGCCCAGCAGAGCGGAGGCGGTGAGAGCTCCACCCAGCGGGAGGACCAGACGCTTGACTCGGGTGTTCAAGGGAAACTCCTCGGGGACGTCGTGCAACGCATCGGGTGTCCCATGCGTCGGTAGAGGGATAGCCAGGAACATACGCGGTGATCTTGGTGGCCCGACAGCGGTTCCCCAAGGAAAAGTTGATGTTGCAGCGCCGTGATCTTTTCGTGACGCAATCGGCCAATCGGCTCAGATACTGATATTGACCACCGTTGCTGCAGGTCATTCGCACAACCGACCACCCGCGCGGAGCCGCGAATGTGAAGATCACCGTCAACCGGTTCACGTCTCAATGTGACCCATCTCACACTCAACACATGGCACCGAATTGGTCTCGATCGCGTCTAAGCGGGATTTCGCGCGCAGGGTGCTCGAGAAGGTGTGGATCACGCCTGGGTAGGGTTCGGGCATGTTCGCCATCACCGCAAGCACGACCGATCCGAACGACCCGCTCGCCGGGCTGACCCTCGGGGAACGCCCCGAGCCCAAGGCCCCCGACGGCCGAGCCGACGACTGGGCCGACAACTGGGCCGTCGTCAACGTCAAGGCCGCCGCCCTCAACCATCACGACCTGTGGACGCTCAAGGGCGTCGGCATCAGCCAGGACCGGCTGCCCATCATCCTCGGCTGCGACGCCGCCGGCGTGGACGAGAACGGCAACGAGGTCATCGTCCACGCGGTGGTCGGCACGCCGGTCAACGGGGACGAGACCCTCGACCCCAAGCGCTCCCTGCTGTCGGAGGTGTACGATGGCACCTTCGCCGAGCGGGTGATCGTGCCCCGCCGCAACCTGGTGCCCAAGCCCGCCGGGCTGAGCTTCGAGCACGCCGCCTGCCTGCCCACCGCGTGGCTCACCGCGTACCGGATGCTGTTCGAGAAGTCGGGCCTGGAGCCCGGATCGACCGTGCTGGTGCAGGGCGCGGGCGGCGGCGTGGCGACCGCGCTGATCGCGCTCGGCCGTGCCGCCGGATACCGCGTGTGGGCCACGAGCCGCTCGAAGGACAAGCGCGCCCGCGCCCTGGAACTCGGCGCGGACCGGGTCTTCGAGTCCGGCGCCCGGCTGCCCGAGCGGGTGGACGCGGTCATGGAGACCGTCGGCCAGGCGACCTGGGCGCACTCGCTGAAGTCGCTGCGCCCCGGGGGCCGCGTCGTGGTGTCCGGCGCCACCAGCGGCGCGGTGCCGCCGGCGGACCTCAACCGGGTGTTCTTCCTTCAGCTCTCGGTGGTGGGCAGCACGATGGGCACCCGCGAACAGCTCGAACGGCTAGCGCGTTTCCTGGAGCAGACCGGCGTGCGCCCGGTGGTGGACCGCACCCTGCCGCTCGACCGCGCGACCGAGGGCTTCGCCGCCATGCACGAGGGGGACGTCTTCGGAAAAATCGTCTTCACGGTGTAGCCGGCCGGGGGCGGCCACCAGGCGCAACATGGGGTGGAGCCAGCGGATCATGACCGGAACGCCTCGCGGATCCGGGCCGACACGTCGTCGAGGGCCTCTCGGCAGTAGGCGAGCGTGTTCTCGTTGAGCTCCGCCCCGGCCGCCTCGCGCCGTACGCCCTCGACGAAGTCGGCGAGCATGCGCCCGAGCTCGGCGTCGTGCTCGGACCGCCTGCCGGACGGGCCCCACGTCTCGTCCCAGATCCGCCGCCACTCGCGGACCCACTGGTCGCGCTCCTCCTTCAGCCGCGGCCGGTGCCGTCGCCACTCGTCCCGCTGGCGACGCCACTCCTCCCTCTGCCGCTGCCGCTCCTCGCGCCACTTCTGCTGCCAGACCTGCCTGCCGGCGTCCCCGCCGCGCATCTCCCGGGTCATCTGGGTGAGTTCGTCGCGCAGCGAGCGCACGGTCTCGCGCACGTCCTCCTTCACCTCGCGGGCGATGTCGCGCACCGAGTTGGCGATCTCCTGCTCCAGGTCGGCGAGCTCGTCGAGGCGGTCGTTCAGCTCGGCCCGGCCCTTGTCGGTGAGCGTGAAGACCTTCTTGCCGTCCTTGACCTCGTGGGTGACCAGGCCCTCCTCCTCCAGCCGGGCGAGGCGGGGGTAGATCGTGCCGGGCGAGGGGGAGTAGACGCCGAGGAATCGATCCTGCAGCAGCCGGATCACCTCGTACCCGTGCCGCGGGCTCTCCTCCAGCAGTTTGAGCAGGTACAGCCGCAGCCGCCCGTGGCCGAAGACCGGGCTCATCACTTCTCCCCTCCGCGCGGCTCGCCGCGCAGTAGCGTGACGCCTCCCGAGACGGTGGTGACCGACAGCGAGGCCATGCCGCCGCCGAGCCGGCCGGTGACCGACCTGCCGCCCGGCCGTCCGTTATAGGTGAGGCCGTCGAAGGCCGTCTCGATTGTCCCCGAGGTCGAGCGCAGCGTGACGTCGGTGTCGACGCCGCTCGGCAGGCGTACCACGACCGCCCCCGAGACGCTGTTGAGCGTCACGTGGCCGGTGGGTTTGAGCTCCAGATCGGCGGTGATCCGGCCGGAGACGGTGTTGGCCCGCAGTCGGCGCGGCGTGCCCGCGGCGACGGTGAGCTCGCCGGAGACGCTGGTGAACGACAGGTCGCCGGTGAGGGCCCGGCTCTCCACCGAGCCGGACATGGTCTCGGCGCTGATCTCGCCGCTCACCCCGTCCAGGACGATCTCGCCGCTCACGCTCTTGACGCTGGTGCGGTTCTCGAACCCGGCCAGCACCGCGGAGGCGGAGATCACGCCGGCATGGATCCGGCAGTCCTTCGGCACCGTCAGCGTGAGCGTCGAGTCGTGCCTGCCGGGCCGCAGCCAGCCGAGCACGCCCTCCCAGGTCAGCACGCTGAGCCGGCCGTCCTCCCAGGTGACGGTGAGCGGCGTCGAGCCCACCTCGGTCACCTCCAGCGTCGGCGGACCGTCGCTCGCCAGCAGCGCCAGCCGTCCGGCCACGATGCGCACGCCGAGTTCCTTCACGCCGTCAACGGAGTCGAACGTGAGCTGATCCGGTTTCTCGATCGTCCACCGTGGCATGACGGGTCCTTCGTCTCGACGCACTTCCTATAAACACGATATGTCGTGTCTTGCGGAAGTCAAGACATATCGCGTCTTACTCGTCCGTGTCGTCGTCGAGACGGGCGAGCCAGGTGGCGAGGCGATCGACCGGGGTCTCGAACTCGGGGTTGAGATCGACGAACTCGCGCAGGCGCTCGGCCAGCCAGGTGACGGCGACCTCCTCCTCGCCGCGCCGCTCCACGAGTTCCTCGATGCCGCGATCCGTGAAATACACCAGTGACCCTCCATAGGGAAAAGTCCCCCACACCGAGCTTGCGCGGGCTCGCTGTGAGGGACTTTCGAAACGGTCAGCCGAAGATCTTCTCCAGGAGCTCCTGAAGCTCGGCGTCGTGCTTGGCGTGCGAGCCCGTCGCCGGCGAGGAGTTCGGCTCGCGGGAGACCCGGCGGATCGGGCGCCCGCCCAGCAGGTCCGGGGTCTCGGCCAGCTTGAGCGTCAGGTACGGCCACGGCCCCATGTTGACCGGCTCGTCCTGCGCCCAGATCAGCTCCACGTCGCCGTACCGGTCCAGCTCCCGCCGCATCTCCTCACGCGGGAACGGGTAGAGCCGCTCCAGCCGCACCAGCGCCGTGTCGGTGCGGCCGGCCTTGTCGCGGGCCGCGAGCAGGTCGTAGTAGATCCGGCCCGAGCACAGCACCACCCGGCGCACGCCCGACGGGTCCACGCTCGTGTCGCCGAGCACGGGCTGGAACGCGCCGCCGGTGAACTCCCGCACCGGGGAGGCCGCGCCCTTGTGCCGCAGCAGCGACTTGGGCGTGAACACGATCAGCGGCCGGCGCCGTTTCGACAGCACCTGCCAGCGCAGCAGGTGGAAGTAGTTCGACGAGGTCGACGGCTGGGCGACGGTCATGTTGTCCAGCGCGCACAGCTGCAGGAACCGCTCGATCCTGGCGGAGGAGTGGTCCGGGCCCTGGCCCTCGTAGCCGTGCGGCAGCAGCAGCACGACCGAGGAGCGCTGGCCCCACTTCTGCTCGCCCGAGCTGACGAACTCGTCGATGATCGACTGGGCGCCGTTGGCGAAGTCGCCGAACTGCGCCTCCCAGGCGACCAGCGCGTCCGGGCGCACCACGCTGTAGCCGTACTCGAAGCCCATCGCGGCGAACTCGCTCAGCAGCGAGTCGTACACGTACAACTTCGTGGTGCCCTTGTTGAACGCCTTGAGCGGGGTGTGCTCGGCGCCGGTGTTCCGGTCCACCAGCACGGCGTGCCGCTGGCCGAAGGTGCCGCGCCGGGAGTCCTGGCCGACCAGGCGCACCGGGTGACCGTCGATGAGCAGCGAGCCGAAGGCGAGCGTCTCGCCGAGCGCCCAGTCGATCGAGTCCGTGGCGACCATCTGGGCGCGGCGCTGCAGGATCGGCAGCAGGCGGGGGTGCGGGGTGAAGCCCTCGGGCAGGTTGACCTGGGTGTCGACGACCCGCTTGACGACCTCCTCGTCGATGGCGGTCGGGGTCTCGTCGTGCGACCACGGCACGATCTCGTCGGTGGGCGGCTTGACCACCGCGCCCGGCTCCAGCGGGCGCTCGGCCGCCTCCCGGGTCTCGGTGAAGGCCCGTTCGAGCCGCTCCTGGTAGTCGCGCAGGGCCTGCTCGGCCTCCTCGACCGTGATGTCGCCCCGGCCGATCAGCGCCTCGGTGTAGAGCTTGCGCGTCGACCGCTTGGCGTCGATCAGGTCGTACATGAGCGGCTGGGTGAAGCTCGGGTTGTCGGTCTCGTTGTGGCCGCGGCGGCGGTAGCAGACCAGGTCGATCACGACGTCCTTGCGGAACGCCTGCCGGTACTCGTACGCGAGCCGCCCGACCCGGACCACGGCCTCGGGGTCGTCGCCGTTCACGTGGAAGATCGGCGCCTGGATCATCCGCGCCACGTCGGTGGCGTACACCGACGAGCGGGAGGAGGCGGGCGAGGTGGTGAAGCCGACCTGGTTGTTGACGACCACGTGCACGGTGCCGCCGGTGCGGTAGCCGCGCAGCTGCGACAGGTGCAGGGTCTCGGCCACCACGCCCTGGCCGGCGAACGCGGCGTCGCCGTGCACCAGGACCGGCAGCACGGTGAAGCCCTCCTCGCCGCGTTCGAGCAGGTCCTGCTTGGCGCGCACGACGCCCTCCAGGACCGGGTCGACCGCCTCCAGGTGCGAGGGGTTCGCCACCACCGACGTGGTGATCTTGGAGCCGTCGGGCGCGACGAAGTCGCCGGTGGCGCCCAGGTGGTACTTCACGTCGCCGGAGCCGTGCGCGCTGCGCGGGTCGAGGTTGCCCTCGAACTCGCCGAACACCTGCGCGTACGACTTGCCGACGATGTTGGCGAGCACGTTCAGCCGGCCGCGGTGGGCCATGCCGATGACGACCTCGTCGAGCCGGTCCCGCGCGGCGGCGGAGATCACGGAGTCGAGCAGCGGGATCAGCGACTCGCCGCCCTCCAGCGAAAACCGCTTCTGGCCGACGTACTTGGTCTGCAGGAACGTCTCGAACGCCTCGGCGGTGTTGAGCCGCCGCAGGATGTTGAGCTGCTCCTCGCGGCTCGGCTTCTCGTGCGGCTTCTCGATGCGCTCCTGGATCCAGGCCCGCTCCTCCGGGCCCTGGATGTGCATGTACTCGATGCCGATGGTGCGCACGTACGAGTCGCGCAGCACGCCGAGGATCTCGCGCAGCTTCATCAGCGGCTTGCCGCCGAAGCCGCCGGTGGCGAACTCGCGCTCCAGGTCCCACAGGGTCAGCCCGTGCGACTGGATGTCCAGGTCGGGGTGCTTGCGCTGGCGGTACTCCAGCGGGTCGGTGTCGGCCATCAGGTGGCCGCGCACCCGGTAGGCGTGGATCAGCTCGAACACCCGGGCCGACTTGGCCACGTCGTCGTCGTGGGTGGCCGATATGTCCTGCACCCAGCGCACCGGCTCGTACGGGATGCGCAGCGACTCGAAGATGTCGTCGTAGAAGCCGTTCTCGCCCAGCAGCAGCAGGTGGACCTGGCGCAGGAACTCGCCGGACTGCGCGCCCTGGATGATGCGGTGGTCGTAGGTGGAGGTGAGCGTCATCACCTTGCTCACCGCGAGCCGGGCGAGCACCTCGGCGGAGGCGCCCTGGTACTCGGCCGGGTACTCCATCGCGCCGACGCCGATGATCGTGCCCTGGCCGGGCATGAGGCGCGGCACCGAGTGCACGGTGCCGATCGTGCCCGGGTTGGTGAGGCTGATCGTGGTGCCCGCGAAGTCGTCCACGCCGAGCTTGCCCGCGCGGGCCTTGCGCACGATGTCCTCGTACGCCATCCAGAACGCGCGGAAGTCCAGCGTGTCGGCCTTCTTGATGGAGGGCACCAACAGCTGGCGGCTGCCGTCGGACTTCTTGACGTCGATGGCGAGGCCGAGGCCCACGTGCTCGGGCTTGACCAGGACGGGCTTGCCGTCCACCTCGGCGTAGGAGTAGTTCATCTCCGGCATCGCCCTGAGCGCGCGCACGACGGCGTAACCGATGAGATGCGTGAACGACACCTTGCCGCCGCGACCGCGCGACAGGTGGTTGTTGATGACGATCCGGTTGTCGATGAGCAGCTTGGCGGGGACCGCGCGCACGCTCGTGGCGGTCGGCACCTCCAGGCTCGCGGCCATGTTCGCGGCCGTGCGCGCCGCGGCGCCGCGCAGCCGCTCCTCCTTCGCGCCCTCGGGAAGGGGGGCCGCCGCCTCCTTCTTCTTCTTGGGAGCGGGGGGCGCCGGAGGCGCGGGAGACACGGGAGGAGCGGGGGGCGGGGGAGGCGCGGTGGCGGTGCCCGCGCCTTTGGTCGTCTGGGCGGCGGGTCGCTTGGCGCCCCCGTTGCCGCCGTAGTCAGCGAAGAAGTTCCACCATGCGCGGTCAACCGACTCTGGATCTTCTAGGTACTTCTGGTACAGCTCATCGACAAGCCACTCGTTCTGCCCAAAGCTGGCCAGCGGGTTTGTCCGCGACGACTCAGACGACACGGCGGAAATCGCCCTCTTCCGCAGATCGGCGTTGTAATAGAGAACCTGTCCAAGGCTACTCGCCCAAAGGGGTCACGTGTGCCCCCTGCCCAAACGCGACGCCCCCCAACTAGAACCATGTTCGACAGGGGGAGCACAATCGAGGGGGCGAAGGGAGTCCGGATGCGACAGGACAGCGCGACGAACAGCAGCGCGACCAACGACAACGCGACGAACGGCGGCGTGCGGGTCACGGCGGCCAACGAGGAGCAGCGCACGGCCTGGCAGGGCGGCGTCCTGCCCCAGGTCGAGCGCGTACGGCCCGGCCTCTGGTCGATCCCCGTCCCGATCCCGATCAACCCGCTGCGGTACGTCCTCGTCTACGCCCTCGAACTCCCCGACGGCGTCGCCATCATCGACGCCGGCTGGAACACCGACGAGGCGTACGCGGCCCTCGGCGACGGCCTGCGCCAGGCCGGATACGCCATCACCGACGTGCGCGCCGTGCTCGTCACGCACATTCACCCCGACCACTACGGCCTGGCCGGGCGGGTCCGCGAGGACTCGGGCGCGTGGATCGGCCTGCACCCGGCCGACGCCGCGCTGCTCCGCGACCGCTACGACGACGACTACATCGACGACCTGGTCCGGCGGGAGAAGGAGCAGCTGCAGCGCTGCGGCGTGCCGCAGGACGCCGCCACCGAGCTGGCCAACGCCTCCATGATGATCCGCAAGTTCGTCTCGAGCGCCCGCCCCGACGTGCTGATCGAGGACGGCGACCGTCCGGACCTGCCGGGCTGGGACCTGCGGGCGATCTGGACGCCCGGCCACTCGCCGGGCCACCTGTGCTTCGTGTCGGAGAGCCGCCGCGTGCTGATGTCCGGCGACCACGTGCTCGCCAAGATCACCCCGATGGTCGCGGTGCACCCCCAGTCGACCGCGAACCCGCTCGCCGACTACCTCGACGCGCTCGCCGCCGTGCGCAAGATCGGCGTGGACGTGGGCGTGGAGGAGGTGCTGCCCGCGCACGAGTACCGCTTCCTCGAACTGGCCGACCGGATCGACTACGTCATGTCCCACCACGAGGAGCGCCTCGCCGAGATCGAGTCGGTCGTCGCCGCCGACGACGGCGCGGCCTGCTGGGAGATCGCCACCCGGCTCACCTGGTCGCGTCCGTGGGAGTCGATCCAGCCGTTCATGCGCCGCGCGGCCAACAACGAGACGCTCGCCCACCTGGTCTGGCTGGAGGCCCGCGGCCGGCTCCGCCGCGTGCCCGGCACCCCCGACCGCTGGTACCCCGCCGCTTGATCAGGGCCACTTGATCACGCGAGCCGCGCCGTACCCCTCCCGGTGATCAACGGCAGATCGAGCAGGGTCCGGATCCCCGGAGGCGCGGCGCACACCGCGGGAATGGAGTTGACCGCGTGCGCCGCCGCCCCGGCCAGGCCGTACTCGACCTCGCCCACCGTGAGCGTCAGCTGCGGCACCCCCTGCACGTGAATGGAGAACCCGGGCTCGGCCCACCGCCGCACCCGGGCCGCGTCGGATTTATAGACGCACTCCACCGTCATGAACGGCATGCCGCACACCAGGCCGGAGAACGTCCACCGCGAGGCGCAGACGGTGCCCGGCCGCACCGGCCCGGCCGCGATCTCGAACTCCTCGGCGGCGAGCTCGAACTCGTCGCTTTCCTCCACCTCGTCGAGCGCGACCCCGAGCGCGTGCGCGACCAACTGCACGCTCTCGGCGAACAGCCCGCGCTGGAAGGCGCGGAACGGCCGCACCACCTTCGCGTACTCGGCGGGCGCGTGGCCGAACCCGATGAGATCGGCGACGATCCGCCGCGACGGATGGCCGCGGAAGTCGGAGACCTCGCGCACGTACAGATGATCGAGCCGGGCGGACAGCCCGGACAGCGCCAAGGGCAGCAGATCGCTCATGAAACCGGGGTTGATCCCCGTGCCGTGCAGCGACGAGCCACCCTGTCGGCAGGCCGACTCGACGCGCTCCACCACCCCCGGCCCGTACGCCTGCGGAAACACGAACCCGGCGGTGGTGATGACGTTCTTCCCCGAGGCGAGCAGCGCGCAGATCGTCTCGACGTCGGCGGCGAAGTCCCCGCCGATGCAGACCGCCGGGAGCGCCATGTGCAGCACCACGTCGGCGTCGATGGCGAGCACGGCCTCCACGTCGTCGGTGGTGACGACGCCGCAGTCGGGAAGCCCGGCGAGCCCCGCCGCGTCGAGCCCGACCTTGCCGGGGTCGTAGACGAGCGCGCCGACGAGCCGGAACTCCGGGCGCGTGAGCACGCCGCGCAGCGCGTACCCGCCGAGGGCTCCCGTGGCCCACTGGATCACGCGGTACGGCGATGGTGCCGACATTGATGCCCTCCGGTCGGAGTGCCGCAACTATAGCAAAAAAGCATCCGTACGCTCACTATGAGCGACCAAACCATCTTCTGTCGCGACAGACGCCATAAGTAACGATGACCCGTGCCGCTATCGTTGTCCTACTAGAACCTTGTTCTCCTGGGAGGGCTCACACATGTCGGAGCTACGGTTTGACGGAAAGGTCGCGGTCGTCACCGGCGCCGGGCACGGCCTCGGCCGCTCGCACGCGCTCCTGCTCGCCGAGCGCGGCGCGAAGGTCGTCGTCAACGACCTCGGCGGCGCGCTCGACGGGACCGGCGCCTCGGCCGGACCCGCGGCCGAGGTCGTCGAGACGATCACAAAGAACGGCGGCGAGGCCGTCGCCAGCACCGACAACGTGGCCACCCCGGAGGGCGCCGCCGCCATCGTCCAGGCCGCCCTCGACGCCTTCGGCCGCGTGGACATCCTCATCAACAACGCCGGCATCCTGCGCGACCGGTCGTTCGGCAAGATGTCGGTCGAGGAGTTCGACGCGGTGCTCGCCGTGCACGTACGCGGCTCGTTCCTGGTCAGCCGCGCCGCGTTCCCGCACATGAAGGAGCAGGCGTACGGGCGGATCGTCAACACCTCCTCCCCGGCGGGCCTGTTCGGCAACTTCGGCCAGGCGAACTACTCCACCGCCAAGATGGGCCTGGTCGGCTTCACCAAGACCCTCGGCATCGAGGGCGCACGCGCCAACATCAAGGCCAACGCGATCGCCCCGATCGCCTGGACGCGGATGACCGAGTCGCTGCTCCCGGCCGAGTTCGAGACCAAGTTCGCCCCCGAGCGCATCAGCCCGCTGGTCGCCTACCTCGCCCACGAGAGCTGCGAGGCCACCGGCGAGGTGTTCTCCGTCGGCGGCGGCAGGGTCGCCCGGGTGTTCGTCGCCGAGGGACCGGGCTGGCGCGAGGACGACATCAGCCCCGAGGCCATCCGGGACAACTGGGAGGCCATCATGGCCGAGCAGCCGTACCTGACGACGAAGCTCGGCGAGCAGGCCAAGGCCTCCATGGAGAAGATGCTCTAGTCCACGCTCTAGTTCACCCTCTAGTTCACCCTCTAGTTCACGGACGCGTCGCGGCGCTCACGGTCACCCCGTGGGCGCCGTTTTGTGTTCGCGCCGCGGTCCGACTTTGTTCGATGATCGACGGAAGTGGACGCCAGCGAAGGACATTTCGGCGAAGTTAACTCTTGATTTCGGCGTAAGTTCGCTCATATCGTCTGCGCATGACCTCCCCAACGGGAGAGGACCGGACGGTACCCGGCTCTCCAGGCGACGTGCTCACGCTGATCGGCGCCGGCTCGGCGACCACCCGCTCCGATCTGGCGCGCATCACCGGCCTGGCCCGTTCGACGATCTCCCAGCGGGTGGACCAGCTCATCGAGAGCCGCCTGGTCAGCGAGACCGAGAGCGGCGAGTCCACCGGCGGACGCCCGCCCCGCCAGCTCCGGCTGCGTACCGCCGACAACCTCGTCGCGGGCGTCGACCTCGGCGCCACCCACTGCCGGGTCGCCCTGCTCGACATCAGCGGGCGCACCCTCGCCTCCTGCGAGGACCACCTGCTGATCGCCGAGGGCCCGGAGACGGTCCTGGCCCACGCGAGCCGCCGCATCCGCGACCTGCTCGCCGAGGCGGACCGCCCGGTGGAGGCGCTGAAGGCGATCGGCATGGGCGTCCCCGGCCCGGTCGAGTTCGCCACCGGACGGCCCAACAATCCGCCGATCATGCCCGGCTGGAACGAGTACCCCATCCCCGAGTTCTTCGCCGAACGCTACGGCGACGCGATCGTCCTGGTCGACAACGACGTCAACGTGATGGCCCTGGGCGAGCACCGCTCCGCCTTCCAGGACACCGGCTACCTGCTGTTCGTCAAGGTCGGCACCGGCATCGGCTGCGGCATCATCGCCCAGGGGCGGCTGCACCGGGGCGCCCAGGGCAGCGCCGGCGACATCGGCCACATCCGGGTGAGCGGCCACGAGGACGCCGGCTGCCGCTGCGGCAACAGCGCCTGCCTGGAGGCGGTCGCCGGAGGCGGCGCGCTCGCCCGCCGCCTCACCGAGCTGGGGTTCGCCGCCGAGTCCGGCTCGGACGTGGTCGCCCTCGTGCAGGGCGGCAACACCCAGGCGCTGCGCCTGGTCCGGGAGGCGGGCCGGCTCATCGGCGAGGTCCTCGCCAGCCTGGTGAACTTCTTCAACCCCGAGGTGATCGTGATCGGCGGCGTGCTCGCCCGGATCCACGACCACCTGCTGGCGGGCATCCGGGAGACCGTCTACCGGCGCTCCCTCCCGCTCGCCACCCACCACCTCGCCATCGTCCCCACCCGCACCGGGGCCGACGCCGCCGCGCTCGGCGCCGGAATCCTCGCCATCGAGCACTTCCTCGCCCCCGACAACATCAACCGCATCGTCAACGACGCCGACGACGCCCGGCCGCTCACCACCGCGGGCGGCTGATCCCCTCCGGTCCCCTGGAGGCGACCATGCCCGAACCCACCCCCCTGCTGCTGATGCGGGGCATCGTCAAACAGTTCCCCGGCGTACGCGCCCTCGACGGCGTCGATCTCGACGTGCGCGCGGGCGAGGTGCACTGCCTGCTCGGCCAGAACGGCGCCGGAAAGTCCACCCTGATCAAGGTGCTCTCCGGCGCGCACCAGCCCGACGCGGGCGAGGTCCTGCTCAACGGCGCCCCCGTACGGCTCGCCAACCCGACGGCCGCCATGCGCGCCGGAATCGCCACCATCTACCAGGAACTCGACCTGGTCGACGGCCTCAGCGTCGCCGAGAACATCTTCCTCGGCCACGAGCACGCCACCTTCGGCTTCACCCGCCGCGGCGAGGCCAACCGCGCGGCCCGCGAGCTGCTCGCCCGCCTCGGCCACGCCGAGATCCGCCCCGGCACCGAGGTCGGCCGCCTCTCCCCGGCGGCCAAGCAGGTGGTGAGCATGGCCCGCGCGCTCTCCCACGACGCCCGACTGATCATCATGGACGAGCCGTCGGCCGCCCTCGCCCACGACGAGGTGACCAACCTCTTCCGCATCATCCGCGAGCTCATCGCGCAGAACGTCGCCGTCGTGTACATCTCGCACCGCCTGGAGGAGATCCGCGAGATCGGCGAGCGCGTCACCGTGCTCAAGGACGGCCGCACGGTCGCCGTCGGCCTGCCCGCCCGCGACACCCCCACCCCCCGGATCGTGTCCCTGATGACCGGCCGCAACGTCGAATACGTCTTCCCGCCCCGCCCCGACCCGGTGGACCGCCCCCAGGTGCTGCGCGTGGAGGGCCTCACCCTGTCGGGCCGCTTCGCCGACATCTCGTTCACCGTCGGCGCGGGCGAGATCGTCGGCTTGGCCGGCCTCGTCGGCTCCGGCCGCTCGGAGATCATCGAGACGATCTACGGCGCCCGCCGCCCGTCCGCGGGCCGCGTCCTGCTCGACGGCCGCCTCGTCCGGCCCGGCAGCACCCACGCCGCCGTACGGCAGGGCATGGGCCTGGCCCCCGAGGAGCGCAAGGCGCAGGCCCTGCTGCTGGAGGAGTCGGTGGCCCGCAACATCACCCTGTCCGCCCTGACCCGCTACGCCCGCCTCGGCTGGCTAGACCGCCGCGCCGAGACCGCCGAGGTGAACCGCCTCATCGAGACCCTCGACATCCGCCCCAGGGACCCCCGCCGCCCGATCAAGACCCTTTCGGGCGGCAACCAGCAGAAGGCGGTGCTCGCCCGCTGGCTCACCGAACGCGCCGCCGCCGGAAACGGCGCGGGCGGCCTGAAGCTGCTCCTGCTCGACGAGCCCACCCGGGGCGTCGACGTCGGCGCCCGCGCCGAGCTCTACGCGGTGGTGCGCCGCCTCGCCGACAGCGGCATCGGGGTGCTGCTCGTCTCCAGCGAGGTGCCCGAGGTGCTCGGCCTCGCCGACCGCGTCCTGGTGATCCGCGAGGGCCGCCTCGTCCACGAGGCCCCGGCCGACGAGCTCGACGAGCACCGCGTCCTGGACCTGGTGATGGTCACCCACGAAGGAGGCACCCCGTGACCGAGACCAACTCCGTGCAGGCGGCACCGCCGCGGCTGCGTCTGGGCCGCATCACCGAGGCCCGCCACCTCGGGCTGCTCGTGGCGCTCGCCCTGCTGGCGGTGGTCGGCCTGGTGACCCGCCCGGAGAACTTCGCCACCTCCTCCAACCTGGTGAGCATCCTCGCCCTCGCCGCCACGATCGGCGTCATCACCGTCGGCATGACCTTCGTCATCATCGGCGGCGGCATCGACCTGTCGGTGGGCGCGATCATGGCGCTCGCCTCGGTCTGGGCGACCACGCTGGCGACCCAGTCGTACGGGCCGTGGGTGATGGCGCTGTGCGCGATCCTCGTCGGCACCGGCGCGGGCCTGGTCAACGGCTTTTTGGTGGCGTACGGCCGGATGGTGCCGTTCATCGTCACGCTCGCCATGCTGGTCGCCGCCCGCGGCCTCGCCCAGCGCATGTCCGACCGCCGAACCCAGCTCATCCAGCCGGACAACTCCGCGATCGTGGAACTGTCCACCACCCGGTGGCTGGGCCTGCCGCTGCTCGTCTACATCTTCGCCGTCGTCGTGGTGGTCGGTTGGATCGTTCTCAACCGCACCACCTTCGGCCGCCGCACCTACGCCGTCGGCGGCAACCCGGAGGCGGCCCGTCTCGCCGGCATCGACGTACGCAGGCACACCATGCTCCTGTACGCGCTGTCCGGCCTGTGCTGCGGCATCGCCGCGATCCTCATCATGGCCCGCACCACCACCGGCTCCAGCACCCACGGCGATTTGTACGAACTCGACGCGATCGCGGCCGTCATCATCGGCGGCACGCTGCTCACCGGCGGCCGGGGCACGATCATCGGCTCCATCCTCGGCCTGCTGATCTTCACCGTGATCACCAACCTGTTCATCCTCAACGGCCTCAACACCAGCGACCAGCTCATCGCCAAGGGCCTGATCATCGTCATCGCCGTCCTGCTGCAGCGCCGCGAGGGAGTGCCCAAACACAACCTCCGCACCTAGCCCCCCCGGTTGCCCCCCCCTTTGCCCCCCGTTGCCCCCCGTTTCGCAAGGAGAACCACATGTCCCGTCAGGAAGAACGACTCGCCCGCCGTGGCTTCCTCCTCAGCGGAGCCGTCGTCGGCGCCGGCGCCCTCGTCACGGCCTGCACCAGCAACGAGCCCGCCGCCCAGCCGAGCGCCGCGCCGTCCCAGGCCGCCGCGGGGGGCACCGACAACGACAAGCCGGGCACCGAGGTGACGATCGGCTTCTCCGCCCCGGCCGCCGACCACGGCTGGATCGCCGCCATCGCCAAGAACGCCGAGGCCCAAGCGAAGCAGTACCCCGACGTCAAGTTCGTCCCCGTCGAGCCGACCAACGACATCAACCAGCAGATCTCCGCCGTCGAGTCGCTCATCCAGCAGAAGGTCGGCGTGCTCGTCCTGCTGCCCAACGACGGCGAGCAGCTCAACCAGGTCGCCCGCCGGGCGATGGACGCCGGCATCCCGGTGGTCAACCTCGACCGCATCTTCCCCGACAAGCTGTCGTACCGGACCTGGATCGGCGGCGACAACTACGGCATGGGCGTCGCCGCCGGGCACTACATCGGCAAGAAGCTCAAGGACAGCGGCGTGTCCAACCCGGTGATCGTCGAGATCCAGGGCATCGCCACGCTGCCCCTCACGCAGGAGCGTTCCAAGGGCTTCGAGGACGCGCTGAAGACGTACGGCTTCAGCGTCACCGCCAAGCAGGACGCCCAGTTCACCGTGGAGACCGGCACCGAGGTCGCGACGAACCTGCTGCAGGCGCACAAGAAGATCGACGCCATGTGGAACCACGACGACGACCAGGGCATCGGCGTGCTCGCCGCGATCAAGGAGGCGGGCCGCGACGAGTTCTTCATGGTCGGCGGCGCGGGCTCGGCGAACGCGATGCGCGAGATCCAGTCCGGCAACAGCGTCCTTGAGGCCACGGTCACCTACAGCCCCACGATGGCGTCCTCGGCCATCAAGCTCGCCCGCCTGATCGCCCAGGGGAAGGGCATGAGCGACCTGGTGGAGAACCAGGTGCCGCAGTCGATCACACTGGCATCGGAGACCATCACCAAGGACAACGTCGCGCGGTACCTGCCGCTCGGCTTCGAATCCTGAACCAGGGGGTCAGCGACGTGGCATCGAACTCGGGGAACACGCTGGGCGTCGGGATGGTGGGCTACGCCTTCATGGGCCGGGCCCACTCCCACGCCTGGCGCAACGTCTCGGCCTTCTTCGACCTCCCGGTACGGCCGGCGCTCGCCGTACTGGCCGGGCGGTCGAAACAGAAGGCGGAGGCCGCGGCGGCGAGCCTGGGATGGTCCGCCGCCGTGACCGACTGGCGCGAGCTGGTCAAACGGGACGACGTGCAGATCGTGGACATCTGCACGCCCGGCGACTCGCACGCCGAGATCGCCATCGCCGCCCTTGAGGCGGGCAAGCACGTGCTGTGCGAGAAGCCGATGGCGAACACCGTCGCCGAGGCGGCGGCGATGACGGAGGCGGCCGAGCGGGCCTCGGCCCGCGGCGTGCGCAGCATGGTCGCCTTCAACTACCGGCGGGTCCCCGCGGTCGCCCTCGCGCGCAAACTCGTCGCCGACGGGCGGCTCGGCGAGCTGCGGCACGTGCGCGCCCAGTACCTGCAGGACTGGATCGTCGATCCGGACTTCCCGCTGGTGTGGCGGCTGCGGAAGGACAAGGCGGGCTCGGGCGCGCTCGGCGACATCGGCGCGCACATCATCGACACCGCCCAGTTCATCACCGGCCGGCTCATCACCGGCGTCTCGGCGATCACCGAGACGTTCGTGAAGGAGCGCCCGCTGGCGGAGGAGTCGGCGGGCCTGTCGGCGGCCGCAGGGGCGTCGGCGACCGGTCCGGTCACCGTGGACGACGCGGCGCTGTTCATCGGCCGCATGGAGGGCGGGCTGCTCGCCTCGTTCGAGGCCACCCGCTTCGCCACCGGCCGCAAGAACTCGCTGCGCATCGAGGTCAACGGCTCGCTCGGCAGCCTCGCCTTCGACTTCGAGGCGATGAACGAGTTGTGGTTCCACGACAACACGCTCCCCGGCGGCGAGGCCGGATTCCGGCGGATCATCGTCACCGAGGCCGACCATCCGTACGTCGGCTCCTGGTGGCCCCCGGGACACGGCCTCGGCTACGACCACACCTTCACCCACGAGGCCCGGGACTTCCTCGAGGCCGTCGCCACCGGCGCCGACCCCTCGCCGTCGTTCGCCGAGGGCCTGCGGGTACAGCGGGTGCTCGCCGCCGTCGAGCGCAGCGCCGCCGCGCACAGCCACTGGACCAACGTCGAGGAGGACGAATGAGCACGCGACCCGTGACCCTGTTCACCGGCCAGTGGGCGGACCTGCCGTTCGAGGAGGTGTGCCGGCTCGCCGCCGAGTGGGGCTACGACGGGCTGGAGATCGCCTGCTGGGGCGACCACTTCGAGGTCGACAAGGCCCTCACCGACGACTCCTACGTCCCGCGCAAGCGCGAAATGCTGGAGAAGTACAACCTGGGCGTGTGGACGATCTCCAACCACCTGGTCGGCCAGGCCGTCTGCGACGACCCGATCGACGAGCGGCACAAGGGCATCCTGCCCGCCCGTATCTGGGGCTCCGGCGATCCCGAGGGCGTACGGCAGCGGGCCGCCGAGGAGATGAAGAACACCGCCCGCGCGGCGGCCCTGCTCGGGGTCTCCACGGTCGTCGGCTTCACCGGCTCGTCGATCTGGCACACGGTCGCGATGTTCCCGCCGGTGCCGCCCGCGATGATCGAGGCCGGGTACCAGGACTTCGCCGACCGCTGGAACCCGATCCTCGACGTGTTCGACGAGGTCGGCGTGCGTTTCGCGCACGAGGTGCACCCGAGCGAGATCGCCTACGACTACCACACGACCGTGCGGACCCTGGAGGCGATCGGCCACCGCCCCGCCTTCGGGCTCAACTGGGACCCCTCGCACATGGTGTGGCAGCAGGTGGACCCGGTCGGGTTCATCCTCGACTTCGCCGACCGCATCTACCATGTGGACTGCAAGGACACCAAGGTACGCGTCGGCGACGGGCGGCGCGGCCGGCTGTCGTCCCACCTGCCGTGGGCGGACATGCGGCGGGGGTGGGACTTCGTCTCCACCGGGCGCGGCGACGTGCCGTGGGAGGACTGCTTCCGCGCGCTGAACTCGATCGGCTACGAGGGCCCGATCTCCATCGAGTGGGAGGACGCCGGCATGGACCGGCTGGACGGCGCGCCCGAGTCGCTGGCGTACATCCGCCGTCTCAACGCCATCACCCCGCCGTCGGCCGCCTTCGACGCCGCGTTCTCCTCCGAGTGACCGGCCGGCGATGAGCCGGGGATGACGGGCGCCGCGTGCCTGGCCTCGATCCGTACGCGAAGGTCGCGGCCAGGCACCGGCCTCCGATCCCGCAGGCCCGGGACGAAACCTGCCGCCGGCCCTCGTACAACCACTCGGCCTGGGGCAGCGACCTGGACCGTGACCTCTACCTGGTGACGCCACCGATCTAAGAAAGAAGGTGGGCGTTGGGTTCGCGGGCGCGGTCGGCGAGGTCGGGGATCTCGACCAGGGTGACCCCCGCCGCGGCGAGCCGCCCGGCCCCGGTGCCCTCGACGAACACCGCCGGCTCCCGCCAGGCGAACACCACCCGGCGGATCCCGGCGGCGATGATCAGCTCGGCGCAGGTCAGGGGGCGGGACTTGCGCCGCCCGCACGGCTCCAGGCTGCTGTAGACGGTCGCCGAGGTGAGCCTCGGGTCGGCAGGATCGATCTTGGCGAGGGCGGCCTCCTCGGCATGCTCGTGCGGGTCCCGCTCGCGGGAGTGGCCGCGCGCCATCTCCTCGCCGTCCGCGCTGACGACGACCGCGCCGACCGAGAACGCGGTGTCCGAGGGCGGGCACAGGCGTGCCAGATCGCAGGCGAGTGCCAGCCGGCGACGGTCGTCCGGCCCCTGATGCTGGTTCATGCGACCCCCTTGCCCGGCTTCAGCGCAGGAGATAGCGCAGCAGGACGACGTCGCCGATCCGGGTGACCTCGGTGAGGTTGAGCCGCCCGGACGGGAGCCCGCCGCCGTCGAGCACGAACCGGGGCGCGGCGGGATCGCCGACGAACACCGGGGCGATGACGAGTTGGAGCTCGTCGGCGAGCCGGTGGCGCAGGAAGCGGGTGTGCAGCCCGCCGCCGCCCTCGACCATGAGCCGCCGTACGCCGCGCCGCCCGAGGTCGTCGAGGACGAGGCCGAGGTCCACCGAGTCTCCGGCCCCGCCGGTGTCGATGACCGTCGCCCGCTGCAGCAGCGGCGTGAGCCGGCGGGCGGCCGGTGGGGAGGCGTACACGAGCTTCTCCCCGTCGCCTGCGGTGAAAAAGGCGCTCTCGGGGTCCAGGTCGCCGCCCGCGGTCAGCGTCACCTTGATCGGGTGCTCGGGCAGGCCGCGCTCGACGCGTTCCCGGCGACGGTCCGGGGAGCGGACCAGCAGCCGGGGATTGTCGGACCGTACCGTCCCGGCGCCGACCATGATCGCGTCACAGCCGGCGCGTACCTGGTCGACGCGGTCGAAGTCGTCGGCGTTCGACAGTAGGAGCCGCTCGGGCGAGGTGTCGTCGATGTAGCCGTCGATGGACATGGCGCAACTCAGCAGCACGTACGGCCGCATGCCCCTCACTCTCACTCGCTGTGGCGGTCGCCTCTCCCGGACGCCCGTCAGTTGAAGGCGCGCCCGCCGGGCACCGCCGATGGGGGCCAGCTCTGCTGAAAGAGGTCGTCGAGCACGTCTTCGACGCTGTCGTGCACCTCGAACAGATCCTTCACCCCGCTCACCCGCAGCAGCAGCTCCATGCGCCTGCCGACGCCGCACAGTACCAGACGCCGGTTGGTCGCCTGCATGATCTTCAGGGCGAACAGCAGGGCCTTGACGCCCGCCGCGTCGCAGAAGGTCACCCTGGCCAGGTCGATGACGACGAGCGGGGTGGAGGTCTGAGCCCACACGTCGGCGATGCACTCGCGCACTCTGGGGGCCACAAAGGTGTCGATCTCTCCGTCGAGGTACAGGACCGTGCAGTTGGCCTGCTGCTCCACCTGGACCTCCAGCGTGTCGGGGACTACCGGCGGGTGTCAGCCGCTACCGAGCGTCCCAGAAAAGCCGCGCATTGTGCCAGCCCACATGATGACTTAGGTATCTGTAGAGCTGTGGAGTCATGGAACTCCAGCTCGCTCTACTCCTCCAGGGTCAGGGCGGCCTTCGGGCACGACCGTACGGCGTGGCGCACCCGGTCGCGCATCTCGGCGGGCGGTTCGGGCAGCAGAATGTGCAGCCTGTCGTCGTCGTCGAGCTCGAAGACCTCCGGCGCGAGCCCCACACACACGCCGTTCGCCTCGCACACCAGCTCGTCGACCGTCACCTTCATCTTGTTCTCCTCGCTCTACGGTACGTCGTCGGACCGTAGAAAACGCTACTCCTGCCCTGAGGCGGTCAGCTTCCGATGGTCCCAGGAGACCACCCGCGTCGGATGAACGACGAAGGCGACCCGCTTGCGGGCCGTGTGCTCGATGTGGTCGCGCATGGGCTCGACGTCGTCCAGGCCGGTCATGCGCCTGGCCACCTCGGTGCCGATCGTCAGGACGGATGCGGGGTCGTCGAGGCGTTCGACCGTGCCGTACACCATGACGCCGCGCAGCTTGTCGTAGTCCTCGCCGGCCTCTACCAGGCAGGTGATGCGGGGGTCGCGTTCGAGGTTGCGGGTCTTCTGGGCCTTGCCATAGGTCCAGAAGCAGATCCGGCCGTCCAGGACGCCGTAGAACATGGTCACCAGGTGCGGCGTGCCGTCCGGGTTGATCGTGGCGAGCTGGACCTTCCGAGCCTCGGCGATGAAGGCGGCCACTTCGTCATCGGTCATCGCAATGCGAGCGCGCTGATTCACGCGGAAAGTAGAACATGATTCCGTTCGGCGCGACAAGGGACCGCTGGAATATTGTTCTGCCCGGGGAGGATTCATGACCGACAGCACCGCCGCACCCGAGATGCCCGCCGACCTGCTGGCCGCCGCCGAGCAGGCCAAGGGCTTCATGCCCGCCGACGAAGGCCGCGCGCTTTTCGAAACCGCCTTCAGGTACGGCCCGCTCGGCCCGATCTGCGAAATCGGCACCTACTGCGGCAAGTCGGCCATCTACCTCGGAGCCGCCGCCCGCCTCACCAACTCGGTCGTCTTCACCGTCGATCACCACCGCGGTTCCGAGGAGATCCAGCCCGGCTGGGAGCACCACGACCCCGAACTCGTCGATCCCCGCTTCGGCCGCATGGACTCCCTGCCGTTCTTCCGCCAGACCATCGCCGCCGCCGGCCTCGAAGACGAGGTCATCGCCATCGTCGGCCGCTCGGAACTCGTCGCCCGCCACTGGAACACCCCACTCGCGATGCTCTTCATCGACGGCGCCCACTCCGAGGAGCCCGTCACCCAGGACTACGAGGGCTGGTCCCCACACGTCATGCCGGGCGGCGCGCTCGTCTTCCACGACATCTACCCCGACCCGGCCGACGGCGGGCAGGCGCCGTACCGGATCTATCTCCGCGCCCTCGCATCAGACGAGTTCCAGGAGGTACGGGTCCAGGGATCGCTGCGGGTGCTGGAGCGTGTCCACGGCTAGCCGCAAAACACCCACAATCCGAACGGGCATGGACAATTTGCCGCATACGCTGGCCGACCGCTTCCCGTCCGCCCGCACCCGAGTAATTTGTCCCCGCCGTTGCCGGATGCGTGGCGACAGAAAGCCTGCTCGCCGATGAAGGAACTCAAGCCCGGCGGCGGGAGCGCCTGGCGCACGGTGGCACGCCCTGACTGCCATGATGCGGTGAGGGTGTCGTGGCGCGATCACGTGGACGTCGACGTGGTCGGCCAGGCCGACACCGCCGAGAAGCCGTTCCACCAGGCAAACGTCGATTGCCGGGTGTTCTAGCGTGAGGTACGTCACAGCGACGAGGTAAGGGGAACCCGTATGCAGGTGCGTGGCGTCCCCGCACAGCCGACCATGGCGCCCGCGGGCCGCCGGTCCGCGGGCACCATGGCCGCCGCCTTCTACGGCCGGCTGGTCCGGCACCCGTGGCACGACCCGGAACACGACGCCTATCAACTGTTCTACCAGCGGTCGCTCGCCATGGGCTGGCTCGATGAGTCGGCATCGGGGGGAGAGGGCGAGCCGGTCGGCGCCTTTGGCCTGTGGGCCATGAACGACGCCGGGTGGGACCACCCGCTGGCCGCTCCCGGCGCGGGACTGATCGCGTGGTTCCAGGTGGAGGCGGCGGCGGTCGCCGGCGACCGGCCACTACCGGTGCAGCCGTTCCTGCGGTGCGCCTGGGAGGCGATGACGCGGGCCGGTAAGCCGGATGTGTCGGTGTCGCAGATCCTGCTACCGGTTCAGGGCATCGACGCCTCCGCCCGCCCCCCGTACGCGGTCATACCGTCGATGGGGACACGCGGGTGGTTCGCCGAGTGTGATCCGGCAGGGCGGACACCGGTGGAGGTCGGCGTCAACAGCGGTCGCGACCTGTCGGTTCCCGCTGTCGCCGGGCGGCTCACCGACCTTCTCGGCCACTTGGAGCAGGATGTGTTCACCTGCGAGTCGTACGACGTCACCGGCCGAGACGACGTTCTCGCCCCGCCGTTCGACGACGGCTTCTGGAACGGCCCGCCCCTGCACGGCGTAGTGCTGCGCGGCCGGCTCGCGGAGCGGTCGCCTGACGCCGCCGGGTGGCTGGCCGAGGTCATCGCCGACGCCTGCGCCCACCTCGGCGTGCGCTCCCCGCTGCTGATCACGGTCACGCAAGGTAGTCGCCTACCGAATCGGTAGAGCTCGCCAACATGACCGGCCGCACCCCCACCGAATGCCGAACGCCTCCAGCAGGCTCGGGGGCCTGAAAGGCCTGGATCATCAGGGTGGCGTAGCGGCGGGAGGCGGTGAGGCGGGCGGGGGTGGAGGCGGAGGGGAGGCCGCTGTGGGCCTGGAGCATGAGGATGAGGTCGGTCAGGGTGAATTCCTGGCGCAGCTGACCGGCGGCCTTGGCGCGTCTGGTGAGTTCGGCGAGTGACTTGAACGCGTGTTCCCGGGCCGCTGCGAGATCGGCCGTGACGGGACCTTGCGCCAGGAACGCATCGGTGAAGCCCTGGTTGCGCGCCTGCATCTCGCAGACCCGTTCGATCAACCGGCGGAAGCCGCGCCAGGGGTCCGGGTCGGCGCAGTTCTCGTCGAGGGAGGCCTGGCAGGCGCGCATCTCCTCCGCGAACGCCTCGGTGACCAGTGTGCGCTTGGTCGGGAAGTGGCGATACAGCGTGGCGGGGCTGACCCCGGCGTGCCGGGCGATCGTGCGCGTCGGTACGTCCAGGCCTTCGGCGGCGAAGAGCTCGCGGGCCGCGCCGAGGATGCGCTCGCGGTTGTCCCGGGCGTCCGCACGCAGCATGTGAGGCAATCGATCGGTCATCGCTCTCACTTTAGGCATTCGGACGGGGGTGTCCGATTAGCGTCCTAACCGTCGCGTTTGAACTGGTGGGGAGGGGGATGACCGTGAAGGCGGTCGTGATCCAGGCGTTCGGAAGCCCGGAAGGTGTGCAGGTCGTGGATCTCCCGGAACCGGCGCTCGCCGAGGGGCAGGCGCTGATCAGGTCCGAGGCGATCGGAGTCGGCGGGGTGGACGCCGTGATCCGGCGGGGCACGCTCGGCGAGTTCGGTTTCCGGGAGGGCCTCGTTCTCGGCAGCGAGGTCGCGGGTACCGTGACCGCGGTCGGCGACGGTGTCGACGCCTCGTGGATCGGGCGACGGGTATGGGCGTTCACCGGGTTGGGCGGCGGCTATGCCGAGCAGGCGGTTGCCTCGGTGGCGGACCTCGTCCCGCTTCCTGAGGGGTTGTCCGCGGCCGACGCGGTGACCGTCGGGGGCTCGGGGGTGGTGGCCCACTTCGCCCTGGCCCATGTCCACTTCGCGCCCGGCGAGTCGGTGCTGGTACGCGGCGCGGCCGGGGGCATCGGGGTCATGGCGGTGCAGCTCGCGGCTCGGGGCGGTGCCGAGGCGGTGGCTGTGACCACCGCGTCGGACGAGCATGGCGAGCGGCTGCGCAAGCTCGGCGCGACCCACGTGCTGGACCGTTCCGGAGCGGGGGAGGGGCTCGCGGGCTACGACGTCATCGTCGACATCGTCGGCGGCGCGGACCTGCCCGCCTTCCTCGGCAGACTCAACCCGAACGGCCGCCTGGCGCTCGTCGGCGCGGTCGCGGGCTGGCCACCGGCGGACTTCGGCGCGGCCATGATGGCGGCGTTCCAGAGGTCGCTGACGTTCGCCACCTTCAGCGCCGACACCGTGGCGAAATCCGACCAGCATGCCGTACGGGCCGCGCAGTTCGCTGCGCTGAACCGCGGTGAAGTGCACTCGGTGGTCCATGAGGTGCTGCCCTTGGACGAGGCTGCGGTGGCACACCGGATGATGGACGACGGCGAGGTCTTCGGCAGGATCGTCTTGACGCCCTAGACGCGGGAGCGCGCCGGTTTGCAGTCGCAGGCAACCGTGTCGTGGGCATGTCAGCGCGCGGGTAGCCACGTCGCAGATGTCAGCGAGCGGGCGGTCACGTCGCGGAGAATCCCGGCGGCGGGGATGGTATTCGAAAGGGCGTCGGCGGCGAGGATGACTTCCATAATTAGGCGCGAACGGAGCGGAGAAAGGCACGCCAAGCGGCCGGAGTGAGGATGAGCATAGGACCGTTGGGGTTCTTGCTGTCGCGGACGGCGACGGCATCCGGGCCGCTCGCCGCCTCGACGCAATGGCCTTCGGCGTTGCTGTGGCTGCTCTTTCGCCAGGCGGCGACTTCGACGCAATGGCCTTGCTCATTGCTGTAGCTGCTTTTCCGCCAGCGTGCGGTGGCCGGGGGATTGGGGCGCATTTAGAGGCCCTCCTCTGGGTTGTCGCGGGCCTCTCGAAGCAGCGCTAGGGAGTCCTCAGGCGAGAACGCCACCGCGCGGAGCCGGTCGAAGAGCCGCTTGTAGTGGGATACATCCTCCTTGTCCCCCAATATGAGGCTTCCAGGCATGATGTCCAGCACCACCAGTTCGGGATCGACCGGGTCGGCCAGCCGAAAGTAGACGAAGGACGTGGCGGGCAGATAGTGCTTGGCGATGGGCCGGTCGAACGGCAGGACGCGGACCGTGACCGTGGGCAGCTCGGCCAGACGGACGGTGTAGTCGAGTTGTGCGGTGCGCGTGCCGGGGGGACCGCAGTGACGCACCAGTAGCGTCTCGTCGAGGATGACGTCGTAGTGGAACGGTGTCTCACGAGTGAGCACCTGCTGGCGTGCCATTCGAGCGTGGACCGCCGCCTCGACATCGACTGGCGCTTGGCCGAGGCTGGGGCGGGAGGCGAAGCGGGCGCGGGCGTACTCGGGACATTGCAGTAGTCCGGGGAAGAGCGTGAGCTGGAAATCCCACAACTCCAGTGCGGTGTTGGCCAGCTCGGCGAGGGTGTGCTGATCGTGCTGGGCGGGGTCGTCGTAGGCGTCGCGCCAGCCGAGTGAGTGAGCGGCCTCGCGGGCCAGTTCCAGAATGTAGTCTCGGCGCAGCCCGGTGACCCCCAGAGCGTCGAGCAGGTCCATGATCTCGCCGAGATTAGGCCGGACACGGGCGGTCTCCAGCCGCCGTACCTTCCCTTTAGGCCAGCCGAGCTGCCTCGCCAGCTCATCAGGATCGATCTCGGCGTCCTGGCGCAGGTCGCAGAGCTCAGCACCCAGACGGCGACGCCGACCGATGGGATTGGGACCAAGAGACATGGCACACCTCACGGGGGGACTCCTGCCTCGACAGATTACACAGCGCAAGCATGTCGTGACTCTCGATTTAAGCAGGTGGCCGCGAGTTTCAGGTGCGGCCCCGGCCCGTCCTCCGGCCCGAGTGGGAGTTTGATCGCCTATGTCCATCGCCGGCTCATACGCGTGACTGCGGCGGTTCGCTGGCGGTGGCCATGTGCCGCTGATCGACGTACTGCCCGTTGCGGGGTGGACTCGAAGTCGCCCGTCGGTCGCGCTGCGTTAGCGTAACTTATATGTTACTCTGCGAGAGGAGGTGAGTTCGTGGCTGGACTGTTCTGGGATACGTTGCGGCGTGACTTGGAGGATCCAGAGTTCCTGCGGGAGTACGTCACGGAGTCCGTCAGGATCGCCGCGACCGATGCCATCATCAACGCCCTCGATGAGGCCAGAGTGTCGGCAGGGCTGTCCAAGGCGGCGCTGGCCCGCGCCATTGGCGCCGAACCGGCCGCTGTGCGGCGCCTGTTCTCCGCCGACAACGTCAACCCCACGCTGGGAACGCTAGCGGCTCTCGCCGCCGCGCTTGGGCTGAGGATCTCGATCGAACCTCTTTCGCCGGCGGATCAGGCGACGGTCACCGCGCCGCTGCGCTCAGGCAAGGCGACGGGGATCGACGTGGAAAGGATCGCCGGGATGCGAACCTCTGGCCGGCGAGCGGTGTCCGCATAGCGTCTGACTCAAGCGATCGATCGAGGATTGCGAGCCAGATACTCTTCGCCGAGTTTCCGCACGGCCGCGTAATCTGTCAGCGAGAGCGTCGTCCGGAAAGGTTTGTCGAGTCCGGTGATTACGACGAGAAGCGGTTTGTCCGAATCTTTCGCCTCGTAATCGAGTAAACAGTACAGTCGGTAATGATGACGGCCCCTCCCGCCGCTGGGCTTAGGGCCATCGAGACGAACCTCAAAGTATCCCGCCATCTCAGAGCGCATGGCCTCCCAATAGCCGCCTCCCGAGAATCGGCAGGGCGGTGCCGTCGCGACAGCGACCAGCACGGCCGCGAATTTGGCTCGCACACTGGTCGGGCATCGGGTGAGGAAGGCGTGTCCAGGGATCGATTCCGCAGGATCGTCGTCCTGATGCCTTCGAAAGAAGACCACCTCATGGGGGTCGTCACGGTGCGGCTGAGTACGCAGAGCAGGGGGAGTCACAGAGGGTGACGCTACCACTACTTAATATGCTCAACCGACTGCACTGTCGGCCTTCGCCTCCGCCCCCGTGTCAGAGTGCACGTCGCGGCTCAGTTTGCGCGACGCGGCGGTGGTTGCCAGGTAGGCGGCGAGTCGGCCCAGGCCGTCCTCGTCGAGGCCCTGGTGAAGGCCGCTGATAATCGGCCTGGTGTCCCTCGGGCTGTTGATCGGCAGCTTGATCTCGATGGCGGTGCTGTCCGGCCTATGGGCTGTTCGCCATCGCCATGGGGCGTCGCCGCCGTCTTTCCCGGCTACAGGAGTCGCTCCAGCACAAGGTCTGCGGACTGCCCTCGCGATGGGCTGGCTAGACGGCAAGTTTCGTGACCACGGTCCGCCTCTACCCGCTGGTCATCGCCCTGCTCGTCATCGGCGCCATCTACGAGGCGATCGAGGTCATTCACCTCATCCCACTCCTTAGTTGACAAACCAGCCTCGATCGGCCGTGCGCTGTCGCCTCAGAAGTGCGAGTGGACCAGTTCGCAGCCGCAGGCGGCCGGGTCGGCGATCGTGGGAAGCGATCGGGCGTTCACGTCGCGGAAGATGCCTGCGGCGGGGGTGGTGTTCGACAGGGCGTCGGCGGCGAGGATCACGGCGGCGGCGGTGTAGGCGGAGCGTTCGTGGGGGAAGTGGCGGCGGTTGACGAACTGCCAGCCGGTCCAGTAGGAGCCGTCCTCGTGGCGTAGGTGTTGCATGTCGGCGTAGACGCGTAAGGCGCGGTCGCGGTCGCCGAGGGCGTCGAGGGTCAGGACCAGTTCGCAGGACTCGGCGCCGGTGACCCAGGGCTGGTCGGAGACGCAGCGGATGCCGAGGCCGGGCTCGACGAAGACGTCCCACTCCTTTTCCAGGCGGGCGATGCCGTCCGGGCCGCGTAGGGCGCCGCCGAGGACAGGGTAGTACCAGTCCATCGAGAAGAGGCTTTTGTCGGCGAAGGCCTCGGGGTGGGCGGTGAGTACGTGGGCCAGGCGGTCGGCGGCGAGTTCCCAGTCGGGGCGGGGGTCGCCGAGGCGTTCGCCGAGTAGGACGCCGCAGCGCAGGCTCTGGTGGATGGAGGAGCAGCCGGTGAGCAGGGCGTAGTCGGCGGGGCGGCCGGTCGCGGTGCGTTCCCAGACGATCTCGCCGCGGGGGGTTTGCAGGTCGACGACGAAGTCCAGGGCGCGGGTGACCGTGGGCCACATCGCGCGGGCGAAGTCCTCGTCGCCGGTGACGAGGAGTTCGTGCCAGACGCCGACGGCGATGTAGGCGGCGTGGTTGCTCTCGCCGCCGTGTTCGACGGCGACGCCGTTGACCAGCTTCATCGGCCAGGAGCCGTCGTCGCGCTGGTGCCGTACCAGCCAGTCGTAGCCGGCGCGGGCCGGGGCGGATAAGCCCGCGGCGGTGAGTGCCATCAGGCACTCGATGTGGTTCCAGGCGTCGATGTGTCCTTCGGGCCAGGGGATGCCGCCGTCGGCGTCCTGCACGGCCGCGATGCTCTTCGCGGTGGCGACGATCTGGTCGGCGGTGATGATCCCCGGTACGGCCGGCACCGGGGCCGTCATGCGGGCTTCCGCGCGTACACGACCACGCTCTTGCCGATCAGCGGGTTGAGCAGCGTCTCGGCGAGCCGGGTCGCGGCGGGGCGTTTCATGATGTCCCACACCAGCAGGTCGTGGTAGGCCTTGGCGAGGGGGTGGTCGTCGTTGTTCACCCCCACCGCGCACTTGATCCACCAGTACGGCGAGTGCAGCCCGTGGGCGTGGTGGTGCCAGCCGACCCTGAGCCCGGCGGACTTCAGCTTCGCCTTCAGCTCGGCGAGGGTGTAGATCCGGATGTGGCCGCCGGGGGCGGTGTGGTAGTCCTCCGATAGCGCCCAGCAGATGCGTTCGGGCAGGAAGCTCGGCACGGTGACGGCGAGCATGCCGCCCGGCTTCAGCACCCGGACGATCTCGGATATCGCGGTCATGTCGTCGGGGATGTGCTCCAGGACCTCGGCGGCGATGACGCGGTCGAAGGAGGCGTCGGGGAACGGCATGTCGAGCGCGTCGCCGGTCACGGTGGTGCCGCTCGCGCCGTCGGGGACCTCGCCCGCCTTGCCCATGGCGGCGAACATCCCGGCGACCTTCTCCAGTTCGGCGGCGTCCTGGTCGAACGCGACCACCTCGGCGCCGCGCCGCAGCACCTCGAAGGCGTGCCGGCCGCCGCCGCAGCCCAGATCGAGCACACGATGACCCGGCCCCACCGGGAGCCGGCCGAAGTCGACGGTCAGCACTTAGCGGTTTCCCTTTCTGGACGCGCGGGCGGCGATCGCCTCGCGGTAGGCCTCCACCGTGCGCTTGGCCACCACGTGCCAGGTGAAGCGCTCCATGACGCGGTCGTAACCGGCCTTGCCGACGCGTTCGCGTTCGGCGGGGGAGTCGTGCAGCCGGCGCAGGGCCGCCGCGAGCTCCTCGGCGTCGCCCGGCGCGACCTGGACGGCGGCGTCGCCGACGACCTCGGGCAGCGCCCCCGTACGGCTCGCCACCAGCGGCGTGCCGCACGCCATGTGCTCGACGGCGGGCAGCGAGAAGCCCTCGTACAGCGACGGCACGACGGAGATCTCCGAGGTGGCGATGAGCTCGCCGAGCTCGTCGTCGCTGATGCCGTGCACGAACCTGACCCGGTCGCCGAGCCCGAGGTCCTGCACGAGCCGCTCGGTCGGCCCGCCCGGGGTGGGGCGGCTCACCACGGTCACGTTGACGTCGCGTTCGGTGGCGAGCTTGGCGACCGCGTGCAGCAGCGTGGCGACGCCCTTCATCGGGGAGTCGGCGCTGGCGACGGCGACGATCGAGCCGGGGCGTTTCGGCAGGTGGGGGCGTGGATGGAAATATCGGGTATCCACCCCCAGCGGGATCAGGCGCATGTTGCGCTGGGGCACGTTGAAGTCGCGGTGGATGTCGGCGAGGCTCGACTCGCTCACGGTGAGGATCGGGTTGAGCCGGGGCGCCACGTGGCTCTGCATGCGGACGAACCCGTACCAGCGGCGCATCGTCAGCTTCTTCCAGCCCTCGGCGGCCTCCAACTCGATGCGGCGGTCCACGCTGATCGGGTGGTGGATCGTGCCGACGACCGGGAAGTGGCGCTGGATGCCGAGCACGCCGTACCCGAGGGTCTGGTTGTCCTGCACCACGTCGAAGTCGCCGACGCGGCGCTTCAGCTCCCGGTAGGCGCGCAGGCTGAAGGTGAGCGGCTCGGGGAAGCCTGCCGTCCACATCGTCCCGACTTCGAGCCAGTCGATCCAGTCACGGTATTCGTCGAGTTTCGGGGTCCGAAAAGGGTCCTCGTCGCGGTAGAGGTCGAGGCTCGGCACCTTGTTGAGGATCACGCCCTCGTCGAGCTCCGGGTACGGCTGGCCGGAGAAGACTTCGACGTGGTGGCCGAGGGCGACCAGTTCGCGGCTGAGATGGCGCAGGTAGACGCCCTGGCCGCCGCACGTGGGCTTGCTGCGGTAGGACAGCAGCGCGACCCTCAAAGGCTCGGTATCCGTGGGCTCGGCGGTGAGCTCATGGTCACGCTGCTCCAAAGGGCCACCCCTTTCGTACGGACATGTACCGTGAGGATGACCTTAACCCGAGTGTCCTACTGGGCGGTAGGCAGGGGGACTTCGCGTCCAATGCGTGCTTTCGTACGGGGTTGGAGGCTGAGTGACAAGACCGTCATGGCGGTACATTCCGGAGTCATAGACGATGATTCGGGCAATCGGCCCGCAGGTGGGCCGTACCCGAAGAGCAAGGAGGGCCTGTTGGCCAGGCGTGCGCTGATCACCGGCATCACCGGTCAGGACGGCTCCTATCTCGCCGAGCATCTGCTGGCGGAGGGCTACGAGGTCTGGGGGCTGGTGCGCGGGCAGTCCAACCCGCGCGTCTCCCGCGTCCGCACGCTCCTGCGGGACGTGCGGCTCGTCCGCGGCGACCTGCTCGACCAGGGGTCGCTGATCTCGGCGATGGAGAAGGTCCAACCGGACGAGGTCTACAACCTGGGGGCGATCTCCTTCGTCCCGATGTCGTGGGAGCAGGCCGAGCTCACCGCCGAGGTCACCGGCATGGGCGTGCTGCGGATGCTGGAGGCGATCCGCGTGTGCTCGGGCGTCACCGCCTCGCGCGGGGCCTCCGCCGGGCAGATCCGCTTCTACCAGGCCTCGTCGTCGGAGATGTTCGGGCAGGTCAGGGAGACGCCGCAGACCGAGCGGACGCCGTTTCACCCGCGTTCGCCGTACGGGGTGGCGAAGGCCTACGGGCATTTCCTCACGCAGAACTACCGTGAGTCGTACGGCATGTTCGCCGTCTCGGGCATCCTGTTCAACCACGAGTCGCCGCGCCGCGGCGCCGAGTTCGTCACCCGCAAGGTGTCGCTCGGCGTCGCGCGCATCAAGCTCGGGCTCGCCGACGAGCTCCGGCTCGGCAACCTGGAGGCCCGCCGCGACTGGGGCTTCGCCGGCGATTACGTCCGCGCCATGCACATGATGCTGCGCAGGGACTCGCCCGAGGACTATGTGATCGGCACCGGGCGCACGCACTCGGTGCGCGAGCTCGTCGTCGCGGCCTTCGAGGCGGCGGGCCTGCCCTGGGAGCGGTACGTCGTCTGCGACGAGTCCCTGCACCGGCCCGCCGAGGTCGATCTGCTCTGCGCCGACCCGAAGAAGGCCCGCACCCAGCTCGGCTGGGAACCCGAGGTCACCTTCGAGCAGCTCATCGCCATGATGGTCGAATCCGACATCCGGCTGCTCAGCGCCGGTGAGGATCCTCACCAGCATTCCTCGTGGCCGTGATCATTTCTAAACGCCTACGGGGAGGCTCTTGATGCCGTTGACGAAGTACGAGCGCAGGCGGCGGGCCTCGCCCGTTTGGTGGAGGGTGGGCATGCGGCGGGCGAGGGTCTCGAACAGGACGCGGAGTTCGAGCTTGGCCAGGTGGTTGCCGAGGCAGAAGTGGGCCCCTCCGCCGCCGAAGCCGATGTGCGGGTTGGGGTTGCGGCCGATGTCGAAGGCGAAGGGGTTGTCGAAGACGTCCTCGTCGCGGTTGGCCGAGCCGTAGAACACCACGACCTTGTCGCCCTCGCGGATCTTCTGACCGCGGATCTCGGTGTCCCGCGTGGCCGTACGGCGGAACAGGTTGACCGGGCAGACCCAGCGGACGATCTCCTCGGCGGCGCTCTCGGAGAGGGAGGGGTCGGCGACGAGGCGGGCCCACTGGTCGGGATGCTCGAAGAAGGCGAGCATGCCGCCGGAGGCCGCGTTGCGGGTGGTCTCGTTGCCCGCGACCACCAGCAGCATGACGAACACGTTGAACTCGTTCTCGTCCAGGACGTCGCCGTTCTCGTCGGGCTGCAGCAGCTTGGTGACGATGTCGTTGCGGGGACGCTCGCGACGCTCGGCGGCGAGGCGGTTGGCGTACGCGTACACCTGGGCGGCCGCCGCGGGGGCGTCGGCGGCGGCGGCGTAGTCGGGGTCGTCGGCGCCGATCATCTGGTTGGACCACTCGAAGAGTTGGTGGCGGTCCTCGGTCGGGGCGCCGAGCAGTTCGCAGATCACGTAGAGGGGGAGCGGGGCGGCGATGTCGCGGACGAAGTCCAGTTCGGGCTTGGCGAGGGCCTCGTCGATCAGGTTCTCGCAGATCTCCCGGATGTGCTCCTCAAGGGTGCCGATGGCGCGCGGGGTGAAGCCGCGGTTGACGAGGGAACGGCGGCGGGTGTGCTCCGGCGGGTCCTGGTTGAGCATCATGAGGCGCTGCAGTTCGAGCGCCTCGTCGGGGACCTCGGGGAAGAGCGCCAGCCGCCGCCACGAGGAGAACAGGTCCGAGTGCCGGGAAATGTGCACCACGTCGGCGTGTTTCATCACGGCCCAGAACCCCGGCCAGCCCTTCTCGTCGTCGCCGTGGTGCCAGTAGACCGGAGCGTTCGCGCGCAGCCAGGTGAACTGCTCGTGCGGCATTCCGGCGGTGGCGTACTGGTCGTGGTCGACGAGATCGATGCGCATCTCGACGTCGGGCTGCAGGGAGGGAGTCATTCGAGAGGAACCTTCCAACGAACCGATCGGTGATCAAGCGCTCGGTTGGGGTCGTTTCTGAAACGTGTTCTATTACGGCGATCCGGGGCCGTCAAGGGAAACCTGATCGACGTGATCGCCGGACATCCTAGAACGCGTAGTCGGGTCTTATTCGTTTGAAGCGCTGTTTACCCGGCACTTACAGTGACGGGGCCCGAAATCGTCGTCAGCGGAGCGGATCATGCGGAGGCCCTATCCACGTACGCCGCATCTGCCCTGGTCGCCGGGGGGCCTCGGCGGACGACGTGCGCAGCGGCGATCTGTCCGGGCTGATCGGGCGCGAGGTCGTGGTGACCGAGAAGCTCGACGGGGAGAACACCACGCTGTACGCCGACGGGTCGCACGCGCGCTCGCTCGACTCGGGACACCATCCCTCCCGGGCGTGGGTCAAGGCGCTGCAGGGGTCTCGCTCGACGACCTTCGCGAGGCGCGCGGCAGTCGGTCCGAGCAACGGGGCAACGCCGACGTCCTGCGCGAGGGACTGGATCGGCTCGACGCGGCGCTCGCGAAGGGCGGAACCGTCGTCTGGGACGCGACCAGCCTCAACCAGCATCAGCGTTTCCTGGTCCACGGGGTGGCCCGCCGCCGCGACGCCCTGATCACGCACGCGGTCCTGCTGATCGACGAGGACGAACTGGCCCGACGGAACGCCACCCGGCCGCATCCGGTGCCTCCGGGAGTTCTCACCACCCAATTGCACCGCTTCGTCCCGCCCTATCCGGGACACGCGCACCGCACCTGGTACATCGGGGCCCGGGGGACCATCGACGACGCCGAAGGAGAACTCCTTGGAGGCGAGCCATGAGGCCCGCCGAGGGGTGTGTTTCTGCCTTCTGGGGCCCAATCGCCCCCGCCGTCGGCGCGAAGAGTGTGAATCGAACGGTGGTCGGGCGAGGTCGGGGACTCGGTGCCTGCTCGGAGTTACTGGGGGATTGATGCGTACAAGTGAGGAGATCTACCACCGGGTTCGGTGGGATCCGCGTTTCGATCCCGCCCGGTTCGTGTTCGGAGTGGACCAGCGGGGCGCGGAACCCGTTCGCGGCCTTCGTTCCCGGGGGCGACATTCCGCGGCATCGGGTGCTTTTCGTCGAGGCCGACGGAGTGGTGGTCTGGGACCGGGCCTCGGGCATCGACCGAATCGACTCGCTGGTGGCCGGACGTGCGCATGACCCGCGACTGCTGCGTGCGCCGTTCTTCAGCGTCCGTACGCCGCACGCGTGGGATCCGGTGGACGGCTGGAAGCCCGCGGGAGCCGTACAGCGGGATGGCCGAGCGTCGGCTCGGCGATTGCGCGTGCTCACCTGGAACACGCTGTGGGACCGCTACAACAGCGACCGGATCCAGACCGCCCGGCGCAGACCGCTGCTGCTGGCCGCGCTGGCGGAGGCGGACGCCGACGTGATCGCCCTGCAGGAGGTCGAGGCGGGGCTGCTGGACCTGGTGCTGCGCGCCCGATGGGTGCGCGACGTCTACGTCCTCGGCACCGACCCCGGCGGACGCGACGTGCGCGACAGCAGTTTGCTGCTGCTCAGCCGGTTACCGGTGCGAGAGGCGGCTGTGCACGCCCTCGGCCCGCACAAGGCCGTCGCCGCGATCACCGTGGAGACGGCGGCCGGACCGCTCGTGGTGGCGAACACGCACCTGACCAGTGATCACTCCGTCAACGGGGCGGCCAAACGGCAAATCGAACTGGCGCGTCTCGCGGAAGTGCTGGCGGCCGTTGACGGCGACGTGGTCCTCGTCGGCGACTTCAACGACGGCGACTCCGGGCCGGACGGCCCCGCCGGCGTCCTCGGCCTGCGCGACGCCTGGACCGAGGCACGCGGGGCAGGCGACGGCACCCCGACGTTCGACCCGACGGCCAACCCGCTGGCCGCGATCTCCTCTTTATCCGGCCGCCCCGCCCGCCTCGACCGCATTCTGCTGCGTACGCCACAGGCCCGGGTCATCAAGGCGAGGCTCACCGGCGACGCCCCCGGCCCGCAGGGCCTGTACGCCTCCGACCATTACGGCGTGCTGGCGGACCTGGCGCTCGACTAGGTGGCACCCACCGGTGCCGTCTCGCCTCGCCGCGGCGGGCGGATAGGACGCTGCTCGCTGAAAAGACCGGAAGGTGGACCAGAGGGCTACCCGGAGTCGGCATCGAATGGGCCGAGAACGGCCGGGTGCCGACGATCCGGTGACCGGCGGGGAGCGGTGGCGCGGGCAGGTTCGCGAACCGATGGACATCAACCGGGCTGAGCCTGCTCAGGCGTCGGTGACGGTGGGGGGCGGATCGCAGGCCGATGGACATCAATGCCGGATAAATCGGACTAATTGGGTGCTCTGCGGGCCAATGCGCGCGGTGGCGGATTGGCCCTTGTCAATGGTTTCCGCCTGCCTATCAGATGCTATTTCCGTATATCCAAAGTCGCTGGTAGCAGTGCCATACCCATTTGATAGTTGACATTGTTACCGCGGGGTAGGCACGATCTTCGCAGCCCCTTCGATCCTCACATTGATTTGGCCCGGCCGGTCATATTCACGGCCGTCGCCGGGTTGCCCACAGGAGGATTGCCATGCGTCCCCGCCTCACCTCTCCCGGCCCCAAACCCCGCTCATCCCATCGTCCGCGACGTCTCGCCCTGATCGCCGCCCTCGCGATCATCGCCGCGATCGCCCTGCCCGGTGCGACCACCCCTGCGACCGCGAAAGCGGCCGCGGCGGGCCTCGCGGGCCGTTACGTCGCGCTCGGCGACTCCTACGCCGCCGGTCCCGGCATCCCGCATCTGCGAATCACCTCCGGACTGTGCGGCCGCTCCACGAACAACTACCCCACGCTGGTGGCGGCGGAGCTCGCGCCGAGCGCGTTCACCGACGTGTCATGCAGCGGCGCGGAAACCCACCACATGACCACCCGCCAGCACAACAACCCCCCGCAGTACGACGCGCTGAAGCCGGACACCCGGGTCGTCACGATCACCATCGGCGGCAACGACGCCGACTTCTTCAAGATCCTGGCCGCGTGCGCCGTCGGCGGCGTGCTCGTCCCGGACGGCTCGCCCTGCAAGAAGAAGTACACCAAGAACGGCACCGACGCCCTCGACGCGCGCATCGCCGCCGCGATGCCGAAGGTCGCCGGCGTGCTCCAGGGCATCCACGAGCGCGCCCCGCAGGCGGTCGTGTTCCTCGTCGGCTACCCGGCCGTCCTCCCGGACGCCAAGGACAAGTGCGCCATGGACATCCCGCTCGCCCGCGGCGACGTCCCGTACCTCAACGCCAAGATCCAGCGGTTCAACCAGAGCCTCGCCGCCCAGGCCACCGCCAACGGCGCGATCTTCGTGGACACCTACACGCCGAGCATCGGCCACGAGGCCTGCCAGACGTCGGGCACGCGGTGGATCGAGGGCATCGAGGGCGTCCAGGGCGCGATCCCCATCCACCCCAACGCCCGGGGCATGGCGGGCATGGCCGCCGCCGTGCTCGCCGCGATGCGCGCGGCGGCCATCCTCCCCGTCGTCTGAGTCCCGGCTCAGCCGATCCGCTCGATGATCGTGGCGGTGGCGAGGGCGCCGCCCGCGCACATCGTGATCAGAGCGGTGGACCCGTCGGAGCGCTCCAGTTCGTGCAGGGCGGTGGTGATCAGCCGGGAGCCGGTGGCGCCGACCGGGTGGCCGAGCGCGATCGCGCCGCCGTTGACGTTCACCCGGGACATGTCGGGTTCGTGGACGCAGGCCCACGACAGGACCACGGCGGCGAAGGCCTCGTTCACCTCGAAGAGGTCGAGGTCGCCGATGGACATGCCGGCGGCGGCGAGGACCTTCGCGGTGGCGTCCACCGGGCCGTCGAGGTGATAGTACGGCTCGGAGCCGACCAGGGCCTGGGCGAGGATGCGGGCGCGGGGGCGCAGGCCGTGCCGTGCGGCGGCCTCCTCGCTCATCAGCAGGACGGCGGCGGCGCCGTCGGAGACCTGGGAGGAGGTGCCGGCGGTGTGCAGGGCGTGCTCGCCGAGGACCGGCTTGAGGCGGGCGAGCCCCTCCGGGGTGGTCTCGCGCAGGCCCTGGTCGCGGGTGACGTGGCGGGTCTCGCCGGTGGGCTCGCCGTCCTCCCCGAGCACCGGCGCGGCGACCGGGACGATCTCGCGCTCGAACCGGCCGTCGGCCCACGCCTTGGCGGCGAGCCGCTGCGAGCGCACCCCGAACGCGTCGAGCCGCTCCCGGGTGAGCCCGCGCCGTACGGCGATGCGCTCGGCGGCGGTGAACTGGTCCGGCAGGTCGATCGACCAGTCGTCGGGCCGGGGGTTCGCCGGGCGCACGTTGCTGCCGAGCGGGGCCCGGCTCATCACCTCGACGCCGCACGCCACCGCGACGTCGATCACCCCGGCCTGGATCATCGCGGCGGCCAGGTGCACGGCCTGCTGCGCGGATCCGCACTGGGCGTCGAGGGTGGTGACCCCGGTCTGGTACGGCAGGCCCGCGTACAGCCAGGCGCTGCGTCCCACGTGCGCGCCCTGCTCGCCCGCCTGGGTGACGCAGCCGACGAACGCCTGGCCGACGATCGCCGCGTCGATCCCGGCCCGGCTGACCAGCCCGTTCAGGGCGGCGGCGAGGAGGGCGACCGGTTTGACGCCGGCGAGCCAGCCGCCGCGTTTGCCGATCGGGGTGCGGACCGCTTCGACGATGACCGGGCTGCCCATGCCGACCTCCAGGGGGAGAATCCTGTTCTGGTCGGGACTGTAACCCGTTCTACTTTGACATGCCAGGTCAGAGGTCCGCGAACAGGCGGTTCGCGGCGATCTCGATGCGCCGCGCCATCTCCTCGTAGGTGCGCCGCCCGCGCAGCATCTCCAGCAGCTCGATCACCCAGACGCTCGACAGGGCGTGGGACAGCGCGAGCTGCTCCTCGGTGACCTGGTCCCGGGTGGAGGCGACGCGCAGCAGCAGCTCGGTCAGGCGGTCGCCGAAGGGCGTGCGCACCTCGGCGAGGATCAGCGACCGGACGAGCGCGTCGGCGAGTTCCGGCTCGCGCATGAGACCGCGGGCGGCCCGCATGAACACGTCCACGGCGCGCCCCGCCGGTGTGGGCGCGGACGGCGGGCGGCGCTCGATGCTGCTCTCCAGCAGGTCGAGCTCCTCGTCCACCACCGCCACGACCAGGTCCATCTTCGAGGGGAAGTACCGGTAGAGCGTGCCGAGGGCGACCCCGGCCCGTTCGGCGACGGTGCGCATCTGCATCGCCTCGACGCCGCCCCGGGAGGCGAGCGCGGCGGCGGCCTGGATGATGCGCTTGCGTCGCTGGAGCTGGCTCCTGGCCCGTGCGCCGTTGGGCTGACGGTTCACTGCGGTGGCCTCCTCTGGCGTCGGCAAGACGTCGAGAGGGGCATGCGACGTACGCATAAGAACACGTTATCTGATTTCCGGCAAGACCGACGGGGTTACCCGCTGGTCACAATCGCCCCCTGCTCACGTGATGTTCCCCGATATTTCCCACATATCGGAATGTTTCTGCACTAGACATGATTTGGAATCTGTTCTACTTTGCGGCTGACTGGAGGAGGGGTGCGTGGACTTCAACCCGAACCAGACCCAGGCCGAGCTACGCGGTCTCGCCGCCGAGGTGCTCACGCGCGAGGCCGCCGTCGCCCGCCTCGACGCGCACGACGCGAGCGGGCAGCCGTACGAGCGCGGCATCTGGAAGGCGATGGCCCAGGCCGGGCTGCTCGGCGCGTGCCTGCCCGAGGAGGCCGGGGGCGCGGGGCTCGGCGCGATCGAGATGGCGGTGGTCCTGCGGGAGACCGGCGTGCGCGTCGCGCCCGTGCCCGCGCTGCCGTCGCTGGTCGCCGCGCTGACGATCGCCACGTACGGCACGCCGGAGCAGCGGGCCGCGCTCGCCCCGCTGGCCGAGGGCGAGTCGGTGCTCGCGGTGGCGCTGCGCGAACCCGGCCCGGCCGGTCCCGTACGGCCCGCCGCGGTCACCGCCCGGCCCGACGGCTCCGGCGGATTCCGCCTCGACGGGCGCACCGGGGGCGTGCCGTACGCGCTGGAGTCCTCCCGCGTCCTCGTCCCCGCCGCGACCGACGACGGCGGCGCGGGCCTGTTCCTCGTCGATCCGGCCACGGTCGCGGCCACGCACGCCGTGCCCACCGCGACCGGCGAGCCGTGCGCGGCGCTTGAGCTGAACGGCACCCCGGGCGAGGCGGTCGGAGACGCCGACGCCGTCGCCGGGCTGCGGCGCATCGCCCTCGCCGGGATCACCGCGACCGCGTCCGGCGCCCTCGCCGGGGCGCTTGAGCTCACCACCGAACACATCCGCACGCGGCGGCAGTTCGGGCGCGCCCTCGCCGAGTTCCAGGCCGTCACCGTGCAGATCGCCGACGTGTACATCGCGGGGCGGGCCCTGGACGTGGCGATGTGGTCGGGGGCCTGGCGCATCGACAACGGCCTGCCCGAGGAGGCCGAACTCGACCTGTCGATCGCCGCGCACACCGCCGCCGACTCCGCGCTCGCCGCCCTCTACACCTGCCAGCACCTGCACGGCGGCCTCGGCGTCGACATCACCTACCCGCTGCACCGCTACTTCGCCCTGGCCAAGCACTGCGCCCACCTGCTGGGCGGCGCCGAGGCCCAGCTCGACACGATCGGAGCGCTGGTCTGATGCTGATCGACCTCACCGCCGAGCAGAAGCGGCTCCGCGACGAACTGCGCGAATACTTCACCACCTGCCTGACCCCGGAGGAACGCGCGAAGATCTCCGAGGATCCGTTCGGCGAAACGTACATGGCGCACTGCCGCCGCCTCGGCCGCGACGGCAAACTCGGCATCGGCTGGCCCAAGGAGTACGGCGGAGGCGGGTACGGCCCGCTCGAACAGCAGATCTTCGCCAACGAGATCGCCCGCGCCGAGGTCCCGTACCCGATCATCACCGTGCAGACGGTCGGCCCCACGCTCATGCAGTACGGCACGGCCGAGCAGAAGGAGCTGTTCCTGCCGCGCATCCTGGCCGGCGAATGCCACTTCGCGATCGGCTACACCGAGCCGGAGGCCGGCACCGACCTCGCCTCGCTGCGCACCACCGCCGTCAAGGACGGCGACCACTACGTGGTGAACGGCCAGAAGATCTTCACCTCCGGCGCGCACCACGCCGACTACATCTGGCTCGCCGCCCGCACCGATCCCGAGGCCAAGCGGCACCGCGGCATCTCCATGCTGATCGTGGACACCGCCGACCCGGGCTTCTCGTGGACGGCGATCACCACGATGGACGGGCGGCACCACACCAACGCCACCTACTACTCCGACGTACGCGTGCCGGTGAACATGCTCGTCGGCGAGGAGAACAAGGGCTGGGACCTCATCGTCAACCAGCTCAACCACGAACGGGTCACGCTCGGGTCGGCCGGGAGCCTCGGCCACCACTACGACCGGTTCGTCGCCTGGGCCCGCCATACGGGGGCGATCGAGGAACCGGCGGTACGGCGCGCGGTGGCCCGCGTCTACGCCTGCTTCCGCACCAACGAGCTGCTCAACTGGCAGGTCGCGGCCGGCATGGACCTCGGCTGGCTCGGCGCGCCCGACGCCTCCGCCACCAAGATCTACGGCTCGGAGCGGCTGCAGGAGGTCGGGCGGATCATCGGCGAGACGCTCGCCCGCTTCGGCGACCCGGCCGACCCGGAGACCGCCGAGATGATGGAACGCGTGGACCGGGGGGTCAAAGGCGGCCTCGTGCTCACCTTCGGCGGCGGCGTCAACGAGGTGCAGCGCGAACTCATCACCATGCTGGGGCTCCGCCTTCCCCGTCCGCCTCGCTGAAGGGAGGGGTCGAACCGGTGACGACGACATCCGAGCGGGGCACGCGGGTTCACGACGAGCTGACGGCGCTCGCGCGGCGGCTCATCGACGAGGGGGAGGGCCCGTTCGTCGCCGGGCCCGACCCGGTCAACCTGCCCATGATCCGGCACTGGACGCGGGCGATGGGCGACGCCAACCCGCGCTACACCTCGACGGCGTACGGCAACATCGTGGCGCCGCCCGCGATGATGCAGGTGTGGACGATGGACGCCGGGCGGGAGCGGACGCCGCTCGACGAGCTGCTGTCCGCCCTGGACGCGCACGGATATACCGGGGTGGTCGCCACCAACTGCGAGCAGACCTACCACCGGTACCTGCGCCTGGGCGAGCGGGTGCTCGCGCGCACCCGCCTGAGCGATCTGGCCGGGCCGAAGACGACCGCGCTCGGCGAGGGGTACTTCATCACCTGGATCATCACCTGGTACGCCGAGCCGGACGAAGGGCCGGTCGAAGAGCCGGTCGAAGAGCCGGTCGAAGAGCCGGGCGAGGAGCCGGGCGAGGAGCCGGGCGAGGAGCCGGGCGAGGAGCCGGGCGAGGAACCAATCGCCGAGATGCTCTTCCGGGTGTTGAAGTTTCGTCCGCGGGAGCGCAAACCCGAACCCGGGGGGCGGCAGCCGTACCCGCTCAAGCCGGCGATCAACCAGGACACCGCCTTCTTCTGGGAGGGTGTGCGGGAAGGCGAGCTCCGAATCCAGAAATGCGGTGACTGCGGCGAGCTGAGACACCCGCCGGGGCCGGTCTGCCCGTCATGCCGATCGCTCAACCGGACGTACGCCGTGGCGAGCGGCGTCGGCGAGGTGTACAGCCACGTCGTGCACCACCATCCGCCCGTGCCCGGCCTTGAGCCGCCGTTCGCGGTGGCCGTCGTGCAACTGCCGGAAGGGGTGCGGATCGTCGGCAACGTCGTGGACTGCCCGCCCGCGGACGTCCACGTCGGCATGCCGGTACGCGTCGTCTTCCGGCGCATGGACGACGAGCTCATCCTGCCCCAATGGACTCCCCGGGAGAGTTGATGCGGACCCTGACCGCGGCCGAGGTCGCGACCGGAACCACCCTCCCCGAACTCACCCTCGACCTCACCCCCACGCTGATCATCTCGACGGCGATCGCCACCCGCGACTTCACGCCCGTGCACCACGACCCGAACCTCGCCCGCGCTCAGGGCTCGCAGGACATCTTTCTCAACATCCTCACCACGATGGGCCTGGTCGAGCGGTACGTCACCGACTGGGCCGGCCCCGAGGCGCTGCTGCGCGGCGTCAACGTCAAGCTCGGCGTGCCCGCGTACGCGGGCGACCGGCTCACCTTCACCGGCACGGTCGAGGGCCGGGACGACGGCGTGTTCACCGTCGCCGTGCGCGGCACGGTGAGCATCGGGCCGCACGCCATCGCCACCGTTCGGCTCGCCCTACCCGAAGGACGGCACTGATGCGGACCGCGATCGCCGGGATCGGCGCCACCGAGTTCTCCAAACGATCCGGCCGGTCGGAGCTTCGGCTCGCGGCCGAGGCGGTGTTCGCCGCGCTCGACGACGCCGGGCTCGACCCGCGCGACGTCGACGGCCTGGTCACCTACACGCACGACGCCAACCAGGAGATCGCCGTCGCCCGCGAGACCGGCATCGGCGAGCTGTCGTTCTTCTCCCGCGTCGACTACGGCGGCGGGGCCGCCTGCGGCACGGTCATGCACGCGGCGATGGCGGTCGCGACCGGGGCCGCCTCGGTCGTGGTCTGCTACCGGGCCTTCAACGAACGCTCGGGCCGCCGCTTCGGCCGGCCCGACGCGCGCCTCGGCGGCGAGCCCACCTCGGCGGGTCTTGAGATGAGCTGGCACGTGCCGTACGGGCTGATGACCCCGGCCGCGTGGGTGGCGATGTTCGCCACGCGGTACATGCACGTCTTCGGCGCGACCTCCGAGGATTTCGGCCGGGTCGCCGTCGCGATGCGCCGCCACGCCGCGACCAACCCGGCCGCCTGGTTCCACGGGCGGCCGATCACGCTCGCCGAGCATCAGGCGTCCCGGTGGATCGTCGAGCCGCTGCACCTGCTCGACTGCTGCCAGGAGAGCGACGGCGCGGTCGCCCTCGTCGTCACCTCCGCCGAGCGGGCCCGCGACCTGCGGCACCGGCCGGCCGTGATCGCCGCCGCCGCGCAGGGGTCCGGCGCGGGGCAGATGATGATGACCAGCTACTACCGCGACGACATGACCGGGTTGCCGGAGATGGGCGTCGTCGGGCGGCGGCTGTGGGAGCAGTCCGGCCTCACCCCGGACGACATCGACACGGCGATCCTGTACGACCACTTCACCCCGTTCGTCCTGGCGCAGTTGGAGGAGCTGGGCTTCTGCGGGCGCGGCGAGGCCAAGGACTTCATCGCGGACGGCGGCATCGAGATCGACGGCCGCCTGCCGGTCAACCCGCACGGCGGCCAGCTCGGCGAGGCGTACATTCACGGTATGAACGGAATCGCCGAGGCGGTGCGGCAGCTTCGCGGCACCGCGGCCAACCAGCTTCCGGACGTGCGGCACGTGCTCGTCACCGCCGGGACCGGCGTCCCCACCAGCGGGTTGATCCTCGCATGAGGCCGTGGACCGGCACCGGCCCCAGGCCGATCGCGCCCGACGGGTCGGCCGTCGAGCACTACGCGCTGCTGCGGCCGGAGGGCGAGCCGGAGCGGGTGCACGGCGCGATCCCCGAGGGGGCCACGATCCTGGAGCTCGGCGCGGGCGTCGGCCGGGTCACCCACCGTCTGCTGGAGCTCGGGCATCCGGTCGTGGCCGTGGACGAGTCCGCCGAGATGCTCGCGCACATCCGGGGCGCGCAGACCGTGCGTTCGCCCATCCAGTCGCTCGCCCTCGGGCGGCGGTTCGACCTCGTGCTGCTCATGTCGTTCCTGATCGAGACGCCCGACGATGAGCTGCGCCGCGCCTTTCTGCGCACCTGCCGGGCGCATGTGGCCGACGACGGCCTGGTGATCCTGCAGCGGCAGCCTCCCGAGTGGTACGACACGGTCGAGCCGTTCGAGCGGCACGTTCCCGGGCGCGGCGTCGTCCGGCTGACGGAGCTGGACCGCCCGGGGCCCGGGCTGCTGTCCGCCACGATGGAGTACGTGGTCGGGGATCGGCGGTGGACGCACTCGTTCACCAGCAGGCGACTCGACGACGATTTTTTCGCGGCCGAGTTGCGCGAGGCCGGGCTGGTTTTGGATGGGTTCGTGGAGGGCGACCGGGGGTGGGTGCGGGCGACGCCTGCGGCTACTGCGTCGGGGTAGCGGGCTTCTCGTTCGTCCAGCCGGCCTTCATCGTGGCCTGCCAGTGCAGGACGGTGCCGCGCTTGGCCCAGGAGCGGGGGCCGGTCAGGTCCACGGCGACGAACTGCTCCGACAGCAGGATGCCGGTCGCCGGGTCGATGATGAGCCACCGCTCGACCTGGCCGTCCGGCCGGCGTTCGGTGCGCGCGATGCCGAGGCCGTCGCGTCCCATCGCGTCGGTGACCTCGCCCAGCGAGCGCACCCCGTCCAGGCCGGCGAGCATCTGGTAGGCGGCGGCGCGGACGGCGGGCTTCACCGGCATGTCGCGCAGCAGGCGCGCGGTCACCTGGAAGAGCCAGGAGTCGGCGTCCTGCGGCGTGTTCGACTCGGTGTCGTGGCCCTGGTATCCCCGCAGCAGGTATCGCTTCAGCTCGGCGGGGTCGGACGGCAGCGTCTGCAGGTCGGCCACCGACACGTTCCGGCCGGCCAGTTCGAAGACCCTGTCGCCGCTGTTGACGGCGTTGCCGTACGGCTTGCCCGCCTTGGCCTCAAGCAGCAGGTTCATGCCCGGCTTGTCGCCCGCGGCGACCGTCCACCTGGTGGGGGCGCCGTCCTCGCGCCAGGCGTCCTCCGACCCCGGCGCGGGCCGGGTGCCGAGGTTCTGGTCGACGAACCAGCTCTCCTCGCGGGGGGAGCGGGCGACCCACAGGCGGTGGCGGATCTTGGTGGTGACCGTGTAGCGCGCCGCGCCCCCCGCCTCGTCGTTCTGGCCGGACACCGACTCGACGTACCAGTACGCCCCGCTTTCCTCGGGGGCCTGCAGCGACGCCTGCGCCGCGACGAGAAGGACCTTTCGCGCCGAGAGCCGTACGGCCGGTTTCCGGTCGCCGCCCTGTGTGGAGGACGCCGCCACCGCCCCGCCGGGGGGCGTCTCACCACCGCCGCTTGTGCCGCGGCCGAGCCCCGTCGCGCCGCCGAGGCCCACGCCGACGCCGATCGCGATGGCGGTGGCCGCCGCCACGCCGACCAGGCCCAGATCCCACGTCCTCCTGCGGAGGCGGTCGGGCCGCGGCGTCCGGGGCTGCGCCATGGCGAAGCTCAGCTCCTCGGTGCGCGTACGCGCGTCCAGCGGGCTGTCGTAGTAGTCCGGGCGGGCCGCCCGCAGTCGATCCATCGCGTTCATGACCAATCCTTGTTCAGCTCGCGCACCCGGGGGCGTTTGCGGGCGCGGTGCAGCCGCACCCGGAAGGCCGTCGCGGAACATCCGACGACCCGTGCCGCGTCACGTGGCGACAGCCCCTGCCATGCCACCAGGATCAGCAGCTCCCGTTCGGCCTCGGTCAACGACGCCAGCGCCGTGAGCACGGCCAGCCGCTCGGCGACCTTCTCGGCGTGATCCGCCGCCGCGTGGGCGTACAGTTCGCCGGCGAGCGACTCGCGTCTGATGTCCTCGCGGATGTTGTGCCGCAGCACGGTGCGGGCGACGTTGAGCAGCCACGGCAGGGCGGGCTCGGGGACGTCGTCGAACCGCCGCCAGGCGATCGCGAACGTCTCGCTCACCACCTTGTCGGCGATCTGCCGGCCGGCCTGAGAGACCACATAGGCCCACACACGTTGTCGATACAGGTCGTACATCGTGGTGAACCGTTGAGAGTCTTCCGTCACCGCCTGCCCTTCCGTCCCGGGCGTTTCCCTGACAGAAAGAAGTGCGCGCAGACGGCCGATTGTTACCGAAGAATTGTGAATTGGCCTCTTACCTGCGACGTTGGCGGAGCGATCCTCCCGGGCATCCGGAAACTGTCGGTGACGCCTGCCACACTGGGCGCATGAACGTCACTCAGTGTCACACGCCGCGCGAACGGCGTCACGGCATGGCCGCCTTCGCCCTCGGGCTAGGGCGTGACGATCATCGGCATCGAGAAGAAGACGGTGAGCGCGATCGCGATGGCGAGCAGGAGGCCGACGAGCTCCCAGGCCCAGTCGAAGTGATGCTCGCCCCTCTTCAGCGGCTTGAACTTGCCGTGCCGGCTCGGGGTGCTGGAGCGGATGAACCAGCGGCGTTTCGCACCGGGGAGGGCGCGGGAGCGCTTGGCGGGGGGCGTGACCTCGCCGGTCGGGCTTTCCTCGGTCGCGGGTCCTTCGTACGTCTGGTCCGTGGCCGGTGTGGCGTCGGCGGCGGTGTCCTCGGTGGTGCCGGCGGTCTCCGGCGAGGGGACGGCCGGTTCGTCGGGGATCGGAGAGGTGGTGGGGTCGGTCGGCGGGTCGAGGAGGTCGCTGGGGACCGGGGCGGAGAGCGAGATGGCGGGGGGCCGCTGCTCGGTCTTGCCGTGCGTCGTCCCGGTTCTGTCGGGCCTGTGGGTTTTGTCGGCCCGGTGGGTTCTTCTGGGCTTTTTCGGCTTGTCCGGGGTCGCGGGGGAATCCTGCGGGGGCTCGGAAGCGGCCGGGCTCTGCTGCTTGCGGGACCACGGGCGGAAGGCCTTGGCCTCGGCCATGGCGGCGAGGATCGAGCCCTGGAGGCGGGGGATCGGTTCGGTGGTCGCCTCGTGCTTGGGCTTGCCGTCCCCGCCCGCGGTGCTGAGGGAGGGTGGGGAGACGACGGGGATGAGCGAGGTGCTCGTCGTCTGGTCGGGGTCGGAGAGGGGGAGCGGCCAGTCCGGCGTGGTGGGCCAGAGCTGCTTGACCGGGAGCCTGGTCTTGGGCTGGGTGAGCCCCGCCGGGTCGAGCGAGGGCAGGATCGCCAAGAGGCGGGCGCGCAGGTCGGCGGGCGGGCGCTGCCAGGGCAGGCGGGCCAGGACGTCCTCGATGGGGGCGACCTCGAGGGCGCCGTAGACCTCGGCCACGCGCTCGGGCACGTACTCGGCGTGCCGGGCGTGGTAGAGCGCCGTCTTCAGGGACTGGGTGAACCGGTTGCGGGCCGAGACGATGAGCTGCCCGGCGGTGTCGATGGCGACGTCGAGCACGTCGGCGAGCTCGTCGGGGGCGAGCCGGCACACGGAGGCCAGCAGCAGGACCTCGCGCTGGTGGGGGCGCAGGTCGCGGATCACGCGCTCGATCAGGGCCGTCGGCGGATCCACGGCGAAGTCGACGATCGGGGGGAAGTAGACCACATCACGCCGGGCGATCTCCCGGCGGGCGAGAGCGAAGAGCAGGGCGCGGCGGGGCTGCATGACCGGAACGCTGGTGAGGACCGCGACAACCGCGTCGGCGGCGGTCCCCTTGTCGCCGAGCTGGTCGAAACAGTACGCGAACAGCCCGGCGGCGTGGCGGTCGTACAGCTCGGCGATCAGGTCGCTGTGCGTCCGTTGATCGGAGAGCGGGTGAGACACGGCCGGTTCCCCTGAGGTCTGTGTGGTCCAAGATGAAGAATGGCACTCCTCGCAATAATGCCAAGATGTGGCCGGTCAGCGCACTATCTGATGCGTACTAGTTAGATTCTTTCCTTGATACTTAAAGAGATCTTCAGCTCTGTCCATGAGCATCTACCGGCAAAGCAGGAGGAAAACCGGACCGAACGGCCACCGTAGTCTGTCCCGGTAGGTAGGGGGAACGTGTGATCAGTTTTGAAGGTGTCACCAAGCGGTACCCGGGCGGGACTGTGGCGGTCAATGATCTCAGCCTTGAGGCGCCCACGGGGGAGATCACCGTCTTCGTCGGGCCGTCCGGGTGCGGGAAGACCACGTCGCTGCGCATGATCAATCGAATGATCGATCCCACCGAGGGACGCGTGCTGCTCGACGGGCGGGACGTGCGTGAAATCGATCCGCCGACGTTGCGGCGTGGCATCGGATACGTGATTCAGCACGGTGGGCTGTTTCCCCACCGGCGGATCGTGGACAACATCGCGACAGTGCCGTACCTGCTGGGGTGGGACAAGAAGAAGGCGCGCGGCCGGGCGCGGGAGCTGATGGAGCGGGTGGGGCTCGGCGACGAGCTGGCCGACCGGTACCCGTACCAGCTTTCCGGGGGGCAGCAGCAGCGCGTCGGCGTCGCCCGCGCGCTCGCCGCCGACCCGCCGGTGCTGCTGATGGACGAGCCGTTCAGCGCCGTGGACCCGGTCGTGCGGGCGAGCCTGCAGGAGGAGCTGCTGCGGCTGCAGGCCGAGCTGCGCAAGACGATCGTGTTCGTCACCCACGACATCGACGAGGCGATCAAGCTGGGCGACCGGGTGGCGGTGCTGCGGGTGGGCGGGCACCTGGCCCAGCACGCCACCCCGCCGGAGCTGCTCGCCGCGCCCGCCGACGACTTCGTGCGTTCCTTCCTCGGCCGGGACCGGGGCATCCGCCTGCTGTCGTTCCTTCCGGCCGAGGACCTGCTGCTGCGGCGGGACCTGGTGGTACGACGGGAGGACCCTGCGCCGGAGGGCGCCGACTGGGTGGTCGTCGTGGACGAGGACCGGCGTCCGCTCGGCTGGCGGGCCGCGTGGAACGGGCACCTGACCGCCTTCGGGACGTATCGCGTCAAGCACGACTCGCTGCGGGCCGCGCTGGACGCCGCGCTGCTGTCGCCCTGCGGCGCCGCGATCGCCGTGGACGACGAGGGCCGGGTCGAGGGGGTCGTCACCCGCGACGTGCTCGACGTGGCGCTGGTGCGCGCCGCCGCCGACGCCTACAGCGGCGGGGAGGGCGGATGAGCGCACAGGAGCCGCTGATCCGGTGGGCGTGGATCCAGCGCAACTGGCCGATGATCTGGGACCTGCTCGTCGATAACGCGATCATGGCGCTGCTGCCGGCGCTGCTCGGCCTGATCCTCGCCCTGCCGATCGGCCTGGCCTGCGCCCGGTGGCGCTTCCTCTACCAGCCGACCTTCGGCGTCATGAACGTCGTCTACTCGCTGCCGTCGCTGGCCGTCTTCATCGTGCTCATCCCGATCACCGGCCTCGCCGAGCGCGCCACCGTGATCATCCCGTTGACGTTCTACGCCCTCGCCGTGCTCATTCCGGCCGTGGTGGACGGGCTCACCTCCGTGCCCGACCACGTGCGGCAGTCGGCCGACGCGATGGGCTTCCGGCCGCTGCGGCGGCTGATCCAGGTGGAGCTGCCGATCGCGGTGCCGGTCGTGCTCGCCGGGCTGCGGGTGGCCACCGTCTCCAGCATCAGCCTGGTGAGCGTGGGCGCGCTGATCGGCAGGGGCGGCCTCGGCGGGCTGTTCATCACCGGCTGGCAGCTTCGCTTCCCCACGCCGATCATCGTCGGCATCGTGCTCGTGGTGCTGCTCGCGGTCGTCGCCGACGGCCTGCTCGTGCTCGCACAGCGGCTGCTCACCCCGTGGGCGCGGGAGAGGAGCGCCGGATGAACTGGCTGGCCGAGTTCTTCGGCGACCCGGCCAACTGGTCCGGGCCCTACGGCATCCCGGCGCGGCTCGTCGAGCACCTGGAGTTCTCCCTGCTGGCGCTGGCGCTTGCCGCCCTGATCGCGGTGCCGCTCGGCCTGCTGATCGGCCACACCGGGCGGGGCGCGCTCGCGGTGGTGATCACGGCGAACGCGGCGCGGGCGCTGCCCACGCTCGGGCTGCTCGTGCTGGTGATGCTGCTGGTCGGGGTGGGGACGCTGCCGGTGCTCGTGCCGCTGGTGGCGCTCGCCGTGCCGCCGATCCTGGTGAACACCTATGAGGGCATCCGGGGCGTCGATTCCGACCTGAGCGACGCCGCGTACGGGATGGGCCTGCGCGGCCACCAGGTGCTGGCCCGGGTGCAGGTGCCGGTGGCGCTGCCGCTGATCCTGCTCGGGCTGCGGCTGGCGGCGATCCAGGTGGTGGCGACGGCGACCGTGGCCGCGTACGTGGGGCTCGGCGGGTTGGGCCGGTTCATCATCGACGGCCTGGCCACCAAGGACTTCCCCAGCACGATCGGCGGAGCGGTGCTCGTGGTGCTGCTCGCGCTCGCAGTGCAGTTGCTGTTCACGCTCGCGCAGCGGCTGCTGGTGTCCCGGGGGGTCAAGGGACGCTAGTCTCCAATTACCCCCTAAATTAGAAGGGAATCATGATGAGACGTCTGTTCGGCGGCGTGGTGATCGCGCTGTCCGCCGCGCTTGCCCTGGCCGGCTGCGGTGGGGGGAACGACAATCCCCTCGCCGAGCCCACCACCGGGGCGTCCGCCTCCTCCCAGGGCGGCGGCACGAAGGTGGTGGTCGGCTCGGCGAACTTCCCGGAGAACGTCCTGCTCGGCTCGATCTACAGCCAGGCGCTCAGCGCCAAGGGCGTGCAGGTGGAGGAGAAGTTCAACATCGGCAGCCGCGAGATCATCTACGACCAGGTCCAGAGCGGGGCGCTCACCGTGCTTCCCGAGTACATCGGCTCGCTGCTCGCCTTCGTGGACAAGGACAGCACGGCCAGGACCAAGGACGAGATCGTGGCCGGGCTCAAGGAGAAGCTCCCGGCGACGCTGGAGATCCTCGAACCGGCCGCGGCGGAGGACAACAACTCGCTGACGGTCACCAAGGAGACCGCCGACAAGTACAAGCTGAGTACGATCGAGGACCTGGCGAAGGTGTCCAAGGACTTCACCGTCGGCGGGCCGCCGGAGTTCCGGCAGCGTCAGGAGGAGAACTTCAAGAAGACCTACGGGCTGGAGTTCAAGGAGTGGAAGCCGACCGGCGACGCCACCGCCGACGCGATCAAGAGCGGCACGGTGCAGGTCGGCAACGTGTTCACCACCGACCCGGTGATCGAGATCGAGGGGCTGGTGTCGCTGCAGGACAACAAGAACGCCTTCGGCGCGGAGAACATCGTGCCGCTGGTGAACAAGGCGGGCGTCAACGACACCGTGCGCACCACGCTGAACTCGGTCTCGGCCAAGCTCGACACCCCGACGCTGCTGAGCCTGATGAAGCGCGTCGCCATCGACAAGGACGACCCGGCGACCGTGGCGAAGGAGTGGCTGTCCCAGAACGGGCTGGCCTGATCCCGGCGTGAGCGAGTTCACCGAGGCGATGGCGCAACTGGCGGCGGGCGTGTCGGTGATCACGGTGCGTGACGAGCGTGACGACATCGGCACCACCGTGACCACGTTCGCGTCGCTGTCGCTCGAACCGCCGCTGGTGATGGTGAGCATCGCCGCCGAGAGCTACGTCAACGAGGTGCTGCTGCGCCGCGACCGCTGGGCGGCGACGTTGCTCTCGGCCGGTCAGGCCGCCATCGCCAGCCGCTTCGCCAGCCCCGGACGCCCCAGCGCCCGCCTGCTCGTCGCCGGGACCGGCCACCACCGCGGCCCCGCCACCGAGGCGCTCATCGTGGAGGGCGGCGTGGCCGCCGTCGAGGCCGAGACCACCAAAGTGGTCCCGGCCGGCGACCACACGCTGTACATCGCCGCCCTGCTCGGCGTCGATTACGTGGAGGCGTCCCTTTCCCCGTTGATACGGCTGCGCGGTCGGTATCGCGCGGCGGGGTAGCGGACCGGGGTCACAGCAGCTTGTCCATCGTGATGGGCAGGTCGCGTACCCGTCGGCCGGTCGCGTTGTAGACCGCGTTCGACACGGCCGCGGCGACGCCGGTGATGCTCACCTCGCCCGCGCCGACCACGCCGAGCGGCATGGTCGGGTCGGGGTCGTCCAGGCAGTGCACGTCGATGGGCGGGATGTCGGCGTGCGCCGGGACGTGGTAGCCGCCCAGGCTCGCGTTCATGATCCGCCCGGTGCGCGGATCGACGAGCGTGCCCTCCGACAGCGCCATGCCGATGCCCATCACGATGCCGCCGCGAAGCTGGCTGCCGACCAGCTTGGGGTTGACCACCCGGCCGATGTCGAACACGCCGAGCCACCGCGACACCCGTACCTCGCCGGTGTCGGCGTCCACCCGCACCTCGCAGAACTGCGCCCCGGTGGCGGCCCGCACGAAACGCCGGCTGTCCCGGATGAACCGGGTCATGAACCGCACCTGCCCGGCGACGGCCCCGATCCCGTCGTCGGACCCCACGGCCGCCTCCACGTGGGCGCGTCCGGCGCGGGTGAGGAGGGTGACGTAGGTCTCGCCGGTGTCGGGCCGGTCGGCGAGGTACAGCCCGCCGTTGCGCGCGACCACCTGCTCCGGCCGCCGCCCGCGCAGCGGCGAGCCGTTCGCGCGGCGGGCCAGCCGGAGCGCCGAGCGGCGGATCCGCTCGCAGGCCTCGAGCAGGCTCGCGGCGACGCTGGCCGTCTGCACCGAGCCGCCCGCCTGCGGGGCGTTCGGCAGTTCGCTGTCGCCGTACTCGACGCGGACCGCCTCAAGCGGGACGCCGAGCGCGTCGGCGGCGATCTGCGCCTGCGCGGTCGCGCCGCCCATGCCCATCTCCTGGAAGCCGCAGCGCACCAGGACCGTGCCGTCGGCCGACAGGCGGACGGTGACGTTGGCGGGGAGCATCACCGCCGGGTGGTACGCCGTGGCGACGCCCATGCCGACCAGCCATCTGCCGTCCCGCACGGCGCCGGGCCGCGGCGGGCGCGCCGGCCAGCCGAACCGCTCCGCGCCGAGCGCGTACGCCTCGCGCAGCATGCGGTGCGCGAACCTGGCGCCGCTGACCGGGTCGGCGGCGGGCTCGTTGCGCATGCGCAGCTCGATCGGGTCGAGGCCGAGCCCGGCGGCCAGCTCGTCGACGGCCGTCTCCAGGGCGAACGTGCCGATGGCCTCGCCGGGGGCGCGCATGAAGGTGGGGGGCGTCTGATCGAGTTCGACGACGTCCTGCCGGAGCAGGATGTTCGGCACGTCGTACAGGTGCCGGGACGCGGCGACGATCGGCTCGTCGTTCCCGCCGGTCCGGCCGACCGCGGACACGCTGGTGTGGATCAGCGTGGTCAGCCGTCCGTCCGCGTCCGCGCCCAGGGCGACCCGCTGCGTCGAGGGCGTGCGCCCGCCGACCGTGCGGTAGACGCCCTCGCGGGTGAGCATCAGGCGCACCGGGCGGCCGGTCGCCCGCGCCGCCAGCACGGTGAGCACCGTGCCGGGCCAGATGCTGCCCTTCGCGCCGAAGCCGCCGCCGACGTACGGGGCGATCACGCGGACGTTCGCGAGCGGGACGTCGAAGCGCATGGCCAGATGGCGGCGGCAGTACTGGATGCTCTGTGTGGAGTCGTGCACGGTCACGCGGTCGCCGTCCCAGACGGCCGTGGTGGCGTGCGGCTCCATCGCGTTGTGGTGCAGCGGCGGGGTGCTGTAGCGCTCGTCCACCGAGACCGCCGCCCGGGCGAGGGCCGCCTCCGCGTCCCCCTTCTTCGCGTTCGTGGGCAGCAGCATGTTGCCCTTCTGCGGCGTCGCGTTCGGCTCCTCGGCGGCGAAGTCGGTCGTCGCGGGCAGTTCGGCGTAGGAGATCTCGACCAGGGCCGCGGCCTCGCGCGCCGCGTCGAGGGTCTCGGCGACGACGACCGCCACCGGCTGGCCGTTCCAGTGCACCTCGTCGGTGTTGAGGACGTTGACCGTGGTGGGGGAGAAGAGCGTGCTCAGGTCCGTCATCCGTTGCTGCTTCGGCGGCGGTTTCATCGCGGGCGCGTTGCGGTGGGTGATGACGGCGATCACGCCGTCGACGGCCTCGGCGCGTTCGGTCCTGATGTCCGTGATGCGTGCGCGGGCGACGGTGGCGTGGACCAGGGCGGCGTGGGCGAGGCCGGGGAAGGGGTACTCGGCCGCGAAGCGGGCCTCGCCGGCGACCTTGGCGGGGCCGTCGCGCCGGTCGACGGGGCTGCCGACTGCCGAGATCATGCGGCCTCCTCAAGGTCGCGCAGGACGGCGACGATCGTGCGTTCGGCCAGCGTGACCTTGAACGCGTTCTCCGGGGTGACGACCGCCGAGGCGAGCTCGGCCGAGGCCGCCTCGCGGAAGGCGGCCTCGGTGGGCCGCGCGCCGAGCAGGGACCGCTCGGCCTCGTACGCGCGCCAGGGCCGGGTGGCCACGCCGCCGAGCGCGAGCCGTACCCGGGAGACGGCGCCGTCGCGGACCTCGATCGCGGCGGCGACGGAGACCAGCGCGAACGCGTAGGAGGCGCGGTCGCGGACCTTGCGGTAGCGCGAGCGGGCGGCGACCGGCGACGGCGGCAGCTCGACAGCGGTGATGAGTTCGTCGGCGGCGAGCACGTGCTCCAGGTGCGGGGTCGCGCCGGGGGCCAGGTGGAAGTCGGTCAGCGGAATGCGGCGGGTGCCGCGCGTGCTGCGCGCCTCGACGACGGCGTCGAGCGCGACCAGGGCGACGGCCATGTCCGAGGGGTGGACGGCGATGCAGGCGTCGCCGACGCCGAGGACGGCGTGCTCGCGGGTGAGGCCGCCGATCGCGTCGCAGCCGGCGCCGGGCTCGCGCTTGTTGCAGCGGGCCGCGCCGTCGTAGAAGTAGGCGCAGCGGGTGCGCTGCAGGAGGTTGCCGCCGACGGTCGCCATGGTGCGCAGCTGGCCGGACGCGCCGGACAGGATCGCCTGCGACAGCATCGGGTAGCGGGTGCGGATGAGCGGGTGCGCGGCCAGGTGGCTGTTGCGGACGAGCGCGCCGACGCGTACCCCGCCGTCCGGCAGCTCCTCGATCTCGGTGAGCGGCAGGGCGGTGATGTCGATGAGCGTGCCGGGGTTCTCGACGCCCGCGCGCATCAGGTCGACGAGGTTGGTGCCGCCGCCGAGGAACCGCGCCTCGGGCTCGGCGGTGATCGCGCGCAGCGCCGTCTCCACGTCGGGGGCGCGCAGGTAGCCGAAGTCTCTCATCGCCGCATCCCCTCGGCGGTCTCGCGGATGGCGGCGACGATGCCGTTGTAGGCGCCGCAGCGGCACAGGTTGCCGCTCATCCGCTCCCGGATCTCGGCGTCGGTGAGCGGGATCGACTCGGCGGCGACGTCCTCGGTGACGATGCTCGGCATGCCGGTCTCGTGCTCGGCGAGCATGCCGAGCGCCGAGCAGACCTGGCCGGGGGTGCAGTAGCCGCACTGCAGGCCGTCGTTGCGGACGAAGGCCGTCTGCAGCGGGTGGGGGCGGTCGCCGTCGGCGATGCCCTCGATCGTGGTGATGTCCCGGCCCTCGTACTGCACGGCGAGGGCGAGGCAGGAGTTGATGCGCTCGCCGTCGACGAGCACCGTACAGGCGCCGCAGGCGCCCTGGTCGCAGCCCTTCTTGGTGCCCGTCAGGCCCAGGCGCTCGCGCAGCGCGTCGAGCAGGCTCACGCGTGGCTCCAGGTCGAGCGCCGCCTCGGCGCCGTTCACCCGAAGTTTGATCTCAACCACAGGTCTCCCCCAGTCGTCGGTTGGTGGGAGGCTAACAGAACAGTGGTCTCTTAACAAGAGACCGTCGTTCTGTTAATAAGATACTGGCGTTCTGTTATTCGCCTCGTATGCTTACAGGGCAATGACATCTCGGACGTTCGTGCGGGCCAGACGGCCGGAACAGAAGCAGCAGCGGCGTGCGGACATCCTCGCCGCCGCACGTGAGCTCGCCCTGCGGGACGGCGTGCGCAACGTCACCCTCGGCGGGGTCGCCGCCGCCGTCGGGCTCGCGAAATCGAACGTGGTGCGCTACTTCGGCACCCGCGAGGAGATCTACCTCGTGCTCGCCCTCGAGGAGTGCCGCGGCTTCGCCGACGAGGTCACCGCGCGGCTGCGCGCCGGCGGCGGGCGGTCGGAGTTGGTCGACGCGTTCGTCGAGACGCTGATGGCCCGCCCGCTCCTGTGCGACCTGCTCGGGCACACCACGACGTCGCTGGAGCACAACGTCTCGCTTGAGGCGGCCCGCGAATACAAGACGGGCTTCGTCGACCTCGTCGCCGAGCTGGGGCGGGTCGTCGCCGAGCTGAACCCCGGCATGACCGAGCGCGACGGCATCGAACTGGTGGGCGGGACCATCCTGGTCGCCGGGTCGGTCTACCAGTCCGAACGCCCGCCGCCGACGCTGGCCGCGCTCTACGCGCAGGACCCCGAGCTGGCGGCGCGCTGCGCCTTGCCGTTCGAGCCGACGATGCGGCGGCTGGTCACCATCCTGGCCGCGGGGATCGCCGCGACCAGGGACGAGTAGGGATCAGCGGATGGTCCAGTTGCCCGGCAGGATGAGCGGGCCGTACAGCGGAAGGCCCAGCTCGCTCGCGAGGCCGGCGATCGGGCCCCACGCCTCCAGGCGTACCCGCGCCACGGCCGCCGCCTTGTCCTCGCTGGACTCGGCCGGGCGCAGGCGCTCCAGCGGGTTCAACCGGGGGTAGGGGCGCACGGGCGCGTCGTCGGCGAGCCCGGCCTTGCGGCGGGCCAGCGCCAGCGCGTCCTCCAGGCCGCCCAGCTCGTCCACCAGGCCCCGGGCCTGCGCGTCCGCGCCGGTCCACACCCGGCCGCGGGCCAGCTCGTGCGCGCGGTCCCGGTCCAGGCCCCGGCCCTCGGCGACCTTGCCCACGAAGTCGTCGTACACGTGGTCCAGCCAGGCGTTGACGCGCGCCCACTGCTCCTCGGAGAACTCCCGGGCGATGGAGAACATCCCCGCGTTCGCGCCCTCGGCGACCGCCTCGGTGGCCACGCCGATCTTCGACAGCAGTTCGTCGACGACCGGCTTGCCGCCGAACACCCCGATCGAGCCGGTCAGCGTGCCCGGCTGGGCCACGATCGCGTTGGCGCCCATCGCGACGAAGTAGCCGCCGGACGCGGCGACGTTGCCCATCGACACGATGATCGGCTTGCCCGATCCGCGGGTGAGCACCACCTCGCGCCAGATCGTGTCCGAGGCCACGTACGAGCCGCCGGGGCTGTCCACCCGGAACACGATCGCCTTGATCCGGTCGTCCTGCCGCGCCGCGCGGATCGCCGCGGAGATCGTGTCCGCGCCCATCGCGCCACCGCCGCCGCTCAGCGGGCTGCGGCCGCTGCGGCCCAGGCGGATCGCGCCGTGTCCATGGATCAGCGCGATCACCTGCTCGCCCGGGTGCGGCAGCTTCCTGGGCAGTACGGCCTTGTGATAGCGGGTCACGTACTGCAGCCGGGGGTCGTGCCCGGCCTCCGCCCGCACCGCGGCCTTGATCTCGTCGTACACCTCGTCGCGGTAGGCGAGCCGGTCCACCAGATTCGCCTGCACCGCCTCGGTGCCGAAGAACGGACCCTGGTCGATCAGCTCGCGCACCCGCTTGGGCTCCAGCCCGCGGGCCTCGGCTACGGCGGCGACGATCTGCTCGGTGACCGACTCGGCGAGGCGCGCGGCCGACTCGCGGTGCGCCTCGGTCATGTGGTCCTGGGTGAACATGTTCGCCCCGGTCTTGTACTCGTGCCGCTGGGCGAGCTGGTACTTCACGCCGAGCTTGTCGAGCGCGTCCTTGACGAACCGCTGCTCCAGGGAGATGCCGGTGAAGCCGACGTCGCCGGAGGGCTGCAGATAGATGGTGTCGAAGGCGGTCGCCAGGTAGTAGGGCACGGTGCCCGCGCCGAACTCGCCGAACGTCTCGGCGTAGGCCACCGCCCGCTTGCCGGATCGGCGGAACTCCTGCACCGCGCCGCGCAGCTCCTGCACCAGACCCAGGCCGATCGGATGGCCGCCGATCTTCACGATCAGGGCCTTCACCCTCTCGTCCCTGCGGGCGTGTTTGAGGCCCGACAGGATGTCGGACAGACGCGTACGGCGCATCGACATCAGCGCGCCCAGCGGGTCGCTCGGCGGCCCGTCCACGACGCCCTCGGTCAGGTCGAGCTCCAGGATCAGCGGGCCGGTGCGTCCCTGCCGGAACCGGTCGACGGCATCGATGATCACCTTGGTCGCGTCCATAGCCCCCACCATAAGCGACGAATCAGACAGGTGGCAGGGACTCCTCCACATCGTCGAAATCGTCGAATCCGCGGTGACGAAGCCAGATCGCGCCCAGCGGCGGCACTCTCAGCCGGGCCGAGTACGGCAGGCCGTGCCGGGACGCCTCCATCGCCTCGACGCCGCCGTAATTGCCCACGCCGCTGCCCGCGTACTCGTACGCGTCGGTGTTGACGACCTCCTCCCACAGGCCCCGCTCGGGCAGGCCGAGGTGGTAGTCCTCGTGCGGCCCGCCGGAGAAGTTGGCCACGCACGCCAGCACCGACCCGTCCGTGCCGTACCGCAGGAACGAGAACACGTTCCCCTGCGCGTCGTCGGCGTCGATCCAGCGGAAGCCGTCGGGCGTGTGATCCTGCGTGTAGAGCGCCGGGGTCTCGGTGTAGCGCCGGTTGAGATCGCGTACGAGCTTGCGTACGCCCTGGTGGAAGTCGAAGTCGAGCATCCACCAGTCGAGCCCGCGCTGCTCGGACCACTCCAAGCCCTGCCCGAACTCGCCGCCCATGAACAGCAGCTGCTTGCCCGGATGCGCCCACATGAACGCCAGCAGCGCCCGCAGCCCGGCGAAGCGCTGCCACTCGTCGCCGGGCATCTTCGCCAGCAGCGAGCCCTTGCCGTGCACGACCTCGTCGTGCGAGAGCGGCAGCACGAAGTTCTCCGAGTAGGCGTACATCAGGGAGAACGTCATCTGATGGTGGTGGTACTGCCGGAACACCGGCTCGTGCTTCAGGTACGCGAGCGTGTCGTGCATCCAGCCCATGTTCCACTTGAAGCCGAAGCCCAGGCCGCCCAGGTAGACCGGCCGCGACACGCCCGGCCACGCGGTGGACTCCTCGGCGATCGTGACGATGCCCGGCTCCTCCCGGTAGCAGACGGTGTTCATCTCCTTGAGGAACTCCACCGCGTCGAGGTTCTCCCGGCCGCCGTAGACGTTCGGCGTCCACTCGCCCTCGCGCCGCGAGTAGTCCAGGTAGAGCATCGAGGCGACCGCGTCCACCCGCAGGCCGTCGATGTGGAACTCCTTGAGCCAGTACAGCGCGTTCGCCACCAGGAAGTTGCGCACCTCGTTGCGGCCGAAGTCGAACACATAGGTGCCCCAGTCCGGGTGGTGGCCGCGCCGGGGATCCGGGTGCTCATACAGCGGAGTGCCGTCGAAGCGCGCCAGCGCCCACTCGTCCCGCGGAAAGTGCGCCGGCACCCAGTCAAGCAGCACGGCGACGCCCGCCTGATGCAGTCGGTCCACCAGAAGCCGGAACTCATCCGGCGTACCGAACCGGGCCGTCGGCGCGTAGTAGGACGTCACCTGATAGCCCCAGGACGGCCCGTACGGATGCTCGGCCACCGGCAGAAACTCCACATGGGTGAACCCCATGTCCACCACATACTCCACCAGCTCCTCGGCGAGCTCCCGATACGACAACCCCGGCCGCCACGACCCCAGATGCACCTCGTACACGCTCATCGGCTCTTCCAGCGCCCGCCGCGACGGCCGCGCCGCCATCCACTCGCCGTCACCCCACTCGTACGCCGACCGCTCGACCACCGACGCCGTCGCCGGCGGCACCTCGGTACGCCGCGCCATCGGGTCGGCCTTCTCCCGCCACACCCCGTCCACGCCAAGGATCGCGAACTTGTAGCGCTGCCCCGCCCCCACACCGGGCACGAACAGCTCCCACACCCCCGACCGCCCCAGCGACCGCATCGGGAACCCCTGCCCATCCCAGTGATTGAAGTCGCCGATCACCCGCACCCCACGCGCGTTCGGCGCCCACACCGTAAACGCCGTCCCCTCGACGTCCTCATGCCGCATAACGCGCGCCCCGAGCGCCTCCCACAACCGCTCATGCCGCCCCTCGCCGATCAGATGCAGATCCACCTCACCAAGCGTCGGCCAGTGCCGATAGGGATCGCAGGCCACATACGGCTCACCCCCGGGATAAGTGACCCGCAGCCGATAGTCAGGAATCTTGTCCATCCCGGCCAGCGTCACCGCGAACACGCCGTGCGCAACGTGCTCCATCCCCACAGCCTCGTCGCCCACCAACACCTCGACCTTCTCCGCGAGCGGCCGCAGCGCCCGAATCGTCACCCCGTCGGGCCCGGGATGCGCGCCCAGAATCGAATGCGGATCATGGTGGGCGCCGCCCGCCAGCCGGTCGAGTTCCGCATCCATCACTCGCTCACCACTCCTCGCGTCACACCGGGGATCACCAAAACGTGTTGGTCATACCCTGCCCCAGAACCCCGCTCTCACCCACCATCCCGCACCACTGTCCGATCACCTTCACCGGGCCGTAACCGAGGTTGAGGAATGATCAGCCCTCCATGACGTAGCCGGCGAGGCCCTCCCACGACTGGCGTGTGTCCTCAGTGTCGTGGTGCCCCCCTTCGGGCGCCGGCGCTCGCCCTGCTGGACCTATGCGCTCACGACATCCGGCATGGCTTACAGAGATAGTTCGCGTCGCCAATCGTCCAGTCGACTGCGCATCGCCGCGATGTAGTCAGGTGTGACGCCGTACACGAGAAAGTCTCGGTCGGGGATGCGGCTCAGATACGACAGAGCCTCGGCGAACATGGCTCTGTCGAAGCCGGGATTGTGCTCTTTGGCGATAGCGAGGAGGTCTTCGGTGGTGTAACGACCACTACTCAAGATCGCTTGAACGTCCAGAAAGTCTCTGGGAGCCCACCTATTGAACAGTGCGTCCATTTTCCCGGCCACGGCGTCATCTGGATGCAGGACCGGGCCGATCTCCAGCATGACCGGGGAGTGTGCCTGCCAGAACACTCCCAGATCCCCTTGCAGCTGTGCCCGTCGGCGTCACTGACCTCCATCTGCACCAGATCCGCCGTGCGCCGCCGTACCTCGACGTGAAAGCCCTCGTCGCGGTAGGCGTCAACCACCATCTGCTCCACCTGTTCGGGGGAACCACGGGACGGAGTGAACAGATCGATGTCTTCCGATGGGCGGGCGCCCATACCATGCAGTTGCACCGCGTGACCGCCGCCGAGAACGAACCCGTGTCGCGACGCCACGGCAAGACCGATGCGCGTCAACCGCTCCTGCAGAGGATCCATTAGGCGGTGCGGCGCAACTCAGGAAAGCGCTTTTCCCACAGGGTGCGGACCTGCCGAGCAGGTAGAAAGTCCCCCCAGAGGCGCCGAAGTACCTGGCCGTTGAGCAGCTTCCGGAAATGCTCCCGCCGCCCCTCTTCCAGCACAATCTTGTAGAGCGCCTCACGATCGTAAGGATCATCCAGGTCGTAGCTGCGACGGCCGCTCCATGCCAGTTTGTGCGGAAGAGTCACGACACCGTGTGTCGGCCCGGTCAACTCGTCGAGGGACTCGGCGAGCTCATACGGCCGGATGTCGGCATAGCTGAAGGGCGTATCACGCTGACCGTCCATACTCCAAGTGTGCCTCACATCGTGAGATGTGACCCACCGTATCGGAATAATCACACGGTCTGTGGAACTCCGGAGTTGCCGTCCCCATCAGGGCCTCGCCTCGAAGATGAGGTTGTAGTCGGTGGTGAGCGCGAGCCGTACGCGGGAGAAGCCGGCGTCGCCGAGGAGTTTGATCATGCGGCTCTCGCCGGCCTGTGCGCCGAGGGCGAGACCGGAGTCCTGGGAGAGGGAGTTCGGGACGCACAGGAACGTAGAGGCCGTGTAGTAGCTCATCGCGATCGGGTTGCCGATGCGGTCCTCTAGCCGGTCGGACGCGTACGGCTCGACCACCAGCACGGTGCCGTCGGGGGTGAGGGCCTGCCGGGCGCGGGCGGCGGCGGCCACCGGGTCGCCCATGTCGTGCAAAGCGTCGAAGAAGCAGATCAGGTCCCACGGCCCGGCCATGTCCTCGGTGGCCTCGCCCACGTGGAAGCACACCCGGTCCTGGACCTCGGCCTCGTTCGCCGCCGCCCACGCGGCCTCGACCGATGCGGCGTGCGAGTCGATGCCCTCGAACCGCGACGCCGGGTACGCCTGCGCCATCAGGATCGTCGAGGTCCCGTACCCGCAGCCCATGTCGAGCACCCGCGCGCCCGCGACGAGCCGGTCCACGACCCCGTCGAGCGCCGGCAGCCACTGCGGAACGAGCGACAGCCGATACAGCGGCGCGAAGAACCGCGACACCCCCCGGAACAGCCGCGGGTCGTGCTCATGCCACCCGACTCCGCCGCCCGTCCGGAACGCCTCGGCGATCCGATCCGCCGCCAGCCACATCGCGGCCCCGACCTCGAGCCCCCCGGCCTGCGCGAACGGCGACTCGTCGTCCGCCAGCACCGCTGCGTGCTCGTCCGGCAGCGTGAACCGCCCGTCCTCGTGCACAACATGCCCCGCCACCGCCTGCCCGGCCAGCCACTCGTGCACATACCGCTCCGCGAGCCCGGTGCGCTCGGCCAGTTCCGCGCTGGTCACCGCCCCCGCCCCGGCCATCGCCCGCCAGAGCCCGAGCACGTCTCCCACGTAGTTGAGCAGGCTCAACGACGCCCCGACCCGCTCCTGCGCGACCTGCCCCGCAAACGCCCGCGCCTTCTCCAGATCCATCGGTTCCTCCACATTCGATCGCGTATCGACCTCGTGCGGAACCCACTGTGCGGTCCACCCCTTTCATCGCCCTGTCACGCCGATGTCATCCGGCGGCGCGGTGAGGAGGTGCCGGAGTCTCAGCGGGCGAGTTCGCACCAGATCACCCGCCCAGTGGGTGTGGTGTACGCACCCCACTGCTTGCAGAGAGCGCTGACGATGTGCAGGCCGCGACCGCCTTCGGCGCAGGGCTCGTCGCGGAGGTACGGAGCGCTGAAGAGCGATCCATCGTCCGTGACCTCCACACGCACCACGCGGCCGGTGTCGCTGACGGTCAGCCGCACGGTTCCTCCCTGACCGGAGCGTGAGTGGAGAACGGCGTTGGTGACGAGTTCGCTTGCGACAAGGGCCGCGTCGTCGACTGAGGGATGGCCGGTACCGAGGATGCGCCGTACATGTTGCCGGGCTGTTGAGACGGAGGATGTGATGCCGCGCAGGCTGATTTGCCTGGAAGGCGGATCGCCGAGCTGAGGGTCGGTGTTTTCGTCTGAGGAAGGCATATGGTGTGATCCTCTGCATGCGAACGTAACGATCTCGTTACTCACAGCGAACCCCATGCTGGATCGGCCGGTCAGGATGAGACTGGAGGAGACGGGCGGAGAAGTCCGGAGAAATCGCAGGTAGGAGGGGCTGGTGGAGGGAAGCGGCGAGGAGCTGTTCCGCCTGCAGTGGGCGCGGCGTCTGAGGGAGAGGCGGCGGGCGGAGTGCTGGTCGCAGAAGGATCTGGTACGGCGGCTCGCCGAGACGGCGGACGAGCGGACGCGATCGCGGTTGCCGGGGCGGGAATCGATGATGCGGGAAATTCGGTATCACGAGTCCGGCCGTCACCGTCCTGGCCCGATATATACGGAGTTGTACTGCCGGGTTTATGGCATGACCGAGGATGAGCTCTTCGGGATCCTCAGCGAGCCGGTTCCCACGGTGGCGCTGCCGTCCCTCGCTCCCGACGCCGATCTCTACGCGCGGATCACGCGGGCCATCGTGGAGCCGAGAAGGGTCGATGACGCCACGATCCACTGGCTGGAACGGTGCCTGGCCGAGCATCGGCGTGTGGAGGACAGCACCGGCAGCCGCCCTCTGCTGCCGGTGGTGCGAGCGCAACTCGCGACGGTCGCGGGGCTGGCGCATGGCGCGGAGGGCGGGCGAGGCGAGCGGCTGGTCGGGCTCGCGGCCGAGTACGCGCAATTCGTGGCGTGGATGTGTCAGGACGCCGGAGACCTCGGGGCCGCACTGGCCTGGTACGACCGGGCGCACGGGTGGGCGTTGGAGGCGGGCGACGCGCTGCTGGCCGCGACCACGCTGAGCATGCGGGCGCACCAGGCGTGGAGCATCGGAGACGGGCGCACCTGCGTACGGCTCGCCGAGGCGGCCCGCCTGCACGACGGGCACACCACGCCGGGCGTGCGCGGCATGGCCGCGCAGATGGCGGCGCGGGGCCACGCCCAGATGGGCGAGGCGAGAAGCGCCCGCACGCTGCTCGACGAGGCCGAGGCGCTCATTGACAGGGCCGCCGAGCGTCCGGAGGACGAGCCGGCGTGGATGTACTTCTACGACGACGGCTGGTTCGCCATGCAGCGCGGCATGGCCGAGATCGAACTCGGCGCCGGTGACCGGGCCGTCCGTCTCCTTGAGGCGGGACTGTCCCGGCTGCCGGAGGCCTACCGGCGTGACCGGGCCTGGTTCGGCTCCTGCCTCGCCAAGGCGTACCTGCTGAAGGGCGACGCGGAGGCGGCTGCCGGGACGGCGCTGGGCATCGCCGCGGACGCCGTTGCCGTCAACGCCTACGCCGTCCGGGAGCTTCGCGAGGTCGCCTCGGTGCTGCGGGACACGCGGACGCCCGCCGTACGCGACTTGGACGACCTGCTGGCGACCGCCCGGGCCGGTGACTGATCGTGGTCCGCTCGGGCCGCGTCAGCGTCATGTGCCGCCGGGGCCGTCCGTACGGCGCCCTCGATCACCCACCGCTCCGATCGAACCAGGACCGGGCCCTTCCGCCGAACAACTGGGACACCGCGATGGCCGCGAGGATCATCCCGGCCCAGGTAAGGATCCCTACTCCGGTGATCAGGATGTCGTAGGTGTCCTGCTGCAACACCGCGGCGTCCCCTTCGCGCCAGTAGGGATAGCCGATGATCAAACTGGAGGCCCAGTCGGCGATGTAGAGCAGCTCCGCGATCGCCGTCAGGTTGCGCACCCACCGCAGGCGGGTGGCGAGATTCGCCGCCAAGGTGCCCAGTAGCAGGACGTAGCCGATTCGGAAGTACAAGGCTCCTGAGGACCAGTTCGCGTCGTCCTCCGCGATCATTCGCTCGGTGAGGAATTGCAGCATGAGGACAAGGGCGATCACGGCGGCCGTGGTTGTGACCTGCATCCATAGCAGCCGCCGCGCGGTCCGGACGTCGGCGGGCATTTCCTGCACACGATCGGACGCGGTCATCCGGGACTCCACGGTGAGGGGACGGAACGCCGCCCAGCAGCATAGAGACCGGATGCCTTTCGTCGTCAGGCCCAAGCTGAAATCGGCACGGATCAAGACTGAACCGTGCACTTCAGGCATCACCTGACACACGTTCGCGCGAACATCGCCCGTGCCGCAGTCGCGATAGGCATTCTGTCTAAGCAGGCTGGATGGAGATGATCGCCGTGACCGGGTGGCAGCTTCAAGAGGCCAAGCAGCGCTTCAGCGAGGTTATCCGTAGGGCGAGTGACGAGGGGCCGCAGATCGTTACTCGGCACGGTGAAGACGTGGCCGTAGTGCTCGATATCAAGGAGTACCGGCGTTTGAAGGGCGACATTCCCGACTTCAACGAGTTCCTTCTCGCAGGTCCCGATCTGAATGAGTTGGAGATCGTACGTTCTCAGGACTTGCCACGCCCAGTGGAACTGGGCGACTGAACGATGGCCCATCTGATCGAACGCTGAATCCCTTCGAGCCGTTGGGCTGAGTCACTGGCCGGAACCGGTGAAGGCGGACAGCGGGATGGAGATCCAGGTGGGGCGGTTGCGGGACTCGTAGCCGACCTCGTAGACGGCCTTGGCGTATTCGAGGGCGCGGAGGAGGGTGGCGTCGTCGGCGTCGATGTGGCCGCCGGCCTCGGTGTAGCCGGCGAGGAAGGCGGCGCGGTTGCGGGCGGACCATTCGGCGGCGCGGGGTTCCAGGGTGGCGGCGTCGGGGTGGTCCATGAGGAGGTGGCGGGAGGCGTATTCGAAGGAGCGGAGCATGCCGGCGACGTCGCGTAGGGGGGAGTCGAGGGCGCGGCGTTCGGCGAGGGGCTGGCCGGGCTCGCCCTCGAAGTCGAGGACGACCCATTCGGCGTGGGTGCGCATGACCTGGCCGAGGTGGTAGTCGCCGTGGACGCGCTGGACGGTGATGGGGTGGTCGATGTCGGCGAGGCGGTCGTAGGCGGCGTGCACGATCTCGTCGTGGCCGCGCAGGGCCGGTACGTCGAGGATCATCTGGTCGAGGCGGGCGCGCAGGCGTTCGGCCATGCGCTTGATCTCGGGCGGGTCGATGGTGTCGGTGGGGAAGGCGGCGGCGAGTTCGCGGTGCACGCGGGCGGTGGCCTCGCCGAGGCGGTGGGCCTCGGCGGAGAAGTCGCCGCCGACGTCGGAGGCGGGGACCTCCGGCTGGGAGGCGTAGCCGTACAGGTCGCGCACGCTGGCCAGGGCGAGCGACCAGCCGTCGTTGGCGGTGCTGAGGTACTCCTGCATGAAGGCGAGGGTGGTGTCCTCGCCGTCCAGGTCGGTCTCGAACCATCCGTACGGCCGGGCGATGTGCGGCGCGTTGCGGCGGGCGAGCGCGGTGACGATCTCCAGTTCGGGGTTCACGCCGGGGATGAGCCGCCGGAACAGCTTGCAGATGTACGCCTCGCCGTACACCAGCGAGGTGTTGGACTGCTCGGCACCGAGCACGAGGCTGCGCTGCGTGGTGTCGATCCGCACGCCCTCGACGTGGCGGAACCGCAGAGGGCCGAGGTCGGCCCCCTGCGTCATCGCCTCCAGCAGCGCGCCGGTGACGTCGGGATCGTGCGCGGCGTCGTAGTAGACGTCGCCGATGCGGGCGTACTGCAGCCGCGGCGGGAGCTCGCCCCGCCGCGTGCCGAGCAGCAGCTGGTACCGGTCCCGCGCCCCGGCCTGCTCCACCCGGACGATCAGGTGCCGCAGGCCGGGGTCGCCGGACCTCAGTTCGACGTCGGACTCGATGCCGACGCCGTCGATCGCGCGTCCCTTGCCGGCGAACCAGCGCTGGTGGCCGATCCAGCCGGCAAGTAGCTCTTCGAGTGCTTTTGTCACGACTCCTCGGTGGCGCTCGTGGGCGAAAGCGTGAACCAGTAGAACCCATGCCCAGGAAGCGTCAAAAGATACGGGAGTTCGCCAATCGGCGGAAATGGGACGCCGCCCATGCACTCCACCGGGGTCGCGCCCTCGAACCTGCGCAGGTCCAGCTCCACCGGCTGGGGGAAGCGGGACAGGTTGTTGACGCACAGCACCCGGTCGGACCCGAGCTCGCGCACGAACGCGAGCACGCTCGGGTTGGAGGAGTTCAGCTCGGTGAACTCGCCCAGCCCGAACACCGGATGCCGCTTGCGGATCTCGATCATCCTCCTGGTCCAGTGCAGCAGCGAACCGGAGTTCTTCTGCTGCGCCTCGACGTTGATGGCCTGGTACCCGTAGATCGGGTCCATGATGACCGGCAGGTAGAGGCGTCCTGGGTCGCAGTCGGAGAAGCCCGCGTTGCGGTCCGGCGTCCACTGCATCGGGGTACGGACGCCGTCGCGGTCGCCCAGCCAGATGTTGTCCCCCATGCCGATCTCGTCACCGTAGTACAGCACGGGTGAACCGGGCAGGGACAGGAGCAACGCCGTGAACAGCTCGATCTGGTTGCGATCGTTCTCCAGGAGCGGCGCCAAGCGACGGCGGATGCCGACGTTCGCCCGCATGCGCGGGTCCTTGGCGTACTCGGAGTACATGTAGTCGCGTTCCTCGTCGGTCACCATCTCCAGGGTGAGCTCGTCGTGGTTGCGCAGGAAGATGCCCCACTGGCAGTTCTCGGGGATCTTCGGGGTCTGGGCGAGGATCTCCGAGATCGGGTAGCGGGACTCCCGCCGCACCGCCATGAAGATGCGCGGCATCAGCGGGAAGTGGAACGCCATGTGGCACTCGTCGCCGCCGGTGACCGGGTCGCCGAAGTAGTCCACCACGTCCGCGGGCCACTGGTTCGCCTCGGCGAGCAGCACCCGGTCGGGGTAGAGGCGCTCCACCTCGGTCCGCACCCGCTTGAGGTACGCGTGCGTCTCCGGCAGGTTCTCGCAGTTGGTGCCCTCCTTCTCGAACAGGTACGGCACGGCGTCCAGCCGGAACCCGTCGATGCCGAGGTCGAGCCAGAAGCGCAGCACCTCCAGCATGGCCTCCTGCACCGCGGGGTTGTTGTAGTTGAGGTCCGGCTGGTGGTGGAAGAAGCGATGCCAGTAGTACTGGCCGCGCACCGGGTCGTAGGTCCAGTTCGACGACTCGGTGTCGACGAAGATGATCCGGGCGTCCTTGTACTTCTCGTCGGTGTCGGACCAGACGTAGAAGTCGCCGTACGGACCCTCCGGGTCGTGCCGGGACGCCTGGAACCAGGGGTGCTGGTCGCTGGTGTGGTTCATGACGAGGTCGGCGATGACGCGCATGCCGCGCTTGTGCGCCTCCTCCACCAGCCTGATGAAGTCCCCGAGGTCCCCGAAGTCGGGAAGGATCTTGGTGTAGTCCGAGATGTCGTACCCGCCGTCCCGCAGCGGGGACTCGTACAGCGGCAGGAGCCACAGGCAGTCGACTCCGAGCCACTGCAGGTAGTCGAGCCGGTCGATGAGGCCGCGGATGTCTCCGGTGCCGTCCCCGTTGGAGTCGGCGAACCCGCGGATGAGCACCTCGTAGAAGACGGCCCGCTTGTACCAGTGCGGGTCGCGCGGCTTCTCGTGGGTGAAGGTGTCGGGAACCGGCTGGGACGCGATGCTCACGACGCCTCCCCCGCCGGTCGCGTTCCCACCGTGATCACCTGACCGATCGGCGAATCGCCGAATTGATGTGTTCGATCGCTGTGCTCGCGCACGATGCCTCCCCGCTGTGCTTGGGGCGCGGCCTGCCGATGGCGCGTCGGCAGGCCGCTGTTGTGCTGTTACTGACCGGCAGGCCGGTACTTCCGGATGGATGTGTTCACCGGGGGTTCACCGTGCCGCTCGGAGGGTGAATACATGTGCTGGACAGATGTACGGGTCGAGCCGTACGTAGTTGGACTGGCGCCACCGGTAGCTCTGGCCGGCGAGCGCGTCGTCGGCGATGAACTCCGCCTGCCAGTCCAGGCCGAGGGACGGCATGTCCAGATGAACCGTCGCCTCACGGGTGTGATGTGGATCCAGGTTGACGACGGCCAGGACGACGTCGCCCATGCCGTGCCGTCGTGTGGCCGGGTCATAGGGGCCGGGCAGCCGCTTGGAGAAGCAGATCAGCTCCGGCTGATCGACGTGGTGGAACCGTAGATTACGCAATTCCTGGAGTGCCGGGTGTGCTCTTCGCAGCAAATTGAGCCGGGTGATGAGCGGCGCGATGCTGCGCCCCTCGTGCTCGGCCGCCGCCCAGTCGCGAGGCTTGTACTGATATTTCTCACTATCGAGATATTCCTCGCTACCTGGCCGGACGGGTACGTTTTCCCCCAACTCAAAGCCGGAATATACCCCCCACGTGGGTGACATCAATGCCGCCAAAACGGCACGAATCTGGAAAGCGGGCATTCCGCCGGTTTGAAGGTACTCGTGAAGAATGTCCGGTGTGTTAACAAACAGATTCGGCCGTAGGAAATGTGAGGTTTCGTGGGAGAGCTCGGTGAGGTACTCCTCCAGCTCCTGACGCGAGTTGCGCCAGGTGAAGTAGGTGTACGACTGGTGGAATCCGACTTTGGCGAGCGCGCGCATCATCGCCGGCCGGGTGAACGCCTCCGACAGGAACAGCACGTCCGGATCGCTGGCGTGCACGTCGGCGAGCAGCCGCTCCCAGAACGGCACCGGCTTGGTGTGCGGGTTGTCCACCCGGAAGATCCGCACCCCGTGCGCCATCCAGTGCCGCACCACGCGCTTGACCTCGGCGTAGATGCCGTCGGGGTCCTTGTCGAAGTTGAGCGGGTAGATGTCCTGGTACTTCTTCGGAGGGTTCTCGGCGTACGCGATGGTCCCGTCGGCCCGGATCGTGAACCACTCCGGGTGCTCCTTCACCCAGGGGTGGTCGGGCGAGCACTGCAGGGCGAGGTCGAGGGCGACCTCCATGCCCAGCTCCCGCGCCCGAGCGACAAAGGCATCAAAGTCCTCGATGGTCCCCAAATCCGGGTGAACCGCATCGTGGCCGCCGTCCTCCGAGCCGATCGCCCACGGCGACCCGGGATCCCCCGGCTCGGGGGTGAGCGTGTTGTTGCGCCCCTTGCGGAAGGACGTCCCGATCGGATGGATCGGCGGCAGGTAGACCACGTCGAAGCCCATCTGCGCGATCGCCGGCAGCCGCTGCGCCGCCGTGGCGAGCGTGCCCGACCGCATCAGCCCGTCCTCGCCGACGTGCGCCCCCTCCGACCGGGGGAAGAACTCATACCACGACCCGAACAGGGCCCGCCGCCGGTGCACCACCACCCGGTTCTTCGCCGACCGGGTCAGCAGGTCCCGCAGGGGATGGGCGCGCAGCATCGCCTCGACCTCGGGCAGCTTCGCGAACGCGAATCGGGCCCGCGGATCCACCGCCTCGTCGCGCAGCCGCGCCGCGACCTCCAGCAGCGCGGCCCGGTGCCCGCAGCCAGGCCCGCACTCCCCGCCCGGCCGTACGGCTCGCGCCGCCCGCTCGAACAGCCGCGCCCCCTCCTCGCACATGAGATCGGCGTCCAGCCCGCGCGGGATCTTGATCCCGGCGTCGTGCAGCCAGGTGGCGATGGGATCCCCCCACGCCTCGACGCGGAAGTGCCAGTGCCCCTCGCTGGCCAGCGAGACCTCCACGCCCCAGCGATCGGTCCCCGGCGCGAGCTCGCGCATGTGCAGCAGGGGACCGCCGGTGCCGTCGGGCGCGAACAGCACGACCCCGGCGGCCACCGCGTCGTGCCCCTCGCGGAACACCGTGGCACTGATCTCGAAGGTCTCGCCGGCCGCGGCCTTGGCGGGCCGGCGTCCGCAGTCGACGACAGGGTGGATGTCCTGGATTGGGATTCGTCCGATCATCGCATTCACGGTAGCGACGGCACACCCGGTGCCGCCGGAAAGTCGATTGGATCTTCAGTTCGTACGTGGAGGAGGCGCGGGGGCAGCGCAAAGCGAACCCTCACGCGGGCGGCGGTCGGGACACACTTTATGGGTTGCCCCAATAGTCCACGCTTACCCCTCGTTGTGGAAAGACCCGAAGGCGGATTCGCCGACGCGGCCCGTCACCCAGGGTGCCCGGTCGTGTTCATCTGGTGTGTGGACTGTTTACCCTGGATCTGGCGGCCGACTCACCGGACGCCCCACCTGGTTGTTAGTGATCGTTCAAGACATCTCACATCACGAACGGCCGCGTGGTGTGTTTGATGCGATTTGGGAGTGGAGAGAGCGTGACTGATGGATCCCCAATGGCGGACAAGAGCGTTTCGGTCGCGTCCCGCGGCATCGAGTAACTAGGGTCTGGCACCGTGAGAGCAATCCGCAGGTTCACCGTCCGTACCGTCCTTCCCCCCGAGCTGGCCGCGCTCGGCGAGCTCGTGCAGAACCTCCGCTGGTCCTGGCATCCGGAGACGATGGACCTCTTCGGGCAGGTGGACCCCGAGACGTGGGAGCGGGTCGGCCACGACCCGGTCGCGCTGCTCGGCGCCGTCGAGTCCCGGCGCCTGGCCGAGCTCGCCGGGGATCGGCGCTTCCTGAGAAGGCTCGCCGACGCCGCCGACGATCTGCGCGAGTACATGACCGCGCCCCGGTGGTACCAGAACCTCGAAGGGGCGCCCCGCGCGATCGGCTACTTCTCGCCGGAGTTCGGCATCGCCGCGGCGCTGCCGCAGTACTCCGGTGGCCTCGGCATCCTCGCCGGCGACCACCTCAAGGCCGCCAGCGACCTCGGCGTGCCCATCCTCGGCGTGGGCCTGCTGTACCGGCACGGCTACTTCACCCAGTCGCTGTCGCCCGAGGGCTGGCAACTGGAGCACTACCCGAGCCTCGACGCGGGCGGCATGCCGCTGACGCTGCTCAAGGAGCCCGACGGCGATCCCGCGCGGATCCGCGTCGAGCTGCCCGAGGGCCGCGTGCTGCACGCGCAGATCTGGGTCGCCCAGGTGGGCCGGGTGCCGCTGCTGCTGCTCGACTCCGACGTGGCCGACAACGACACCGTCGCCCGCGACGTCACCGACCGGCTGTACGGCGGCGGCACCGACCACCGCCTCATGCAGGAGCTGCTGCTCGGCATCGGCGGCGTGCGCGCGCTGCGCGCCTACTGCAGGATCACCGGCCACCCCGACCCGGAGGTGTTCCACACCAACGAGGGCCACGCCGGCTTCCTCGGCCTGGAGCGCATCCGCGAGCTCACCGAGGCCCGGCTCACCTTCGACGAGGCGCTGGAGGCGGTGCGGGCCGGCACGGTCTTCACCACGCACACCCCGGTGCCCGCGGGCATCGACCGCTTCCCGATGGACATGATCGCCCGCCAGTTCGGCGGCGACAACGCCTGGCCGACCGTGGACGTCGAGCGCATCCTGGAGCTCGGCGCCGAGCCCGAGGGCGAGGGCGGCGACAAGGCGCTGTTCAACATGGCCGTGATGGGCATGCGGCTGGCCCAGCGGGTCAACGGCGTCTCCAGGCTGCACGGCGAGGTCAGCCGGGAGATGTTCAAGGGCCTGTGGCCCGGCTTCGACATCGACGAGGTGCCGATCGGCTCGATCACCAACGGCGTGCACGCCCCCACCTGGGTGGGGCGCGAGGCGCTGGAGCTGGCCGGCAAGGAGATGCCCTCGCTCGTCGAGGAGGGCAAGGGCTGGGAGGGCGTCCAGAAGATCAGCGACGAGGACATCTGGAGGATCCGCGGCACGCTGCGCCGCCGCCTCGTCGAGGCCGCCCGCGTCCGGCTGCGCAAGTCCTGGCGCGAGCGCGGCGCCTCCGACCCCGAGCTGGGCTGGATCGACGAGGCGCTCGACCCGGATGTGCTCACCATCGGCTTCGCCCGCCGCGTCCCGTCGTACAAGCGGCTCACGCTCATGCTGCGCGACCCCGACCGGCTGCGCGCCCTGCTGCTCGATCCGGACAAGCCCGTCCAGATCGTGATCGCGGGCAAGGCGCACCCGGCCGACGAGGGCGGCAAGAAGCTCATCCAGCAGATCGTCAAGTTCTCCGACCTGGAGGACGTACGGCACCGCATCGTCTTCCTGCCCGACTACGACATGACGCTGGGCCGGTTGCTCGTCCAGGGCTGCGACGTGTGGATGAACAACCCGCTGCGCCCGCTGGAGGCGTGCGGCACCTCCGGCATGAAGGCCGCGCTCAACGGCGGCCTCAACCTGTCCATCCGGGACGGCTGGTGGGACGAGTGGTACGACGGCAACAACGGCTGGGCGATCCCCACCGCCGACGGCGTGGAGGACCCCGACCGGCGTGACGAGCTGGAGGCCGCCGCGCTGTACGACCTGATCGAGCGCGAGGTCGCCGACCGGTTCTACGACCGCGCGCCCGACGGGCCGCCGCGCCGCTGGCTGGAGATGGTCAAGCACACGCTCACCTCGCTCGGCCCGAAGGTGCTCGCCGGCCGCATGCTGCGCGACTACGTGGTGGACCTGTACGCCCCGGCCGCGAAGTCGGCCGAGGCGCTGTCGGCCGACAACCACCGCCAGGCCCGCCAGTTCGCCGCCTGGAAGCTGCGGGTACGGCGGGCCTGGCCGGGCGTGCGGGTCGAGCACGTGGAGACCTCCGGCGTGGGCGACACGCCCGAGCTGGGCGCGACGCTGGAGGTCCGGGCCACGGTGGCGCTCGGCGACCTGACGCCGGACGACCTGGCGGTGCAGGCCGCCTACGGCCGGGTCGGGCCGCACGACGAGCTGCTCCACCCCGCCTACGCCACGCTCGCGACCGTGGAGATGGGCGACGACGGCAAGGCGATCTTCGCCGGGGCCGTCCCGCTCGACCGCACCGGCGCGTTCGGCTACACCGTGCGGGTCGTGCCGTCGCATCCGCTGATGGCCTCGCCCGCCGAGCTGGGCCTGATCGCGGTGCCGGAGGAGCCGGCGGGCATGACAAACGGCACACTTCGTTAGTGGGGGTGGAAGGCGTAACTTAAGCCGCTATCGTGGCGGGCCATGAGCCGGTTTCTTCTGCGGGTTCTGGTGCCCGCCAAGATACGGCGCGTCGTGCGTGCCCGGTTTGACGCCCGCTACGTGGTTCGTGCCGATCATCGCAGGGACGTCCGTGACGCCCTGTGGGAGGTCCGGTCGCTGCGCCGGGAGGTGGTCGCGCTCCGCGCCGAGGTCGAACGGCTGCGCAAACAGCGCGGGGCGACGCCCGCCCCGGCCGACCCCGCCAAGGTGGGGGAGGCCCGTCGGCTCGCCGAGGAGACCGCGGCCGCGGCCGACCACCTGCTGCAGTCGGAGGTGCTGATCTGGCAGGCCGTCGACCGGCTGGAGGGCAGAATCGAACGGCTTGAGGAGGCCGCCGAGGAGTCACGCCATGCGCGTGAAATGGCGTGAGCACGACGGCGCCTGGGAGCTGAGCCTCCGTCTCGACGCCGACGAGGACATCACCGGCGAGGTCACCGACGGGCAGCGGGTCGAGATGGCCACCAACGGCTGCCGGGTGCGGCCCGCCGTACCGGCGGGGGAGGTGCATCCCGACCTGCTCGCGCTGCTGGCGTGGACGGTCGTCGCCCCCTGGACCCGGAGCCGGATCGTGTTCGACCGGCCCGTCTCGCCGGAGTTCGCCCGGGCGCTGCACGACGGCTGGGGGGTCGAGGCGGGTCCGGTCGGCGGCGCGCCGCGCCCGCGCGGACGGGTGCTGGCGATCTCCTACAGCGGCGGGGCCGACTCGGCGGCCGTCGCGGCGATCCTGCCGGACGCGCCGCTGATCACCTTCCAGCGCGTCGGTCACACCCGGGTGCCCAACCGGTGGACGCACTATCGCTCCGACACCCTGGTCCGGCTCGCCAAGGCGACCGGGCGGGACGTCACCGTGGTGCAGTCGGACCTGGAGTTCGTGCTGCGCTACCCCCGGCCCGGGTTCCCCGAGCACCACGCGGTGATGGCCGGGGCGATCCTGCTCGCCGACCGCATGGACCTCGGCGGCGTCGCGCTCGGCTACGAGATCGGCTCGCGCTGGCTGGGCGGCGGGCGGTACGTGCACCGCTACACCCCCGACAACCCGATGTGGTCGGGGCACGGGCCGTGGGGCACGCTGTTCGCCGCCGCCGGGCTGCCGATGGTGCTGCCGGTCGCCGGGATCAGCGAGGCGATGACCATGAAGATCGCGCTCTCCTCCAAGCTGCGCGATCAGGTGCGCTGGTGCCTGCGCGGCGACGCCGAATCCGCCTGCGGACGCTGCGGCAAGTGCCTGTACAAGGAGCTGATCCAGGCGGCCGTCGAGGGGCGGCCGCTGCGCACCGAGATCACCGCCGACCGGCCGGTGGCGCAGAAGTGGCAGCGTCCCCCGCCGTACGGGGGGCAGGAGATGATCGAGTACGGCTGCGCCCGCGTGCCGAACATCGAGACGACGCCGTTCGCGAAGGCGGCCGAGTACCTGCGGCCGACGATCGAGTCCACCCGGTGGCTGGAACGCCTGTACCCGCCGGCGATGGCGGAGATCCCCGAGCCCTGGCGCGAGCCGATCGAGCGGTACATGACCGAGCATTTCCCGGTCATGGACGCCGACGACCGGCGGCGGGTGGAGACGTGGGGCAGTCGATGACGAAGGTCTACGTGTCGGTGGACATGGAGGGCGTGACCGGGCTGACCGACCCCGAGGAGATGCACGCCGGGGGGCGCGGTTACGAGCGCGGCTGCGAGCTGATGACCGGCGACGCCAACGCCGTCATCGAGGGCGCCTTCGCCGCCGGGGCCGAGTCGGTGCTCGTCAACGACGCGCACGGCTCCACCAAGAACCTCCGGATCGACCTGCTCGATCCGCGGGCCACGCTGATCCGGGGTCCCGGCAAGCCGATGCGGATGGCCCAGGGGCTCACCTCGGAGTTCGCGGCGGCCTGCTTCGCCGGGTACCACGCCCGCGCGGGCGTGCAGCACGGCGTGCTCAACCACACGTGGATGGGCAAGGAGATCCAGAACGTCTACCTCAACGGCGAGATCTGCGGGGAGACGCGGCTGATGGCGGCGTTCGCCGGGTTTGTCGGCGTACCGGTCGTGCTGGTCACCGGCGACGAGGCGGTCTGCGAGGAGGCCCGGGAGCTGCTCGGCGACGTGGAGACGGTCGCGGTGAAGAAGGGCGTCGACAAGTTCGCCGCCGAGCTGCTGCCGCCGAGCGTGGCCCAGGAGCGCATCCGCCAGGCCACCGCGCGGGCGTTGAACCGGCTGGCCGACTTTCGGCCGTACGCGCTCGAACCGCCGTTCACGCTGGCGGTGGAGTGGAACTCCACGGCGATCGCGGCCGGCTGCGGGCTCATTCCGGGCACCCGGCAGACCGGGCCCAGGCACACCGAGTTCAGCACGGACGACTACCACGAGATCATGGCCCTGTTCGGCATCTTCGCGATGATCGCCGGTCAGGTGGCGTGTGGCAGCGGCGTCTACGGCTGATCCTTTCCCCTGCCCCGAAGGTTGTCCCGCCTTCGCGGCGTGCTTCCCCTCCCGGGCCGAGGCCCGGGTTTCCGAAGGAGTTCGATGACCACGGATGATTCGGGTGCCGCCGCCGACAAGACCGGCGAGGCATCCCCCTCTGCACCTGTTTCACCGGCCGACCCGGGGCGTCGAGGCCGGTTCGGGGCGCTGACCCGGCGTTCCCTGCTCGTGGGGCTCGGCGCGGCGGGCGGGGCCGGGGCGATGTACGCCGCGATGGGCGCGCTCGGCCTCGCCCCCCGCGACCAGGCGCGCGACTTCGTCCCGCCGCGCACGGGCGACTTCACGCTCACCGGGCGCTCGGCGGCGAAGGTGCTGATCCTCGGCGCGGGGGTGGCCGGGCTCGCGTGCGCGTACGAGCTGGGCAAGGCGGGGTACGACTGCACGGTGGTGGAGGCCCGGGACCGGATCGGCGGGCGGGCCTTCACGCTGCGCGGCGGGGACCGCTTCACGGAGATCGGCGACGAGCCGCAGTCGGTGCGGTTCGGCGAGGGCGGCTACTTCAACGCCGGGCCGGCCCGGGTCGCGCAGTGGATGGTCACCATGGACTACTGCCGCGAGCTGGGCGTGCCCGTCGAGGTGTTCATCAACGACAACGCGCAGGCGTACGTCTACACCGAGGGCATGGCGGCGCCGATCCGGTCCGCGACCTACCGCGCGGACATGTACGGATATATCAGTGAACTTCTGGCCAAGGCGACGGACGCCGGGGCGCTCGACCGGCGACTCACCAAGGCCGACAAGGAGCTGCTGCTCGACTTCCTCGGCGAGTTCGGCGACCTCGACGAAACCCGCCGCTACACCGGCTCGGAGCGGCGCGGCTTCGCCGTCCATCCGGGCGTCGCGGCGGGCAACCCGCTTGCCCCGGTGCCCTCGGTCTCCGAGGTGCTCGGGTACGACCTGCCCCGGGCGCTCACCAAGACCGCCACGCAGGAGCAGGCGGCCCCCATGTTCCAGATGGTCGGCGGCATGGACGGCCTGGTGCACGCCCTCGCCGAGAAGGTGGGCGCGGACCGCGTGCTCACCGGCGTCAAGGTCACGAAGATCATGACCTTGTCCGACCGCGTCGAGGTCACCTGCCAGGGGCCGGACGGCACCACCGTGCGCTCCGCCGACTACTGCGTCTGCACGCTGCCCCCGCACCTGGCCGCCAAGATCCCGAACAACCTCGGCACCCCCGTGACGAGCGCCCTGGCCGCCGCCCAGCCCACCCCCGCGGGGAAGATCGCCATCGAGTACGACCGGCGCTGGTGGGAGACCGAGGACAACATCTTCGGCGGCAGCACCGAGACCGACCTCGACATCACCCGGATCTGGTACCCCTCGTACGGCTTCTTCCGTGAGCGCGGCGTCATCATCGGCTACTACACGATCGGCGAAGGCAGCGACGTCTACAGCCCGCTGTCGCATCGTGAGCGCCACCGCCGCGCCCTCACCCAGGGCAAGAAGATCCACGGCGAGAAGTACCGCACCGGCGTGCTGTCCAGCGCCTCGGTGGCGTGGAGCCGGCAGCAGCACATCGAGGGCGCCTGGGCGAACTGGGCCGACCCCGCCCTGCTTGCCGCCCTGCGCCGCCCGGCCGGGCGCGTCTACTTCGCGGGCGACTGGCTCACCCAGCTCAACGCGTGGATGGCCGGAGCCCTGGAGTCCGCCAGGACCGTCGTCACCGAGCTGCACCGCCGCGCCCTCGCGCAGACGAGCTGACCGGGCTGACTATCCTGGCGCGATGAGCCTTGACTGGATGCCCGCGCTGGACCGGCCCGACCTGCTCGCGCCGCCGGTGGAGCGCGCCGTGCGCGACATGGCGGGGGAGATCAGGGGGGAGGTCAGGGTCGCCGAGATCGACCCCGAACTGGCGGACACCGCGGCCTTCTGCGAGCGGTACGGCGTGGCCCTGGACGAGTCGGCCAACTGCGTGATCGTGGCGGGGCGGCGCGGGGGCGAGACCCGGTACGCGGCGGTGATGGTGTCGGCCACGACGCGGGCGGACGTGAACGGGGTGATCCGGCGGCACCTGGATGTGCGCAAGGCGTCGTTCGCGCCGCATCAGGACGCCGTCAACCTCACCGGCATGGAGTACGGGGGCATCACGCCGCTCGGGGTGCCCGACGACTGGCCGGTGCTCGTGGACGAGGCGGTGGCGGCGGCGCCGTACGTGGTGATCGGAAGCGGGTTGCGGCGCTCCAAGCTGGCGGTTTCGGGCGCGACGCTGGCCGGTCTGAAGACCGCGGAGGTGCTGCGGCTGGCGAACTGATTCGGGCCGCGCCTAAAACGTTATCCAGAGCACAGGCCCGCAACGTGACCCAATCGCCGCGCGCCTCCCGCTTGCGCCATATCGTCGTTTGGGAAACCGTGGGGACGTGCCGAACGTTAAGTGGGGCGGGGAACGTGGCCGAATGGTTCATTCATAGGCGGTGCTTTAGTCGGTATGGTGCCTAGTGCCATGAACCAGGACGACCGACTCGGGCCGTACCGACTGCTAAGGCGGCTCGGTGAGGGCGGCATGGGGGTGGTCCACCTCGGAGTGGACCCGCAGGGCAGGCAGGTCGCCGTCAAGGTGCTGCGTGCCGAGGTCGCCGGCGACGACGTCGCCAGGCGGCGGCTTTCGCGTGAGGTGGAGACGATGCGGCGGGTCCGCAACGACCACATCGCGGAGGTCGTCGATGCCGACGTGACCGGCCATCGGCCCTACATCGTGACCCGTTACGTTCCCGGCCGTCCCCTGGACGAGCTGGTCAAGCAGGACGGCCCGCTCAGCGAGGAGGCGCTGGTCCGCGTCGGGTACGGCGTGGCCGACGCGCTCGCCGCCGTGCACGCCGCCGGGGTGATCCACCGCGACCTCAAGCCCGGCAACGTGATGATGCTCGACGGCAACCCGGTGCTGATCGACTTCGGCATCGCGCAGGCCGTCGACGCCACCCGGCTCACCCAGACGGGCATGTTCATCGGTACGCCCGGCTATCTCGCCCCCGAGATCATCGAGGGGCAGGAGGCGGGTCCGGAGATCGACGTGCACGCCTGGGCGGGCACGCTCATCTTCGCCGCCACCGGCCAGCCGCCCTTCGGCAAGGGCACGCTGGAGATGATCTTTTTCAACATCACGGCGGGCAAGGCGAACGTGGACGGCGCGCCGCGGTCGCTGCGGCCCATCCTGCGCGCGGCCCTGGCCCGGGACCCGTCGCGCCGGCCTTCGGCGGCCGAGCTGGCCCAGCGCATGGCGCAGTTGCTGCCCGCCCCGGCCAGGGCGGCCGGGCCCGCCGTGCCCCGGGTGCCGGACGAGATCACGACGGTGCCCAATCTGGATCCGCCGCAGATCGGCGGCGGGGGGCCGACGCTGACCCCGCATCCGGGGGTGCGCCGCGCCACCGGCGTTCCGGTGGCGCCGACGCCGGTTCCGCCGCCGATCGCGCCGACCGTTCCGCCTACGGTGCCGTCGCCCGCTGTCGCCAGGCAGACGGGTCAACCGGCGCAGTCCGCGCAGACCGGGCCCGCGCAGTCTGAGCAGCAGGGGGAGTTTCTTTCCCTGTTGGGGTCCGCCGACGCCGACGCCGGTCAGGGGGACCCCTGGCCGACCGTCCGGGTCACCGGCAAGGACCTGCGCAGCGCCGGGCTTCTCGGCGACGCGCCGCAGAAGCCGCCCCAGAATTCGCCCCAGAACCTGCCCCAGAACCCGGCGCAGAATTCGTCCGCGCCGGAGGTTCCCGCCACGGGCACGTTCCTGCCCGGCACGGGGGCCGCTCCCGCCTACGGAACAGGGTCCAACCCGGCGTACGGGGCGAACCGGCCGGTCCAGGGCTCGTCCTCGGCCTGGCACGCCCCGGCGCTTCCCGAGGAGCAGGAGAGCCACGAGGGGGACATTCCCACCCGCCGGGTCCGTCCCGGCGAGCTGGCCGGGCTGGTGCGCCCGCAGACCCAGCCCCCGTCACAGCCCCAGCCCCAGTCGCAGCCCCAGCCGCAGCCACAGTCGCAGCCACAGTCGCAGCCTCAGCAGCAGGGAAGCGGCACGCCGTTCGCTCAGCTTCCGCCCGACAACGTCTACGAGCAGACGCCGCACCGCCGCCAGCCCAGCCCGCTGCCGTCCCTGCCGACGGTGAACGTCTCACCGCCGCCCCAGCCCCAACCGCAACCACAGCCCCAGCCCCAGCCACAGTTCCCGCCCGCCCCGGCGCCCGTGGCCCGCCCGGCCGCCACCCGGGCGTACCCCGCGGTGAGCGCCCTGCTGCTGCTCGCCGTCGTCGCGCTGGCCGTGCGCGCCCCGACGCTGGTGATCCTGCTCACGCTGCCGGTCAGCGTGCTGCTGCGCGCCGCCGACATGGCCCAGCCCAGGCTGAACGAGCGCCGCCCGGCCACCGCCGCCGGGGGCGACGTGTTCCGGGTGTTCGGGCAGCCCGTCGCGTTGCTGAAGTCGCTCGTGTACACGACTGGTTTGCTCCTTTACGGCGCCATTCTGGGTCTGCCGGTTACGCTGTTCTTGACGGTGTTCGTCCCAACCGTGTCGACGCAGGTCGCGTTGAGCTGGGGGCTCGCGGTCGCCCTGTGGACGGTCTGCGCGGGGCCGGGGGTGGATGGCCCGCGCAGGCAGATGCGGCGCATGCTCGCGTCGATGTTCCCGTCGAAGGGCACGGCGATGACGATGGCAGGGGTGGTGGGACCGATCGCCGCGGCGGCCGTCCTGTTCGCCGTGGTCACGTTCTTCGCCCGTACCCAGCAGGTATGGTGGCAGCCGCTCGACGCCGGAGCTTTGATCGACGTGCTCGACGGGTTGCGGGAGAGGGCGCAATCGCAGTGACGGGGGAGGCTATGCCGGACACGATGGAGAGGATCGGCCCCTACCGGTTGGTGCGCCGCCTGGGGGAGGGCGGCATGGGGGTCGTTCACCTCGGCGTCGAGCCGGGCGGCGGCCAGGTCGCGGTGAAGGTGCTGCATCCGCACGTCGCCGCCGACCTCAAGGCGCGCGACCGGCTCACCCGCGAGGTGGAGACGATGCGCAGGGTGCGCAGCCCCCGAGTGGCCCAGGTCCTCGACGCCGAGCTCGACGGGCCGACGCCGTACATCGTGACCAGGTTCGCCCCCGGACGCACCCTGGAACAGACCGTGCTGGAGGACGGGCCGCTCGCGCCGCACCAGGTGGTCCGCCTCGCCCGCGGCCTGTGCGAGGCCCTGGTCGCCATCCACGCCGCGAACGTCATCCACCGCGACTTCAAGCCGGCGAACGTGATGCTCGTCGACGGCGACCCGCTGGTGATCGACTTCGGCATCGCGCACCTGGTCAACGCCACCCGCCTGACCCAGACGGGCATGTTCATCGGTACGCCGGGCTACCTCGCCCCGGAGATCATCCGCGACGGGGAGATCACCCTCGCGGCCGACGTGCACGCCCTCGCCGCGACCGTGTTCTTCGGCGCGACCGGCAAGCCGCCGTTCGGCACCGGCAGCTTCGAGTCGGTCTGCTACAACATCCTGGAGGGCCGGGCGCAGCTCGACCTGGCCCCGCCGTGGCTGCGCAAGTGGCTGGCGGGCGCGTTCAACGTGGACGCCTCGCTGCGCCCGACGGCGCAGACGCTGCTGCGCATGGCGTACGCCCTGGATCCGGACGCGCCCGCGCCGCCGGATCTTGACAGGGGCACCCGCGTGCTCGACTCCGGGCTGCCCGAGCCGTCGATCGACGGCGGCACCAAGCGGCTCGACGAGGGCCCGTCCGCGCCGCCGCGGAACGGCACCCGCCTGCTGGACGACTTCTCCGACCTGCTGCCCCCGGTGCAGTACGGCCGGCCGAACCCGCCGCCGGCCCCGCCCCCCGCGCCTCCCCCCGCGGCGCCGCCGCCGTATCCCGACCAGCGGGTCGCCGGCTACCCGCCGCCCCCGCCGACCGGTCCGCCCCGCCCGAACGTCCCGCCTCCGGCGAGCGCCAGGCCGTACGTGCCGGAGGAGGACCGGCGGGACCGTCCGGTCTACCGCACCCGGCATCCGGTGATCGCCGCCCTGCTGCTGACGATCGTGGTGGGTCTGGCGTGCGTGCTGCCGGTGCTGGTGAGCGCGTTCGCCCTGGTGGCCGTGTTGTGCCTGCGGGTGGCCAACTACCTGCTCGGCGACCTGGCCGACCGCCGCTCGGTGCGCGGCGGCAGCGCGAACGACCCGCTGCTCGTCCTGCTCGGCACCCCCTGGGCGCTGATCAAGTCCGTGCTGGTGACCGTGGTGACGCTGCCGGTGGCGGCGATGTTCGCCATGATCGTGTGGGGGATCCTGGCGTACGCGGGCGGGCAGACCACCGACGTCGCCGCCGCCTACGCGGCGGGCGCGTTCACCGCGGGCCTGTTCGTGCTGCCCGGCGGCGGCGCGCCGCGCAAGGCGGTGCGGCGGGCCCTCACCGGGATGATCCGCAGCCCCGGCGCGGCGATGGTGACCACGATCGCGGTGGGCACGATCGCCTTCTTCGTCGTGATGTTCTGCTTCAACAACTCGGCGTCCTGGGTGCCCTGGCGTCCGCCGTCGAAGGTGATCGACGAGTTGATCCAGCGCGGTCAGGATTCCGTCGTCGGCCTGCTCGGCGGCGTGGTCGGCGACCTGATGGACACCCTGGGCATGGGATTCCTCAACTTCTGGGCGTAACTCCGGAAGGAGTGGCATGGGCGCGCCTGACGACGGGCGGCACCTTGGCCCCTACCGGCTGCTCTCCCCCCTCGGGGCGGGCGGCTTCGGGGAGGTGCACCTGGCCCTGGATCCCGAGGGCCGCACGGTGGCCGTCAAGGTGCTGCACCCGCACATCGCCGCCGACGAGGTGGCCCTGGCGCGGCTGGGCCGCGAGGTGGAGACGATGCGGCGGGTCCGGGGCCCGCACGTCGCCGAGATCGTGGACGCCTCGCTCACCGGCGCGCAGCCGTACCTGGTCACCCGGTACGTGCAGGGGCGCTCCCTGGCAGCGCTGGTGGCGCAGGACGGGCCGCTGGGCGGCGACGATCTGGTACGGCTCGCGAACGGGCTGGCCGAGGCCCTGGCCGTCATCCACGACGCGGGCGTGGTGCACCGCGACCTGAAGCCGGCGAACGTGCTCATCGCGGACGGCGTGCCGTACGTGATCGACTTCGGCATCGCGTACGCGCTGGACTCGGCGGCGGTGACCGCCTCGGGGGCCGTGGTCGGCACGCCCGGCTACCTCGCCCCCGAGGTGCTGGAGGGCCGGGAGGCCGGTCCCGCGGCGGACGTGTTCTCCTGGGCGGCGACGCTCGCCTTCGCGGCGACGGGGCGGCAGCCGTACGGGACCGGGCCGATTCCGGCGGTCGCCTACCGGGTGGTGCATCACGAGCCGGACCTGGACGGCGTGCCCGCCTGGTTGAAGGCCCTGCTGACCGAGTGCCTCGGCACCGATCCCCGGTTGCGCCCCTCGGCCCGCCAGATCTGTTCCCGCCTGGGCGTCGATGCCCGCCGGGCGAACAGCCTGCAGGAGGCCGAGACGCGTGAATGGCGGCCGGGCGGCAGGCCGGTGCGCCGCCCCTCGCCGGAGGTGCACCGCCACCGGCACCGCGAGCGGGTGCGCCGCTACTGGGTGATCGGGTCCGGCCTGGTCGTGTCCCTGATCGCCGCCGCCGCGAGCGACCCGCTGCCGGAGGTGGCGGTCCTGCTGCTCGGCATGTACGGCACGGCCGTGCTGACCGACGGCGTCTTCGGCCTGCTGGCCCGCTCCCGCTCCCGGGTGGTGCTCGACGTGGCCGCGGGGCTCGGCGCGGTCGGCCTGTGCCTGGGGCTGAGCGCGCTGTTCAGCACCTCCAGCCTGCTGGTGGCGGTGGGAACGGTCCTTTTCGTGCTTGTCCTGCTCGCCTTCGCCGGATGAGCCGGGCCCGGCACGAGCGACCGGAATAAAGTTCGGTACAGTTAGGGGGCGGGTTGTTGCGATGCTACTGGCGGGTAACATGACCGTGACACCCGCTGCGGGGTTCCCCGACGGAACGTGGCAGTCTGGAGCACGCCGAGTAGTCCGGCGACGTCGCGGGCAACGCGGCAGACGTATGCGAGCACGGGAGGTCGTGCGCTGACCATGGACGGAGCGCTATGAACATCGTCGTCTGCGTGAAGCAGGTACCCGACACGGCGACCGAGCGCAAGCTGAGGTCCGATGACAAGACGCTCGACCGCGACGCCGCGGACGGCGTCCTGAACGAGCTCGACGAGTACGCGGTCGAGGAGGCGCTGCGCCTCAAGGAGGCCCACGGCGGTGAGGTGACCGTCCTCACCATGGGCCCGGACAAGGCCGCCGAGACCATTCGCAAGGCGCTCGCCATGGGCGCCGACAAGGCCGTGCACCTGGTGGACGACGCGCTGCACGGATCCGACGCGCTGTCCACCTCCTACGCCCTGGCCCAGGTGCTCGGCACCACCGGGTTCGACCTGGTCGTCCTCGGCTCGGAGTCGACCGACGCGCGCACCGGCGTGCTCGCCGCCATGCTGGCCGAGCGCCTCGGCGTGCCCCAGCTCACGCTGGCCCGCAAGGTCGAGGTGAACGGCTCGGCGATCACGGTCGAGCGCGTCACCGACTACGGGTACGACAAGGTCGAGGGCACGCTCCCGGCCGTCGTCTCCGTCGTCGAGAAGATCAACACTCCTCGCTACCCGTCCTTCAAGGGGATCATGGCGGCGAAGAAGAAGCCGGTGCAGAAGCTCGGCATCGCCGACGCGGGCATCGACGCCGGCCAGGTCGGGCTCGGCGCCGCCTGGAGCGAGGTCGCCGAGTTCGCCGCCGCGCCCCCGCGCGCGGCGGGCACGATCGTCAAGGACGAGGGCGACGGCGGCGTGAAGGCCGCGGAGTTCCTCGCGTCGAAGAAGTTCGTCTGAGAGGGCCGACAGTGACGGAAATTCTCGTACTCGTCGAGCACGTCGACGGTGAGGTCAAGAAGGTCACCCTCGAACTGCTCACCCTCGCCCGCTCCCTGGGCGAGCCGTCGGCGGTGTGGGCCGGCCCCGGGTACACCCCCGAGGCCAAGGCCAGGCTGGCCGAGTACGGCGCGGAGAAGATCTACGTGGCCGGCGCGGCGGAGATCGCCGACTACGTGGTGGCCCCGAAGGCCGAACTGCTGGCCCAGCTCGTCGCCGCCGCCTCCCCGGCGGCCGTACTGATCGCCTCCACGGCCGAGGGCAAGGAGATCGCGGGCCGCCTCGCCATCAAGACCGACTCCGGTGTGATCACCGACGCGGTGGGCGTGGGCGACGGCGTCACCGCCGACCAGTCGATCTTCGGCGGCGGCGTCAACGTGAAGTCCCGGGTCACCCGCGGCACCCCGATCGTCGCGGTCCGCCCCAACTCCACCCCGCCCCAGCCGTCCGCCGGCGCGGGCGCGGAGGAGCAGGTGACCGTCACCCTCTCCGACGCCGCCCGCGGCGCCAAGGTCGTGGACCGGGTCAAGCAGGAGAAGGGCGCCCGCCCCGAGCTCACCGAGGCCGCCATCGTCGTCTCCGGCGGGCGCGGCGTCGGCTCGGCCGAGAACTTCGCGCTCATCGAGAAGCTCGCCGACTCGCTCGGCGCGGCCGTCGGCGCCTCCCGCGCCGCGACCGACGCCCAGTGGTACCCGCACCAGTTCCAGGTGGGGCAGACCGGCAAGACCGTCTCCCCGCAGCTCTACATCGCCGTCGGCATCTCCGGCGCGATCCAGCACCGGGCCGGCATGCAGACCGCCAAGACCATCATGGCGATCAACAAGGACCCGGAGGCGCCGATCTTCGAACTCGCCGACTTCGGCGTCGTGGGCGACCTCTTCCAGGTCGTCCCCCAGCTCACCGAGGAGATCGAGAAGCGCAAGTAGGTCCTCCTCCGGCCGCCTCGGCAAGGCCCCCGGCCACCGGACCGCGTGATCGCGGCCCTGCCCGGGGGCCTTACGGTCGTCCCCGGTTACCCTGGATGGTGCCATGGCTTACCTAGACCACGCGGCCACGACGCCCATGTTGCCCGAGGCGATCGAGGCGATGACCGCCCAGCTCGGCCATATCGGCAACGCCTCGTCGCTGCACACCTCCGGCCGCCGGGTCCGGCGTGTCGTGGAGGAGTCCCGCGAGAGCATCGCGAGCGCCCTGGGCGCCCGCCCCAGCGAGGTCGTGTTCACCTCCGGCGGCACCGAGGCCGACAACCTCGCGATCAAGGGCCTCTACTGGGCGCGCGCCGCCGCGGGGGCCAGACGGGTGCTGATCGGCTCCGTCGAGCACCACGCCGTGCTCGACCCCGCGCACTGGCTCGCCGAACGGCAGGGCGCGGTGCTGGAGGAGCTCCCGGTGGACGAGCACGGCAGGGTCCACCCGGACACGCTGCGCGCCGCCATCGAACGCGACCCGGACGACGTCGCCCTGGTCAGCGTCATGCTGGCGAACAACGAGGTCGGGACCGTCCAGCCGGTGGCGGAGCTGGCCGCGATCGCCCACGAGCACGGCATCCCGTTCCACACCGACGCCGTCCAGGCGATGGGGCAGCTCCCGGTGTCGTTCGCCGACCTCGGCGTGGACGCGCTCACGCTGACCGGGCACAAGATCGGCGGCCCGGTGGGCGTGGGCGCGCTGCTGCTGGCCCGGGGCGTCGATCCGACCCCGGTGCTGCACGGCGGCGGGCAGGAGCGCGAGGTGCGCTCGGGCACGCTCGACGCGCCCGCGATCGCCGGCTTCGCCGCCGCCGTCGAGGTCGCCGTCGCCCATCAGCGGGCGCTCGCGGCCCGGCTCACCGAGCTGCGCGACGATCTGATCGCCCGGGTACGGCAGGCCGTACCCGACGTGATCCTCAACGGCCACCCCACCGACCGGCTGCCCGGCAACGCGCACTTCTCCTTCCCCGGCTGCGAGGGCGACGCGCTGCTCATGCTGCTCGACGCCAAGGGCGTGGAGTGCTCCACCGGCTCGGCCTGCTCGGCCGGGGTGTCGCAGCCCTCCCACGTCCTGCTCGCCATGGGCGCCGACAGCGTACGGGCGCGGGGGTCGCTGCGCTTCTCGCTCGGCCACACCTCCACGGAGGCCGACGTCGACCGGCTCGTCGAGGTGATCGGCGGCGCGGTCGAGCGGGCCCGCCGCGCCGGGATCAGCTGAGGAAGTGGGAGACCGATAGCCAGCCGGGGTCGGTGGCGATCTCGACCTTCGCGCGGCCCTGCTTCCAGCTCTTGGCCAGCTCGCGGACCCGGTCGGCGGCGTCGCTGTCGGGGTCGGCGTAGACGTGCAGCATGCGAACGCCGTCGGCGCTCATGTGCGCCACCGGCACCGCCGAGTCCTCGCTCAGTTCGGTGGCGAGCTCCAGCGAGAAGGTGTCCAGCGCCTCGATCGACGCCCCCGCGGGCAGACCGTCCTCGTCGGTTTCCCCGTACGGCAGCGCGACCGCGATGTGCTGGTCGAACATCGGGTAATCGACGGCCCGCAGCGGGAACCGCGCGGCGGCGACGACCTTGCCGCCGGAGGGCGTGCGGCCCTCCAGCATCACCCACCGCTGCTCGGAGAACTCGCGAACCACGTCGGCGACGACGGCGGGCAGGTGCACGGCGGGCACCGGGTCGATGGGCTCGAAGGAGGCGGCCGTGATGTCGCCCACCCAGCGGGCGACCTCGTCCTCGCCGAGGATCCAGTCGAGCGCGAGCAGGGCGCTCTCCGTCCGCGTGTCATCGTCCAGGTCCGGATAAATCGGATGAAAGACGACGACGTCGATGCGCGGCCTGCCGGGCGGCACCCGCAGCCCCAGCACCAGCCGATCGAAGGCGAACTCCCGCCCGCCCACATGGATGGTGAGGTCCATCACATCCGGATTCGCCTGCCGCGACGGATGAAACTCCCACGTCTCGTCGGCCGGGGGAGCCGCCTTCGCCCACCGGTGGGCGAGCGGCCGCAACTCGGGCGCGCCGGCGGCCGTGACCACCAGCGCCTGCCCGGCCGTCCGCCCCGGCGCGATCTCCCAGACCAGCCCCTCGTCGATCGCCGCCACGGCGGGCGCGAGCACCTCGGCGAGCCCGGCCTCGTCGCCGGACTCCAGCATCGCGTCGAGCCGGGGCCGCGTCTGCGCCCACCACGCCCAAAACGCCTCGATCCGCTCGCCGTGCGGCTCGCTCTTCCGCTGGAACAGTCGCATGACCCCCGATCCTCGCAGGTGCACGGCCCGCCCGCCAATCGGGTCCCCAACCGAAAGGGTAGTGTTGACAGGTAGTGTGGGGGCGTTATGGGGCTTCGTGTACTCGCCGCCATGTCGGGCGGCGTCGACTCCGCGGTGGCGGCCGCGCGCATGGCCGAGGCCGGCCACGACGTGACCGGCGTCCACCTGGCGCTGTCGTCCAACCCGCGCTCGTACCGCACCGGCGCCCGGGGCTGCTGCACGCTGGAGGACTCCCGCGACGCGCGCCGCGCCGCCGACGTCATCGGCATCCCCTTCTACGTGTGGGACATGGCCGAGCGCTTCCACCGCGACGTCGTGGAGGACTTCGTCAGCGAATACGCGGCGGGCCGTACCCCGAACCCGTGCCTGCGCTGCAACGAGAAGATCAAGTTCGAGGCGGTGCTCGACCGGGCGCTCGCGCTGGGCTTCGACGCGGTGGCGACCGGCCACCACGCCCGCCTCGACGACGGCGTGCTGCGCCGCAGCGTGGACGAGGGCAAGGACCAGTCGTACGTGCTCGCCGTCCTCACCCGCGAGCAGCTCGCGCACGCCATCTTCCCGCTGGGCGACTCCACCAAGACCGAGGTGCGCAAGGAGGCCGCCGAGCGCGGCCTCACCGTCGCCGACAAGCCCGACAGCCACGACATCTGCTTCATCGCCGACGGCGACACCCGGGCCTTCCTCGCCGAGCGCCTCGGCCCGAGCCCCGGCCCGATCGTGGACGCGCTCACCGGCGAGGTGGTCGGCGAGCACGAGGGCGCGTACGGCTTCACCGTCGGCCAGCGCAAGGGCCTGCGGGTCGATCGCCCGGCCCCGGACGGCCGCCCCCGCTACGTGCTCTCCATCGAGCCCGTCTCCGGCACCGTCACCGTCGGCCCGCGCACCGCGCTCCAGGTCACCACGATCACCGCCGAGCGCCCGATCTGGAACGGCCCCATCGGCGAGCCGACCGGCCCCCTCACCTGCACGGTGCAGCTACGGGCCCACGGCGAGGTGTACGGCTGCCGCGCCGAGGCGGTCGACGGCGTCCTCACCATCGAGCTGGACACCCCCGCCACGGGCGTCGCCGCCGGCCAGGCCGCGGTCCTGTACGACGGCGACACCGTGATCGGCTCCGCGACGATCGCCTCGGCGGCCTGATCGCGTCGGCAACCGGGTCAGAGCTCGACGCTCTCGCCCGGCTTGAGCCGACCCATCTCCACGCCCTGCTTGTCCCCCTCCATCCTCAGCCAGTTGTCGAGCAACCCCAGCCCGACGTCGTTGAGCAGCCCGTCGTGCGTGGAGAACGCGCGGCCGGGCCGTACCCGCCGCAGGTACTCGATCATCTCGGGGAGCTTGAGCCACGGCGCGTTGGCCGGCACCAGCAACGCGGGCACGTCCACGCGCGGCGGCGTCAGCGCGTCGCCCGGGTAGAACACCTGCTCGTCGATCAGGTAGCCGACGTTCTGCACGATCGGAAGGTCCGGGTGGTTGAGCGCGTGCCACTCGCCGACCACCTTGACGTCGAACCCGGCCGTGCGAAAGCCGTCGCCGTCGCGTACCTCCTGCTTCTTCGCGGGCACGTCGCCGAGCCGCGCGATCACCGCCTCGCAGCTCCATATCTCAAGCTCCGGGTTCGCCTCGGCGGCGGCGCGCAACGCGTGCACGTCCAAGTGGTCGAAGTGCTCGTGCGTGATGAGCACCGCGTGCGCGCCCTCCAGCAGATTCTCGCCGGAGAACGAGCCGGGGTCGATGATAAGCCGATTGTCGTCCTTGTCCAGGCGGACACACGCGTGGCCGAATTTGGTGAGCTTCATGCGACCATCCCTACCCCATCGCGTGGGCCGACGCGGCCCCGGGGACTCTTTAAGCTGGCAGGGTGAGCGTTGATCGGTTTCCGTGGAGTACGGCGAGCGCGACCGGCGTCGGCTCCCACCCCGGCGAGGACCACCTTGAGGCGTTGCGCGTGGTCTTCGGCGAACTGCCCGACCTGCCCTACCTGCCGGAACTCCCGGCCCGGGGCGTCGGCGCGGACATGATCGGGCGGACCGCCTCGCTGCTGGTGGAGATGCCCGTCGAGGTCCAGCCGTCCGGCTGGCGGCTCACCGACGCCCCCGGCCGCGACCTGCGCCGCGCCCACGACCACCTCACCCGCGACCTCGACGGCCTGGAGGAGATCGCCGAGGCGTACACCGGCCCGCTCAAGATCCAGGTCTGCGGCCCGTGGACCCTCGCGGGCACGATCGAACTACGACACGGCGACAAGCTGCTCGCGGACGCGGGAGCCGTACGCGACCTGACCGACTCCCTCGCCGAGGGCATCGCCGCCCACCTCGCCCAGGTACGCCGCCGCGTCCCCGGCGCCACCACCATCGTGCTGCAACTCGACGAGCCCGGCCTCCCCGGCGCCCTCGCCGGCACCGTCCCCACCGCCTCCGGCTTCGGCCGCCTAGCCGCCGTCGAGGCCCCCCTCGCCGCCGACCGCCTCCGCACCCTCCTGAACACGACCGCCGCCGACGACGTCTACCCGATCGTCCACTGCTGCGCGCCCAACGTCCCCTACAAGGTCCTCCGCGACGCCGGCGCGAAGGGCATCTCCCTCGACGCCACCCTCCTACGCCGCCGCGACGAGGACGCCCTGGGCGAGGCGATCGAGGCAGGCACCGCCTTCTTCCTCGGCGTCGTCCCCGGCACCCCCACCCGCCTCCCGGACATCGGCGTGATCGCCAAGCCCGCCATCGAACTGTGGAACCGCCTGGGCTTCCGCCCCGCCACCCTCGCCGACCAGGTCGTCCTCACCCCGTCCTGCGGCCTCGCCGGAGCCTCCCCGTCCTACGCCAAGGCCGCCCTGGCCAAATGCCGCGAAGCGGCCAAGGTCCTCCGCGAGGACCCGGGCGAAGACTGACCAGGTCTCACCCCTGGGGACGATCAGGCGACAAAGGCGTTCGCCTTCACGCTCTCGATGAACCTGCCCCACTCCGAAGACGTGAAAGCGAGGTTGGGACCGGCTGGGCGCTTGGAGTCGCGCACGGCAACCATGCCACCCACCCGGGCCGCCTCGACGCAGTTTTCGCCGCTGCCGCTCCGGCTGGACTTTCGCCAGACAACCGTGGCGGTGTCAGTGTCACTGATCACTTACGGCCTCTTCAGTTCCGCCCTGATCAGGTCGCGGGATTCAGCGGCCGACAGGGCATGCCCGGACAACTGATCCCATATCAGCTTATATCGCTTGACTCCGTCAACACTCTCGACGAATACCGAGCCCATCAGGCCCTCGACATACGCGACATCAGGATCGGCCTCGTCGGGGAAGCCGATGATGACGAATGCCCCGTCCATGCCCGGATGCAGCCCGGTCGCGAGCGGCACGATCCTGATGGTGATGTTCGGGCGTTCAGCGGCGGCGATGAGCGCTCGAAGCTGGGCAGCGCCGACGTCGCCATCAATGGCCAGGCAACGTCGGATTACCGCCTCGCTGAGGATGCATGTGAGTTCGGGAGGCGTGCTTCGGTCGAACACGCCCTGCCGGGCCATGCGGGCAGAGACCCGTCGCTCGATCTCGTCCTCCGGCGCGCTTGGGCGAAAGGTACGGTTGAGGGCGCGGGCATAATCCTCGGTCTGGAGCAGACCGGGGATCAACTCCGACTCGTAACTGCGGATGATCGAGGCGTCGGACTCCAGGCCGACGAAGTTGCTGGGGAAGATGTCCTGGTACTCACTCCACCAGCCCCGCTGGCGCGAATCGCGAGCCAACTGGACGAGTCCATCCTTTTCAGGGCTCGGCACCCCATACAGCTCGCAGAGGTCGCGGACATCGCGCCAGGAAGCGGCGGTCCTGCCGTACTCCAGCCGGTAGACCTTCGAGGTCGACCACTCCATCTGGTCCGCGACCTCCTCCCGCGACAGCCCGGACTTGGCCCGCGCCTCTCGAAGCGCGGCGGCAAGCCGACGACGCCGCACGGTAGGGGAGTGATTTTTGCTGCTGAGCCGGTCGGCCATGGTCCTAGCCCTTCTTGTCCGCATATTTGGCAAAAGTGCGCCCCAGACCCATGACTTAATGCATGCCGACCTTATTCAGCGTGCACGAAGTCACGAAGACCTGTTGCAGCATTACTTAGAGTTGCGCAATGATTACTCCACCTTGCCACAGTGCTACGACCGCTGTGGCCACTTTCCGATACTCGGAGTGATCGACTCATGACAGATCGGCCAAACGAGACCGGCGACCGTTCAGACGTGTCCCAGAAGTTCCCTATCGTCACCGTTCACGGCGGAGGAGGACTCGACCTCAGCTTGATCAAGTGCGCGACCTTCGCCGCGACCAAGGACCACGTCGCCGCAGCCCGGCGGCTCGCACAGGAGGCGCTCATCGACCACCCGGCCGGAGAACTCGCGGTCGTCCTGATCTCGGAGCTGGCCACCAACGCCGTCCGCCACAGCGGAGCCATGCACTTCACCTTGACCATCAACCAGGACGCCGACGGCGACCTGTACATCAAGGTCATCGACGAGGGCCTCAACGGCCTGCCGCAACTGTACGACGAGGACCCGGACGACGAAGGCGGGCGCGGCATCCGGCTCGTCGAAACCCTGACCAAGCGGTGGGGCATCACCCGGGAGCGAGGAGCCGGCATGGCGGTCTGGTTCCACATCGACGAGCAGGCATCAGAGGCCTGGCTCAACCTGCTGCTCCCCGACAACGACTAAAACGACTAAGCGGTCACGCTGCCGCTGGTTGTCCTTGCCTGTTTCCGCAGGGTCTCGACTGGAAGCGTCTGGTGACGCATCATGAACGGGTGAGCACGTTCTGTTAGGAGACAAAAATGACATCCCGCGATCCTCTGCCTCTCAGGCCGTGGGGCGCTACCCGGATGACACGGTTCGCCGGAGACGGCCGACCGGCCTACGCCTCGGTCGAACTCAACCCTGACACCCAGGTCGCGCGGTACTTCGACGTCGATGGCCGACTGATTCGGGCGGGAAAGCACGGCACGAACAAGCCCCAGACCGTGTCCCAGCCGACCGGAGGCAGCAAGGACGGGGAAAACCCGGCCCCTCTCGATGACGTCAACGTGACTCAGTACGTACCAGACTGATGGCGGACCGTCCGGTGCTCATACTGACGTGTCTGGACGATCCGACCTCCGACGTCGTCATCAGTGAGTTGTGCCGCCGGGGAATCGCGGTGGTGCGGCTGGATCCGGGCGAATTTCTGGCCGGGCGTGTCGAATTGGCGGCCCGGTTTGGTCCCGGCGCGCTGTCTGGGCGGATCCGTACCCCGACTCGGTTATTGGACCTGGAAAGGGTCCGTTCCGTGTACTACCGCAGGCCCAGCCCGCACGTGGCTCCGGCAGGCATGGACGCCCAAGACGGGCGGTTCGCCCTTGCCCAGGCCCGGTACGGACTTGACGGCGTGCTGGGCGACCTGAGCTGCAGGTATGTCAACCACCCGTGGAACATCATGCGGGCGGATTTCAAACCCGCTCAGCTGAACGCCGCTGTGAAGCTGGGCTTCCAGGTCCCGCCGACGATCGTGACCAACAGTCTCGACGAGGCCCGCCGGTTCGCCGCAGGCCATGGCCCGGTGGTCTATAAGCCGCTGCGCACCACCCCGTTCACAGTCAACGGCGACCAGCCGGCCATGGTGTGGGTCGACGTGGTGGACCCTGTCGAACTGGATGAGCGGATCGCCCTCACCGCTCACATGTTCCAGGCGCGTACTCCCGGCAAGATCGCCGATGTGCGCGTCACCGTTATCGGGGAGGAGGTCTTCGCGGTCCGTATCGACTCCCCCTGCCTGGACTTCCGGCGGGACTACGAACGGGTGACCTACTCGAAGTTCGACTTGCCGAGTTCGGTCGCCGACGCCTGCCGTGCCTACCTGTCACACTTCGGTCTGCTGTTCGGCGCGTTCGACTTCGGCCTGCGAGCCGACCTGACACTCGACTGGTACGAGTGCAATCCCGCAGGCCAGTGGCACTGGCTGGAGGAAGAGACCGGGCTGCCCATGACCAGCGCGCTGGCCGACCTGTTGGAGGCCGCATGAAGGTGCCCGCCGATGTGCTGGCCGCGCGGCTGCGTCGCGGGCTGGCCGATCGTTTGGCGGAAGGCGGCGGGTTGCGTACTCACGCCTGGAGACTGGCGATCGAGCAGGTCCCTCGTGAGGTTTTCCTCGGCGATCGGATCTATCAGCATGTCGGCTACGCTGCCGCCGCTCGCTGGCAGGCCCTGACACCAGGCGATGTCGGCGAGGACGAGTGGCTGAGCATGGTTTATGAGAACACAAGTTGGGTGACCCAGCTCAACGGGACCGACGAGCATGCCGGGACCGGGGCGATACAAGGCGAGCCGTCGTCTTCCTCTACGCTGCCCGGTCTCGTGGTGTCGATGCTGGAGCATCTGGAGGTACACGACGACGCGCGAGTGCTGGAGATCGGCACCGGAACCGGCTACTCCACCGCGTTGCTGTGCCACCGGCTCGGGGACGGGCGGGTCACCTCCATCGAGGTCGATTCCGGCATCGCCGCTCGTGCTCAAACGGCGCTGGCCGCCGCCGGATACAGGCCCGCGCTCATAGTCGGCGACGGACTCGCAGGGCACGCCGCACGTTCCCCGTATGACCGCATCATCGCCACCTGCTCGGTGCGGACCATCCCGTCGGCCTGGCTCGCACAGGCCGCGCCAGAGGCACGAATCATCACGACGCTCTCCGGCTGGCTGTTCGGTTCCGGCCTCATCGCGTTGGACGTCGTCCGCCCTGACTACGCCACCGGCCGGTTCCTCCCCGGCGCGATCTCGTTCATGCCGGCTCGCGCGCACATCGCCCCACCGCTGAATCCTGTTCTACCTCCGCAGGAAGGCCACAAGCGGAACGCCGTCGTCGGCCCGGAGATCTTCACCGATTGGATGGGCCGGTTCCTGGCACAGCTTGCCGCGCCGTACGTCCAATATCTTTCCCTCATGCCGGATGGCGGGGATTGGCCGCAGTATGTGCTGCGAGACTCAGCCAGCGGTGCCTATGCGTGGTTGATACACCGCGGTTCCACCTGGATGACGCTGCAGGGCGGCCCGACCCGCCTGTGGGATCGCATTGAGCAGACCTTCCTGGCGTGGCAGGACGCGGGAAGCCCGCCCCAGCAGGAATTCACCATCGAGGTCACCCCAACCGCCCAAACCATACGGCTTGACGCTCCGACCGGCCAGTTGAGCTGGACACTTCCGTCCGTTGGAGATGCCTTTCGTCGGCCGGGTACGTGAGCTCGGCGTCCTTCACCCGATGTGGCGTACCAGCCTCCACCTCGCGTTGCCTGGCGGCGGCGAGATAGTACCACGACGGATACTATCGCCAGCGATACTATCTTTGGCGAAAGTATCTCTGGTGGGAGGATGTGCCGGATGCCCTTCATCGGCCGGGAACATGAGCTCGCCGTCCTTCACTCGATGCTCGACCGGGTGCGCGCGGCGATCGGCACGGACAGGCCTGGACAGTGCATCCTCATGCGCGGGCGCCGCCGCATCGGGAAGTCGGCGCTCGCGGAGGAGTTCCTGCGGCGCGAGAACGTGCCCCACCTCTTCTACACGGCGGCCCGCACCTCCTCGGAGGAGGAGCTCGCCGAGTTGCTGGTCGGGGTCGAGGAATGTTCCCTTCCCCGTCGGGCGGTCTTCGCCGAGGAACGTCCGGGCACCTGGACCGCGGCACTTCGCCTGATCGCGGACGCCGTGGACGACGACAGCCCGGCGATCATCGTGATCGACGAGGTCCCGTATCTGATGGACCGCGTGGACTCGTTCGAAGGGCAGTTGCAGCGCGCCTGGGATCGCTACCTGTCCCGCAAGCCGATCCTGCTCATCCTCATCGGCTCGGACCTTTCGATGATGGAGGCACTGGACAGCTACGATCGCCCGTTCCACCAACGTGGCACACAGATGGTGATCGGTCCGTTGAACCCGGCCGAGATTCAGGACATGCTCTCGCTCGACGCCGCGTCCGCCCTGGATGCCGCTCTGGTCACGGGCGGCCTGCCGCTGGTCTGCGGCGAATGGCCGCCGGGGATGCCGTTGTGGGACTTTCTCGAATCCTCGTTGAGCAACCCGGTCTCGGCTCTCCTGGTGTCCGCCGAGCGGTCCCTCGCCGCCGAGTTCCCGGCCGATGCGGCCGCCACGGACATACTCCGGGCGATCGGGAGCGAGGAGCGAACCTTCACCAACATCGCACGCGCCGCCGGCGGCGTCTCCCACAGCACCTTGGGCAGGGCGGTCGATCTGCTGACCACGAAGGGCATCGTCGTCGGCGAACTCCCGATCTCGCTGCGGCCATCCAGGGAACGCCGATACCGCATCTGTGACCCCTACCTGCGCTTTTGGCTGAGGTTCATCCAGCCGCACATGCCGGAGATCGAACGACGCCGTGGCGATCTCACCCTGAAACGCATCCGGACCTCATGGGCGGCCTGGCGTGGCCGAGCCATCGAGCCCTTGATTCGCGACGCGTTGGCCAGGCGCCTTCCGGACCAGAACCTGCCCGCCGCTCCCGCCATCGGCGGCTACTGGACCCGAAGCAACGATGTGGAGATCGACATCGTCGGTGCCGACCGCGCTCCGGTCGCCCGCGAGATCCTTTTCCTGGGCTCGGTGAAGTGGCTGGAGAACTCGCCCTTCGACAGTCATGATCTGGCCACCCTCGCCTACCATCGCAGCCGCCTCACCGACGCGCCGGTACCCCTGCTCGCGGTTTCCCGCAGCGGTGTCACGTCTCGTGATATCGATGCGGCGTACGGACCTGACGAGATCCTCGAATCGTGGCGCTGATCACGGGGGGCCGGTGAGGTCCAGTGCGACCTCATCGGGGGAAGGACCCGCCGAATTGCTGAGCGACGTCGGATAGCGGACAAGCTCCCATAATTCCCCAATATAAGTAATTGGGTAAAAATGGGGTCTCCCGAACATAGCGCAACGGACGGGGAATAGCAGACGGTCTGACGTGCGTAGTATGGCAAGAGTGACGCCATCGAATGATAAAGTTCGAGCGATCAGGCCAGCGGCCATGCGCACCCAGCTTGCGACAACGCTTCGCCCGAATACCAGTATCCAAGAATGGCTGTGCCCCGGGCTGCTTGCGTGCAGAGGCAGGTCCGGGGCTTATGTCATCGAGAATAACACGCCCGCCGCCGATCAGAAAGGCGACAACCGGTGGATCACTCCGAGGCCCGGCGCCTGGGCGGGCTGCTGTCACGGGCTCACATCGCCGAGTACCTGGCCTACTGCAACGGCGACCCGGTCGCGGCCCTTCGGCTGTCCTGCTGGAACGCTGAGGTCTCGGCAGCCTTCTACGGGCCGTTGCAGTATCTGGAACTCGCCCTGCGAAGTGTGCTCGACCATCGGATGTCCGTGCTGTTTGGGCGCGCAGACTGGTGGCAGGCACCGCAGGCCAATCTGCATCACGCCGCTCAGGCGAGAATCACCGAGGCATACTCCAGACTCAGCCGTAGCGGCATCCCGCAGACCCCCGGGGAGATCGTTGCCGAACTCCCCTTCGGTTTCTGGGTCGGTCTGCTTGGTGCCGGCAACTCCTATGATCAACGACTGTGGCGTACCAGCCTCCATCTCGCGTTTCCTGGCTATCGGGGCAGGCGAAACATTCTGCATCGGGACCTGGACTACCTGCGGGTCCTTCGCAACAAGATCGCGCACCACTGCCCGATCCATCACCGGCACCTGCAAGCCGATCATGATGCCATTGTGAGGATGCTCGGTTACATCGACTCCGGCCTCGCCGATCTGGTGAACCGTCACAGTCCTCTCCCGACGGTGCTGGCCCGCCGCCCGGGCCTGTCCAGCCAACGGTGTAACTCGGGTTGATTAACTATCGGGTGGTCGGGGTCAGGCGGCCTTCGAAGGTGATGGCGAAGGCGTTCAGGGCGGCCTTCCAGCGGGTGACCCAGCGTTTGCGGGCCTTGCCGGTCGGGTCCAGGCTCATGATCGCCATGTAGACGCACTTGAGCGCGGCCTGCTCGTTGGGGAAGTGGCCGCGGGCCTTGACCGCCCGGCGGATGCGGGCGCCCGCCGACTCGATGGCGTTGGTCGAGCAGATCACCCGGCGGATCTCGGTGTCGAAGCCGAGGAAGGGCACGAACTCGGCCCAGGCGTCCTGCCACAGCTTCACGATGGCCGGATACCTTCCGCCCCAGGCCTCGGCGAACTCGGTGAACCGCTCCAGCGCGGCGGCCTCGGTCGGCGCGGTGTAGACCGGCTTGAGGGCCTTGGCGATGGCGTCCCAGTGCTGGCGGGCGGCGTACCGGAACGAGGCCCGCAAAAGGTGCACCACACATGTTTGCACCACGGCCTGCGGCCAGACCTGCTCGATGGCCTGCGGCAGGCCCTTGAGCCCGTCGCAGACCACCATCAGCATGTCACCCGCCCCGCGGTTCTTGATCTCGGTCAGCACGTGCAGCCAGAACTTGGCGCCCTCGCCGCCGTCGCCGGCCCACAGGCCGAGGATGTCGCGCTCGCCGTCGGCGGTGACCGCCATCGCCAGGTAGATGGGCCGGTTGGCGACCTGGCCGTCGCGGAGCTTGACGTGGACGGCGTCGATGGAGAGTCGGCACGCAGCGCGGTGTCAAGGTTGCCCTTGGTCCGTTTCTCCGTGCCGCTCACCGAACCCGGCGTGCGGCTTTCACCGCACCGGGCTCTCCACGGGTTCTGCCGTCAGGCCGGTGACAGGGGCCAGGGTGTGGGGATCGTGGCGCCGCGATATCGGTATCGGGTGATACCGATCATCGCGGGGTTGAACAGGGTGATCCCATCGGCGCTGATGGGTCTCCACCGTCCGGTCGGATCGGTGAGCCACCGGCGGACGTCCTTCCATCTCCAGCGGTGCTGCCGTTGCTGCCAGCGGACGATCCTCCACCAGGCGAGCTGATGGAGACGATCGAAAGTGCTGTAGGCGATGGCGTGCTTGAAATAGTTGGACCACCCACGCAGAATCTGGTTGATCCTGATCAGCGTGGTCTTGAGCTCCTGTTGTGACGAACTGGGGGTCAGGGCACGGATTTTGGCCTTCACCGCCTGGATGGGCCGCTTGGCGATGAAGGTGTAGACGTACCACTTATCGGTGCCTTTCTTGCGCCTCCATTGGATGTGGAAGCCTAGGAAGTCGAACCCCTCTTCCATGTGGACCATCTGAGTCTTGGCTGGTGACAGCCTCAACCCCAGCGGAGCGAGCACATGGGAGATCTCCTCGTGCAGCGCCTGGAGGTGTTCGCGCCGGCCCCGGACCAGCACGACGAAATCATCCGCGTAGCGGACAAGACGCCAGACCGGAAGGTCCCGGTTGTTCACGCGATACCGCCTGCGCATCTGCGTGGCCATCGCTCCGCCCGGCTTCCACGGCGCGTGCAGATGCTCATCGAGCACCGACAGCGCGATGTTGGCCAGCAGCGGAGACAAGATCCCGCCCTGCGGGGTGCCGGTTGGGGAGTCCACGGTTTCGCCGAGCTCGGTGAGGATCCCGGCTTTCAGGAACGCCTTGACCAGCGCCAGGACACGTTTGTCCTTCACCCGGGCGCGCACGCGGCCCATCAGGGCCACATGGTCGATCCGGTCGAAGCACGCCTCGATATCCGCATCCAGCACCCATCGATAACCTTTGGTGCCGAAGTAGTGGATCTCGGCGATCGCGTCATGGGCCCGCCGGTTCGGCCGGAACCCGTAAGAGACCGGCTCGAAGCCGGCCTCGAAGATCGGTTCCAGGACCAGCTTCAGCGCCGCCTGCACGACCCGGTCGGCCATGGTCGGGATTCCCAACCGGCGGACCTTCCCCGCACCGCCGGGCTTGGGGATTCGTCGTTCCCTCACCGGTTGCGGGCGGAACCGGCCGGACTTCAGGCTGTTCCGCAAGTCGTCCAGGAAATAGGGCACGCCGACCTCACGTTCGATCCGGGCAACGGTCATCCCGTCCGAACCCGCGGTCCTTGCGCCCTCGTTGGCTGCGACCCGCTCAAAGGCCATCTGCAAGGTGGCCGGGTCACTGACGAGATTGAACAGATCGCCGAACCGGCGGCCGGGATCGGCCGCCGCCCAACGGTGCAACTTGGCCTGCATCCCCGATACCCGCCGATAGGCCCCCATCGGGACCTGTTCCGGCCAGGCGTCGTCGTTCGACGACGCGTCTTTCGGCATTGCAGCCTCCTCACTGCCCGAATCCGCTGCCGCCCTTCGCCATGCGACCGGCTCTCCCGGTCTCGGACTACTACGGCGGCTCCGCCCCGCCCCGGCTCGATCGGCCGACGATGAGCCCAGCCCGTTCCCTCGGCAGGCAGCCGAAGGAACGGGCAGAACCCGGACGGTTCCCGTGTTCTCTCGCTGATCGCTTAGCGAAGGAGGCACCCGACTTTGCCCCAGCGGCCTCGCCATGACTACCCCGCAGCACTTCGCCATGGCCTCCCGGTGCGCATCTTCAACGCCCTGAGAGTTCCTCGCGCGTATTCCTCGCGAAGACGCGCCGCGACCGGCCCATATCCGCCAGATTTGAGCCGGCACCCCGGTATGAAGGGCTTTAGACACCGGTTCCTCTCGTATGCCTTTCCGCCACGCTCGCCGGACCCGCACCATCTGGCAGTACTGGCGCGTCCCGGCTTTGTCAGGGCTGCTCCCACCCATCCTGGCATCCCCCAAGATCAGGCTGCCCTCAGCTTCGACCGGCCTGCTGCGACAGACCGGCGGCGGGGGTCTTTCACCCCCGCTCGACCGGCAAGAGCCTCACGGCGCACGAACATCACCGGATAGATCGCATCCAGCGGCCGGTTCTGCCACTCGGCCATGCCGTCGATGACCTTGTCGGTGATGGTGGAGATGGTCTGCTTGGACACCTGCGCGCCGTAGACCTCGGCCAGGTGCGCGGAGATCTCGCCGGTGGTCAGGCCCTTGGCCGCCAGTGAGATGACCATCTCGTCCACGCCCGACAGGCGCCGCTGCCGCTTGCGCACGATCTTCGGCTCGAAGCTGCCGTCCCGGTCGCGTGGCACGCTGATCTCCACCGGCCCGATGTCGGTGATGACGGTCTTGACGCGGGCGCCGTTGCGGCTGTTGCCGCTGTTGCGTCCGGCCGGATCGTGCTTGCCGTAGCCGAGATGGTCGGTCAGCTCGCCTTCCAGCGCCGACTCCAGCACCAGCTTGGTCAGCCGGCCCAGCAGCCCGTTCTCCCCGACCAGTTCCACGCCCTCGGCCCGGGCCTGGTCGACCAGCCTGGCCACCAGCTCACGATCCGTAGTGCCCTCCGGCTTCTTACGCGCCACCTCGGCGTCCTCCAGGTCGATCTCCGTCGATGCCTGGATCACAGTACTCACAGGGGTGTTCTCCTTGATCAGGAGTTACACCGAAGACCGTACAGTCCCCGCCGCCCTCGCCTGAGCCAGCCGTGACCACGCGGGGAGGAACTTGGTGGTTGCCAAGGGCAAGGTCGTGCGTCTTCCGTGGACCGCCCGGGATCTGGACCGGCGGACGACCTGGCGAGTCCGTCGAGTCGTGGCGGGAGCTTTATCGGCGGGTGAGGCGGAGTAGCAGTTTGGAGGGGCCGTACTCGGCGGTGGGGATTTCGGCGAGTACGCGGGTGATTCGGCCGGTGAGGTCTAGCGCGACGATGCGGCGGGGGGTGTGGGTTTCGTCGGCTATGAGGAGGTTGGCGTCGTTGTACCAGCCGATGAGGGTTGTGCCGGTGGGGACTGGGACGGTTGTTTCGTGGTGGCCGGTGTGGGTGTTCCAGATGCAGATGGAGGTGGGGGGTTTGGGGCAGGTTGTGGCGAAGTGGGTGGCGGTGGGGGTGTAGGTGCTTTCGCGGTGGCTGGGCTCGCCTACGTTGGGGTAGTCGCGTACGGGGTTGCCGTGGAGGTCGAAGACGCGTAGGCCTACGGCTGAGTTGTGGGTGAAGCGGTGGGTTACGCCGGTGTCGCCTGGGGCCCACATGAATGAGGTGTCGCTGCGGTCGGCGGTGTCGGCCATGATGGTCGTCGCCTTGGCGGTGGGGGCGTCCACGATGACGAAGCCGATGGCGAGGAGGCCTCGGGGGGTCGGCTCGTAGAGGGTCAGGAGGAGGCGGCGGCCGTCGGCGGACCAGTAGGGGGCGAAGGTGCGCAGGGGGGTGCGGGCGACGGGTATTTGGAATTCCTCGCCGGTGGCTATTTTGATCAGTCTGAGGGTGTCGTTGGCGCCGGGGGTTTCCGGCTTGAGCCAGGGGACCAGGGCGAGCCATTCGCCGCCGGGGGAGGGTAGGGCCTCGTGTGCTTCGGCGACCTGGCGGAAGGTGTCGTCGGTGCGGGCGTAGGTGTGGGTGGTTCCGGCGGCGCGGTCGACGTGGAGCAGGGAGGTCACCCGGATCGGGTCGGCGGGGTTCTCGTGGAGGGTCGCGCGCAGGCCGGGGAGGCGCAGTCGTCGGGTCGCTGGGAGGGGAGGGGAGGTGTCCGGGCGGGAGGAGACGGTGGTTGTGGATTGGGGCGGGGTGTCGGTGCGCAGGGGATTGAGGAGGTAGAGGGCGCCGGCGAGGGTGAGGGCCGCGGTCGCGGATGCCGCGATGCGGATGGCCGCCTTTTTTGGCCGGGTGGCGGGGGTTTGTACTGGTTGGTCGGTGGCTGCCGCCGTGCCTGCTTTGAGGAGGGGGCGCAGGCGGCGGGCGCCGAGCAGGCGTAGCAGGGCCTGCCTGGCGGTGGGGCGGCGGCGTGGATCCTTGTCCAGGCAGGCGGTGATGAGGTCGTGCAGGTCGGCGTCGAGCTCGTGGTGGAGGTCGCCGAGGTGCGGCGGCTCGTTCAGTACGCGGTAGATGATCGAGGGGATGGTGTCCTGGCCGAAGGGCGGGCGGCCGGAGGCGGCGAAGACCATGGTCGCGGCCCAGGCGAACAGGTCGGCCTCCGGGCCGACGTTGCCGGAGGCGAACTGCTCGGGTGCCATGTACGGCGGGGTGCCGATCGCGCGGGAGCTGGTGGCCGCGGCGTCCATGTCCCTCGCGATGCCGAAGTCGATCACGCGGGGGCCGTCGCCGGCGAGCAGGACGTTGCTCGGCTTGAAGTCGCGGTGGACCACGCCGGCGCGGTGGATGGCGACGAGTGCGGTCAGGGTGCCGGCGGCGAGGCGTCGCAGCCTGCCGCCGCGCAGGACTCCCTCGGCGGCGACGGCGTCGTGCAGGGTCGGGCCGGAGACGTACTCGCTGACGATGTACGGCCTGCCGTCCACGAGGCCGGTGTCGAGGACCTGGGCGGTGCAGAACGCGGACACCTGGCGCAGGATCTCGATTTCCCGCAGGAAGCGGGCGGTCGCCGCGTCGTCCCGGTTCGCGTGCAGCAGCTTGACCGCGACCCGGCGGCGGTCGTCGGCGGTGCCGAGGAACACCGCCCCCTGCCCGCCCTGGCCGAGGCGGCCGAGCAGGCGGTAGGGGCCGATCCGCGGGGGATCGCCGGTGCGCAGCGGGGCGATGCCGGTCATCGGCGCGAGAATCTGAGCTGGATGAACCTGCCGTCCTTCGCCGGGAGCTCGGCGAGCGTCCGCACCGGCGTGCCGTCAAGGTTCACCACGACGTACTTGACCGGATCCTTGCGGTAGTCCGCGACGATCACGTGGTTCTCGTCCCACCAGCCCTGCATCACGGCCTCGCGGGTGTCCCACACCGGCACGGTGGCGGTCCGGGCGCCGGTCGCGGTGTTCCACACGCACAGTGTGGTGTGCGACTTCGGGCAGTAGCTGAGGAACGACCGGCCCGAGGGCGAGAACCGGTCGGGCAGCGGCGACTCGCCGACCCAGCCGGCGATTCGGCCCACGCGTCCGCGCAGGTCGCGGAAGCGCAGCCCCCACAGCTCGCCCTTGCCTGCGTACGCCGAGACGACGCCGGTGCCGTCGGGCGTCCAGCCGAAGAAGGCGCGGTCGTCGCGTTCGCCGCCGGTGGTGACGACCGTCGCCCGCCGGGTGGCCACATCGACGATCACGAAGCCGCGGGGGTTGGGCAGGGTCTTGCCGTCGGGGCGGTAGAGGGAGACGAGCACGCGGCGGCTGTCCCGGCTCCAGATCGCGTACAGGCCCTGCAGCGGCTTCTCGGCGGTGTTCACGGTGAACCGCTCGCCCGTACGCCGGTTGATGATCACGAGGAAGTCGGTGGACGACGTGGCGAACTTGTTCCACGGGTTCACCGCGATCCACGCGCCGTCGGGGGAGACGACCGCCTCGCCGTTGTCGCCGTCCTTGGCGATCAGGCGGAAGCCGTCGCCGCCGGGCTCCCGCACGTGGGCCTCGCGCACCCGCCCGTCGGCCACGGTGTAGGAGGTCACGATCAGCGGATCCGACGGGTTTTCGCGCAGGGTGAGCCTGCCCTCGGAGAGCCGGATCCGTTTGGTCGCCTTCGCCGGCGGGGTGGACGCGGCGTCGATGACGTCCGGGCTCGCCACCGGGACCGGCGTCGCCGTCGGTGTGGCCGTCTCAGGCCGCGGGCTCGCCGCGACCGGGTCCACCGTCGCGGTCCCTCGGGGGGCCAGCCAGTAGCCGACCGCTCCTGACACCCCGGCCAGGACGGCGCCCGCCGCCACGAGGGCGAGGACGCGCCCGGGACGACGCGTCCGGTCGGCGGGCGGGGTCGTCTCCCCGGTTCCGTACGGCAGGGCGGCGGTGGTGTACGGCCCGGCGGGAAAGTCGTGCGTGCCGAGCACCCGCGAGTCTCCCGCCAGCCGGAACAGGACCTCCTCGGCCGTCGGCCGCGCCGCCGGATCCTTGGCCAGGCACGCGGCGACCGGCCCGCGCAGCTCCTCCGGGAGGACGCCGAGGTCGGGCTCGTCGTGCAGGACCCGGCTCATGGTCTCGGTCATCGAGGCCCCGGCGAAGGGCGCGCGACCCGAGGCGGCGTAGACCATGATCGCCCCCCAGGCGAAGACGTCGGCGGCCGTCCCCGGCACCGTGCCGGTCAGCTCCTCGGGCGCGAAGTAGCCGCCGCCCCGGAACGACCTCGTCGCCATGCCCCCGGCCCCGAGCACGTGCGCGGCCCCGAGGTTGATCAGCCGCGGCCCGTCCGGACCCCAGATGATGTTGTCCGGGGTGAGCTCCCGGTGCGCGACGCCGCCTTGGTGCAGCGAGACCAGCGCGGTCATCGTGGCGACCGCGAGGCGGTGCGGCGCGGGGCCGTCCAGCGGGCCGTCCCGCTCGATCGAGCGCCGCAGCGACGGGCCGGGGACGTGCTCGGCGAGGATGTAGGGGCGCTCGCCGTACACGCCGATGCCGAGGATCTGCGCCACGCCGGTGACGGGCAGGCGCCGCAGCGCCTCGACCTCGGCGAGCACGCCGGCGTCGGCGGGGGCGGCGTGGAAGAGCTTGAGCACCGCCTGCTCGCCCGAGGGGCGGCGCACCAGGAGGACCACGGCGTTCGCGCCCGCGCCGAGCCTGCCCACGACGTGGTTGCCGTCCACCGACTCCGGATCGTCCGGGCGGCGTTCCGGCGCGGTGACCTGGCGCATGGCGTTCCCCCTCCCCGAGCGGCGCGGTACGACCCCCATGGTCAAGGCGTGACATTCCGTTCCATCGGGTTCCACGGCGATAACGTTGTCCATGCGGTCAGGGCGGACCGTTCGACGAGGGGAGTTCGGGGCATGAGCGTCGATTTCGAGGGCGCCGCCAGGCGGCACGCGGAGCTGTCGGAGCTGGTCGACGACGCGAACTGGCGGTACTACGTGCTCGACTCGCCGACGGTGAGCGACGCCGAGTACGACGGGTGGATGCGCGAGCTGAAGGAGCTGGAGGAGGCGTATCCGGGGCTGCGCACCCCCGACTCGCCGACCCAGCGGGTGGGCGCGCCGATGCGCACCGACTTCGCCAAGGTGACCCACATCGAGCGCATGGAGAGCCTCGACAACGTCTTCAACCAGGAGGAGCTCGCCGCCTGGCAGGCCCGCACCGAACGGGCGATCGAGCGCGACCCCGGCCCCTACCTGTGCGAGCTGAAGATCGACGGACTGGCGATCGCCCTGGTGTACGAGAAGGGGCGGCTGGTCCGGGCCGCGACCCGGGGCGACGGCGTCACCGGCGAGGACGTCACCAACAACGTGCGCACGATCGCGGACGTGCCGCATCGGCTGGCCGGGGACGATCCGCCGGACCTGCTGGAGGTGCGCGGCGAGGTGTTCCTGCCGGTGGCGGCGTTCGAGGAGCTCAACCGCAGGCTGCTCGACGCGGGGGAGTCGCCGTTCGCCAACCCGCGCAACTCGGCCGCGGGCTCGGTGCGGCAGAAGGATCCGCGGGTGACCGCGCAGCGGGCGCTGCGGGTGATCTGCCACGGCATCGGCCGGTGGGACGGCGGCGTGATGCCCAGGGCGCAGTCGGAGACGTACGAGCGGTTCAAGGAGATGGGCCTGCCGGTCAGCGACCTGTACCGGGTGGTCGGCACGATCGAGGAGATCTGCGCCTACATCGACCATTACGGCGAGCACCGGCACGACACCGAGTACGAGATCGACGGCGTCGTGGTGAAGGTCGATGACTTCGCCAAGCAGCGTCAGCTCGGCTCCACGGCCCGCGCGCCCCGCTGGGCGATCGCGTTCAAGTATCCGCCGGTCGAGGTCACCACCAAGCTGCTCGACATCCAGGTGGGCGTGGGACGCACCGGCAGGGTGACCCCGTTCGGCGTGATGAAGCCGGTGAAGGTGTCCGGGTCCACGGTGGAGCGGGCCACGCTGCACAACGCCGACGAGGTCGCGCGCAAGGGCGTGCTCATCGGCGACACGGTCGTGCTGCGCAAGGCCGGCGACGTGATCCCCGAGATCGTCAAGCCGGTGGAGGAGCTGCGCGACGGCTCCGAGCGCGGGTTCGTCATGCCGACGCACTGCCCGGAGTGCGGCACCGAGCTGCGCCGCATGCGCGAGGCGGACGTGGACATCCGCTGCCCCAACGCCAAGTCCTGCCCGGCGCAACTGCGTGAGCGCATCTACTTCGCCGCCGGGCGGGGCGCGTTCGACATCGACGCCCTCGGGTACGTCGCCGCGACCGCGCTGACCCAGCCGCTGCCGCCGCAGGAACCGCCGGTGCGCACCGAGGCGGACCTGTTCGACCTCACCATCGAGCAACTGCTGCCGATCCGGACGGTGGTCCGCGACCCGGACACCGGCCTGCCGAAGACCGATCCGGAGACCGGCGAGCCGAAGGTCGTCACGTTCTTCGCCAACAAGAAGGGCGAGCCGAAGAAGACCACCGAGACGCTGCTCGCCAAGCTGGAGGAGGCCAAGAACGCGCCGCTGTGGCGGGTGCTCGTCGCCCTGTCCATCCGGCACGTCGGCCCGGTCGCCGCGCAGGCGCTCGCCGCCGAGTTCCGCTCCCTGGAACGGATCTTCTCCGCCGAGGAGGAGGAGCTCGCCGCCGTCGAGGGCGTCGGCCCGACGATCGCCGCCTCGATCCGCGAATGGTACGCCGAGGACTGGCACCGCGAGATCGTCGAGCGCTGGCGCGCGGCGGGCGTACGCATGGCGCAGGAGCCCGCGGCCGAGGAGGAGACGCTGCCGCGCACCCTGGAGGGCCTCACCCTCGTGGTCACCGGCACCCTGGAGCAGTTCAGCCGCGACACCGCGAGCGCCGCGATCCAGGCCCGCGGCGGCAAGGTCACGAACTCGGTGTCGAAGAAGACCTCGTACCTGATCGCGGGCGAGAACGCCGGATCGAAGTATGAGAAGGCCGAGAAGCTGGGCGTGCCGATCCTTGACGAAGCGCGATTCCGGACGCTGCTTGAGCGAGGACCGGAAGGAGTAGCGGGTACGTAAATCCCGTGACGCAACGTGCCCAATCGGTTTCGCGAAGTGGCCCTGAGGTCGTACCCTCCCATAGTGACCTCTTGGGGGTTTGCCAGAGAATGACCGACCCACCGGACACCCGGGACATCGGTCCACGGCCGGGCTCGCCGCTGTGGACCTACCTCGCGGGCGTCATCATCGTGGGGCTCACCGCACTGGTCGTCGCCCAGGTGCGGCTCGGGCCCGATCAGCTCGCGCACGTGGCACGCCTGCCGCTGCTGTGGATGCTGGGCGCCCTCGTGGTGCTCGGGGAGCTGCGTCCCGTCGTCATGTCCGCATCCACCCTGGTGGGCGGCACGCCCGCCTCGGTGATGTTCAGCTTCGCCGTGCTGCTGCACTACGGCCTGTCGGTCGCCGTGCTCGCCCAGGCGGTGGCCGTCGTGGTCAGCGGCCTGGTGCACCGCCGCGCCTGGCACCGGGTGACGTTCAACGTCGCCCACGTCACGCTCGCCTGCACGGCCGGGGCGGTGGTGCTCGGCGCCTTCGGGGTGCTGCCGCACCCGTCCGGTCCGTGGGTGCCCGACAACGGCGACGACGTGGTCGCGATCGCGCTCGCCGCGCTCGCCTACTTCGTCGTGCGCGGCCTGCTGGTCTGCGGCGCGGTGGCGCTGCACGAGCGCCGCACGCTGCCCCGGGTGATCAAGGTGACGGTCGGCCCGCAGAGCCTCGCGTACGCCGCGATGCTGGGCCTCGCCCCGGTCGTGGTGGTGGTGATGACCTACACGCCGGTGCTGGTGCCGCTGTTCGTGGCCCCGCTCGCCGCCATGTACCTCACCGCGAACGTGTCGGCCCGCCGCGACCACCAGGCGATGCACGACGAGCTGACCGGCCTGCCCAACCGCAAGCATCTCATCGTCGCCATCGAGGAAGCGCTTGCCGAGCTGCGCCCCGACCAGCGCCTCGGGCTGCTTCTGCTTGATTTGGACGGGTTCAAGGAGGTCAACGACACCCTCGGCCATCCGGTGGGCGACCGCCTGCTGCAGATCATCGGGCACCGCCTCACCCACAGCGTACGGCCCGGCGACGTGGTGGCCCGGCTCGGCGGCGACGAGTTCGCCGTGCTGCTGCCGTCGATCAGGGACGCCCAGGCGGCCAAGGAGGTGGCCGCCCGGCTGCGGGCCGCGCTCACCGAGCCGGTGCGGCTGGAGGGCATGACGTTCGATTTGGACGCCTCGGTCGGCATCGCGCTCCACCCCGACCACGCCCCCGACTTCCAGCTCCTGCTGCAGCGGGCCGACGTGGCGATGTACCTGGCCAAGGAGGCCCGTACCGGCGTCGAGTTCTACGTCTCCGACAAGGATCGCAACTCGCCCGAACGGCTCAGCCTCCAGGGCGACCTGCGCCGCGCCGTCGATCGGGGCGAGCTGGAGCTGCACTATCAGCCCAAGGTGGTGCTCGCGGACGGCGCCGTGGACGGCGTCGAGGCGCTGCTGCGCTGGTGGCACCCGGTGCGCGGACCGGTGTCGCCGGCCGAGTTCATCCCGCTGGCCGAGCAGTCGTACCTGATGCGGGAGCTGACCCAGTACGTCATCGGCGCCGCGATGGAGCAGGCCGCGAAGTGGTGGCACGAGGGCATGAAGGTGCCGATCTCGGTCAACGTCTCGGCCCGGGACCTGCTCGACAACGGGCTCGCCGAGCAGATCGAGGCCGGGCTCGCCCGGCTGCGTCTGCCCGCCGGGACCCTCCAGCTTGAGGTGACCGAGCGGGTGCTCATGACCGACCAGGCGTACGCGGCCGACACGATCCGGGCGCTGGCCGGGCTCGGCGTGCCGCTGGCGCTCGACGACTTCGGCACCGGCTACTCGTCGCTGGTGCGCCTGCAGCGGCTGCCCGTCTCCGAGGTGAAGATCGACGCCTCGTTCGTACGCCGGCTGACCGAGTCGCCGGACGACGAGCGGATCGTGCGCTCCACGATCGACCTGGTCCGCTCGCTCGGGCTGCGCTCGGTGGCCGAGGGCGTGGAGTCGGCCGAGATCGCCGAGCGGCTGCGCGACCTGAACTGCGACGTCGGCCAGGGCTGGTGGCTCGGCGAGCCGATGGCCGCCGCCGAGGCGACCGCGTGGCTGCGCGAGCGGCTGCGTGCGGTGCCGCCGGTCGCCCCGGTCGAAGCACCGGCGGGGGCGATGGGGGGAGCGGTATGAAGCCCGGTATGAAGAAGCTGTTAATCGTTCGGTGGGGTCGGGCCGTCGCCCTAGGATGAGGTGACTGTCCAATCGCCATTAGTGAAACGGGTTTAACGACTCATGTCCGCCATAACCCGCGACGAGGTCGCACACCTCGCACGGTTGTCCCGGCTGGCGCTGACCGACGACGAGCTCGACCACTACGCCGCTCAGCTCGACGACATTCTCGCCGCGGTCGCCCGCGTCTCCGAGGTCGCCGCCGACGACATCCCGCCGTCCTCGCACGCGCTGCCGCTCACCAACGTCTACCGGCCCGACGAGGTGCGGCCCGGTCTGACGCCGCAGCAGGCGTTGGACCAGGCGCCCGCCGTCGAGGAGGATCGCTTCCGCGTCCCGCGCATCCTGGGGGAGGAGGCATGAGCGAACTGACCACGAAGACGGCCGCTGAGCTGGGGCGTCTGATCGCCTCCGGGGAGGTGTCCGCCGTCGAGGTGACGCGGGCGCACCTGGACCGGATCGCCGAGGTCGAGCCGAAGATCGACGCATTTCTGCACGTGGCGGCCGAGTCGGCGGTCGAGCAGGCCCGCGCGGTGGACGAGCGCCGGGCGGCCGGCGAGGAGCTGGGCCCGCTGGCGGGCGTGCCGATCGCGCACAAGGACATCTTCACCACCCGCGACATGCCCACCACCGCCGCGTCGAAGATCCTGCAGGGTTGGCGGCCGCCGTACGACGCGACCGTGACCCGCCGCCTGCGCGAGGCCGGGCTGGTGATCCTCGGCAAGACGAACCTGGACGAGTTCGCGATGGGCTCCTCCACGGAGAACTCGGCGTACAAGCCGACGCGCAACCCGTGGGACCTGTCGCGCGTGCCCGGCGGGTCCTCGGGCGGCTCCTCGGCCGCCGTCGCCGCGTACGCCGCCCCGCTCGCCACCGGCACCGACACCGGCGGCTCGATCCGCCAGCCCGCGGCCGTCACCGGCATCGTCGGCATGAAGCCCACCTACGGCGGATCCTCCCGGTACGGCCTGATCGCCTTCGCCTCCTCGCTCGACACGCCGGGCCCGTTCGCCCGCAACGTGCTCGACGCCGCGCTGCTGCACGAGGCGTTCTCCGGCCACGACCCGATGGACTCCACCTCGATCGACGCCCCGGTCCCGCCGGTGGTCGAGGCCGCCCGCCAGGCCGACGTGGCCGGGCTGCGGGTCGGCGTGATCAAGGAGTTCGGCGGCGAGGGCTACCAGCCGGGCGTGCTGCGCCGCTTCCACGAGGCCGTCGAGCTGCTGGAGTCGCTGGGCGCCAAGACCGTCGAGGTGTCCTGCCCGTCGTTCGCCTACGCGCTCCCGGCGTACTATCTGATCGCCCCGTCGGAGTGCTCGTCGAACCTGGCCCGCTTCGACGCCATGCGGTACGGCCTGCGCGTCGGCGACAACGGCGCGCGCAGCGCCGAGGAGGTCATGGCGCTCACCCGGGCCGCCGGGTTCGGCCCGGAGGTCAAGCGCCGCATCATGCTCGGCACGTACGCGCTGTCGTCGGGGTACTACGACGCCTACTACGGCTCGGCGCAGAAGGTCCGCACGCTGATCGCCCGCGACTTCGAGGCGGCGTTCCACCAGGTGGACGTGCTGATCTCGCCGACCACGCCGACCACGGCGTTCCCGCTCGGCGAGCGTACCGACGACCCGATGGCGATGTACCTCGCCGACCTGTGCACGATCCCGTCGAACCTGGCGGGCAACGCGGCCATCTCCGTCCCCTGCGGCCTCGCCGAGGAGGACAACCTGCCCGTCGGCCTGCAGATCCTCGCCCCGGTGCTGGGCGACGACCGCTGCTACCGGGTGGGCGCGGCCGTGGAGAAGGCCCTGGAGGACCGCTGGGGCGGCCCGCTGCTGAAGGAGGCCCCGTCGCTGTGAGCACCGCTGAGACCTTGATGCCGTTCGACGAGGCGATGGAGCGGTACGAGCCCGTGCTCGGCCTGGAGACCCACGTCGAGCTCGGCACCGCCTCGAAGATGTTCTGCGGCTGCCCGACCGCGTTCGGCGCGCCGCCGAACACCCAGGTCTGCCCGGTCTGCCTGGGTCTGCCCGGCTCGCTGCCGGTCGCGAACGAGAAGGCGATCGAGTCCACGATCCGCATCGGCCTCGCGCTCAACTGCTCGATCGCCGAGTGGTGCCGCTTTGCCCGGAAGAACTACTTCTATCCGGACATGCCGAAGAACTTCCAGATCAGCCAGTACGACGAGCCGCTGTGCTTCGACGGGTACCTCGACGTCGAGGTGGGCGGCACGACCGTGCGGATCGGCATCGAGCGGGTGCATCTGGAGGAGGACACCGGCAAGTCCACCCACGTGGGCGGGGCCACCGGGCGCATTCACGGGGCCGACTACTCGATCGTCGACTACAACCGGGCGGGCATCCCGCTCGTGGAGATCGTCACCAAGCCGATCCCGGGCGCCGACCGGCTCGCGCCCGAGGTCGCCCGCGCGTACGTCACCGAGCTGCGCGAGCTGATGCGCGCGCTCGGCGTCTCCGACGTGCGCATGGAGGAGGGCTCGCTGCGGTGTGACGTCAACGTGTCGCTGATGCCGCGCGGCGGAACCGAGTGGGGCACCCGTACCGAGACCAAGAACGTCAACTCGCTGCGCTCGGTGGAGCGGGCGGTGCGGCACGAGATCGAGCGGCAGGCGGCGATCCTCGCCGAGGGCGGCCGCATCGTGCAGGAGACCCGGCACTTCCACGAGGACACCGGCATCACCACCTCCGGGCGGTCCAAGGAGGAGGCGCAGGACTACCGCTACTTCCCCGAGCCGGACCTGGTGCCGATCGCGCCCGCCCGCGACTGGGTGGAGGAGCTGCGGGCCAAGCTGCCCGAGCTGCCGTCGGTGCGGCGCCGCCGGTTGCAGGCCGAGTGGGGCGTGTCCGACCTGGACATGGCCGCCATGCACAACGCCGACGCGATCGACCTGGTCGAGGCCACGGTCGCGGCCGGGGCGCCGCCCGCCGACGCGCGCAAGTGGTGGATGGGCGAGCTGGCCCGGCGGGCGAACGAGTCCGGGACGACGCTCGCCGAGCTGCCGATCACGCCCGGCCAGGTGGCGCGGGTGTGCGAGCTGGTGGCCTCCGGCGCGCTCAACGACAAGCTCGCCCGGCAGGTGCTGGAGGGCGTGCTCGCCGGCGAGGGCTCGCCGGACGAGGTGGTCGAGGGGCGCGGCCTGAAGATCGTCAGCGACGAGGGCGAGCTGGCCGCGCTGGTGGACCAGGTGATCGCCGAGAACGCGGACGCGGCCGACAAGGTGCGCAACGGCAAGATCGCGGCGGCGGGCGCGCTCGTCGGCGGCGTGATGAAGGCGAGCCGGGGCAAGGCCGACGCGGGCCGGGCCCGGCAGCTCATTCTGGAGCGGCTCGGCGTCAGCGAGTAAGACCGGTTGGGGCGGCGCCGTCACGTTGTGGCAACGTGGCGGCGCTGTCGCGTATCCGGTATCAAGAAAACGCACAGACGCGATATAGCGCGATGCGGTCGGGCGGGCGCGGACAGGGGTCGCTCCGCCCTCGCCACCGTCTCTACCAGGGCTAAGCGCGTAATCAGAAAGCCGATTAACACGTCTTCGCAGGTAGAAGGCATTTCGCATAATTCTCTTGAGATTGTTGTTCTAATTAGTGACATATGCGAATGCGCGTGGTTTAAGGTATGCATCGGGAGTCGCTGTGACGGGAGGTGACGCGGGCGTGACCAACGCCAGGGCGTCGGTGGACCCGCCCACAGACCCGTTCGAGGCCGCACCGCCGCCTCCGGCCCGGTACCCGGTCCGGCCCGTCTCCAAGAAACTTCCTCCCGGCGTTTCGCCGGAAATCTTTCAACCGGGCCGTGGCCTGCCGCTTCCCTTCGCCAAACCGCAGCAGGGGAAGGGCGGCCTGCCCCCGGCGGTGCCCCCGGTCGAACCGTGGCCGCTCAAAGGGCCCACGCTGCGCGAACGGTACCATTCGCGCCCGGCCGCGCAACGCGTTCTCAAGGAATCCGAGGAACCTCCCAAGGAGCTCGGCCCCGGCGCGGGGGCCGAGTCGGCCGCCTCCACGGGTCGCGCCCGCCGCATCGTGATCCTCACCGCGCTCGGGGCGCTCGGTCTTCTCCTCGCCTACCTGGTGCCCGCCTGGCTCATGTCCGGCAAGGTGCTGCCGGGCACCACCGTGGCCGGCATCGACGTCGGCGGCCTGACCTCCGGCGAGGCCGCCGAGCGGCTGAACGACTGGTTCACCGTACGGGAGAGCGCCGACATCGCCGTCAAGGTCGGCCCGCGCCGGTTCACGGTGAGCCCGCTCAAGGCCGGGCTCACGTTCGACGCCGCCGGCACGGTCGCGCAACTGCCCACCGGCTTCCCCGGTCCCGGCGACGTCTGGCGGGCGATCACCTCGCGGACCCCGCTCCAGCCGCAGATCATGGTGAACGAGGCGAAGCTGAAGGAGCAGGTCGCGCTCATCGCGGCCGAGGTCGACCGCCCCCTCTATACGGGCGCGGTGGTCTACCGGGGCCGCGAGCCGGTGGTCGTGCCGCCACGCGACGGCGTGATCCTCGACCAGGCCGCCGCGATGGCGGCGATCAAGAAGGCCTACCTCGGCTCCGGCACGCCCGTCGAGCTCACCCTGCGGACGGACCCGCCGACGATCTCGGCCGAGACGATCAAGCAGTGGCTGCCGGAGGCGCGCGAGGCGCTGTCCGGGCCGCTCACCCTGGTCAACGGGACCAGGAGGGTGGTGCTCCCGGTCGAGGTGATCGCGGCCAACCTGCGGTTCGTGCCCAACAAGGTGGGCAAGCCGGAGCCCGAGTTCGACGCGCGCACCGCCATCGAGGGCGTGGAGCGGAACCTGCTCGACCCGGCGACCGCGCCGCGCGACGCCACCTTCGGCATCGTGGGGGGCAAACCCGCGCTGGTGCCCGGACGGGCCGGCCAGGGGGTGGACACCGAACGGCTGGCCGCGTCCGTGATCGAGGCGCTCACCGGGGGCGGGAGCCGTACGATCGAGGTGACGCTGACCAGGACCCGGCCCCGGCTGGACGACGCCGAGGCGACCAAACTCGGGATCAAGGAGAAGGTCGGCGCGTTCACCACAAGGCACCAGTGCTGCACGCCGCGGACCGTCAACATCAGCAAGATCACCGAGCTGGTGGACGGCCACGTCGTCAAGCCGGGCGAGACGTTCTCCCTCAACGACCTCGTCGGGCGCCCCGACCGGGCGCGCGGGTTCGTCAGCGGCCCGGCGATCGAGAACGGCCGGGTGGTCATCCGGATGGGCGGCGGCGTCTCGGAGTTCGCCACCGCGTTGTACGGCGCGGTCTTCCACGCCGGGCTGAAGATCGTCAAGCGGGAGGGGCACGACTTCTCCGTCCCCCGCTACCCGCCGGGATTGGACGCCGCGCTCGCCTACCCGGACACGGACCTGCGCTGGCGCAACGACTCCAAGTACGGCGTGTTCATCCACGCCGTCCACACCGGCACCGAGCTGACCGTGGAGCTGTGGAGCACCCGCCGCTACGACGCCGTCAAGGCCGTCACCTCGGACAAGCGCGACGTCAAGCCGTTCCAGACCGTCGCCGACAGCGGGCCGGACTGCGTGGAGACGCCCGGCGCCAACGGCTTCACCGTCACCGTCACCCGCGTCTTCGAGCGCGACGGCGCCGAGGTGAAACGGGACAAGCCCGTCACCACGGTCTACCGGCCGCAGCCCAGGGTCACCTGCGGCGAGACCACCACCCAGGCCGCGTCCGGCGAGAGCGACCGCGTGCTCATCGACTCGTCGGAGCGGGGCCTGTCAGGTCAGCGGGACTAGCAGGATCCGGTCGTCCGACTCGGCCGGCGAGCCGCGGCCGTCGCGGTTGCTGGTGCCCACCCACAGCGCCCTGCCGTCGGGGGTCGGGGTGACCGAGCGGAGCCTGCCGTACTCGCCCTGCCACAGGCCGCGCGGCCCGCGGACCTCGCCGTCGGCGACCGGCACCTGCCACAGCCGGGTGCCGCGCAGGGCGGCGACCCACAGCGAGCCGCCCGCGTACGCCAGGCCGGACGGCGAGGCCTCGTCGGTCGACCAGGTGAGCAGCGGGTCGGTGTAGCGGTCGTCGCCGCCGATGCCCTCCACCTCGGGCCAGCCGTAGTTGTGGCCCTTCTCGATCCGGTTGATCTCGTCGTAGGTGTTCTGGCCGAACTCCGTGGCGTACATGGTGCCTGATTCGTCCCAGGCGAGGCCCTGCACGTTGCGGTGGCCGTAGGTCCACACCAGCGAGTCGCCGAACGGGTTGCCCGGCGGGGCCTCGCCGTCCATGGTCATGCGCAGGATCTTGCCGCCGAGCGACTCGCGGTCCTGGGCCAGGCCGCTCTGGCCGGTCTCGCCGGTGCCCGCGTACAGGTAGCCGTCGGGGCCGAACGCGATGCGCCCGCCGTTGTGGATGCCGCCGCTGGGGATGCCGCTGAGGATCACCTTCGGGTCCGACAGCCCGTCCTGGTAGCGGTAGCGCACGATGCGGTTGTCGTCCTGGGCGGTGAAGTACACGAAGACGAAGTGGTCCCGCTCGAAGTCCGGGGAGACGGCGATGCCCATCAGGCCGCCCTCGCCGCGCGGGACGACGCCCTCGACGGCGCCGACCTCGCTGACCCGGCCCTCGGCGTTCACCCGGACGATCCGCGCCGAGTTCCGCTCGGTCACCAGCGCGTCGCCGTCCGGCAGGAACGCGATCGCCCACGGCACCTCGAGATCGCTGACGAGGACGCGGGGATTTCCCGGGGAGAGCCTTGGCCCGGGGACGGGGGTGCCACTCGGGGTGTCACTCGGGGCGACCGGCGCGGACGTCTCGATCGGCGGCGGCGTGCGGCCCTGCCCGACGCGCTCGGCGGCCTCCGGGCCTGCGCACCCCGCCGTCGCCGCGGCGAGGGCGAGCGCGGCCGTGACCGCCATGATCCTCTGATTCGGCATAAGACCTCCTGTATGACTGCATACGGCCGCGGATGACCGGAGGTTCCCACCCGCTAGGGTTCCACGTCATGAAGATCTGGGTTCCTTCGCAAGCCGCCGCGGATGTTCTGGCCGATCTGCCCGGCGTGGAGTGCGCCGTCTTCGACGGCACCGGCGCCCCGCCGGACGGTCTTGAGGAGGTGGAGGTCTGGGTCCCCGCGCTGATCCCCTTCGGAGACCTCGCGAACCTGATCCCTCGCATGACCAAGCTACGCCTCGTGCAGACGATTTCCGCCGGGGTCGATCCCTACCTTCCGCACATCCCCGAGGGGGTGACGCTGTGCAACGCCCGGGGCGTGCACGACGCGGGGACCGCCGAGTGGGCGGTGGGCGCGATGATCGCGGTGCTGCGCGAGTTCCCGCACTTCGTCACCGAGCAGCGAGAGGGCGTGTGGGCGTATCGGTTCACCGAGACGCTGGCCGACTCGACCGTGCTGATCCTCGGGTACGGCTCGATCGGCGAGGCGGTGGAGCGCCGGCTGGCCGGGTTCGAGGTGGCGGAGATCATCCGCGTGGCCCGGTCGGCCCGGCCGGGGGTGCACGGGCAGGAGGAGTTGCCGCGCCTGCTGCCGCGGGCGGACGTCGTCGTGCTGCTCGTGCCCGCCACCAGCGGCACCGCCGGGATGGTCGACGCGGAGTTCCTCGCCCGGATGAAGGACGGCGCGGTGCTGGTCAACGCCGCCCGGGGCGGCGTCGTGGACACCGACGCGCTGCTCGCGGAGCTGACCGCGGGGCGGTTGCGCGCCGCCGTGGACGTGACCGCCCCCGAGCCGCTGCCGCCGGGGCATCCGCTGTGGTCGGCGCCGGGTATCATGATCACGCCGCACGTCGCCGGGAGCACCCCGGCGTCGCAGCGGCGCGCGCTCAAATTGATCCGGTCTCAGATACTGAGATACCTTTCCGGTGAGCCCCTGCGGAACGTCATCACGGGGTCGTACTGACCAGCAATGGAATCCTGACCGTGGCTGCCTCGTGACCTCAGGTGCGTAGCGTGAGGTCACGCGTACTCGACCGCATCGTGGGACAACGGGCAGGAGCGGTTATCAGATCGGTGACGACTGCCGTGTTGTGACCACGTCGGTCCGGGTGCGCGGGCAACACTGGCCATGTGAACGAACTGATGGGCGACGATGTTGAACGCCTGGCGTGACCTGCGGGTCCCGCTCACCGCTGCGGGGTTCGGCGCGGCGGGGATCGCCGCCGCCCTGATCCTGGGCGGGGCCTCCTCGATGGCCGCCGTCGTCGCCGCCGTGGTCACCGGGCTGCTCGCCGCGGTGTCCCTGCTCGCCGTCTCCGCCCGCGTGGGGACGGGGCAGCGGCACGAGTCGCCGTACATGCGCTGGCTCGCCGCCGGCGCCGTCGTCTGGCTCCTCGGCGTCGGGCTGCGGCCGGTGGCCGAGGGCACCGCCTTCGTCCTGACCTTCGCCGACCTGCTGCTCGCGGTCGGCGCGGCCATGCTCACGATCGGGTGCGCGTCGAGCGCCACCTGGCCGCCGCCAGGGCGCGGAGTGCTCCGATTGGCCAGCGACGCCTACCTCTCGGCGGCCTCGCTGTTCGTGATCGGCTGGGTGCTGTGGCTCGGCGGGGTGTACCGTTCCGCCGAGGAGCCCGGCATGGTCTACGCCGAGTTCGCGCTGCCGCTGCTGTGCCTGCTGGCCACCTGCGCCGCCGCGGCCGTCGTGCTGGCCCCGGACTCGGGCGCGCACGGCGGCGGCCGGGCCGGGCTCGTCGTGCTCGCCACGATCACCGTGGCGGAGTTCGCCACCGCCGCGGCGCGGATCGGGGGCGAGGCGCCGCCGCTGCTCACCGGTCTGCTCACGCCCCTGGCGTTCCTGCTGATGGCCGGGGTGGCCGCGTGGACGGCCGAGGGCCGGGCGCTACCCTCGTGGCCGGTGCCGCACTGGGTGAGCGCGGCCGTGCCGCTGGCGCTGGTGGCCGTGGCGACGGTGCTGCTCGCCGCCGGGATGGTCACCGGCGGCCTGGCGACCGACGCGGCGGTGCTGCCGATCGTGGTCGCCTCCATGGTGCTCGTGCTGCTGCTGCGGCTGTTCGTGCTGCTGATCGAGGGCATGGCCCTGCGCCACCGGATCGAGGCCGGCGAGCGGCGGCTGCGCGGGCTCGCCGAGAGCGCCGGGCACGTCGTGCTCGTCTGCGACACCGAGGGCGTCATCCACGAGATCGGGGACGGCGTCGAGGACACCTACGGGTACCGGCCCGACCAGCTCGTGACCAACGCGATCTTCGACTACGTGCATCCGGAGGACGTGCCGACGATCCAGAACGCGCTCGCCGCGTTCGACGAGGACGTCTCCGACCGGCAGGGCGCCTGCCGCATCGCCTGCCGCATCCGCGCCGCCGACGGCACCTGGCGGCCGACCGAGGCGGTGGCGACCCGGCACGGCGGCGTCGAGGACCACATCATGGTCTCGGCCCGCGACGTCAGCGACCACGTGGCGCTGCAGAACCAGGTGGCCCACCTGACCTTCCACGACGGCGTGACCGGGCTGCCCAACCGGGCCTACTTCGAGGAGCGCACGCGCGAGGTGCTCGCGCGGCCGTACACGAGCGGCACCGCGGTGATCTTCGTGGACCTCGACGGGTTCACCGCCGTGAACGACTCGGTGGGGCACGCCAGCGGCGACTACCTGCTCGGGCAGGCGGCGCGGCGGCTGCGCGGCACGGTCGGCGGGGACGCCACCCTCGCCCGGTGGGGCGGCGACGAGTTCGCCGTGCTCATCGAGGGCGGGGACGGGCAGAACGCCGTCGATCTCGCCGAGCGGCTCGTCGGCGCGGTGTCGGGCGAGCCGTTCCGGATCGCGGACCGGGACGTGGCGCTCACCGCGAGCGTCGGCGTCGCCTTCGACGAGGAGGACATGCCCGCGGGCGACCTGATCCGCAACGCCGACGTCGCGATGGCGAAGGCGAAGCAGCAGGGCGGACGCCGGGTGGAGGTGTTCGCCGCGCAGATGCACGCCGACGTGGTACGCCGCCTGGAGATCGCCGCCGACCTGCAGCGGGCGCTGCTCGACAAGCAGTTCACCGTGGAGTACCAGCCGGTGGTGGACCTCGCCACCTCGCGGGTCACCGCCGTGGAGGCCCTGGTGCGCTGGTGGCGCGGGGGCGCGTTCGTGCCGCCCGAGCAGTTCCTCGGGGCCGCCGAGGACACCGGCGTGATCGTGCCGCTGAGCGAGTGGATCCTGCGCGAGGCGTGCCGCGAGGTCGCGGGCTGGCGGGCGTCCGCGTGGGACGTCGGGCTGTCGGTCAACCTGTCCACCCGGCAGATCAACGCGCCGCGGTTCGTGGAGACCGTGCGCTCGGCGCTGGAGGACAGCGGCCTGCCGGCCAGCGCGCTCACCCTTGAGGTGATCGAGGAGATGCTCGTCGAGGACGCCGAGGAGACCCTCGCCCGGCTGGCCGAGCTGCGCTCGCTGGGCGTGCGGCTCGCCATCGACGACTTCGGCACCGGCTACGCCTCGCTCGCCTTCCTGCGCGAGGTCCCCGTCGACATGATCAAAATCGATCCGTCGTTCGTGGCGGGCCTCGGCCGCGACGAGACGCTCACGCTGCTCACCCGCACGATCGTACGGCTCGGCAACGACCTCGGCCTGATCGTGGTCGCCGAGGGCATCGAGCGCCCCGAGCAGCTCGACCTGCTGCGCGAGATGGGCTGCACCCGCGGCCAGGGCTTCCTGGTCGCGCGCCCCACCACGGCGCACGGCGTCGAGACCCTCATGCGCACCACCCTGGCCGGCTTACAGAACACCGCCTGACCGTCGCCCGTCTCGCGACCGGCGGCTCACATCCCGGATCGTGAGACATGGGACCCCCGAGTTGACACTTCGTGCCGCCGGGCGAGTATGGTGTTCGCATGCATCGCAGTGGGATTCTCGTAGTACTTCGTCGGCGCGCAGGCTGACGAAGTACTCGACCTGCGCGCGCCCCAGTTCGCCGATCCGGCGGACGGGGCATTTTTTATGGCCATTTACCACAGCACTTACCTGCTTAACGGCACATTTGCCTCACAGCCAGCAAGGAACGAGCCGATGACCGAACAGATGACAGGGGCCCAGGCTCTGGTCAGGGCGCTGGAGAACGTCGGAGTCGACACCGTGTTCGGGATCCCGGGCGGAGCCGTCCTCCCCGCCTACGACCCGCTCTACGACTCGACCAAGGTCCGGCACGTGCTTGTACGGCACGAGCAGGGCGCCGGCCACGCCGCCGAGGGGTACGCGCAGGCCACCGGCCGGGTCGGGGTGTGCATGGCCACCAGCGGCCCCGGCGCCACCAACCTGGTGACGCCCATCGCCGACGCGTACATGGACTCGGTGCCGATCGTCGCGATCACCGGCCAGGTGTCCACCCCGATGATCGGCACGGACGCCTTCCAGGAGGCGGACATCTCCGGCATCACCATGCCGATCACCAAGCACAACTTCCTGGTGACCGACGCGTCCGACATCGCCCGCACGATCGCCGAGGCGTTCCACATCGCCTCCACCGGCCGCCCCGGCCCGGTCCTGGTGGACATCCCCAAGGACGTGCTGCAGGCCACCACGACGTTCTCCTGGCCACCGACCCTGCGGCTGCCCGGCTACCGCCCGGTCACCAAGCCGCACTCCAAGCAGATCCGCGAGGCGGCCCGCATGATCGTGGAGTGCGAGCGCCCGGTGCTGTACGTCGGCGGCGGCGTGCACAAGGCCCGCGCCTCGGCCGAGCTGCGGCAACTGGCCGAGCTGACCGGCATCCCCGTGGTGACCACGCTGATGGCGCGCGGCACCTTCCCCGACAGCCACCGCCAGCACCTGGGCATGCCGGGCATGCACGGCAGCGTCGCCGCCGTCGGCGCGCTGCAGCGCAGCGACCTGATCATCGCCCTGGGCACCCGCTTCGACGACCGCGTCACCGGCGACCTGTCCAGCTTCGCCCCGCACGCCAAGGTCGTGCACGCCGACATCGACCCGGCCGAGATCTCCAAGAACCGGCACGCGGACGTGCCGATCGTCGGCGACTGCCGCGAGGTGCTCACCGACCTGGTCAACGCGGTGCGCAACGAGCACAACGAGGGCCGCCGCGGCGACTACGAGGCCTGGTGGAAGGTGCTCGACGGCTACCGCACCACCTATCCGCTGGGCTACGACGAGTTCGAGGACGGCTCCCTCGCCCCGCAGTACGTCATGGAGCGCCTGAGCGCCATCGTCGGGCCGGACGCGTACTACGTGGCCGGCGTCGGCCAGCACCAGATGTGGGCCGCGCAGTTCATCGGCTACGAGCGGCCCGGCACCTTCATCAACTCCGGCGGCGCGGGCACGATGGGCTTCGCCGTCCCGGCCGCGATGGGGGCCAAGATGGGGCGGCCGGACGCGACCGTGTGGGCGATCGACGGCGACGGCTGCTTCCAGATGACCAACCAGGAGCTCGCCACCTGCGCCATCGAGGGCGTGCCGATCAAGGTGGCCGTCATCAACAACGGCAACCTCGGCATGGTCCGCCAGTGGCAGACGCTGTTCTACAACGAGCGGTACTCCAACACCGACCTGCAGAGCCGCCGCCGGATTCCGGACTTCGTCAAGCTGGCGGAGGCGTACGGTTGTGTCGGCCTGCGGTGCGAGCGTCCCGAGGACGTGGACGACACCATCGCCAAGGCCATGGAGATCAACGACGTGCCCGTGGTCGTCGACTTCGTCGTCCACCAGGACGCGATGGTCTGGCCGATGGTCGCGGCGGGCACCAGCAACGACGACATCAAGTTCGCCCGGGACATGGCCCCGGTCTGGGACACCGAGGAGTAATAGGCGACATGAGCAAGCACACGCTCTCGGTGCTGGTGGAGAACCGGCCGGGCGTACTGGCGAGGGTGGCCTCGCTGTTCAGCCGCCGCGGGTTCAACATCGACTCGCTCGCGGTCGGGCCGACCGAGCACGACGACATCTCCCGCATGACCATCGTGGTCAACGTCGAGGATCTGCCGCTTGAGCAGGTCACCAAACAGCTCAACAAGCTGGTCAACGTGCTGAAGATCGTGGAGCTGGATCCTTCCGCGTCCGTTCAGCGCGAGCTTATGCTGATCAAGGTCCGGGCCGACGCGGAGAGCCGCTCCCACGTGCTGGAGCTGGTGAACCTGTTCCGCGCCCGCTGCGTGGACGTCGCGACCGACGCGGTCACCATCGAGGTCACCGGCACCTCCGACAAACTGGAGGCGTTCGTCCGGGTGCTGGAGCCGTACGGCATCAAGGAACTGGTGCAAAGCGGCATGGTGGCGATCGGGCGCGGGGCGCGCTCCATCACCGACCGGTCGCTGCGTGCGCTGGACCGATCGGCATAATGCATGGTGCCCGGCCGTACCCCACACGAACAGTAGAGAGGGAACAGTGACAGAGATCTTCTATGACGACCAGGCCGACCTGTCGATCATCCAGGGCCGGCATGTGGCCGTCCTCGGGTACGGCAGCCAGGGCCACGCCCACGCGCTCTCGCTGCGCGACTCCGGCGTGGACGTGCGCGTCGGCCTGCCCGAGGGCTCCAAGAGCCGGGAGAAGGCGGAGAACGACGGCCTGCGGGTGGTCACCCCGGGCGAGGCCGCCGAGGAGGCCGACCTCGTGATGATCCTGGCGCCCGACCACATCCAGCGCCACCTGTACGCCGAGCACGTCGCGCCGAACCTGGTCGAGGGCGACGCGCTGTTCTTCGGCCACGGCCTCAACATCCGCTACGGCCTGATCAAGCCCCCGGAGGGCGTGGACGTGGCCATGGTCGCCCCGAAGGGCCCCGGCCACCTGGTCCGCCGCCAGTTCACCGCCGGCCGCGGCGTGCCCGTGCTCGTCGCCGTCGAGCACGACGCCTCCGGCGACGCCTGGCCGCTGGTGCTGTCGTACGCCAAGGCCATCGGCGGCACCCGCGCGGGCGCGCTGAAGACCACCTTCACCGAGGAGACCGAGACCGACCTGTTCGGCGAGCAGGCCGTGCTCTGCGGCGGCATCTCCGAGCTGATCAAGGCGGGCTTCGAGACGCTGGTCGAGGCCGGCTACCAGCCCGAGGTGGCCTACTTCGAGTGCCTGCACGAGATGAAGCTCATCGTCGATCTCATGTACGAGGGCGGCATCTCCAAGATGTACTGGTCGGTCTCCGACACCGCCGAGTACGGCGGCTACTCGCGCGGCAGCCGCCTGATCAACTCCGAGACCAAGAAGGAGATGCGCCGCATCCTCGACGAGGTCCAGGACGGCCGCTTCGCCGACGAGCTGGTCAAGGAGTTCGACGGCGGCCAGACCAACTTCCGCCGCTACCGCGAGGAGCTGGCCGAGCACCCGATCGAGAAGACCGGGGCCAAGCTGCGCCCCATGATGAGCTGGCTCAAGAACGCCGACGACTGATCTCTCGGCCGTTCCCAGCACGTGTCGGCGCCCGGCGGACGATCTTCGCCGGGCGTCGGCGTTCCGGTGGAATTTAGACTTGTGGCATGCCTATCGACCTGAGCCTGCTCGACGGCGTGCGGTGGCGAGGTGAGCCGCTGCCCGGGGAGCGCGCCCAGGCGTTGTTCGCCGCCCTCGCGCTCGCCCGCCGTACGGTGGGGCCGGACCGGCTCGTCGCGGAGGTCTGGGGGGACGACGAACCGGCCAATCCGGTCAAGGCGCTGCAGGTTCTGGTGTCCCGCGCCCGGTCCGTGGTGGGCACGGGGGTGCTGGTCACCGAGGAGGGCGGCTACCGCCTGGAGGTCGCGCCCGAGCGGATCGACGCCGAGCGGCTGCACATCCTGGCCGACCGGGCGCGGGCGCTGCTCGACGCGGATCCGGCCGCGGCGGCCGAGGCGGCGCGGGAGGCGCTCGCGCTGGGCGACGGGGCGCTGCCCCCCGACGGCGACGGCCCGCTGGCCGAGGTACGGCGGCGCGCGGCGGGCGATCTGGCGTCCGCGCGAGCCGTACTCGCCAGGGCGCTGAGCCGGACCGGCGACCACGGGCCCGCGCTGCCCGCGCTCGAGGACGCGGTGCGCGTCCACCCCGAGGACGAGGGGCTGCTCGCCGACCTGCTGCGCAGCGAGGCCGCGGTGCGCGGGTCGGGCGCGGCGTTGGAACGCTACGAGCGCTACCGGTCGGACCTGCGCGACCGGCTCGGCGCCGACCCCGGGCCGCGGCTGCGGCGGGTGCACCGCGAGTTGCTGGCGCTCGACAACCCCGTGCGCGCGGGCGTCCGGTTCGACACGACGCCGCTGCTCGGCCGCGACGACGACCTGCGGCAGGTGCGGGCGCTGCTCGCCACGTCCCGGGTGGTCTCGATCCTCGGACCGGGCGGGCTCGGCAAGACCCGGCTCGCCCACGCCGTCGCCCGCGACGCCCCGCAGCCGGTGGTGCACTTCGTCGAACTGGTCGGTGTTACCACGCCGGAGGACCTGATCGGCGAGATCGGGTCGGCGCTCGGCGTCCGCGACTCGGTGACCGGACGCCGCACGCTCACCCCGGAGCAGCGCGCCGACGTCCGCACCCGGATCGCCCGGCAGCTCGACCTCACCCCGACGCTGCTCGTGCTCGACAACTGCGAGCATCTGGTGGAGGCGGTCGCCGACCTGGTCGCCTATCTGGCCGCGACAACGCGGGAGTTGCGCGTTCTCACCACGACCCGCGCGCCGCTGGCGATCGCCGCCGAACGCGTCTATCCGCTGCCGCAGCTCGGCCTCGACGACGCCGTCGAACTGTTCCGCGACCGCGCGACCGCGGCCCGGCCCGGCGTACGGCTCGACGAGGACGACGCGCGCGCCGTCGTGGCCCGCCTCGACGGCCTGCCGCTCGCGATCGAACTGGCCGCCGCGAAGGTGCGGGTGATGTCCCCTGCGGAGATCGCCCGGCGACTGGGGGACCGGTTCGCGCTGCTGCGCGGCGGCGACCGCAGCGCCCACTCCCGGCACCAGACGCTGCTGGCCGTGATCCACTGGTCCTGGAACCTGCTCGCCGAGCGGGAGCGCCGGGCGCTGCGCCGCCTGTCGGCCTTCCCGGACGGCTTCGCCCTCGACGCGGCGGAGGAGGTCGTCGGTGGCGACGCCCTCGCCGCCATCGAGGAGCTCGTGGACCAGTCCCTGCTCACCGTCCTGGAGACGGACGGCGGCGTCCGGTACCGCATGCTTGAGACGGTGCGGGAGTTCGGCCGGCTGCGCCTGGAGGCGGCGGGCGAGACGGCCGAGGCACGGGCCGCCGTGCGCGCGTGGGCCATCGGCTACGCCGACCGGCACGGCACCCGGCTGTACTCGCCGGACCAGTTCGACGCGGTGGACCGGCTGCGTGCGGAGGAGACGAACCTCAGCGACATACTGCGCGAGGCCCTCGCCGACCCCGTCCCCGATCCGGAGGCGGTGGTGTCGCTGTTCAGCGCTCTGGGCGGCTACTGGACGATCCGCGGATACCATGCGCGCAGCATCGCCTTCACCCCGGCCCTCAACGCCGCGCTCACCGGCTGGACGCCGCCGCCCCGGCTCCTCGACCGCACCCGGGTGGCGATAAGCATCGCGCTGCTCAACGGCACCTTCATCCCCATCGAGGACATCCGCACGCTGGCCGAGATGCTGGCCGAACTGGGCGCCGACTCGCCGAACCCGGACATCCGGGCCCTGGTGACCGTGTGGTGCGCCACGATGTCGGAGTCCGGGGACGGCTTCGACGCGGTGCTCGCCGACGCCGACCCGCGCGTCCGCCGGGCCGCGCTGCACCTGCTGACCCACGAGCGGGAGAACGCCGGCGACCCGGCCGGAGCGATCAAGGCGGCCCAGGAGGCGCTCCTGCTCGTCGATGAGGACGGCGGTCCCTGGCAGCGGGCGGTGCTGCACACGCAACTGGCCGACATGTACGCGCACTTCGGCGACTCCGCCGCCGCCTCCCGGCACGCCGCCGAGGCGCTCCCTGTGCTCGAACGTCTCGGCGCGAATGACGACGTCGTCCAGGTCCGCGCCGCCCTCGCCATGGCGGCCCTCATCGAGGGGCGCCGCGACGAGAGCGCGCGGATGATCGAGGAACTGGAGGCGTTCGCCTCCCAGGGCGTCTACAACGAGACCTTGTGGTCGGTGCTGTGCAGAGCACAGCTCGCCCTCGTCGACGGGGACATCGCCGAAGGGCTGCGGCTGCATCGGGAGACCGCCGAGTTGCTCCGGCGGCGGTACAGCGTGACCACGCCGGGATTGGTCACACCATGGGCCTTCCTGGGCGATCTGCTGGCGCTCGCGGCTTTCGCGCAGTACGGCGAGGGCGACGAGGGGGCGGAGTTCTTCGACGCGGTGCGGGCCGGTGTCATGCCCCTGTTCGACGCGGAGCAGGCGTTCCTCGACTATCCGGCGGCGGGGCTGGCGCTCGCCGGGCTGAGCGTGTGGGGCCTGCTGAAGAAGGCGCTGCCCGTCGAGGAGTCGGTCCGGCTGCTCGTGCTCGCCGACCGGTTCGCCTACAACCAGCTCACCCCGACGGTGCGGTGGACGGTGCTGTCCGCGTACGCGGAGCGGATCGCCCCCGGGCTGTTGTCCCGGATCGGGGCCGAGTACGGCGAGCGGCGCGGCTCCGACCTGCTGGCCGAGACCCGCGCCGTGCTGAAACGGGTGTTCTCCCCGCTACATCTTCCGTGAGTACGAGCGGACCGCCAGCGGGGCGAAGACCGCGACGACGACCGCGCAGCCGATGACCGCCCAGCCCACCTCGGCCGTCACGGCTCCGTCGTTGAACAGGGCCCGCACCGCGGAGACGAGGTGCGACACCGGGTTCACCGTCACGAACGCCTCCAGCCAGTCGGGCAGCGTCTCGGCGGGGACGAAGGCGTTGGACAGGAAGGTGAGCGGGAACATGATCATCATTGAGATGCCCTGCACGCCCTGCGCCGAACGCGCCATCGTGCCCAGCCAGGTGAAGATCCACGCGAGCGACCAGCCCGCGACGACGGTGAGGGCGACGCCGCCGATGCAGCCGAGCACGCCCCCGCCGGGCCGGTAGCCGATGGCCAGGCCGGTGAGCAGCGTCAGCACCGACGCGATGCCGTACCGGACCAGGTCGGCGACCATCGGCCCGGCGAGCGGGGCGATCCGCGCGATCGGCAGCGACTTGAACCGGTCGAAGACCCCCTTGTCCATGTCCTCGCGCAGTTGCACGCCCGTCGCCATGCAGACGGTCAGGGCCGTCTGCGCGAGGATGCCGGGGATCAGCACCGGAAGGTACTCCGACACGCTGCCGGAGATCGCGCCCCCGAAGATGAACGCGAACATCCCGGTGAACAGCAACGGCTGGATGAGCACGTCGAAGAACTGCTCGGGCTTGCGGCGCATCTTCTTCAGCGCGCGCCACGCCATCGCCAGCGTCTGGACCAGGGTCTCCTGGAGCGAGGTGTGATGAGTGGTACGGGCGACCAGGTCCGCCGGGTCGATGCGCCGGGGGCCGGGGGTGGTCGCGGTCGGAATGGTCGTGGTGGTCATCAGGCAGCCTCCGTCCGGGGCTCGTCGTCGGTACCGTGTCCGGTCAGCACCAGGAAGACCTCGTCCAGCGTCGGCTTGGCGACGCTCACCGAGGAGATGCCGACCCCCGCCTCACGCAGGCCGATCAGAACGTCCGCCGCCCGGCCGGGGTCGGCAAGGGGAACGTTCATCCGCCCCGCCTCCGGGGTCAGCACCGGTTCCTCGCCCAGCAGCCGGCGAACGACCCCGGCGGCCACCGCGAGATCGGCGCCATCCGCGAGCCCAAGCTGCAGGGTCGAGTCGCCGACCTGGCTCTTCAGGGCGTCCGGGGTGTCCTCGGCGACCTTCCGGCCATGGTCGATGACGGCCACCCGGTCGGCGAGCTGGTCGGCTTCGTCCAGGTACTGGGTGGTGAGCAGGATCGTGGACCCGTCGGAGACCAACTCCCGAATGGTGTCCCACATCTGCCCCCGGGTCCTCGGATCAAGACCGGTCGTGGGCTCGTCCAGAAAGATCAGCGGCGGCCGGGTGATCAGGCTCGACGCCAGATCCAGACGACGGCGCATCCCCCCACTGAACTGCGACAGCGGCCGATCGGCCGCCTCCGCCAGCCCAAACCGCTCCAGCAACTCCCCGGCGACCCTCTTGGCCCGGACGCTGCTCAGCCCTTGCAGCCGGGCGAACAGCCAAAGGTTCTCCCGACCGGTCAAATCCTCATCCACCGAGGCGTACTGACCGGTCACACCAACCAACTGCCGCACCCGATGCGGTTCCCGCCGCACATCGACCCCGAAGATCTCCGCACGCCCCCCGTCGATCGGCAGCAGCGTGGCAAGCATCCGGAGCATGGTGGTCTTACCCGCCCCATTGGGCCCCAGCACCCCAAAGATCTCGCCCTGCCGTACGTCCAGGTCGATGCCGTCCACGGCCCGGAACTCCCCGAACTCCTTGACCAGTGCGTCGGCCCGGACGGCAGTGAGGTCCGCCATGACGCGTCTCCTCTCCCCGCCGGGTACCTCCCGGCGTCGAAGAAAAGCCTCACCGCCGCCGACTTCACCGCCCCTTCACGCCGGTTTCGCCCCGCAAGCCGACGGTTTCACCGGTTCTCGGAGCCGCGTAGGCGCGGCAGCCCGCGATCCGGTCCCTGCACTCACCAGGCCTGAATCCAGGAGTCCTGCTCGCCGGGCACGACCTGGGTGGTGCCGGTTTCCAGGTCGAGGCGCAGCAGTTGCGCGCGGGCACCGCCGCACGGCGGTAGCCCGGCTATGGGCGACCTGTCCATCTCGTCGGCCTCCCGGTCGAGTCCGACCATCACATGGCGGCCGGTCGGGGCGAGCGCCAGCGCCTCGATATGACCGCAGTCCACCGTCAGGATGTTTTTGATCAGCCGCGTGCCCTCGTACAGGGCGAGCGTGCGGGTCGGCCAGCCGAGCGCGCGAAGCTGCCTCCCGCCGGGCAGGGGCAGGGTCGCGTGGCTGGGCTCGTGCGTGGCCGGGGCGGCGACCTCCCGGATCGCGCCCGTGTCCACGTCGAGCGTGGCCATCGTGTTGACCGGGCCCCTGTGGTCGGGAAGCAGGAGGGTCCGGGCGTCCAGCCACTGCAGGTGGTAGCCGTTGACCGGCCACTCACGCTCCAGGGTCCCCGCGAACTCGGCCCCGTCCGCCAGTCGCCCATAGGCGATGCGCCCCTCGGGGGAGACGGCCAGACCGTTGACCGTGCCCTTGAGCGTGGGCGTGAGCCGCTCGCCGAGCGTGACCTGCCCATCGGCGTTCACGGACAACCGGTAGAGGCGGAAGCGGTCGCTCCACGGGACGCTGATCGCCGCCACGTAGCGGCCGGGCTCGACGTCACGGACGACGAGGTCGTACTGGACGTAGGTCTGTGTCGCCCGGGGCAGCAGATCCAGCGCCTCGCCGGATTCCAGATCGATTACGTACGACCGGCCCCAACCCACCACCGCGTAGCGCGGCGTGCCATCGGCGCTGTACGGAGGCCCGGCCAGCACGTCAGGCAGGACCACGGCCGCCACGACGACCGCCACCGCCAGCGCGGTGTTCCGCACATCGGTCAAACGCGGCCGGTTTCCCGCACCCGTGATCCCGGCCAGCAGCACCATGGCGGCGGGGGAGAGCAGCCAGGTGAGGATCATGCCCGGCACCACGAAGGACGGCGTCGGCAACTGTGCGTCCAGGCACTCCCGCCACCCCAGGGACATCGGGGGAGTCAGCAAATCCCCGGTCTCGGTCAGCGCGTAGGGCAGCACGGCGGCCGCCAGCCCCAGCGTCACGGGAAGCAAGGAGACACCCCGCCCCAGCCCGGCGGCGCCCCCAGAGCCACGCGTCCTCGGCGCGGCGACGCCGCTCCGGGCCGACGACCGGATCGCCCACACCGCGGCCAGCGCCAGCAGTACGGGCTGAAGCCAGGCGAGCCAATCGCCGAGGGAATTCGCCAACCGGGCCCCCGGACCGGGCCGCGGAAAGTCCAGCGACACGGCGCTGGTGCAGGCGACCATCACCACTTCGGTGAACAGCGGCTCGACCAGCAGTTCCCACAGTGACAGGATCACTGCCGCCGACCAGAAGAACTTCGTTGTCCGCATCGGTTGACTTCTCGGGCTGGGGTGCAGGGGGCCGAGGCAGTCTAGTGGCTGTCACACCGCCAAGATCAGCAAGTTCATACCAATTCGTACGGCTTCGCGGTCGGTCGGCCGCTCGGCGTCGTTTCTGGGGGTAGACGTCCACCTCGTGGTTGCGTCGGCCGTCCCGTAACCTTTCACGGAGCCTCGGTCGATGTAAGGATAAGCGTTATCCTTACATCGAGCGCATCTCGGTGAAAGGAAACTGCGTCTATGGCCAGGTCTGTGGAAGCGCAGTGGCCGATGTCCTGGGACGCTCCCAGCAAGCGGGACCGGAGGGGTGGCACCTACCGGGCGTATGTTCCTGACCCTCTTCACTCGCGTCCCTGGATCTTCAGCGAGGGCATCGCCGAACTGGCCGCCGAGGTGGAGACGCAGGTCCGTTCGCTGACGCATCGGCAGGACGCGCAGGCGCTTGAGGGGCTGGCGAGGTTCCTGCTTCGCTCGGAGGCCATCGCGTCGTCGCGGATCGAAGGGCTTCAGGTGTCGCCGCAGCAGGTCGCGCTGGCGGAGTTGGCGGCCGCCGACGAGGAGAGCGCGGTCAGGGGCTTCAGCAATACGGCGCGACTGGTCGCCAATAACGTCGCGGCGCTGCGCCTGGCGGTGACCGATCTGGTGACGATGCCTGAGTTGACGGCGGATGGTGTTCTCGCGTTGCACCGGGCCTTGCTGCCGGATGAACGGCATCATGGCCTCCGTACGGTGCAGAACTGGGTGGGGGGCGGTGACTGGCATCCGCTCGACGCGGAGTTCACGCCGCCGCCCCCGGCGTTCGTGCCCGGGTTGATCGACGATCTGGTGCTGTATATGAACAGCGCGACGCATGGCCCGCTGGTGCAGGCCGCGTTGACGCATGCCCAGTTCGAGACGATTCACCCGTTCACGGACGGCAACGGGCGGGTGGGGCGTGCCCTCATTCACACCGTGCTCACCCGCCGTGGGCTCACCCGGACCGCGGTCCTGCCCATCAGCCTGGTCCTGCTCACCCGGTCCGACACCTATGTGGCGGGACTGACCTCCTATCGGTATGTCGGCAGTCCGGATTCTCCCGAAGCGTTGGCGGGCGTCGAGGAGTGGCTGCGGGTGTTCCTCACGGCCGCCCGGACGGCGACCGAACAGGCCACGCGATTCGTGGAGGAACTGAGCGAGTTGCGCGATGAGTGGCGGCAACGGCACCAGGCCCACCGGCGGTCCCAGGGGCTACGCGGTGCTCCGCGCGCTGATTCCGCCGTCGCGCGTCTCCTCGATCTTCTCCCGGCCGTGCCGCTCGTGACGGCGAGGACCCTTCAGCGGCTCCTTTCGATTTCCCATCCGGCGGCTCGTCAGGCGCTCGAAGAACTGGCCGCGGCCCAAATCCTGAGCGCGAAACAGGTCGAACGCGGTACGACCGGCTACTTGGCCCGCGATGTCTTCAACCTGCTGACGATCACCGAACGCCGTCTCGCCAGTATTCGCTGGGACACGCGGGAACGCCCCCCACGGCGGCCGGTGCCGGCGCGACCATCGCACCACTGACCTTGGGCGGAGTCAGGAGAACCGGTTCGTCGTGGAGCGGCTGATGGGCGCCTGCGAGTAGGTCACAGCGAAGCCGTGCTCCTGGATGAGGTCGAGCAGGTCGTCCAGGTGGCGCGAACAACTCCACCAGACCAGGAACAGTACGGCCACTCGCAGCGGGGCCGGGCGGTCGCAGTCCGCGCGGGAGCAGGCGTGGCCGCCGCCGTCGTGTGCCACCGTCGCGGCCGGGCGGGTGGCGGTCGGTGATGCGTGCTGCTGATCGATCATTTTGGTCGCCTCCATCGTTTACTTTCGGTCTCCAAAGAGTGGCTGTCTGTTATAGCCTGTGGCCAGGCACAGCAAAGAGACCGTGAAGTGACAGCGCTCGCTGTCTGACCGTGCGGAGCCGTACCCGTCGCGAAGAATGTCGTGGTATCGGAGTCTCTCGTGCGGGCTTGGGAGCCGTCCACTCACCGAGCCATTCCAGCGGAGTCGCCGTATTGACGAGATCGTTCCGAACAGCGGCGAGAAGTCCCTGTGTGCCGAAAATCTGCGGCTGAAGCACGAGCCACATCGTTGTGGTCTTGCGAAGTGGCTATCGTGCCCGGTTTGTTGCAGACCGAGGACTATGCGCGTGCAGTGCTTTAGTGCGGCCAGTCTTTTCGAAGACATCGATGAGATGGTCGGTGCCCGTATGAAGCGTCAGCAGATCTTGGCCAAGGAGGATCCTCCGATGGTCGTATCCCTAATCCCCGAAAGCGCCCTGGGATACCAAATCGGAGGCCCGGCAGCCATGCGTGATCAATTGCTGCACATAGCCGACATGGCCGAGCGTGACAACGTGATCGTTCAGATCATCCCCAACCATGCGGCAGAGTGTGCCGCCCTGATCGGGCCTTTCGTACTATTGAGTTGGGGTGCGGGAGATGGTATCGCATACGTAGACAATGCCCTGAGTGGGCAGGTACTTGAGGACGTCGATGACATCGTCCGGCTGCGACGCATGTTCGACGTCCTCAGAGCCGCTGCCCTACCGAGGAACGACTCGATCGAATTAATCAAAAAGGTGGCCGAGCAGTGGATGACGTGTCAGTAACGTGGCGCAAGGCGTCAAGCAGCACCGCGAACGGCGGTAACTGTGTCGAGGTGGGTCGCATCGCGAACAGCATTCTGATTCGTGATTCCAAGGCCCCTGGAGCTGGTCACCTGACGCTGTCGACGGATGGCTTCCGTTCGTTTGTGGCCAGCCTGAAGGAAGGACGCTTGAACGTCTGAAACCGCCCGCGGTCACCCGGCAGGACCATCGCCGCGTGCTGATGGGAGAGGCCGGGGCGGGTTCAGACCGGTAGGGAGATCAGGAAGGCGCAGTCGCCGAAGGAGACCTCGTCGCCGGGGCGGACGCGGGCGGGGCCGACCAGGCGCCAGCCGTTGAGGCGGGTGCCGTTGAGGGAGCCGAGGTCGACGACGAGCCAGTCGTCGCCTTCGTCGCGGCGGAGTTCGGCGTGGACGCGGGAGACGGTGAGGTCGGACAGGACCAGGTCGCAGGCGGAGCCGCGGCCGACGACGTAGCGGGTGCGGGAGTCGGCGGGGAGGGCGAGGCGGGGCAGGCGGGGGCGGCGCCAGGCGGTCTCGATGCGGGTGGTGAGGTCGGACAGCGAGGCGACGGCGTCGGTCAGTTTGCGGCGCCAGCGGCCGCGTGGCGGTAGATCGGAGACCAACTCGTCCAGCTCGCCGCGGTTGCGCGCCTGGAGGGCCTGATCGATTCGGCCCAGGAACGTCTCGTGTGAGAGGTGTCCCTCGACTGCGCGGTCGCGGAGCTCGTTGATCGCACGCTCGCGGTCCCCATCGGACGCGCGAACAGGAGGATGCGTCGAGCCCATGTACTGGAGTATCGGTCCCCAGTGACTCGCGTGTCCAGATTACGCAAATCTCGGGCCATTCTGTTGCGCGGGCATACTGGGCATGCATACTCGGTATCCATGTCGATCAGGCACGGTCTGCTTGCCCTTTTGAGCCGGGGGCCGCGGTATGGATACCAGCTTCGCGTCGAGTTCGAAGCGTCCATCGGGGGTACCTGGCCGTTGAACATCGGGCAGGTCTACACGACGCTGTCGCGGATGGAGCGGGACGGTCTGGTGGCCCCCGGCGAGCAGGATGGGCAGGGGCGCGTCGTCTACTCGATCACCGAGGCCGGGCGGTCGGAGCTGACGCGTTGGTTCGCCACGCCCGTCGCCCAGGCGGATCGGCCCCGGGACGAGCTGGTCATCAAGCTCGCCCTGGCGGTCACGGCGCCCGGCGTCGACGTGCGGCGCATCATCCAGGCGCAGCGCACCGCGACCATGCGCCGCATGCAGCAGCTCACCAGGGCCAAACGCGTCGCGGCCGGAGGTACGGCGGCCAAGCGTGCGCACCACGCGGGGGCCGGGGGTGCCGGGGTGGCGGGCGAGCCGGGCGAACGGGTTGGGGAGGACACACAGGATGCGGAGGGCCGGGGGAGGGCGCATCAGTTGGTGCTCGACTCCCTGATCTTCCAGGCCGAGGCCGAGCAGCGCTGGCTCGACCACTGCGAGGCGCTGCTGACCGCTCCCGGCACGCGTTCCCCCTGGCCCGCCGCCTGACGTGACGGCCGGGGATCAGCCTGCGGGAAGCGTGATGCGAATTTTGGACTGTTTGTGTGGGAGTCGTTCCCAGTCGTCCATGAAGGTTGCCCGTAGGCCGTGCCTGGCGGCGAGCGCGATGAGGGTCTCGGTGCGGTAGTAGAAGTCTTCGCGTAGGACGTGGTGTTCCTTGCCCTCGGTGCGGTCGAAGGTGAAGTCGAACCAGCCGTCGGGCTTCATGAGGCCGACGTGCGCGAAGCACTCCTCAATCACCTCGATGGGCGAGTGCGAGAAGACGCTGTGCGCGTGTACGACGTCGAAGTGGCGGTCCGGCAGGAAGGCGAAGCGCAGGTCGCGTACGGGCGTCAGGTAGGGCAGCTTGGCGGCGAGGTCGTATTCGGTCAGGGTGTCCTGGGCGGAGATCAGGATGTCGGGCGAGATGTCGATGCCGTAGTAGTTGCCCGGCTCCAGGTAGTCGATGAACAGTCGGCCGGCCCGCAGGTTGCCGCAGCCGATCTCCAGCATGCGGTGCGCGGGTTGCAGGCCGTGTCCGACCAGGTAGTCGAACTGCATCTGGCCGAGGGCCACCCACCGTTTGTGTGAGGCGCTGCCGACGGCCTTCTTGGGGTCGCGGGCCGTGTCGGACTTCATGACGGCCCGGTAGTAGCTGACGTGGTCGGCGGTGCGCAGGCGCAGCCAGGTGTCGCGGGCGAGCCGCCGCAGGTGTGGCGAGATCTTTTGCGGGTTGCGTACGGCGTAGCGGATCTGATGGACGAGGCTGGTGCGGGTTCTGACTGGCATAGGCGGCCCCTGTCAGGTTTCGGTCGGCGCCGCCGTTTCCGCAGGTTGCTGCGCGGCGGCGATTCCGTCTTCCGTCAGATCGTACTGAAGGGTCATCCAAATGGCCGTGACCATGACGACGGCGGGCACGATCGAGGTGCCGATCACGATCGCGGTGAGCGCGCCGCCGGGCTGGGTGATGGGGGTGGCGGGGTCGGAGGAGATGAAGCCGCCGATGCCGATCACCACGCCGAACACGAGCGCGCCGAGCGACTGCACCGCGTTCTCCGCGGCGGTCCACAGGCCGGTGAACATGCCCCCGCGGCGGCTGCCGGAGATCGCCGCGTCGTGTGCGATCACGTCGGCGAGCATGGAGAACTGCAGCAGTTGCAGCCCGGCGTAGCCGAGCCCGATGATCACTACGCACAGGTGCGCGTACAGCGCCCCGAGGGCCGGCGTGGCGAGCAGGGCCAGCGACGCGGTGAGGAACATGGCCGAGGACAGGAGCATCGCGCCCTTTTTGTCCAGGCGGCGCGAGAGCCATACCCACAGCGGCATGGTGACGAGCAGCGGCCCGACCAGCGCCGCGAAGAGCGTGCTGGTCGCACCGGGATCGTTCAGCGTGTATGCGGCGAAGTACGGCGAGCCTGCCAGCATTACCCCGGCGGCCAGCATCTGCGCACAACTCAGCCCGAGCAGCCACATGTACGGCTTGCTGCTCCTGGCGGCGGCGAGCTGCTCGCGCAGCGTGCCCTTGGCCTCGGCGTCGATCGTCATCGGCGCGCGGGCGGTGCTGAAGTAGGGCACGAGCATGGCGACGAGCATCAAAGCGGCGAAGACCACGCCCATCGTGCGGTAGCCGTCCAGGGTCTGCCCGGCGATCCCGGGGGCGAGGATGCCGCTGACCGCCAGCGCCACGGCCACGAACACCATGCGCCACTGGATCAGCGTGGTGCGCTCGTGGTAGTCGCCTGCCATCTCGGCGGGCATCGCCTTGAACGGCACCTCGAAGACCACGTACGCGCTGGAGGCGAGCAGAAACGCCACCCCCACGAAGATCGCGGCCGGGACGCCGGTGAGCGGCGGCCCGATGAACGTGAGCGCGAACGTGACCGGCAGCAGGCCCGCGCCCGCGAGCAGCCAGGGGCGGCGCGGGCCGAGGCGCGAGACGGTGCGGTCCGACCACTGGCCGACGAGCGGGCTGAACGCCAGATCCCACACCTTCGGCGCGAAGACCACCACGCCGGCGAGGAACGCGGGCACCGCCAGCACGTTGGTCATGTAGTACAGCAGCAGCAGTCCCGGGACGACGGAGAAGGTGCCCGTGCACAGCGAGCCGACGCCGTAGCCGAACCGCTGGCCCCAGGTGAGGCCGGAGGTGGGAGTCACGCTGTCATTACAGACCAGCGGGACGCCCACCGGTAGACCCGATCCGAATTGGTTTCGGATACGCCGAGACCGGCCGCCGATAGACCCGGGGTGTGCGGCTACCAAGATCGTCCGCAGTGCTCCGGCCTTCAGGCCGGGGGTGAAGCGCGTAGCGGGACAGGGAAAGCCGGATCGCCCTAGGCGATCCGGCGTCCACCCGGCTCAGACCGGGCGGTTCTGCCGCTCGATGTACTGGCGCAGGACGCCGATCGGTGCGTCGCCCACCGACCCGGCGAAGTAGGAACCCGACCACAGCTTGTTCGCCCGGTAGTAGTGGCGGGCCAGCTCGGGGAACTCGGTGCGCAGCCGCCGGGAGGACACCCCTTTCAGCGAGTTGACCAGGCGGGACAGCGCGACCTTCGGCGGGAAGTTCACCAGCAGGTGGACGTGGTTGCTCTCGCCGTTGAACTCGGTCAGCTCGCACTCGAAGTCCGCGCACACCTCCCGCATGATCTGCTCCATGCGTTCCAGGTGAGGGCCATCGAACACCCGATGCCGGAACTTGGTCACGAAAACCAAGTGAGCGTGTAGGACGAAAACACAGTGCCTGCCGGTTCTGATGTCTCCATACTCGGCCATAAACCAATGATAGGATCATGCCGTGCAGCTTCGTTACAACTTCCGCCTCTACCCGACCGCCGGTCAGCGCCAAGCGCTGGCGCGGGCGTTCGGGTGCGCGCGGACGGTGTACAACGACGGGCTGCGCGCACGGCGGGAAGCCCACGCGAACGGACAGCCGTACATCTCGGACGCCGACCTGTCCAAGCGGGTCATCACCCAGGCGAAGCGGACGCCGGAGCGTTCCTGGCTGGGCGAGGTGTCCGCCGTGGTGTTGCAGCAGGCGTTGGCGGACCTGAACACCGCCTACCGCAACTTCTTCGCCTCCCTCACCGGCAAGCGGAAAGGGCCGAAGGTCGCCCCGCCCCGGTTCCGGTCTCGCAAGGACAACCGGCAGGCGATCCGGTTCGCGAAGAACGCCCGATTTCAGGTCACGGTAGGCGGGAAGCTGCGGCTGCCGAAGATCGGGGACGTGCCGGTCCGCTGGTCACGGGACCTGCCGTCGGCCCCGTCCAGCGTGACCGTCGTCAAGGACGCCGCCGGGAGGTACTTCGCGTCGTTCGTCGTCGAGGCCGGCCAGGAGCCGCTGCCGGAGACGGCGTCCGAGGTGGGTATCGATCTGGGCCTGTCGCATTTCGCGGTGATGTCGGACGGCCGGAAGATCGACAACCCGAGGTTTCTGCGCCGCGCCGAACGCCGCCTGAAGAAGGCGCAGAAGGACCTCAGCCGGAAGGCGAAGGGGTCGAACAACCGTAAGAAGGCCGTCGTGAAGGTCGCCCGCGCGCACGCCAGGGTGGCCGACGCGCGCCGGGACTTCACGCACAAGCTCTCCACGGCGATCATCCGCGAGAACCAAGCGGTGATGGTGGAGGACCTGTCCGTGAAGGGCCTGGCCCGTACCCGGCTGGCCAAGTCCGTGCACGACGCCGGATGGGCACGGTTCACGGCGATGCTCGCCTACAAGGCCGCCCGGCACGGCCGGATCCTGGTCAAGGTCGGCCGCTGGTTTCCCAGCTCGAAGCTGTGCTCGGCGTGCGGGGCCGTGGCCGAGTCCATGCCGCTCAACGTCCGGGAATGGACCTGCCCGTGCGGGCAGGTCCACGACCGCGACGTCAACGCCGCCAGGAACATCCTCGCCGCCGGACGGGCGGAGAGCCTAAACGCCTGCGGAGGGACCGTAAGACCCGCTGCTTAGCGGAGGGCAGGACCCGGTGAAACAGGAAGCCACAGAAGTGCCGCACACGCGGCACAGGCTGAATCCCCGGCCTTCAGGCCGGGGAGCGCGTCAATCGGCCACGCCCGCGCACACCACGTGCGCGCCGATCTCGATCATCCGCCGCTCGGTGTTCGCGTCCGCGACCCGCGCCATCAGGACCGGCGCGCCGCTCGCCGCGAGCTGCGGCAGGCGTGCCCGCACCAGGCGGTGCAGGTCCTTGACGATGTCCTCCGCGACCGCCGAGTGGACCTTGACGTGCAGCATGATGCCGTCCGCGCCGGAGACCGTGCGCGCCCCGGAGATCCACACGTGGTGCACGAGCGGGAAGTCGCACAGCAGCTCGGCGACGGCCACGCGCAGCCCCGGCAGGATCGGGTGGTTGGTCCGCTTGTATCCGGGATCCACCTGCTGCATCGGGCCGGACAGATGCGGCCGCGGCGCGGGGATCCACGCCTGCCCCGGGACATGCCCGGCGGCGGCCGGCGGCGCGGCGGGGGCCGGAGCCGGGAGCGCGGGCATGCGGCGGGCCGGCTGGGCGGGCGGCGGCGTCTGCACGTTGCGAGGCGGCGGCGTGAACATCGACGGGCCCTGCGCCGGCGCGCCCTGCTGCTGCGGCGTGTCCCGGTAGGCGGGCATGCGCGGCACGGTGGCCATCGCCCCGGTCGCGTACGCCGTGGGGGTCCGCGTGCCGGTCCGGGGGGCCGCCAGGGCGGGGGACGGACCGCTGCGGTTCACCTCCAGGTAGCGCTGGAGATCCGCGATCGGTATCGCCGCCGCGGCGGGCCCGGCCGCGTCGATGACGATCTCCCGCACACCCGTCACCCGCTGGATGTCGATGACCGTGTCGGCGTCGCACTCCGACAGCTTGTGGCTGCCGCGGTGGCGCGCGTACGTGGCCGGACTGGTGTAGCCGAGCAACACGCGGTCTCCGGCCTGCGTCGTGCCGAGCACGACGGACCGGTCCGGGCGCACGGCGACCAGGATTCCCCCTTCGGCGAATGCGGCGAGCAGACGGTGCGGGCTGCCGTGCTGTGCGAGCACTTCGCCGAGAGCGGGGTTCCCGATGCTCATAAGGCGAACGATACGGAGAGATCCATGACTTTAGCAGCGTAATCGCCAAAATTTCGCTTGAGCAATACCAACTTGTCCTAGCCAGGTCGGAGCTCCAGTCTCGCATGGCGGACGCTTGTGAGAGCTTTCACATGCTCGGACTAGACTCGTGTGCGTCCGAGCAGCCGCACCTTCCGAAGGGTCTACCTGTGAACAAGCCCGTCGTACTCGTCGCCGAGGAGCTTTCCGAAGCGGGTCTCGCCGTACTCGGCGCCGACTTCGAGGTCCGCCAGACCGACGGAGCCGACCGGTCCGCGCTGCTGCCGGCCTTGGCGGAGGCGGACGCGCTCATCGTCCGCAGCGCCACCCAGGTCGACGCCGAGGCCCTCGCGCACGCCCCGCGCCTGCGCGTGGTCGCCCGCGCCGGCGTCGGCCTGGACAACGTCGACGTGGAGGCCGCCACGAAGGCCGGCGTCATGGTCGTCAACGCGCCCACCTCCAACATCGTCAGCGCCGCCGAGCACACCATCGCGCTCATCCTCGCCACCGCGCGCAACGTGGCCCAGGGCCACGCCGCGCTCAAGGGCGGGGAGTGGAAGCGCTCGAAGTACACCGGCGTCGAGCTGGACCAGAAGGTCGTCGGCATCCTCGGCCTCGGCCGCATCGGCCAGCTCGTGGCCCAGCGGCTCGCGCCGTTCGGCGTCGAGCTGATCGCCTACGACCCGTACCTGCAGCCGGCCCGCGCCGCGCAGATGGGCGTGCGCCTGGTGTCGCTGGACGAGGTGCTCAAGCGCTCCGATTTCATCACCGTGCACCTGCCGAAGTCCAAGGAGACGATCGGCCTGGTCGGCGACCGCGAGCTGCACCTGGTCAAGCCGTCGGTGCGGATCATCAACGTCGCCCGCGGCGGCATCGTCGATGAGAACGCGCTGTACGCGGCGATCAAGGAGGGCCGCGTCGCCGGCGCCGGCCTGGACGTGTTCGCCAAGGAGCCGTGCACCGACAGCCCGCTGTTCGAGCTGGACCAGGTCGTGGTCACCCCGCACCTGGGCGCCTCCACCCACGAGGCCCAGGAGAAGGCCGGCACCCAGGTGGCGCGCAGCGTCAAGCTCGCGCTCGCCGGCGAGTTCGTGCCCGACGCGGTGAACGTTCAGGGCGGCGCGGTCGCCGAGGACGTCAAGCCGGGCCTGCCGCTCGCCGAGAAGCTGGGCCGGGTGTTCACCGCCCTGGCCGGCGAGGTCGCCACCCGCCTCGACGTGGAGATCCGCGGCGAGATCGCCGCGCTGGACGTGCGGGTGCTGGAGCTGGCCGCGCTCAAGGGCGTGTTCACCGACGTGGTCGAGGAGGCCGTCACCTACGTCAACGCCCCGCTGCTGGCCAAGGACCGCGGCGTCGCCGTCGAGCTGGTCACCAGCGAGGAGAGCCCCGACTGGCGCAACGTGGTGACCGTGCGCGGCGTGCTCGCCGACGGCCGCACGATCACGGTGTCCGGCACGCTCTCCGGCCCGCGGCAGATCCAGAAGCTGGTGAACATCAACGGCTTCGACATCGAGATCGAGCCGACCGACCACCTGGCGTTCTTCACCTACGTCGACCGGCCCGGGATCGTCGGCATCGTCGGCAAGATCCTCGGCGAGCACGGCGTGAACATCGCCTCGATGCAGGTCTCCCGGGACGCCAAGGGCGGCAAGGCGCTCATCTCGCTCACCGTCGACTCGGCGATCCCCGACGACGTGCTGGAGCAGATCGTCGCCGGCATCGGCGCCGACACCGGCCGCCGCGTGGACCTCGCCGAGTAGGGAGCGTCTCACCATGTGAGAACCCATGCTACGGGGCGAGACGATTGCCGGGGCGGCGGGTAATCTGGCAGCGGAATGCGCCAGGTGCTCGTACTCATCGCCTGCCGCGGCGGGACCTTGCCAGGGGCAAGCCGACGGCCCGCCGCGGAGTGCGCCGTTGTCGGCTGATCGCCCCGTAGCCATGGTCCGCTGATGGTGGGCGCGCCTCCTGCGCGCCCACGCCGCAATGGAACGAGACTGAGATGTACGACATGTATGCCTGGAGCAGGCAGAACCCCACCGAGGAGCACGAGACCGAGGCCGCCGACGCCGTGCAGTTCGCCCTGGACCGGCGCGACAACGGCGGGCCCGTGCCGCCGCCGCAGTACCGATAAGAAACCGAGAAGGTACGCGGTAAGGTACGCCCATGCTGGATACTAACGGCACGCTCAACCTGGCGGTCATCCCCGGTGACGGCATCGGCACCGAGGTCGTCGCGGAGGGCCTGAAGGTCCTCGACACCGTCGGGGTCAAGGCGGAGACGACCACATACGACCTCGGCGCCAAGCGCTACCACGCCACCGGCGAGACGCTGCCCGACGCGGTCCTCGAAGAGCTGCGCGGCTACGACGCCATCCTGCTCGGCGCCGTCGGCGACCCGAGCGTGCCGCCCGGCGTGCTCGAACGCGACCTGCTGCTGAGGCTGCGCTTCGAGCTCGACCACTACGTCAACCTGCGCCCGGTCAAGCTCTTCCCGGGGGTCGCCACCCCGATCGCCGCCGCCGGTCCCGAGGACATCGACATGATCGTCGTCCGCGAGGGCACCGAGGGCCCGTACGCCGGGGCGGGCGGCGTGATGCGCCGCGGCACCCCGCACGAGATCGCCACGCAGGAGTCGTTCAACACCGCGTACGGCGTGTCCCGGGTGGTCCGCTACGCGTTCGAGAAGGCCCGGGCCCGGCCGCGCAAGAAGCTCACGCTGGTGCACAAGACCAACGTGCTCACCTTCGCCGGCGACCTGTGGGCGCGCACGGTCGACGCCATCGCGCCCGAGTTCCCGGACGTCACCGTCGACTACTGCCACGTCGACGCCGCGTCGATGTTCTTCGTCACCCAGCCCGCCCGGTTCGACGTGATCGTCACCGACAACCTGTTCGGCGACATCCTCACCGACATCGGCGCCGCGATCGCCGGCGGCATCGGCCTGGCGGCGAGCGGCAACGTCAACCCCGAGCGCACCGCGCCGAGCATGTTCGAGCCGGTGCACGGCAGCGCCCCGGACATCGCGGGCCAGGGCAAGGCCGACCCGACCGCCACCGTGCTGTCGGTCGCCATGCTCCTGGACCACCTGGGCCTGGCCGACGAGGCCGCCCGGGTCGAGCGCGCCGTCGCGGCCGACCTCGCCGAGCGGTCGGGCGCGGCGCTCGGCCGTACCACCAGCCAGATCGGCGACGACCTCGCCGCACGAGTAGCGGGCTGACGGGCCGCCACTCGATCCCAGCGAACGCGCACGGCGGCCACGCACCGCCGTGCGCGTTTTGCTGTCCTTGTATCTCCCGTTACGCCGGATTGATGCGCTAGTTTTCCCGAGGACTGGTCGCGGGCCACAATGGATGGGCGCGACCACTGACAGAGAAGGATCTTCGTCATGACCACCGCTCAACGGCTCACCTTCGACGTGCAGCTCTCTGACCACGCGCGTACTCCGGAGGAGCGCGAGCGGGTATTGGCGAATCCGGGATTCGGTCAGCACTTCACCGATCACATGATCACGATCGACTACACCGAGGGACGCGGCTGGCACGACGCCAGGCTCGTCCCGTACGGCCCGCTCACCCTCGACCCGGCGACGGCGGTCTTCCACTACGCGCAGGAGCTGTTCGAGGGGCTGAAGGCGTACCGGCAGGCGAACGGCTCGATCGTGATGTTCCGCCCGTTCGCGAACGCGGCCCGGTTCAACACCTCGGCCGCCCGCATGGCGATGCCCGAGCTGCCCGAGGACGTGTTCGTCGAGTCGCTCGAACTGCTCGTGCAGACCGACCGCGACTGGGTGCCGACCACCGAGGGCCACAGCCTCTACCTGCGCCCCTTCATGATCGCCACGCAGACGGGCCTCGGCGTGAACCACCCCTCGGCGCGCTACCGCTATATCGCGATCGCCTCCCCGGCGGCGTCGTACTTCGCCGGCGGCGTCAAGCCGGTCTCGGTGTGGCTGTCGAAGGACTACACGCGCGCCGCCCCCGGCGGCACCGGCTTCGCCAAGTGCGGCGGCAACTACGCGGCGGCGTTCGTCGCCCAGCGGCAGGCCGTGCAGAACGGCTGCGACCAGGTGGTGTGGCTCGACGCGTTCGAGCACCGCTGGGTCGAGGAGATGGGCGGCATGAACCTGTTCTTCGTGTTCGGCGACCGCCTGCTCACCCCGGCCCTCACCGGCACGCTGCTGCCCGGCATCACCCGCGACTCGCTGCTGCGGCTCGCCGGCGACCTCGGCCTCATCGCCGAGGAGGGCAAGATCTCGGTGGACCTGTGGCGGGCCGGCTGCGAGTCCGGCGAGCTGACCGAGGTGTTCGCGTGCGGCACCGCCGCCGTCATCACCCCGGTCGGCTCGGTGAAGGGCGCGGACGGAGGCTGGACGATCGGGGACGGCACGCCCGGCCCGATCACGATGCGGCTGCGCGAGGAGCTCGTCGGCATCCAGTACGGCACGCGCCCCGACACCCACGACTGGGTGCACAAGATCTGCTGACGGTCACCGTTTGCGGATGAGCGTGAGCCCGTCCGCGAACGGCAGCAGCACCGTGGTGACCCGGTCGTCGGCGATGACCAGGTCGTTGAACTCGCGCGTCACGCGGACGATCGGGTCGTCCCCGGCGGCGGGGGCCTCGGCGACCCGGCCGCGGCGCAGCGTGTTGTCGACGACGATCAGACCGCCGGGCACCAGCCTCGCCAGGATCAGTTCGTAGTACGTCGGGTAGCCGCCCTTGTCGGCGTCGATGAACGCGAAGTCGATCGTCTCGGTCTCGGGAAGCTCCGCCAGGTTCCGCGCCGCCGGGCCCAGGCGGAGCTCCACCCGGTCGTCGAGCCCGGCCCGCGCCCAGTACCGGCGGGCGATCGAGGTCCACTCCTCGCTGATGTCGAAGCACGTCAGCCGCCCGCCCGGGGCGAGCCCGCGGGCGATGCAGATCGAGGAGTAACCGGTGAACGTGCCCACCTCGACGGCGTTCCGCGCGCCGGCGAGCTGGGTGAGCATGGTGAGCAGCGGCCCCTGCTCGGGGGAGATCTGCAGCCCCGCGTTGTCGCCGGTGAGGGCGTGGGTCTCCGCCGCGAGCTCCTCCAGCAGCGGGTCGGGCGGCGTGGTGTGCGCGAGGGTGTAGCGGGCGACGTGGTCGGCGAGGTACGCGGAAGACTTCATGCGGATCATTGTCCCCGATGTGCGAATCGGTGCCGGGGTGTGGCACACTGCTAGACACCATGTTCAACGGTCTGCTCATTATCGGCAGGCGCGCCGGCACGTAATCAGGACTTCGCCGGCGCGCAGACCTCTCACGTCCGTGAGGGGTCTTTTGTTTTGGGGCAACGACCGCGCGGGCGAGGAGCATCCCGCATAGGAGAGAAGAAACATCATGGCCGACGACCGGTTCCACGTGTACGACACCACGCTTCGCGACGGCGCCCAGCAGGAGGGCCTCAACCTGAGCGTGGCCGACAAGCTCGCCATCGCGCGGCACCTGGACGGCCTGGGCGTCGGCTTCATCGAGGGCGGCTGGCCCGGCGCCAACCCCAAGGACACCGAGTTCTTCAGGCGCGCTCAAACAGAGCTCGACCTGAAACACGCGCAGCTCGCCGCGTTCGGCGCGACCCGCCGGGCAGGGGTGAAGGCGGCCGACGACCCCCTGGTCGCCGCGCTGCGCGAGTCGGGCGCACCGGTCGTGACGCTCGTCGCCAAGAGCCACGACCGGCACGTCGAGCTGGCCCTCCGCACGACCCTGGAGGAGAACCTCGCGATGATCCGCGACACGGTCTCCCACCTGCGTGCGGAGGGCCGGCGGGTCTTCCTCGACGCCGAGCACTTCTTCGACGGCTACAAGGCGAACCCGGCGTACGCGCTGGAGGTCGTCCGCACCGCCGCCGAGGCCGGCGCCGACGTGATCGCCCTGTGCGACACCAACGGCGGCATGCTCCCCGACGAGCTCGCCGAGGTCGTCGCCGCCGTCGCCGAGACCGAGGCCCGCCTCGGCATCCACTGCCACGACGACACCGGCTGCGCCGTCGCCAACACCCTCGCCGCCGTCCGCGCCGGCGCCACGCACGTGCAGGGCTGCGTCAACGGGTACGGCGAGCGCTCCGGTAACGCCAACCTGTTCACGGTCGTGGCGAACCTGCAGCTCAAGCGGGGCTTCGACCTCGTGCCGCCGGAGTCGCTGCGGGACATGACGCGGATCGCCCACGCCGTCTCCGAAGTGACGAACGTCACACCGAACTCGCACCAGCCGTACGTGGGCGTCTCGGCCTTCGCGCACAAGGCGGGTCTGCACGCCTCGGCGATCAAGGTGGACCCGAACCTGTACCAGCACATCGACCCCGCCGCCGTCGGCAACGACATGCGCATGCTCGTCTCCGACATGGCCGGCCGCGCCTCGGTCGAGCTGAAGGGCCGCGAGCTCGGCTACACCCTCGACGCCGCGCAGTCCCGCGAGCTGGTGGAGCGGGTGAAGGAGCTGGAGGCCAAGGGCCACACCTTCGAGGCCGCCGACGCCTCCTTCGAGCTGCTGCTGCGCGACACGGTGAACGGCGAGGCCCGGCGGCACTTCACCGTCGAGTCCTGGCGGGTGATCGTCGAGCGGCTGTCGTCCGGCGAGGTGGTGAGCGAGGCGACGGTGAAGCTGCACGCCAAGGGCGAGCGCATCGTCGCCACCGGCGAGGGCAACGGCCCGGTCAACGCCCTCGACAAGGCCGTGCGGCTCGCGCTGGAGAAGCTCTACCCCGAGCTCGCCGAGCTGGAGCTGATCGACTTCAAGGTGCGCATCCTGGAGGGCACCCACGGCACCGGCGCGGTCACCCGGGTGCTCATCACCTCCAGCGACCTCACCGGCGAGTGGTCCACCGTCGGCGTGGACGAGAACATCATCGCCGCCTCCTGGCAGGCCCTGGAGCAGGCCGTCACCTTCGGCCTGCTCCGCGCCGGGCACAGCCTCTAGGAGAGATCGCCGGAGCCGCTCGCGCGGAAGGACACCTTCCCGCCGGCGGTGTGCACGGTCACCTTGCCGCCCGAGCAGGACACGTCGGGCGCGTCGGTGCCGGGCACGATCACCGTGAGCAGGGCGCCCGCCTCGGGCGAGACGACGGCGGGCGCCTTCTCCTTGCGCATGTACGCCGGGGACACCCAGCCCTGGAACGGCGAGGTCTGGCCGATCTTGACCGACTGGCCGCCGACGGGCGTGCAGGAGGGCATGGCGAGCTGCACCAGGCTCACCCGCCAGTCCCTGCCGCCGTCGCCGTCCTTGCCGTCACTCGCGCCGCCCTGCGCGCCCAGGACGATCCGCCCGCCGCCGTTGGACAGCACCTTCAGGTCGGCGGGGAAATGCCACAGGTTGCGCAGCCTCGACCCCTTCGGCGCGGTGTCGAGCACGGCCATCAGATCGTCGCCGTGGTTGACCAGCACCGACCGGGTGCGGCGCACGCCGTAGGCGTTGTCGGTGAGCTTGTACGTCTGGCGCTGCGTGCCGAGCCGGGCGCGGGTGAGCTTGCTGGCCGTATGGGGGCGGAAACGCGCCCCGGCGATGACGGGGACGTTGTGCGCCTCCGGCGACATCGTCCAGTAGCGGTAGGCCGACTTCTCGTAGGAGTGGAAGCCGACGTCGACGAGCACGTCCCGGCCCTGCGCGTAGTAGGTGACGCCCAGGTGATCCTCGTGGCCGTGGTACTTCAGGCCGGGCCCGAACCGGATCGAGTAGTAGGCCGACTCGGGCTTGTCCCAGGCGGTGCGGCCGAAGACGTACCCGGCCTGGTGGAACACCTTCACCTTCTGCTTGTCGTGGTCGTATCCGGCGGGCCGCACGTCGGGGCCGCCGTCGCCGATCGCCACCATGTTGCCGTTGGGCTGGGTGGCGTGGGTGATGTAGGAGGCGAGCGAGTTCCACCGCCGGGTCAGCTCGGCGGGCACCTTGAGGCCGCAGTCCTTGATCTTCTCGATCGCCACGGCCATGCGCTCGTACACGTAGACGCCGTAGCGCGGCGCCTGCTCCTGCAGCGCCCCCTGGGAGTCGATCGCGAGCCTCGCCGAGGACGTCATCCGCCGTACGGCCAGGCCGCTCCACTTGCTCTGCCGGTACCGGCAGCCGATGCCGAGCAGGCCGATGTCCTGGTCGAGGCCGTGGTTGTGGCCCTTCTCGTACAGGGCGGGGTTGGCGAGCACCTTGGCGTGCTCGGCGAGGCTGCGCTTGAGCCAGTCCGCGTTGACGTGCATGCTGAGGCAGACCAGGGCGGGGGCGCGCAACGCCACCGGGTGCTCGGCCCAGGCGTACTGGTCGGTGCCGCGCCCGCCGCGCGGGTTGTCCGCCACCCAGTCCTTGGCGACCTCGATGGCGCGGGCGAGGTACTTCTCGTTGCCGGAGGTCTCGTAGTCGGCGACGAGGCGGCCCATCCACCGCAGCGAGTGGAAGACCATCCCCCAGGAGCGGTTGCGGTACGGGTTGGTGTGCCAGTTCACGTCCTGCCCCACCGTGACCGCCGGAAGGCCGACGAACTCCAGTTTGCCCGCCATGATGTCCTCGGAGGTGGGCGTGGCGGGCAGCCAGTCGCCCTGGCAGGCGGCGGTGCGCTTGGGGGCGGCCTGGTGGGCCGCGGCGGCCGTCTGGGCGGCGGCGGGAGGCGCGACGACTCCGGCCGCCAGTAGAACCGACAACAGAGCGATGCCTTGGGTGCGGCCGCGCACGCCTCTTCCTTCCCGGGTACGACGAGAGCCCGTGCCGGAAGGGCCCGGCACGAGCTCACAGAGCGGATCATGCTGTCCGAATCACAGCAGCCCGGTCAAGGCACACGCGTCACATTCAGCACATTGTTATCGAGGTGCTGTAATTCGTGTCACTCCGTGTCGGTTTTCGGCCCGGCGCTCTGCACGACTTCGAACGACCAGATCTCCGAGGCGGTGGCCGCGGGACCCTGCCCGTGCCCCTGCCCGTGCCCGTGACCCTGTGCCTGCGCGTCGGCCGCGGCCTGGGCGTGCCCGGCCTGGAACGCCTGGCTGCTCTGCCAGCGCTGGAAGTCCTCCTCACTGCGCCAGCGGGTGTAGACGATGAAGCGGTCGGTGCCCTCCACCGGGCGCAGCAGCTCGAACCACTCGAAGCCGTCGGCGGCCTCCACCATCCCGGCCCGGTTGGCGAACCGCTTCTCCAGCGCCTCACGCATCTCGGCGGGCACGGTCAGAACGTTGAACTTGACGACAGACATGCCCCGATCCTCTCATCGGGCGCCGCCGCGCACGGCGATGAAGTCCATCACACGTCGCCACGCGTCCGCGCACGCCTCCTCGTACCCGGGAAGCCCCTGGTCGAAGAAGCCGTGCGGAGCGCCGGGATAGGTGACGAACTCGTGCTCGACCCCGGCGCCGGTCAGCGCCTTGCCGAACGCGGCCACGACCTCCGGGGAGATGCCCTCGTCCGCGCCGCCGAACAGGCCGAGGACCGGCGCGGTCAGCTCGGCCGCGCGCTGCGTGGGGCCCGGCGCGCCGAACAGGACGTCGGGGAATCCGTAGAAGCCGATGACGCCGTCGAACCCGAACCGGGACGCGGCGGTCAGGAACGCGAACCTGCCCCCCATGCAGAAGCCCAGCGACACCGTCGAGGAGGCCCCGCCGCCCTCCGGGGAACGCAGGACGTCGGCGGCGGCCAGGATGTCGCCGTACAGGGTATCGGGCGTGAGCTTGGAGATGTGGTTCGGCATGAGGTTCTCCATCGCGCCGAAGTCCTCGCCGCGCGCTTCGATGTCGGTGCCCGCCGTACGGCCGTAGTAGTCGATCGCGAGGGCGGTGTGGCCCTGCTCGGCGAGCCGGACGGCGAGGTGCTGATAGAAGCCGGAAAGGCCCCGATTGTCCGGCAGGATCAGCACGGCCGTACCGGACGGGCGCTCGGGGCGGGCGAGGTGGGCGGCGAACCGGGCGCCGTCGCCCGAGGTCAGCGTCAGCGGCTCGGCGGTGGCGGCCATGCGAGGCGCGGCGGGGACGGGCGGAGTGGCGTCGCTGTCGTAGCACACAGTGAAGCTCCTCATCGGAAATGAACGACACCGATGAGGCTAGCAATTGAGAGTGGGCAGTATAGCAGACAAGATTTTATAAATCAAGCCATTTGCTGCTATTAGTCATTACGATTGTGTCGCGCATGTTCACGTGAGGGTGACGACGTGTCGTGCCGGCGCTGTGGGCGACGCGGCCTGTCCGCCCTTCGCAGGTCCGGTACGGCACTAGCCTTGTGGTGTGCGCATAGCGAGATATTCCAAGGACGGCGAGGTCGCCTTCGGCGCGGTCGAGGGCGGGCTCGGCGAGGAGGTCATCGCCCGGATCGACGGGCACCCGTTCGGGACGATCCGGTTCACGGGGGAGCGGCACCCGCTCGGCGAGGTGCGGCTCGTCGCCCCGCTGCTGCCGACGAAGATCATCGCGATCGGGCGCAACTACGCCGCCCACGCGGCGGAGTTCGGCAACGAGCCGCCCGAGGAGCCGCTGATGTTCCTCAAGCCGTCCAGCTCGGTGATCGGGCCCGGCGAGGGCATCGTCTACCCCACAAAGCTCAGCGAACGGGTGGACTTCGAGGGCGAGCTGGCCGTCGTCATCGGCCGGCTGTGCCGGGACGTGCCCGTCGAGCGCGCGCACGAGGTGATCTTCGGCTACACCTGCGGCAACGACGTCACCGCCCGCGACCTGCAGCGCAAGGACGGGCAGTGGAGCCGGGCGAAGGGGTTCGACTCCTTCTGCCCGCTCGGTCCCTGGATCCAGACCGAGCTCGACCCGGCCGACCTGGCGATCACCACAAGCGTCAACGGCGACCTGCGGCAGAGCGCCCGCACCTCGCAGCTCATCCACGGCATCCCGAAGTTGATCGCCCATGTCAGCGAGGTGATGACCCTCATCCCCGGCGACGTGATCCTCACCGGCACGCCGGAGGGGGTCGGCCCGCTCGACGTCGGAGACGAGGTCAGCGTCGGCATCGAAGGCATCGGAACTCTCACCAACCGGGTGATCACTCGTGACTGATTTGCGCGTACGTTTCGCACCCTCGCCCACCGGCATGTTCCACGTCGGCGGGGCGCGTTCCGCCCTGTTCAACTGGGCGCTGGCCGAGCGGTCCGGCGGGCGGTTCGTGCTGCGCATCGAGGACACCGACGCGGCGCGCAACCGGCCCGAGTGGACCGAGGGCATCATCTCGGCGCTCGCCTGGCTCGGCATCAGCGGCGACTCGCCGTACTTCGAGGGGCCCTACTTCCAGTCCGCCTTCGAGGAGCAGCACCGCGCCGCCGTCGCGAAGCTGCTCGCGGACGGCAAGGCGTACCACTGCGACTGCACCCGTGAGGACGTCAAGGCGCGCACCGGGTCGGAGTTCCAGGGGTACGACGGGTACTGCCGCGACCGGGGCCTGAGCGAGGGCGTGGTGCGTTTCCGCACGCCCGACGAGGGCGTGACCGTGGTGGAGGACAAGATCCGGGGGCGGGTGGAGTTCCCCAACGACGCGCTGGAGGACTTCGCCATCGCGCGCGGGGACGGCTCGCCGCTGTTCGTGCTCGCCAACGTCGTCGACGACATGGAGCAGCGCATCACGCACGTCGTACGCGCCGAGGAGCACCTGTCGAACACGCCCAAGCAGCAGTTGCTCTGGGCCGCGCTGGGGGCCGCTCCGCCGATCTGGGCGCACGTGCCGGTCATCGTCAACGAGAAGCGGCAGAAGCTGTCCAAGCGGCGCGACAAGGTCGCCCTGGAGTCCTACCGGGACGAGGGGTACCTCGCCGAGGCGATGGTCAACTACCTGATGCTGCTCGGCTGGGGGCCCGGCGGGGATCGGGAGATCATGCCCTGGCCGGAGATGGTGGAGCTGTTCCGGCTTGAGGACGTCAACCCCTCGCCGGCGTTCTTCGACGAGCGCAAGCTGCGGGCGTTCAACGGCGAGTACATCCGCGCGCTGCCGGTGGAGGAGTTCACCGAGCGGTGCCTGCCGTGGGTGCGCACCATCCCCGGGTTCGACCGCGAGGTGTTCGCCAAGGTGGCGCCGCTGGCGCAGACCCGCGTCACCGTGCTGTCGGAGGTCACCGGGAACGTCGACTTCCTGTTCCTGCCCGAGCCCGTCTTCGACCAGGGGTCGTGGGACAAGGGCATGAAGAACGCGCCGGTGGAGATCCTCACCGGGTACGCCGAGCGGCTGGCGACCGTCGAATGGACCGCCGACGCGCTCAAGACCGCCCTGGAGGAGGTCGGCGCGGCGCACGGGCTCAAGCTCGGCAAGGCCCAGGCGCCCGTGCGCGTGGCCATCACCGGGCGGACCGTCGGGCTTCCGCTGTTCGAGTCCATCGAGGTGCTCGGGCGGGAGCGGTCGCTGGCGCGGGTGCGGGCGGCGCTGGAGCGGCTGGGCGCCTGAGCGCGGGCGCGCGCGACGAGCACACGCCCCGGACCGGGTGAGTACGCCGGGCCGGGGCGAATGCCGTGTGTCACAGCAGGCCGCGGCGCTCCAGCAGGGGCTCCAGACGCGGCTCGCGCCCCCGGAAGGCGCGGAACGCCGTCATGGCGTCCACGCTGCCGCCCTTGGACAGCAGCTCGCGACGGAAGCGGTCGCCGTTCTCGCGCAGCAGGCCGCCGTTCTCCTTGAACCACTCCACGCTGTCGGCGTCCAGCACCTCGCTCCAGATGTAGGAGTAGTAGCCCGCGCTGTAGCCGCCGAAGAAGATGTGCGCGAAGTACGTGCTGCGGTAGCGGGGCGGGATCCGGTCCAGGGCCAGGCCCGCCTCGCGCAGCGCCCGCGCCTCGAACTCTTCCACCGTACCCGTGTCCTCGCCCTGGACCTCGCCGTCGATCTCGCCCTGGACCTCACCCTGGACTTCGTCGGCGTCGATGGTGTGCCAGGCCCAGTCGAGCAGGGACGCGGCCAGGTACTCGACCGTGGCGTAGCCCTGGTTGAACCGGCGGCTCTCCAGCATGCGGTCCACCAGGTGCTGCGGCATCGGCTCGCCGGTCTCGTGGTGCCGGGCGTAGTTGGCGAGGACCTCCGGCCAGACCGCCCACATCTCGTTCACCTGGGACGGGTACTCGACGAAGTCGCGCGGCACCGCCGTACCGGAGAAGCGGGGGAAGCGGACGTTCGAGAACAGGCCGTGCAGGGCGTGGCCGAACTCGTGGAACATCGTGTTGACCTCGTCGAAGGTCAGCAGGGTCGGCTCGCCCGGCGGCGGCTTGACGATGTTGAGGTTGTTCACCACGACCGGGCGGGTGCCCAGCAGGTGGGACTGCTTGACCAGGCTGTTCATCCACGCGCCGCCGCGCTTGGAGGCGCGGGCGTAGTGGTCGGCGAGGAACAGGCCGAGCTCGGAGCCGTCGGCGTCGTGCACCTCGAAGACCCGGACGTCCGGGTGGTAGCCGGGCAGGTCGGGGCGCTCGGTGAAGCGCAGGCCGTACAGGCGGGACGCGGCGTGGAAGACGCCGTCGCGCAGCACCCGCTCCAGCTCGAAGTAGGGGCGCATCGCGGCGGCGTCGATGTCGTAGCGGGCCTTGCGCACCTTCTCGGCGTAGAACGCCCAGTCCCAGGCCTTCACCTCGAAACCGGCCTGCTCGTCGAGCGCGGCGGCCTCCCGGTGCGCGTTCGCCACGGCGGGGGCGGTGAGCTTGCCGAGCATCTCGGTCACCGCCTGGGCGCTCGGCGCGGTCTGGTCCGCCACGACGTAGTCGGCGTGCGTCGGGTAGCCGAGCAGCCGGGCGCGTTCGGCGCGCAGGCGGGCGATGCGCACCACCAGGGCGGCGTTGTCGCGCAGGCCCCGGCCGACGGAGGCGGCGTGGATGCGCTCCCGCAGCCCTCTGTCTATCAGCTCGGCGAGCGCGGGCTGTCCGGTGGGGAGGACCAGGGTCAGGACGTATTTGCCCTCCAGGCCGCGTTCCCGGGCCGTCTCGGCCGCCGCGCGGACGGCGTCGGGGGAGAGGCCGTCGAGCTCGGCCGCGTCGTCCACGACGATCGCGCGGGCGTTGGTGTCGCTCATCAGGTTCTGCTGGAACGTCGTGGCCAGCGTGGAGAGCTCCTCGTTGAGCGCGCGCAGCCGCTCCTGGGCGGCGTCGTCCAGCTCGGCGCCGGCGCGGACGAAGTCGGTGTGGTAGCGCTCGAGCAGCCAGCGCTCGTCCTCGGCCAGGCCCAGCTCGTCACGGGCCTCGTACAGGGCCTTCACGCGGGCGAACAAGGCGCGGTTGAGGTGGATCGCGTCGGCGTGCTTGGCGAGCCTCGGGGTGATCTCCTGCTGGATCTCCTGTACGCCCGGATCGGTGTCGGAGGAGGTCTTGTTGAAGAAGACCGCCGACACCCGGTCCAGGATCCGGCCCGAACGCTCCAGCGCCACGATCGTGTTCTCGAACGTCGGCGCCTCGTCGGACGACGCGATCGCCTCCACCTCGGCGAGCTGCTCGGCCATGCCGCGCTCGAACGCCGGCAGGTAGTGCTCCTCTCGGATGCGCTCGAACGGCGGCAACTGGTACGGCAGGTCGCTCGGGGCGAAGAACGGGTTCTCGGCCAAGACGTCGGCTCCTCTCGTGGTCACGCCCTACCAGCATGCCGCCGACCGGCCGGTCCGCAAACGTTTTGGTGCTGGGTGCGAGACTGGGCTATCCTTTCGGAGTCGCCAGCGGCCCGGACGGGACGCGAGCAATGGGGTATGGGGTAATTGGCAGCCCGGCGGATTCTGGCTCCGCTAGTCTAGGTTCGAGTCCTGGTACCCCAGCGGTATTGCTGACCAGCGCGGATGCCTCCTAGAGGCATCCGCGTTCGTCGTTTCGGGGATGCTTGTCGTTTCGGGGGCGTCCGGTGGGACCGGTGCGGCAATCGGTTTGGCCATGCCCCCGGTGTACGGTAGAGTTACGGCCGTCGCAAGGAAAGCCGCCGGGAACGGCGGCGATCGTGAGTGACAAGGCAAGGTCCCGTCGTCTAGTGGCCTAGGACGCCGCCCTCTCAAGGCGGTAACGCCGGTTCGAATCCGGTCGGGACTACCAGGAACCATCCGCTTCACCGATCATGGTGAGGCGGATTTTTCGTTTCCGGCACTGAACGCCGGGACGCCCCGTTCCGCGCGAACCGGGTTCGCGGCGGAGCGGGGCGGACGCGTCCTGAGCCGGGCTCAGCGAGCGGCGGCCGAGCGGGCCTTGAACAGGGCCCGTTTGGCGGCCTTGCTCACCTGCTTGTCCGGGTGGGCGTCGGCGATGGCCTCCAGCAGGTCCGTCACGTGCGGGTGGGGGACCTTCCAGATGACGTCCAGCAGGCTGACGAGCTGGGGGGCCGGGCCGATGTCGTGCAGGCTGCCGACGAACTCGGAGCGGCCGAGGCCCGCCGAGATCGTCCACATGTCGAGGATCAGCCAGTGCGTGTCCGCCTGGGTGGGCTCGTCGGCGTCGGCGACGCCGAGCTGGGCCAGGTGGGTGGCGGCGTACGGGCGCAGGGACGGCTCGGACAGGGCGGCCTTCCAGGCGGGCACGGCGGCCTCGCCCAGGGAGCCGACCATGCTCGCCGCCTGCACCCGCACCAGGGCGTCCGCCTCGTCCTCGGCGGCGGCCTCCAGCAGCTCCTCGGCGGCCTGCGGCGGCTCACGCAGTTCCAGCCAGGCGGCGAATTCGGCGTCGGCGTCCTCCTCCGGCAGGTCGGCGCAGATCGCCAGCAGCTCGGCGGCGGTCATCGAGTCGATGGACGGGCGGGCGTCCACCTCGATGCCGGACTCGTCGGTCAGGTGCAGGACGCCCTCGACGCCGAGGGGCGTCAGCCGTACCGCCTCGGTGTCGTCGTCGGTGTCATCCTCGCGGTGGCGCTCGATCATGCCGTAGCCGGTCAGCCAGTCCAGGACGGGGGCGAGCGGGTCGCCGTAGCGCTCGGCGGCGTCCGCCCAGGCGTCCGCGCCGAGGTCGTCGAGCTCGGCGACCGCCTCGGCGAGCTCCTCGCGCAGCCCGTCGAGGGGGCGCGCGCCGCCCGCGAGCAGCAGCCGGATCAGCAGCGCGCGGGTCAGGCCCGCCAGGACCTCGGCGAGGTCCTCGTCGTCCAGCTCGGGGTCGCCGTAGTCGATCGAGGACAGGCCGTGGATCCACACGTCCAGCACGTCCTCGTCGTCGTCGAACGGCCAGGCGGCGGCGTCCTCGGCGACGCTGACGGTGTCGCGTCCGTCCGGGGTGAGGAACTCCAGGTCGACGGCGTGGTTCCACAGGTTCCACAGCTCGGGCACGCGCTGGGCCAGCGGCCCCTCGCCGTCCGCGGGCCGCGGCAGCCCGACGGCGGCGAGCGCCTCGACGATCTCCTCGTCGCCGAGCAGCCACTCCTCGCCCACCTTGCGCCCGGCGCCCACCCACACCGCCAGGTCGCGCGCCCGGGCGATGAGCGGGACGTCGCGGGCGGCGGCGGCCAGCTCCTCGTCCGGCCGCAGCCGGATGGTCGGCAGCTCGGCCAGCGCCTCGGCGAACGGCTCGAAATCGCCCAGGCCCTCCGGCTCGCCCTCCTCGTCCAGCTCGTCGTCCTCGTCCCAGTCGCGGTCGGCGATGACGTCCTCCATCGCGTCGACGAACTCGTCCTCCAGGGCGTCGAGCTCCTTGACGAGCGCGTCGAGGGAGTCCGAGCCCTTGCTGAGCCGGCCCGTCGTGGACAGGAACGTCAGGTACGCCCGCAGCGCGGGGACCATGTTGTCGGCGGCCTCGTCGGGGTCCTCGACCACCTTCGGCAGGCGTTCGAGGAGGATGGTGCGCAGGTCACCGCGCTTCCACAGGCAGACGTCGTCGCGCACGCTGAGGCGATGCCACAGGGCGGCCGGGCCCACCAGGTCGGGATCGCTGTCGGGCGCGTTGTCGGGCGCCCAGAGGATGAACTCTTGGAGCAGCGGACGCAGCTCAGCGGCGGCGGCCTCGATGCGATCGGTCACTCCGCCAGGCTAGTGGGTGTGCGCCTGCGAGGTTGCCTCCGGCGGCATCCCCGGTGAACCCGGCACGGTCCATTTCACGAATCGGTCGTCGTCGGTCGTCGTCGGTCGTCGCTCGGTCGCCGCTTGGTTGGCGCTCGGTCGTCGCTCAGTTGTTGCGCCGCATCGCCTCGCTGATGCGCTCGGCGGCGGCGACGACCGCGCCCGCGTGCAGGCGGCCGGGGCTGCGGGTGAGGCGCTCGATCGGGCCGGAGACCGAGATCGCCGCGATGACCTTCCCGCCCGCGCCGCGCACGGGGGCCGAGACGCTCGCCACGCCCTGCTCGCGTTCGGCGACGCTGTGCGCCCAGCCTCTGCGGCGTACCCCGGACAGGGTGGTGGCGGTGAACTTGGCGCCGCGCAGGCCGCGGTGCAGGCGGTCGGGCTCCTCCCAGGCGAGCAGGATCTGCGCGGCCGAGCCCGCCGTCATCGGCAGCGCCGAGCCGACCGGGACGGTGTCGCGCAGGCCGCTGGCGCGCTCGGCGGCGGCGACGCACACCCGCTCGTCGCCCTGCCTGCGGTAGAGCTGCGCGCTCTCCCCGGTGATGTCGCGCAGCTGGACGAGCACCGGGCCGGCCACGGCGAGCAGCCGGTCCTCCCCGGCCGCGGCGGACAACTCCGACAGGCGCGGGCCGAGCACGAATCTGCCCTGGGTGTCGCGCGAGACTATTCTGTGATGTTCCAGCGCGCAGGCGAGGCGATGCGCCGTGGGGCGGGCGAGGCCGGTGGCCTGCACGAGCTGGGCCAAGGACGCGGGGCCCGCTTCGAGGGCGTTGAGCACCAATACTGCTTTGTCGAGTACGCCGACTCCGCTAGAGTTGTCCATAAGACGATATTGCCGTCTCGCTATGCGAGATGCAAATGCACACTCGGGAGAGTGGAGCGCAAGGAGGCGTTCACATCATGGGTCGGACACTGGCCGAGAAAGTCTGGGAGCAGCATGTGGTCCGCCGGGCCGAGGGAGAGCCCGACCTGCTCTTCATCGACCTGCACCTCATCCACGAGGTGACCAGCCCGCAGGCGTTCGACGGCCTGCGCATGGCAGGGCGCAAGGTCCGCCGCCCCGACCTCACCATCGCCACCGAGGACCACAACGTGCCCACGGTGCTCGGCCCGATCACCGACCCGGTGTCCAAGCAGCAGGTGGAGACGCTGCGCAAGAACGCCGCCGAGTTCGGCATCCGGCTGCATCCGATGGGCGACGCCGGGCAGGGCATCGTGCACGTGATCGGCCCGCAGCTCGGGCTCACCCAGCCCGGCATGACGGTGGTGTGCGGCGACTCCCACACCTCCACGCACGGCGCGTTCGGCGCGCTCGCGTTCGGCATCGGCACCTCCGAGGTGGAGCACGTGCTCGCCACGCAGACGCTGCCGGCGTACCGGCCCAAGACGATGGCGATCGAGGTGTCCGGCGAGCTGCCGGTCGGCGTGACCGCCAAGGACCTGATCCTCGCCATCATCGCCAAGATCGGCACGGGCGGCGGCCAGGGCCACATCGTCGAGTACCGCGGCGAGGCCGTGCGCAAGCTGTCGATGGAGGGCCGCATGACGGTCTGCAACATGTCCATCGAGGCGGGCGCGCGGGCCGGCATGATCGCGCCGGACGAGACCACGTTCGCGTACCTCAAGGGCCGCCCGCACGCGCCGACCGGCGCGGACTGGGACGCGGCGGTGGAGTACTGGACGTCGCTGCGCACCGACGACGACGCCGTCTTCGACACGGTCGTCGAGATCGACGCCTCGACGCTCACCCCGTACGTCACCTGGGGCACCAACCCGGGGCAGGGCGCGCCGCTCGGCGACGTGGTGCCCTCGCCGGAGCGGTTCGACGACCCGACCGCGCGGGCCGCCGCCGAGCGGGCGCTGGCGTACATGGACCTGAAGCCCGGCACGCCGCTGCGCGACATCCGGGTGGACACGGTCTTCGTCGGCTCGTGCACCAACGGGCGTCTAGAGGACCTGCGCGCCGCCGCCGAGGTGCTGCGCGGGCGCAAGGTGACCACCCGCACGCTGGTCGTGCCCGGCTCCATGCAGGTCAAGGCCGCGGCCGAGGCCGAGGGGCTGCACGAGGTGTTCCGGGCGGCCGGGGCCGAGTGGCGCGAGGCCGGCTGCTCGATGTGCCTGGGCATGAACCCCGACACGCTCTCCCCCGGGGAGCGCAGCGCCTCGACCTCCAACCGCAACTTCGAGGGCCGGCAGGGCAAGGGGGGCCGCACCCACCTGGTGTCGCCGCAGGTCGCCGCCGCGACCGCGGTGACCGGGCGGCTGACCGCCCCCGCCGACCTGTGACCGCCGATCGCCCTGAACACCCCGGAAGCACGAGAAAGACCTAGACGATGGACGCTTTCACCACCCACACCGGCCGCGCCGTGCCGCTGCGCCGCAGCAACGTCGACACCGACCAGATCATCCCGGCCGTCTGGCTCAAGCAGGTCAGCCGCACCGGCTTCGAGAAGGGCCTGTTCGCCGCCTGGCGGGAGGACCCCGGCTTCGTGCTCAACGACCCGGCGTACGAGGGGGCGACGATCCTGGTCGCCGGGCCGGACTTCGGCACCGGCTCCTCCCGGGAGCACGCGGTGTGGGCCCTGCAGCAGTACGGCTTCCGCGTGGTCATCTCCCCGCGCTTCGGCGACATCTTCCGCAACAACTCCACCAAGATGGGCCTGCTGCCGGTGGTCCTGCCCGAGGACGTCGTGGCGTCCCTGCAGGACCTTTCGGAGGCCGACCCCACGTCGGAGATCACCGTTGACCTGGACGGGCGCGAGGTCCGCTGGGAGGGCGGCACGGCCGCGTTCGAGATCGACGACTACACCCGCTGGCGGCTGATGGAGGGCCTGGACGACATCGGGCTGACCCTGCGTCACGAGGGCGACATCGCGGCATACGAGAATGGTCGGCAGTCATGGCTGCCGACGACCGTCTGAACCACTTCCGCGAGAGCTTTCCCGGCCTCGACGGGATCCTGGCGCGGCGGTTGCGCGACGCGCACCGCCGCGTCCGCGTGCTGCCGGTGGCGGCCGAGGAGCGCATCCGGCTCGTCAAGCGGCTGCTGGTGATCTGTGATGTGGCAAAGCGCGACATTTATCACGCGAACGAGCGGCTGGTGGCGTTCCTGAGCGAGCTTGACGGCTATTCCGACACGCCGAGCGAGCGAAACATGGCCTCTGGTGATTGAAGCCCACGCCTGTGTCCCCTAATTTCAAGCGGGTAAGGGGTTACAGGGGGGAACATCATGAACAAGCGAGAGCTCGTCGAAGCGGTGGCCGGCCGGCTCGGCGACAAGAAGACCGCGACCGACGCGGTCAACGCGGTGCTCGACGCGATTCAGCACGCGGTCGCCGGCGGCGACAAGGTATCGATCACGGGTTTCGGCGCGTTTGAGATGGTGCACAAGCCCGCTCGTACGGCCCGCAACCCGTCGACCGGTGAGCCCATCGAAGTGCCGGAGAGCTGGGTGCCCAGATTTCGTCCCGGCGCCGATTTCAAGGAGATGGTCAACCAGGCCGGAAAAGGGCAGAAATAGCCGCTGTCCCGATCAGCGCCCGGCTCCGATATCGGAGCCGGGTGTTGTCTTTTCCGGCTCCCGGAAATCGGACGTTCATTCACCTTCCGGAAGCGGAAAGGTGGAGAGCGTGACGACGGTGATCCGCCCGCCGGCGACGGCGATGTTCACCCGCTGACCCGGCCGCAGCAGCCGCAGCGGCCCGGCGTCGAAGGCGTCGGCGGCGAAGCCGAGCTCGGCGCCGTCGTCGAGGAACACCGACCCGGAGCGGGTCGCCGGGTCGAAGGTCCGCACGGTGGCCTGCACGCCCGCCAGCCTAGCGCGCGATGCCCGCCGGCCTAGCGCGCGATGTAGGTGGCGAGGCCGCGCAGGATGACGTCGAGGCCGAGCTCGAAACGCTCGTCGTTGTCCGAGATGAACATGACGGTGGACAACGCGACGAGGGTGGGGAAGCGATCCGGCGGCAACCCGGCGAAATAGTCGCCCAACTGCCCTATCAACTCCTTCCAGTACTCGTCGCTCTTCGGATTGTGCTCGTACCAGAGGCTTTCCTCGTAGGCGAACCCGTCCACGTACGTGGAGATCATGTCGGCCGCCGCGGCGATCATCTCGTCGGGCAGGCCGCCCGCCCGGAAGATCGCGAAGAGCCATTCCACGCGCGGCAGCATGTCGCGGGTGAACGGCATCTGGCCCATGGAGATGCGGGCCAGGTCGCGGTGGGTCCCGAGACGGCCGCGAACCTCCCGGGCGTACTGCTTGACCTGCTCCATCCAGCGCTCGGGGTCGGGCTCGGGGATGGGAATGTCGGCGTGCGTCCGGTTGTGCATCAGCTCAAGCAGTTCGTCCTTGTCGCGGACGTGCGCGTAGAGGGCCGAGACCGCGACGCCGAGTTCGGCGGCGACCCGGCGCATGCTCAGGCCCGCGTACCCCTCCCGGTCGAGCACGGTGAAGGCCGCCTCCACGATGCGGTCCCGGCTGAGCGGGACGCGGGCGGGGGCGGTGCGTTTCGCCGGGCGCTCCCACGGCGGCGGGGGCAGGGAGGTCTCGGCCCTGTCGGGCTCGCTGCTCATCGATCTCCTTGTCAGCCTGTGCCCTCACTTCTACCACAGCGGCGGAAACCGGTCGAACATCGCTCAGAAGCTGGAACCTTGTTCTTGACCTAGAACACTGTTCAGTGTAAGAACATTGCTCAGGTCGTCAGAACACTGTTCACGTAACGTTTGGAGTCGTCCGTGACCGCTCCCCTCGCCGACGCCGCCGCGGGCGACGTCGTCGCCTACCGATGGCGCTGGCCCGCCCTGCTGGTGCTCCTCGCCGCCGAGGTGATGGACCTGCTCGACGCGCTGATCACCAACATCGCCGCGCCCACCATCCGCGCCGACATCGGCGGCGGCGAGACCACGATCCAGTGGCTCGGCGCCTGCTACACGCTCTCCATGGCCGTCGGGCTGATCACCGGCGGGCGCCTCGGCGACATCTATGGCAAGAAGCGGATGTTCCTGATCGGAGCCGTGGGGTTCGGCACCGGGTCGCTGCTGTGCGCGGTGGCCTGGTCGCCCGGCGTCCTGATCGCCGCCCGCGTCGTCCAGGGCCTGTTCGGCGCGGTGATGCTGCCGCAGGGGCTCGGCATGATCAAGGAGATGTTCCCGCCGAAGGAGATGGGCGCGGCCTTCGGGCTGTTCGGCCCGATCATGGGCCTGTCCTCCGTCGGCGGGCCGGTGCTGGCCGGCTGGCTGATCGACGCGGACTTCTTCGGCACCGGCTGGCGCATGATCTTCATCATCAACCTGCCGCTCACGCTGCTGGCCGTGCTCGCCGGATGGCGGGTGCTGCCCGAGGTGCGCACGGCGACGCCGCCCCGCCTCGACCTGGTCGGCATGGCGCTGGTCACGGCGGCCGGGCTACTGGTGATCTACCCGCTGGTGCAGGGGCGCGAGCAGGACTGGCCGGCCTGGATGTTCGTGATGATCGCGGCCTCGGTCGTGCTGTTCGCCCTGTTCGGGTGGTACGCGGTGGCCAAGCAGCGGGCGGGCGGCGACCCGCTGGTCGTGCCCGCGCTGTTCCGCAAGCGCGGATTCTCCGGCGGGCTCGTCACCGGGCTGGTGTTCTTCAGCGGTATCGCCGGCTTCTCGCTGGTCTTCAGCCTGTACGTGCAGATCGGATTGGGCTACGGGCCGCTGGACGCCGGACTCGCCGCGCTGCCCTGGTCGATCGGCACGGTCCTCGGGTTCGGGGTCGCCGCGGGCTTGGTGGGGAAGCTGGGGCGCCTGCTCGTCCACATCGGCATGACGATCATGGTGGGCGGGGTCCTCGGCCTGCTGCTCACCCTGGAGCTGACCGACGGGATGAGCGGAGGCGCGTCGCTGTGGACCCTCGCCCCCGCGCTGATCGTCACCGGCCTGGGCATGGGCATGGTCATGTCGCCGTTCTTCGACATCGTGCTCGCCGGCGTCGAGCAGCAGGAGACCGGCTCGGCCTCGGGCGCGCTCACCGCCGTGCAGCAGCTCGGCGGCGCGTTCGGGGTGGCGCTGCTCGGCACCGTGTTCTTCGGCGTCGGCCCGGCGGCCCACGCGGCGCCGGCCGGGGGATTCGGCGAGGCGATGCGGGTCACCCTCTGGGTCGTGGCCGGCATGTTCGCGCTCGCCTTCGTGGTCGCGTTCCTGCTGCCGCCGCGGGCCCGGGAGGAGGACGGCGCGTACCACTGAGCTGGCCAATAAGCGGGCCAATAAGCGGGCATTAAGCGGGCCACTGAGCGGGCCACTGAGCGGGCCACTGAGCGGGCCTACGGCGTGACGCCCATCTCGGCGGCGACCGCGGCCGTGCGCGGTCCCACGCCGAGGGCGAGGGCGGCGCGCAGATCCTCGACGGTGTCGACGTCGCGGCGCACCGAGGCGATGCCGTCGAGGAGCAGCTCCTTCGCCCCGCGCGCCAGATGCCTGGCCCGGGACTCGCCGCCGAAACCGGGCCGGAACGGCTCGCCCCGCCGCGTCGTGTAACACGTGGTGCCGACCTCGACGGCGTCGGGCACGAACGCCTGCTCGAACTGGGCGGCCGCGGTCAGCGCCCGCGCCAGCTCGTCCGGCCGCAGGGCGGGAAGGTCGGCCTGGAGCGCGGCCACGTGGTCGCCGGGCGCGAGCCGTACCGCCTCGGCCGCGCCGCACCGGAGCGCGGCGTTGAGGCCGCGCTGCGGGTCGTCCACCACGTGCGCGCCGAGCGCGGCCAGCTCCCCGGCCGGCACCGGATCGCCGGTGACCACCACGACACGCCGGACGGACGGGCACGCCAGCGCCGCCGCCACCGTGTCGCACGCCACGGCCACCGCCAGCGCCGCCCGGTACGGCCCGGCGGCCTCGGCCAGGCGCGTCTTCGCGGCCACCAGGGTCTTCACCGGCACCACCAGCGACCAGCCGGGACCTTCCACGACATCCATGCCTACCAGCATCCTGCCTCGACATGCCGGGCGGCGAACCGGGAGACTGTGACGCGTCACCGTCCACCCGCCGAGCACAGGAGGAGCCATGAGCCGCCGCCCCGGACGACCGTCGATCTTTTGGGAGGCGCTGGCCGTGGTGGTTCTCCGGCCCCTGCTGTTCATCCTGGTGAAGCGGGACTGGCGGGGGAGCCTGCCGCGCGAGGGCGGCTGCATCGTCGCGCTCAACCACCTGTCCACCATCGACCCGCTGCTGATCTCGCACTTCCTGTACGTGAACGGGCGCTGGATGGTCTTCATGATCAAGGGCAGCCTGTTCGAGGTCCCGGTGCTCGGCTGGGTGCTGCGCAAGCTCGTGCAGATCCCGGTGGCGCGCGGGCGCGCCGACGCCGCGCTCTCGCTCAAGCACGCCGAGAAGGCGCTGCGCGAGGGCGCGTGCGTGATCGTCTACCCGGAGGGCACGGTCACCCGCGACCCGGACCTGTGGCCGATGACGGCGAAGACCGGCGTGGCGCGGCTGGCGCTGGCGACCGGCGCGCCGGTGATCCCGGTGGCGCACTGGGGGGCGCAGGAGCTGCTGCCGTACGGGAAGGAGACGCGGCCCCGGCTGCTGCCGCGCAAGACCTTCCACGTGATCGCCGGGCCGCCGGTGGATCTGTCGAAGTACGAGGGCCGGCCGATGCGCGGCAGCGTGCTGCGCGAGGCGACGGCCGACATCATGCGGGCGATCACCGATCAGCTCGCCGAGCTGCGCGGGGAGAAGGCGCCGGACACGCCGTACGACATGAACCGCGCCGGGGCTGGCAACGGGGCCGCCGCCAATGGGAAGGTCGATGGGAAGGACGTCGTGGCCGCGTCCGGGGCGTCCGGCGTGTCCGGGGCGTCCGGTACGCCGGGGCCGGAGGCCGCCACAACGCGCCCCGAGGACGGCTCCGCGGACACGCTCGCTGACATCTGACTTCGGCGTACGGTGAGAAGATGACCAAAGCCGCCGTTTTCGGTTCCGGTTCCTGGGGGACCACGTTCGCCATGATCCTCGCCGAGGCGGGCACCCGCACCACCGTGTGGGGGCGCCGCGAGGAGATCGTGAAAGCCATCGACGGGCGGCACGAGAATCCCGACTACCTCCCGGGCGTGGCGCTGCCCCCGAGCCTGCGGGCGACCGCCGACCCGGCCGCGGCGATGGACGACGCCGACCTGGTGGTGCTGGCCGTGCCGGCGCAGACGCTGCGGGGCAACCTCGCCGCGTGGAGACCGTACATGCCGGAAAAGGCCGTGCTCGTCAGCCTGATGAAGGGCGTCGAGCTGGGCACCTGCAAGCGGATGAGCGAGGTGATCTGCGAGGTCGCCGGCGTGCCGCTGGAACGCGTCGCGGTCGTCTCCGGCCCCAACCTCGTGGGCGAGCTGGTGCAGCGGCAGCCGGCCGCCACGGTCGTGGCCTCGGTGGACGAGGCGGTGGCGACGCGGCTGCAGGAGGCGTGCCATCTGCCGTGGTTCCGCCCGTACACCAACACCGACGTCGTCGGCGTGGAGCTGGGCGGCGCGGTGAAGAACGTGATCGCGCTGGCGGTCGGGGTCGCGGTCGGCATGGGCCTGGGGAACAACGTGGCGGCGACGCTGATGACGCGCGGGCTCGCCGAGATCTCCCGGCTCGGCGCGGCCCTCGGGGCGGACCCGCACACCTTCGCCGGGCTCGCGGGCATGGGCGACCTGGTCGCCACATGCACCTCACCTTTATCGCGTAATCGCACTTTCGGGGAGAATCTTGGACGTGGTATGACACTGAGCGAGGTCATCGCCGCGACCAAACAGACCGCCGAAGGGGTCAAGTCCTGTGAGTCGGTTCTCGAACTCGCGCGCAAGCACGACGTGGAGATGCCGATCACCGAGGTCGTGGTCGGTGTCGTCCACGATGGAATGTCCCCCCGCGAGGCCGCGATGCTGCTGATGTCCCGGACTCCCAAACCGGAACGGTACGGCGTGTGACCGGACCCCGCCGGCGCAGGCCGCTCGGCGAGAACTCCCGGGCGGTCCACCTGCCGCCGCTCAAGGTTCCCGCCCACCGGCCGCTCGGGCTGCCGGTGTGGCGCACCGCCGCGTGGAGCTTCTCCGCCACGGCCGAGTACGCCGGCATGGACGAGCCGGTCGTCGGCAACCCGACCGTGGCCGCGTTCGCCGCCGGGGTCGCGGCCCTTGAGGGCGCGGCGGCCCCCGAGGACGTGGCCGGGCAGGCGTTCTCCTCCGGTCCGGCCGCGCTGACCACGGTGTTCATGACGTTCCTGCGGGCGGGGTCGCACGTGGTGGCCCCGAGCCCGCTGCAGGAGTCCACCTACGCCCTGCTGACCAATGTCCTGTCCCGGTTCGGAGTGACCGCCGATTTCGTGGACTACGCCGACCTGCGGCAGGTCCGCGCGGCCGTACGCCCGCGTACGAAGATCGTGTTCGCCGAGACGCTCGCCGACCCGACCATGGCCGTCGCCGACCTGCGCGGCCTGTACCGGATGGCGCGCGAGGTCGGCGCGCTGCTCGTCGTCGACTCGACGCTGGCCACGCCGGTGGTGTGCCGGCCGCTCGAACACGGCGCCGACCTCGTCGTGCACACCGCGACCGGCTACCTGGGCGGGCACGACGACAGCGCGGGCGGCGTGGTCGTCGGGCGGCCCGACCTGATCGCCCAGCTCGCCGAGGTGCGCGCCGACACCGGGGACGCGCTCTCCCCGGACGACGCCTTCCTGCTGCGCCGCGGCCTTGAGACGCTGACGCTGCGGATGCGCCGCATGTGCGCGACCGCGACCGTGTTCGCCGCGGCGCTCGCCAAGCATCCCCGGGTGCGGCGGGTCTGGTATCCGGGGCTGCCCTCACACCCCGGGCATCCGCTGGCGCGCAAGCTGTTCGACTCCGGGCCCGAGGGCACCCGGTACGGCGCCTGCGTGACGATCACCCCGTACGGGGGCTACGAGGCGGGCGCGCGGCTCGCCGACGGGGTGCGGCTCGCGCGGATCGCCACCGGCGTGGGCGGGAGCCACACCAAGGTCGCGCACGTGGCCGCCACGTCGCACCGCCGCCTCGATCCCGCGCTGCTGACCGCGTCGGGCATCGATCCGGGCGCGGTGCGCTTCTCCATCGGGCTTGAGGACGCCGAAGACCTCATCATGGACGTCACGGCAGCTCTCGACGCATTGCCGCCCATGGAGACACGGGGTGCGACATCCCAGACTCGCATGTGACAGTCGGGGTACATTCGGACATCATGAACGAGCAGCGCGTAACTCGACCGCGCATCCGCGTGGCGGTCGTCTTCGGAGGGCGCAATTCCGAGCACTCCGTCTCCATCATGGGGGCGGGCAGCGTGCTCAAGGCCCTCGACCCGGCAGTGTACGAGGTGATCCCGATCGGCATCGCGCCCGATGGGCGGTGGGTGCTGGCGGCCGACGACCAGCGCTACGAGATCGAGGGCACCACGCTGCCCGAGGTGGAGCGGACCGGCACCGAGATCGCGCTGCCGTCGGGAAGCGGCTCGCTGGTCGCGCTTGAGCCGGGGAACATCCCCCGCGGCCTCGGCGAGGTGGACGTGGTGTTCCCGCTGCTGCACGGGCCGTTCGGCGAGGACGGCACGATCCAGGGGCTGCTGGAGATGGCCGGGGTGCGCTACGTCGGATCCGGGGTGCTGGCCAGCGCGGTCGGCATGGACAAGGCGTTCATGAAGGCGCTACTCGCGCAGGCGGGGCTGCCGGTGGGGCCGCACGTGGTGGTGCGCGACCGGGACTGGCGGCGGGACCGGGCCCGGGTGCTCAAGGAGACCGAGGAACTGGGCTGGCCGATGTTCGTCAAGCCGGCCCGCGCCGGGTCCAGCCAGGGCATCTCCAAGGCGCACGACGCCGACGAGCTGGAGCGGGCGATCGAGCGCGCCCGCGAGCACGACCCGAAGGTGCTCGTCGAGGCCGCGATCGTCGGCCGGGAGGTCGAGTGCGCGGTGCTGTCGTCGCTGGACGACGAGCCGCCGAAGGCGTCCGTGCCGGGGGAGATCCTCGTGCGCGAGGACCACGAGTTCTTCGACTTCGAGGCCAAGTACTACCCCGAGCACATGTCGCTGGCCGTGCCCGCCGACATCCCCGAGGCGGTGGCCGAGCGGGTGCGCGAGATGGCGGTGCGCGCGTTCGAGGCGCTGGGCTGCGAGGGGCTCGCCCGGGTGGACTTCTTCTACACGCCGGACGGCCGTCTGATCCTCAACGAGATCAACACGCTGCCCGGGTTCACCTCGCTGTCGGTCGCGCCGCAACTGTGGGCCGCCTCCGGCCTGTCGTATCCGGAGCTGGTGGACCACCTGATCCGGCTCGCGCTCGAACGCCCGGTCGGCCTGCGCTGACCCGCCGCCGCGCCGCGGTCCCGCTCAGTCGGGGATGGCCTTGGTGATCGGCCCGGCCAGCTCGACCAGCACGTCGCCCGGGGTGTGCTCGCGGGAGATCGTCACCTCGACGTACGCCTCCCGGCCGATGGCCGTGAACAGCAGCGGCTTGGCCGGGTCGGCGAACCACGCGACCCCGTTGAACTCGGACACGGTGTCGGTCGGCTTCATCGCGGCCGGGCGCGGCACGCCGCAGCGCAGGGCGATCTCCGCCTCGCCCCAGACGGCCGTGTACGGCGACCGCGGGGTCGCCTCGGCGCGCTCGGCGCCGTCGAGACGCTGCGGCAGGACGTTTCCGAGCGCCCGGCAGCCCTCGGCGGCGGCCCCCTGTGGCCGGGGCGGATCGATCCTGACCGGCTGTGCGCAGCCGGTCAGGGCCAGAGCCAGCAGGACGACTCCGGCGGTGACACGCACTGCGGCCCTCCCAGAAGTGTCAGATATGGACGATCGGACAGGTAAGCGTACGCGTGATGCCCTCCACCGACTGAATCCGGGCCACCACGAGCTTGCCGAGCTCGTCCACGTCGCGGGCCTCGGCCCGGACGATCACGTCGTAGGGGCCGGTCACATCCTCCGCCTGGGTCACGCCGGTGATCGCGGCGATTTGACGGGCGACCTCGGCGGCCTTGCCGACCTCGGTCTGGATAAGGATGTAGGCCTGCACCATATGTCCCTCCCGTACAGCATGCCGCGTTGAGATCAGCGCCGGAGCGCCACCGTACCCCGAAAGCACCCGGAGGTGTAAGATCACAGTCGGAGATCTCGGCGAATTTGGGCTAATTCAGCGAATTACAGGTCGATTGAGGCAGGGACCGGACGTACTGCTCGGTCCCGGCGACGACGCCGCGGTGCTCAAGGCCCCCGACGGGCGGGTCGTGGTGACGACCGATCTCCTCGTCGAAGGCAGGCATTTCCGCCGGGACTGGTCGAGCGGGTACGACATCGGGCGCAAGGCCGCCGCGCAGAACCTCGCCGACGTGGCCGCCATGGGCGCGCGGCCGACCGCGATCTTCGTCGGGCTCGGGATACCCCGGGACCTGCCGGTGGACTGGGCGGAGCAGCTGACCGACGGGCTGCGCGACGAGTGCGGGCTGGTCGGGGCGAGCGTCGCGGGGGGCGACATCGTGGGCGCGGACAGCGTGGTCGTGGGGGTCACGGCGCTCGGCGACCTCCAGGGGCGGGCGCCCGTCACGCGGGCCGGGGCGCGGCCCGGGCAGGTGGTCGCGGTCGCGGGGCGGCTCGGGTACGCGGCGGCGGGGCTGGCTCTGTTGCAGGCCGGGAGGGCGATCAGTGGGTTCGAGGAACTCGTGGCGGCGCATCGGCGGCCGGCTCCGCCGTACGGGCGGGGGCCGGAGGCGGCGGAACTGGGGGCGACCGCGATGCTCGACGTCAGCGACGGGCTCGTGCAGGACCTGGGGCATATCGCCGAGGCCGGCGGGGTTGGCGTCGAGCTCGATCCGGGGGCGCTGGAGGTGCCGGAGGTGATGGGGGCGGCGGCGCGGGCGCTCGGGGCCGATCCGCTCGACTGGGTGCTGACCGGCGGCGAGGACCACGCGCTCGCCGCGGTCTTTCCGGAGGGCGCGCGGCTCGGGGACGGGTGGCGGATCGTGGGCCGGGTGACGGGCGGGCGTGGAGTGCTGGTGAAAGGGCGGGATCCGGGGCGCGGAGGTTGGGATCACTTCCAGTGAAATGCCGGAATTATGGGCGGAAGTTTGTTACCAATGATGTGAGTGGTGCGGCGGTTGTGACTTAGACAAAGGGGTCACCATGGGCCGACACGGACTTCCCTGGGAAAGGGAAGCTCCGACGTGGGGTGGTTATCCGGGGCCCTCCTGGGACCGCCGCCCCCGGCGATTACGCGCGGCGCTGTTGCTGGCCGTGGCGTTCGTCGCGACCGTCACCGGCGTCATCGCCGCGGTCCGGCTGATGGCCGGGGCGGAGACCGGGGCGACCGGTGAGCTCGGGCTTGGCTCGCCCTGCCCGGCCGGGACGCAGTGCGACCCCCTTTTTCCGCAGCAGAGCGCTCCCACACAGACCCCCGGCCCGGACGCGAACGGAGTTCCCGGCGATCCCACGGACGGTCCGACGCTCGGGACCGGCGCCTCCGGCGATCCGCCCACCGCGGTGCCCAGCCCGACCGTCGGCCGTACGGGGAAGCCCTCGCCGAAACCGTCGCCCAAGCCGTCACCGACGAAGAAGGCCAGCCCGGCCGCCACCAACGAGGAGACTCCGCGGGCCCTCCCCTCGGCATCGCCGAAGCCGGTGGGCACACCCGCCGACCGGCCCCGGAAGGCGGTGGTGAAGTTCACCGTGACCCGCTTCGTGAACGGCCGGTACTCGGCCGAGATCGCCATCGGCAACGAGGGGCGCGGCGACCTGACCGGCTGGGAGATCAGCCTGCCGATCGGCGGCCGGGCGCTGGCCGTGGACGGCGCGAACGCGATCCAGCGGGGCGATATGCTGGTGCTCAGCTCCCAGGACCTCATCCCGTCGGGAGGCGGCGTCGCGGTCACCATCGCCGCCCAGGGCGCGCCGATCACGCCGGACTTCTGCGAATTGAAGGGCGGGCGCTGCCGGGTTCTATGAGGCCTGGGGCCGGACGGGCGGCGCGTTTTGGTTGGATATGAGCATGACTCCTCCTCGTGTGCTCACCATCGCCGGGTCGGATTCGGGAGGGGGCGCCGGCATCCAGGCCGACCTGAAGACGATGCTGGCCCTCGGGGTGCACGGCATGAGCGTGATCGCCGCCGTGACCGCGCAGAACTCGCTGGGCGTGCAGGGCTACTGGGAGCTGCCGCCGGAGGCGGTCCGGGCCCAGCTCGACTCGGTGCTCGGCGACATCGGCGCCCAGGCGATCAAGACGGGCATGCTCGCCTCGCCGGTGCTGGTCGAGACCGTCGCCGAGCGGCTCGCCGCCGTGGACGTCCCGGTCGTGGTAGATCCGGTCGGGGTGTCCAAGCACGGCGACCCCCTGCTTGAGCCCGACGCCGTCGAGACCGTGCGTACGCGGCTGCTGCCGGTGGCCACCGTGACCACCCCGAACCTGTACGAGGTCGAGCAGCTCACCGGGGTCACCGTGGACGACGAGCGCGAGCTGCGCCGGGCGGCGGACGCGGTGCTCGAACTGGGGCCGCGCTGGGTGCTCGTCAAGGGCGGGCACCTGCCGGGGGACCCCGTCGATCTGCTCACCGACGGGACCCGCGAGTTCCGCTTCGCCGCCCGGAGGCTGGACAACCGGCACACCCATGGCACCGGATGCACGCTCGCCTCCGCGATCGCCTCGTACCTCGCGCTGGGCGAGGACGTGCCGGGGGCGGTCGGCAAGGCCAAGGAGTACGTCACCGGGGCGATCGAGCGGGGGTTCGCGCTGGGGGCGGGCATCGGGCCGGTCGATCACGCGTGGCGGTGGCGGTGAGCGCGTTGGAACGTGGCGACCTGGGGATTATCCCTACAATCCGCCGTTACTCCTGTGAATGCTGATAGACCGGTTCATAACGATGAACTACCGGTACTCGTGAGATTCCCTGACGGCCCCACCCGACACTGCTAAAACATGTCGTCAAGATTGCCGACGGAAGGGTTTGACATGGGCGGCGGCGGACCGCGACGGCGGAGGAAGCGCAAGCCGGAGGAGGACCAAGGGTGGGCCGAGCCCGCCGAATACCGGGGCGAGGCCGCCGGACACGACTCTCCGTACGACAACCGCGCCCCTCGGCGTGACACGGCGGGCGAGGCCACCGGGCCGATGGACGCGGTGGACGACGAGGGGGTGTCGTACAGCAGGCCCTACGTGACCGAGGGGTGGGGGTCCGACGACGCGGCGGCCCGCTCGGAGTGGCCGGCCGCGCAGATGGACGAATCCGAGTTCGCCTCCGGCTATCGGGAGAGCGCTTACCACGATCCGCAGCAGGTCTACGCCGAGACCTACGCCGACGACCCGCACCGCGAGACGCCGCCCGCCACGGGCGATGTGCTCTCCGTCGGCTACGGGGAGGGCGACCCCGCCTCCCAGGGCGACCTGGGGTACGCGGCGCACGAATACGCAGGGCAGGAGTACGCAGGGCAGGAGTACGCGGGGCAGGAGTACGCGGCGCAGGACTACGGCTCCCAGGAGTACGCCTTCACCACCGAGGACGCGCACACGCTGAGCGTGAACGTGGTCGAAACGTCCCAGGACGACGCGTACGCCGCGGACGGACAGGCCGTGGACCCGCGCGAAGCGGACGCCCACGCCGTGGATGCGTACGCGGCGGACCCACACACCGTGGAGTCCGACGCCTCCGATCCCCACACGGCCGAGGCCGCCCCCGAGATGGCCGAACCGCACGGAACGGCCTGGCCGGACACCGGGGACGGCGACGGATCCCGAAAAGGCTTCCTCGGCTCGGGCTGGCGGCAGTCCGACCCCGACGACGAGTTCCCGGAGAAGCGGCGCCGTGGTCCTCTGCTCGTCGCCGCCGCCGCGGCGGTCGCAGTGATCGCCGGTGCCGGCATCTGGCTGTCATCGGGCTCCGGCGCACCGGACTGCGCAGGCGGCGGCACCCAATGCGCGAGCGAACGCCGCCCCGCGGCCCCGACCGTTGACCCCACCGCCGACATCGGCGAACTCGACGACGAGGACGACGAGACGGCCGCCCCCACGCCGACCGCCGAACCCACGACCAAGCCGACCCCCCGCCGTACCCCCGAGTCGGCACGGCCCACGGCCACCCGCCACAGCCGACCCTCCGGTGACCCCACGGCGAACGAACGCCCAGCCCGTTCGACGAGCCCCACCGCCAGGGCGACATCGGACCCGCGGCCGGAGGATGACGCCGTCGTCTCCCAGGACGAGTCCAAGCCCGACCCCGAACCCAGCGCCGAGCCTTCCTCCGGCGGACAGGAGACCTCCCAGCCCGTTACCACCGAGGCTCCGTCCGGCGGTGGCGGCGGCAGCGGAGGCGGCGGCGGTGGAGGTGGCGGCGGCCTCCTGGACTGGCTCTTCTAGGACCCCCACGGCACGAGCCATCGGCGAAGGATCGCATCCACCGCCGATGGCTCGTGAACCGGAGCGGGCCGGTCGAAGGATCGGTGCCGCGCGCCCGGCCCAAGCCGGTCAAGCTCGGCGACGTCGCCCTGATCGAGCGCAAGCCGGCCGAGGCCCAGGGCCGACTGCACGGGCACCACCTGGCGAAGTGGAACACCGCGGTGTGCGGCGGTAGATCATGCGGCAGCCAGCGGCCATACCAGGCACCGGCCGGGCATTCGTCGCAAATACCAGTAGCCCGGCACCTCACGGATGCCGGGCTACCGGTGTAGCTGTGTCAGCGGCTGACCTTGCCCGCCTTGATGCAGGACGTGCAGACCTTCATCCTCTTGGCGGTGCCGCCCACCACGGCGCGCACTGACTGAATGTTGGGGTTCCAACGGCGGCGAGTGCGGCGGTGGGAGTGGGAGATGTTGTTGCCGAAGGTCGGCTTCTTGCCGCAGACCTCGCAAACGGATGCCACGGTAATCGCTCCTTTAGATTCACCCTCGGCCCCGACCGAGGGATCTCAGCTTTGGCTGAGGGTTGACGCCTGTCAGACCGCCCCGCGGCGAAGTCTCCACGCCTGCGTCCTGCAGGCCCCGGTGAGACCGATGCACACCAAAACGACCGGTCGGCCACACGAGGATACCGGAGGAATGCCGTCGTGCGCCAAATCCGGGCCCATCACGGTCCCATCAGGGTCCCATCGAGGACCAACCGAGGCGCGATCGCCGCGCCCGTTTGGGTGGGCGCTTCGCCGGGATAGTCTCATCATCGCCGATGAGGAGGGGTTCGAACTGTTCGTCATTGCGCCCGTGAGTCCGCCGGGGCCGGGCCCGCTCCGGCCCGCCGCGAAGGGACGACGATGACCGCGCACGCGATCGAGGAGATGGACGACGCCGTCGTGCGCCGCTGGTGCCGGGTCTGCGCCGAAAGCCTCGGCGAGGTCCGCACCGAGATCGACGCCCTCAACGTCTTCCCCGTGCCCGACGGCGACACCGGCACGAACCTGCACCTGACCATGCTCTCGGCGGTCGAGGCGCTGGACGCGCTGCCCGAGGACGCGGGCACCGAGAAGACCTGGCAGGCCCTGGCGCACGGCACCCTGCTCGGCGCGCGCGGCAACTCCGGCGTGATCGTGAGCCAGGCGTTCCGCGGCCTGGCCGAGGTGCTCAAACGGGGCCGTGGCCGCGCCGACGACCTGCGCCGGGCCTTGGAGCACGCGGCCGAGACCGCCCGCGTCGCCGTGATGCGACCGGTCGAGGGCACCGTGCTGAGCGTGCTCGACGCCGCCGCCGCGGCGGCCCGCCGTACCACGGGAGGGCTGGCCGACGTGGCCACGCGAGCGGCCGAGGCGGCCCGGCGCGCCCTGGAGCGCACCCCCGAGCAACTGGAGGTGCTGGCCCGCAACGGCGTGGTCGACGCCGGCGGCGCGGGGCTCACGGTCATCCTGGAGAGCCTGGCCGCCGTGATCACCGACTCGTACGTCCAGCGCCACCACGTTCCGGCCCCGAGGGGGAGGACCGAGGTCACCGGCTACGCGACCGGTCACGCGCACGCCGCCGCCGGGCACGGGGTCCTCGAATACGAGGTCATGTACCTGCTCGACGCCGACGACGCCGCGGTGGCGACGCTGCGCGCCGAACTGGACAGACTGGGCGAGTCCCTGGTGATCACCGGGGGCGACGGGCTGTGGAACGTGCACGTCCACCTCGCCGACGCGGGCGCGGCGATCGAGGCCGGCATCGCCGCCGGACGCCCGCACCGCATCCGGGTCACCTACCTCGGCCCGGCCGACACCCCTGCGACCCCCGCCGCCGCCGAACAGGGGCAGGCCCCCGCCCAGGGGCGCGGCGTGGTCGCCGTGGCGGCGGGCGCGGGCATCGCGCGCCTGTTCGAACGGTCCGGCGCGGTGGTCGTACGCCGGGAGCCGGGCTCGAGCCCGCCCTTGTCGCAGGTCCTTGAGGCGATCCGGCGCGCGGGGGCCGAGGTGGCCGTGCTGCCCAACGACGGCGGCGTGGCGTCCGTCGCGAGCGCCGCGGCCCAGGTCGCGCGCGAGGAGGGCATCGCGGTCAGCGTGATCCCGACCAGGGCGACCGTGCAGGGCGTGGCCGCGCTCGCCGTACACGATCCGCTGCGCCGTTTCGACGACGACGTGGTGGCGATGACCGACGCCGCGGGACACACCCGCCACGGCCACGTCTGGGTGGCGAACCGCGAGGCCGTGACCAGCGCGGGCGTGTGCCGCCCGGGGGACGTCCTCGGCGTCGTGGACGGCGACGTCGCGCTGATCGGCTCCGACCTCGCCGAGACCGCCGTCGCGGTCGCCGACCGGATGCTGTCGGGCAGCAGCGAGCTGGTCACCCTGGTCAGCGGCACAGGCGACGGCGAACGCCTCGCCGAGACCGTCCGCGCCCACCTCGCCGCGACACGGCCCGACATCGACGTGACCGTCTACGAGGGCGGCCAGGGCGGGTATCCGCTGCTGATCGGCGTGGAGTGAGCGCCCGCGTCAGGGGCGTGGTTGTCGGCGGGGCACGGTAGAACTGGTTGACGTGACGCGCTTCGACGAGCCGCTGAGCAAGGCGTTGGGTCCGAAGACGGCCAAGACGCTGGAGTCCGTGCTGGGCCTGACCACGGTCGGCGGGCTGCTGCGGCACTATCCCCGGCGGTACGCCGATCGCGGCGAGCTGACCGGGTTCGACGCCCTCGAACCGGACGAGCACGTGACGATCGTCGGCGAGGTCTCCCGGGTGATGCGCCGTAAGCTGCGCAACAAGCCGGGCACCTGGCTGGAGGTCGAGCTCGACGACGGCCGGGGCAACAGGATCTACCTGTCGTTCTTCGGCAAGGCGTCGCACATGGTCGAGAAGCGGCTGAGGCCCGGGGCGCGCGGCATGTTCGCCGGGAAGGTGAGCGCGTTCGGCCGCAAGGACAAGCGGCGCTGGCAGTTCGCGCATCCGGAGTTCGAGCTGTTCGATGAGACCGACACCACGGCGGAGGAGTTCGCCACCGCGCCGGTCCCGATCTACCCGCTGGGGCAGGCCCTGTCGCCCAAGGCGATGCGCAAGGCCGTCGGCGTGGTCCTCGACACGCTGGGCCCGCTCGACGATCCGCTGCCCGAGCCGGTACGCCGCAGGCACCGCCTGATCGGGCTCGCCGAGGCGCTGAACGGCGTGCACCGGCCCCGCGACCACGCCGAGATCGGCCGGGCGCGCGCCAGGCTCAAGTTCGACGAGGCGTTCGTGCTCCAGGCCGTCCTGATCCGGCGGCGGAGGGCCGCGGCGGCGATGCCCGCCGTGCCGCGCCCGCGCCGCGAAGGGGGTCTGCTCGCCCGGTTCGACGCGTCGCTGCCGTTCCAGCTCACCGAGGGGCAGCGGGAGGTGGGCGAGGAGATCGCGGCCGACCTGGCGCGGGAGCACCCCATGCACCGGCTGCTGCAGGGCGAGGTCGGCGCGGGCAAGACGGTCGTCGCGCTGCGCGCGATGCTGCAGGTCGTGGACGCGGGCGGGCAGGCGGCGATGCTCGCCCCGACCGAGGTGCTCGCCCAGCAGCACCACCGCTCGATCGTCGACATGCTCGGCGACCTCGCCGTCGGCGGGCTGTTCGCCGCCGACGGCGGCGGGGCCGGGGTGACGCTGCTCACCGGCTCGATGGGCGCGGCGGCGCGGCGTTCGGCGCTGCTCGACGCCGCCTCGGGCGCGGCCGGGATCGTGATCGGCACCCACGCGCTGCTGCAGGAGCACGTGCAGTTCGCCGACCTCGGCCTCGTCGTCGTGGACGAGCAGCACCGGTTCGGCGTGGAGCAACGCGACGCGCTGCGCGAGAAGTCGGCGAACGGTCGACCGCACGTGCTGGTGATGACCGCCACGCCGATCCCGCGCACGGTCGCCATGACCGTCTTCGGCGACCTGGAGGTCTCCACGCTCGCCCAGCTTCCGTCCGGGCGCGCGCCGATCAGCACCCACGTGGTCCCGGCCGCCGAGCGCCCCCGGTTCCTTGAGCGCGCCTGGGAGCGGATCCGTGAGGAGGTCGCGCTCGGCCGGCAGGCGTACATCGTCTGTCCCCGCATCGGCGACCTGGAGGGCGACGAGGGCGACCTGCCGAGCGTGCCCGCCGACGAGCAGGGCGAGGGCGAGGACGAATTCGCCGAGACGTCGGAGTCGGAGCGGCGGGCCCCGCTCGCGGTGCTGGAGGTGGCCCCGATGCTGGCCGAGGGGCCGCTGGCCGGGCTGCGGGTCGGCGTGCTGCACGGCAAACTCGCCCCCGAGGAGAAGGACGCGGTGATGCGCGCCTTCACCCGCGGCGAGATCGACGTGCTGATCGCCACCACGGTCATCGAGGTCGGCGTGAACGTGCCGAACGCCTCGGTCATGGTGATCATGGACTCGGACCGGTTCGGCGTCTCCCAGTTGCACCAGCTCCGCGGCCGGGTCGGCCGCGGCGGCCTGCCCGGCCTGTGCCTGCTGGTGACCGACGCGGTGGCGGGGTCGGCGGCCCGCGTCCGCCTCGACGCGGTCGCGGCCACCCTCGACGGCTTCGAGCTGTCCCGCGTCGACCTGGAGCAGCGGCGCGAGGGCGACGTGCTCGGCGCGGCCCAGTCCGGCCGCAAGTCCTCGCTCAAGCTGCTGCAACTGCTGCGCGACCAGGACGTGATCGAGACGGCGCGGCAGGAGGCCGCCGACCTGCTCGACGACGATCCCGACCTGGAGCGCCACCCCGCGCTCAGAGCGGAGATCGACGCCCTGGTCGAGGACGAGCGCGCCGAGTACCTGGAGAAGGCGTGAGTGAGCCGGACCGCTGCGTCACGCAACGTGCTCGCGGACGATGAATGACCCAGGGCCCAGCCTGGGGACGGCCTCCCCCCGAATGCCGTCCCTGGCCGGGCCCACCCTCGGGTCAGGTGCCGAGGGCACCGGCGCACGGAAGGGCTCACGAACACGCCGGTCGGCCTTCCCCTGGGTCATCTGAAGGCCGCACCACTCATCATGCTGGTCACCGAGGGTGAGCGGAACGAACCTTACGCATTCGTCGCCGCCCCCTGCTCACTCTTGACCTTGGCGCTCACTGTTGACCTTGGCGGCCTTCCGTGGCGGTCGGCGCCCCGGCCACCGATCAGAATGGGACCGTGACACGGATCATCGCGGGCCGGGCGGGCGGCAGGCGGCTCGCCGTACCGGCGGGGCGCGGCACCCGGCCCACCAGCGACCGGGCCCGGGAGGGCCTGTTCGCCACGATCGGCTCCCTGATCGGCACGTTCGACGGCATCAGGGCGATGGATCTGTACGCCGGATCCGGCGCGGTGGGCCTGGAGGCGCTGTCGCGCGGCGCCGCGCACGCGCTGCTGGTGGAGTCCGACCCCAAGGCCGTACGCGTGATCAAGGCCAACGTCGCCGAGCTCGCGCTGCCGGGCGCGCGCGTGGTGGCGGACAAGGTCGAGCGGGTGCTCGCCGTACCGCCGACCGAGCCCGGCGCCCGGTACGACCTGGTGTTCGCCGACCCGCCGTACGCGGTGGGCGACGCCCAGGTGCGGCAGGTGCTCGAACTGCTGCGCGCGGGCTGGCTCGCCGACGAGGCCCTGGTCGTGGTCGAGCGCGAGACCCGGGGCGGCCCGCTGGCCTGGCCCGAAGGGTTCGACCCGGCCCGGGAACGCCGCTACGGCGAAGCCACCCTTTGGTATGCGTTCGCGGCGGACTGACCGGGCAGGGGACCTGATGCACAGAGCGCCCGGAGGCGTTTGGTAGCGTCGCGCAGCCGGGAACCCGTGGAACGTGGGGGTGCGCCTTGCGTCGTGTCGTCTGCCCGGGGTCGTTCGACCCCGTCACGAACGGTCATCTGGACATCATCGGCCGGGCCTCGCGGCTGTACGACGAGGTCGTCGTGGCCGTGCTCATCAACATCGAAAAGAGCAGCCTGTTCACCGTGGACGAGCGCGTGGACATGCTCACCGCGGTCACCAGGGAGTACGGCAACGTCCGCGTGGAGAAGTTCCACGGCCTGCTGGTCGACTTCTGCCGCCAGCAGGAGATCCCCGCCATCGTCAAGGGCCTGCGCGCGATCAGCGACTTCGACTACGAGCTCCAGATGGCCCAGCTCAACTACCGGATGTCCGGGGTGGAGACGCTGTTCATGTCCACCAACCCGGAGTACTCCTTCCTGTCGTCGAGCCGCCTGAAGGAGATCGCCAAGTACGGCGGCGACGTGTCCGGCCTCGTGCCGGACGTGGTGCTCAAGGCCCTGGTCGAACGTCTTCGCGGCTGAGGCCCCCGGCGAGGCTGGTATTCTTTCATTTCGGCCTTGCACGACGGCGGTGATTCGCCATGCCACAAGAGAGCAGGATGACTCCGCACAGCCTCGACCCTCGCGCCCCTTGGGTGATCTCCACCCACGATCTGGGGCGGCGACCGGGGTCGATGCAGCGGAGAAGCCTCACCCTCCCGGCACCGGAGAATCTCGGCGTCGACATGATCGGCGTTCCCAAGGACGCCGATGTCGAGCTTTCCATCAGGCTTGAGGCGGTGATGGAGGGCGTGCTCGTCACGGGCACGGCGCGGGCGCCCCTGAGCGGGGAGTGCGCGCGCTGCCTGGACCCGCTGTCCTCGGAGACCGAGGTCGGCTTCCAGGAGCTCTACTTCTACTCTGCCGAGGACGCCGGAGAGGACGACTCGCTCCTCGACGGCGAACTGCTCGATCTGGAGCCCACGTTCCGCGACGCGGTGGTGCTGGCACTGCCGCTGAGCCCGGTCTGTGCCGAGGACTGCCCGGGTCTGTGCGTGGAATGCGGGGTCAAGCTCGCCGAGGCCGGCGCCGATCATGGGCACGACAAGGTCGATGTCCGCTGGGCGGCGCTGCAGGGTCTGCAACTGAACCAGCTAACCGACAACAACGACGATCAGGAGGGCTGACGTGGCCGTCCCCAAGCGGAAGATGTCGCGGGCCAACACTCGAGCCCGCCGCGCACAGTGGAAGGCCGTGAAGGTCGCGCTCGTGAGCTGCCCGCAGTGCCGCTCGCCGAAGCGTCCCCACGTGGCGTGCTCGAACTGCGGCACCTACAACCGCCGCCAGGTCTTCGAGCCGTCGGCCTGATCGCGCTCTGACCGAGGGCCGGCCGGAAGGCTCCCTGGCGTCCGGCCGGCGTCGCGTCGACGACGTTCGCGGTGGCGGTTCGCCCGCGGCCGTGGTGGACGCCGGGTTCGTGCCTCCCGGGGGCAACGGCCCTCCCGGCGCCCACCACGTTTTCGGGCTCTTCCCAGTTCCACCTGCCACCGTGCCAATCGCACAACTGCAGGAGGAGACGTGGCCGCAGGTGGCAAGCCGGTAGCGGTGGAGATCGCGCGCGACGAGATGGAGCGCGCCCTGGACGTGCGGCTCGGCACCGAGCTGCTGGAGCGTGCGCTGACGCATCGTTCCTACGCGTACGAGAACGGCGGGCTGCCCACCAATGAGCGCCTGGAGTTCCTCGGGGACTCGGTGCTCGGCCTGGTGGTGACCGACACCCTGTTCCGGGGCCACCCGGACCTGCCGGAGGGGCAGCTCGCCAAGCTGCGGGCGGCCGTGGTGAACATGCGGGCGCTCGCCGACGTGGCCCGCTCGCTGGGCCTGGGCCGCTTCCTGCGGCTCGGCAGGGGCGAGGAGGGCACCGGCGGCCGGGACAAGTCCTCGATCCTCGCCGACACCCTGGAGGCGCTGATCGGCGCGGTGTACGTGGACAAGGGCCTGGACGAGGCGTTCCGCGTGGTGCACCTGCTGTTCGACCCGCTGATCGCCCGCTCGGCGTCGCTCGGCGCCGGGCTGGACTGGAAGACGTCGCTGCAGGAGCTCACGGCCTCGGAGATGCTCGGCGTGCCCGAGTACCACGTGGACGAGAGCGGCCCCGACCACGCCAAGTCGTTCACCGCGCGGGTGAAGGTGGGCGGCCAGGAGTACGGCTCGGGCGCCGGCCGCAGCAAGAAGGAGGCCGAGCAGCAGGCGGCCGAGGCCGCCTGGACGACGATCCGGGCACGCCGCGACGAGCGGCTCAAGCTGGAGGAGGCCCAGGGCGAGCCGGCGGGCAAGTAGCCCGAGAAGGGGGCGAGATGCCGGAGTTGCCGGAGGTCGAGGTCGTCCGCCGCGGCCTGGAACGCTGGGTCGCCGGGCGCGGGGTGGCCCGCGCCGAGGTGCTGCATCCCCGGGCGGTGCGCCGCCACCTGCCCGGCGAGCGGGAGTTCGAGGCCCGGCTGGTCGGCCGCACGATCGACGCGCCCCGGCGGCGCGGCAAGTACCTGTGGCTGCCGCTCAAGGGCGGCGGCGACGCCGACGAGGCCCTGCTCGCCCACCTCGGCATGAGCGGCCAGCTCCTGATCGCCGACCCCGGTTCCCCGGCGGAGAAGCACCTGCGGGTCCGGCTGATCTTCGCCGACGGCGGCCCCGAGCTGCGCTTCGTCGATCAGCGCACGTTCGGGCACCTGCTCGTCGCGCCGATGGCCGACGGGCCGTTCGGGCACGTCCCCGAGCCCATCGTGCACATCGCCCCCGATCCGATGGAGGCCGCGTTCGACGAGGACGCGTTCGCGCGTCGGCTGCGTGCCCGGCGTACCGGGATCAAACGGGCGCTGCTCGACCAGTCGCTGATCAGCGGGGTCGGCAACATCTACGCCGACGAGGCGCTGTGGCGGGCCCGGCTGCACTGGGCGCGTCCCACCGAGACGCTCACCCGGCCGAAGATCGGCGAGCTGGTGACGGCGGTGCGCGAGGTGATGACCTCCGCGCTCGACCAGGGCGGCACCTCGTTCGATCACCTGTACGTGAACGTGAACGGCGAGAGCGGCTACTTCGACCGATTCCTCGCCGTGTACGGCCGGCGCGACGAGCCCTGCCCGCGGTGCGGCACGCCGGTGCGGCGCGACGCGTTCATGAACCGGTCGTCCTACTCCTGCCCCCGATGCCAGCCCCGGCCGAGGAACGCGAGGGTGTGAGCCGGGTATGCGCGAGGCAAAGATTGTGCGGCTCACCGCGTGGGTGCGGGGGCGGGTGCAGGGCGTGGGTTTCCGCTGGTGGACCCGGTCGCGGGCGCTGGAACTCGGTTTGGTCGGCTCGGCGTCAAACCTTGCCGACGGGCGGGTCGAGATCGTGGCCGAAGGTTCAAAACAATCATGTGACAAGTTGCTGGAACTGCTTCGCAGCGGCGTCACACCCGGCAGAGTGGACACGGTTATCGAACGCTGGAGCGAACCTCGGGGAGGTTTGGTGGGGTTTGTGGAAAAGTGAGCGCTTTACCTTAAGGCCCGGAATAGGGTATATTTACACGTCGGGAAGTCACTGGTGCATCGTCGGGGAGTGTTCAACTTGACCGCCTCCATTGCCAGTGCGACTCTTGATAGGAACCACGCGCACCCCTCCCGCGGCTTGAAGTGCGCGAACCAGTCTGGTCACTCAGCGTGGAGGACCCTTAACCATGGCGAAGGCTCTACTCGGCCACGTCGGCGGTCCTGACCCTCGTATGGTCTCGGAAATGCGCCGTCTCCAGCAGCGAATCCGAGACTTGGAGGCAGAGCTCATAAGGCTCCAGGCACAGAACGACGCTCTTGCGGCGCAGTCGCACGAGGAGTCGTTCACCCACCTGCAGGATCGCGAGCCGGCCCTCACCTGAGAGGTCGGGAAACCACTAGAGAGTCAGGGACGCCTCGCAAAAGGCGTCCCTTGTCATTTCCGCACAACGCGGCGAAAAGTTAAGTGAACCGTTATACCCCGTCTGGGGTGCTATAAACCCCCCACCCCTTTTCGCTGGTAATGGCCACCGGCCGCCCCCTGAGCCGCCGCGGATGGCCCACGCACTGTCGGTGCCGGGCTGTAGTCTTCCGCCAGAAGCCGACCGGCGGTCCGCTGACAGGGGGGAGGATCACCGCTTGTACCTGAAAACCCTCACCCTGCGCGGCTTCAAATCCTTCGCCTCCGCCACCACCCTGCGCTTCGAGCCCGGCATCACCTGCGTCGTCGGCCCCAACGGCTCGGGCAAGTCCAACGTCGTGGACGCCCTCGCCTGGGTCATGGGTGAGCACAGCGCCAAATCCCTGCGCGGCGGCAAGATGGAGGACGTCATCTTCGCCGGCACGGCGAGCCGCCCGCCGCTGGGCCGCGCCGAGGTCACGCTGACGATCGACAACAGCGACGGCGCCCTCCCGATCGACTACACCGAGGTCACGATCAGCCGGCTGATGTTCCGGTCCGGCCAGAGCGAGTACGCGATCAACGGCGACACCTGCCGCCTGCTCGACATCCAGGAGCTGCTGTCGGACTCCGGCATCGGCCGCGAGATGCACGTGATCGTCGGCCAGGGCCAGCTCGACGCGGTGCTGCACGCCGGGCCCGAGGAGCGCCGGGCGTTCATCGAGGAGGCCGCCGGCGTGCTGAAGCACCGCAAGCGCAAGGAGAAGGCGCTGCGCAAGCTCGACGCCATGCAGGCCAACCTCACCCGCGTACAGGACCTCGCCACCGAGCTGCGCCGTCAGCTCAAGCCGCTCGGCCGGCAGGCCGAGATCGCCCGCAAGGCCGCCGTCATCCAGGCCGACCTACGCGACGCCCGCCTGCGCCTGCTCGCCGACGACGTGGTGACCCTGCGCGAGACCCTCGCCCGCGAGGCCGCCGACGAGGCCGCGATCCTCGCCCGCCGCGCCGAGGTGGAGGCGGGCCTGGAGCACGCTCAGCGCCGCGAGGCCGAGCTGGAGGCGGCCGAGGTGGAGGCGCAGCCCCGCCTGACGGCCGCGGCCGAGACGTTCTACGCCCTGTCCGCCCTCAAGGAGCGGCTGCGCGGCCTGGAGAGCCTCGCCGCCGAGCGGCACCGGCACGCCGCCGACGCCGCCGCCGTCGAGCGGCGCGGCCGCGACCCGGAGGACTACGAGCGCGAGGCCGCGCAGGTCCGCGAGACCGAGCGCGTCCTCGTGGCCGAGCTGGAACAGGCCCAGGAGATCCTCGAAGAGGCCGTCGCGCGGCGCGAGGAGGCCGAGCGGGAGTTCGCCGACGAGGAACGCCGACTCGCCGAGCGGGCCCGCGCCGCCGCCGACGCCAGGGAGCGGCTGGCCCGCCTGCGCGGCGAGGTCGCCTCCGCCCGCAGCCGCGCCGAGGCCGCGGGCCAGGAGATCGGCCGTCTGACGGCCGCGCTCGAGGACGCCCGCCGCCGCGCGGAGACGGCGCAGGCCGAGCACGACGCGGCCGAGCGCGAGGAGCCGGCCGCCGATCCGCAGCTGGCCGAGGAACTCGCGATGGCCCAGGAGGGCGTCGAGGCGGCCCGCGACGCCGTCGAGGCCGCCAAGGCGGTCGCCGAGGAGGCCAAGGCCGGCCTGGCGGCCCCGCGCACCGCGCTCGCCGCCGCCGAAGCCCGGGTCGCCGCCGCGCGCAAGGCCGACCAGGAGGCGCAGCGGGCCGTCGCCGCGCTTCAGGCGCGCCGCGAGGCACTGGAGCTGGGCCTGGCCAAGGGCGCCGACGGCGCGGGCTCGCTGCTCGCCGCCGCGTCGTCCGGAGCCCTCACGGGCGTGCTGGGGCCGTTCGCGGCGCTGCTGAGCGTCCGCCCGGGGGCCGAGGCGGCGATCGCCGCCGTCCTCGCCGACGCCGCCGAGGCCGTCGCCGTGGAGTCGCTCCCGGCGGCCGTGGCCGCGCTTGAGCTGCTGCGCCGCGACGACGCCGGACGGGCCGGGCTCGTCATCGCCGGGACGCCGGGCGAGCGGCGTGCGGACCCCTCCGCCCAGGGCGCGGTCGTGGCGGGGAGCGGGGAGCCCGCGCCCGGCGGCGGAGAGTGGGCCATCGACCTGGTGAGCGTGCCCGAGACGCTGCGCGACGCCGTGGCGGCGCTGCTCGGCGGCGTGGTCGTGGTGAAGGACCTCGACGTGGCCCGGCGGGTGGTCGCCGAGCGGTCGCGGCTGCGGGCCGTGACCTGGGACGGCGACCTGCTGGGCGCGCGGTTCGCGCGGGGCGGCGGGGGCGGCGGCGACTCGGTGCTGCGGGTGCGCTCGGCGCTGGACGCGGCCGTGGCCGACCTGGAGGAGGCCCGCCGTACCGCCGAGGGCACGGCCGAGGAGCTGGAGACGGCGCTGGCGGCGGCCGACGAGGCGCGCGAGGCGGTCGAGGCGGCGCAGGCCCGGCTGAGCGACGCGCAGGCGGGGGTGAGCGCGGCGCAGAACGGCGTGAGCGCGGCCCAGTCGGCGCTGGATCGGCTGCGGTCGCGGCAGCGCGAGGCCGACCAGCGCGCGGCGGAGGGGGCCAGGCGGCTGGCCCGGCTCGGCGCGGCGGCGAAGGCCGCCCGGGACGAGTGCGAGCGGCTGGAGGCGGCGATCGCGGCGGCCGAGGAGGCGCGGGAGCGCGGCCTCGCCGGGGTGGAGGAGCTCGCCGAGCGGCTCGCCGCCGCCGAGACCGCCGAAGAGCTGCAGGGCGAGCCGACGACGGAGCTGCGCGACGAGCTCGCCGCGACCTGCTCGGTGGCGCGGCAGACGGAGATGAACGCCCGCCTCGCCGTGCGTACCGCCGAGGAGCGGGTCGCCGGGATCGCGGGCCGCGCCGACGCCCTGCTTGACGCGGCCCGGCGCGAGCGCGAGGAACGTGCCAGGGCCGCCGAACGGCGCGAACGCCGCCGCGAGCAGGCCGCCGTGGCGGCGGCGGTCGCCGCCGGGGCGCGGCGGACGCTGCGGCTGCTCGAACAGTCCCTGCGGGCGGCGGCGCAGGAGCGCGACGAGGCCGAGCGGGCGCGCGGCGAGATCGACGCCGAGCTCAAGGCGGTGCGCGGCCAGGTGCGCGAGCTCTCCACCGAGCTGGACAAGCTGGTCAACCGCGTGCACGGCAGCGAGGTCGCCCGCACCGAGCAGCGGCTGCGGCTGGAGCAGCTCGCCGAACGCGCCATGAACGAGTTCGGCGTCGAGGTCGACGCGCTGATCGCCGAGTACGGCCCCACTCAGCCGGTGCCGCTCGGCGACGGCGAGGCGGTGCCGTACGTGCGCGAGGAGCAGGAGAAGCGGGCCCGCACCGCCGAGCGGCAGATGGCCCAGCTCGGCAAGGTGAACCCGCTGGCCCTGGAGGAGTTCGCCGCCCTGGAGGAACGCCACGCCTTCCTCACCTCGCAGCTTGAGGACCTCAAGAAGACCCGGCGGGACCTGCTGCTCGTGGTCAAGGAGGTGGACGACCGGGTCGAGCAGGTGTTCACGGCGGCGTACGAGGACGTCGCCCGCGAGTTCGAGGCGATCTTCAGCCGGGTCTTCCCCGGCGGCGAGGGGCGGCTCCAGCTCACCGACCCCACCGACATGCTCACCACCGGCGTCGAGGTCGAGGCCCGCCCGCCCGGCAAGAAGGTCAAGCGCCTGTCGCTGCTGTCCGGCGGCGAGCGCTCGCTCACCGCCGTCGCCTTCCTCATCTCGATCTTCAAGGCGCGCCCGTCGCCGTTCTACGTCATGGACGAGGTGGAGGCGGCCCTCGACGACACCAACACCCAGCGGCTGCTCACGCTCTTCGAGGAGCTGCGACAGAGCTCCCAGCTCATCGTGATCACCCACCAGAAGCGCACCATGGAGATCGCCGACGCGCTCTACGGCGTCTCCATGCGGGGCGACGGCGTCTCCCAGGTCGTGAGCCAGCGACTGCGCGAGAACACCCCGGCCTAGCCGGACGCCCGCCGCCATCCGTTCGTTCGCGAAACGCGCAAGTGAGCCGCCCTGTTCTGTAGCACACCGGCCTGTCTGGGAAACTGACATCTTGTGAGCGACTACCTCGCCATCATCGTGGCCGTGGTCGTCATCGCCCTCGCGGCGGTCGGCGGCCTGTTCCTGCAGTTCCGCTCTCGGGGGCGCGGCGCGCCGACGCTGCCGCCGCCCGAGGCGCCTCCTGTCATCACCGAGCCCGAGGCGCCCCCTCGGGAGGAGGCCGAGGAAGGGGGCGTCACCACGACCGTGCCGCCTCCGGCGCGCCCGGTCGAGGTCATCGCCGTCCCTCCGGCGGTGGAGATCCCGCCGCCGTCCGCCGGCCGCATGGTACGGCTGCGCGCCCGGCTGGCCCGCTCGCAGAACGCGCTCGGCCGTGGCCTGCTGGAACTGCTGTCGCGCGACCGCCTCGACGACGACGTGTGGGACGAGATCGAGGAGACCCTGATCACCGCCGACGTGGGCGTCGGCCCGACCCGGGTCATGGTCGACGAGCTGCGCACCAAGGTCAAGGTGCTCGGCAGCCGCACCCCCGAGGAGGTCCGCGCCCTGCTGCGCGAGCAACTGCTCACCCAGGTCGGCGCCGACATGGACCGCACGCTGCACGTCACCTCGCACGGCACGCGCCCCGCCGTCGTGCTCGTGGTCGGCGTCAACGGCACCGGCAAGACCACCACGACCGGCAAGCTCGCCCGCGCCCTCATCGGCGACGGCCGCAAGGTCGTGCTCGGCGCGGCCGACACGTTCCGCGCCGCCGCCGCCGACCAGTTGCAGACCTGGGGCGAGCGGGTGGGCGCCGAGGTCGTACGCAAGGACGAGGGCGCCGACCCGGCGAGCGTGGCCTTCGACGCGGTCGCCCGCGGCATCGACGACAAGGCCGACGTGGTGATCGTGGACACCGCCGGCCGCCTGCACACCAAGACCGGCCTCATGGACGAGCTGGGCAAGGTGAAGCGGGTCATCGAGAAGAAGGCCATGGTCGACGAGGTCCTGCTCGTGCTCGACGCCACCACCGGCCAGAACGGCATGCGCCAGGCCCGGGTGTTCGCCGAGGTGGTGAACATCACCGGCATCGCGCTGACCAAGCTCGACGGCACCGCCAAGGGCGGCATCGTGATCAGCGTCCAGCGCGAGCTGGGCGTCCCGGTGAAGCTGGCGGGCCTCGGCGAGGGACCGGACGACCTGGCCCCGTTCGACCCGGAGGTCTTCGTCGACGCCATCCTCGGCGACCACCAGAACGGCTAGCCGCCCCGTAAACCGTCAGTAGATCTCCCGGCCTTGCGCCGTCGCTTCCCCTACGGGAGCGGCGGCGCCGCCATGCCGGGCCATTGATCTGTGACTCTTGCCACACTTTACGTCGAGTTGAGCGATAAGTGTTATGATACTGAGACTTGTCGGGCTGCGGGGGCTATAACTCCGCCCCCGGCCTTCTTCCCCGCCTCGTCCAGTGATCCCCAGCGGCAGTCCCTAACGGAGTTCTTACCGGCGTACTGCGAGCCTGGGCGTGGGCACGGGTTGATGACAGAGTGATCCGGCGGGGGCCACATGCACGGCTGCGTGTACCGATGTGCCGGATGGGTAGTTGGGGGATTCGGTTCGTAGGGGGATGAGAATGATCTCAATGACGGAAGAGCAGAGGCAGGCCTGGTTCGAGCGCGACGTCGTGCCCGTGACCGGACAGCTCTACGCCTCCGCCATGAGGCTGACCCGAAACACGGCCGACGCGGAGGACCTCGTCCAGGAGACCGTGACCAAGGCGTTCACCTCCTACCACCAGTTCCGCGAGGGCACCAACCTCAAGGCATGGCTGCACCGCATCCTCACCAACAACTTCATCAACGAGTACCGCAAGAAGCAGCGCTCCCCAAAGCTGTCGGCCACCGAGGAAATCGAGGACTGGCAACTCGCCGCCGCCGAGTCCCACACCTCCAGCGGCCTGAAGTCCGCCGAGACCGAGGCCCTCGAACACCTCCCCGACTCGGCCGTAATGGACGCCCTGCGCGCCCTCCCCGAGGAGTTCCGCCTCGCGGTCTACCTCGCCGACATCGAGGGCTTCCCCTACAAGGAAATCGCCGAGCGCATGGGCACCCCCATCGGCACGGTCATGTCCCGCCTCCACCGAGGCCGCCGCCAACTGCGCGCCATGCTGGAGGACTACGCCCGCGAACACGGCGCCCTCCGCAGCCCCCAGCCCGAACTCGCCGCTTAGGGCCGCCAGGCGGCGGCGAGCCGCAGGGGGACGGTCAGCCTAGGTCGTGATTCGCGGTCTTGATTTCGTGGAGGAAGGTCCTCCACTCGCCAGGCGTCAGAGTGAGCGCGGGGCCGGTGGGGTTCTTGCTGTCGCGGACGGCGACGATACCGGAAAGATTGGTCGAAACCTCGACGCATGTCCCACCATTCCCGCCGGAATAGCTCGACTTGCGCCAGTGGGCGCTGGTCAGGTCCATCGCTTTCTCACCTCCTGGATTTTGGTGAGCGATTGATGTCGGGGAAGTGCTGCGGCCCGTAGGGCACCCCGGCGGAGCAGTAGCCGTCCGATGACGTCGCGTTCCCCTGCCCGCCGGGTGTCGGCGAGTCGCAGGGGGATGGTCAGCCTAGTCGTGATTCGCGGTCTTGATTTCGTGGAGGAAGGTCCTCCATTCGCCAGGCGTCAGAGTGAGCGCGGGGCCGGTGGGGTTCTTGCTGTCGCGGATGGCGACGATACCGGGAAGATTGGTCGAAACCTCGACGCACATACCACCATTTCCGCCGGAACGGCTCGACTTACGCCACTGGGCACCGGTCAAGTCCATCGCTTCCTCACTTCCTCGATCTTGGCTAGCGATTGGCGGCGGGGCAGCGCTGCGGACCGCAGGGAACCCCAGTAGAGGAGAAGACGTCCGATGGCGTCCCGTTCCCCTATCGTACGACCTGCGAGCATGGCGTCTATATGTGCAATCTGGGGGGTGCCACGCTTGATGACAATTTCGAAGGCGCTAAGCAAGCCCACAAGACTTTTCGACTCGTAGGGGACGACCTGGAGCGTAACGCGGGGGTGGTGCGCGATCTCGATGAGGCGGTCGAACTGGTCGCGCATGAGAGCGTCGTCACCTGCGGGTTGATGGAGAGCCCCCTCGTTGATCAGGCTGACGATCATGGGGCCTTGAGAGCCGGTCAGGATCGTTTGACGTCGCATACGGCCGATAACGAATTGGTCCACCTCCTCGGGGGTGATACCGGGTTCATCCTCGAAGATCGCTCGTGCGTACGACTCGGTCTGGAACAGCCCATCGATCAGGAGCGGATTCCAGGTGTGAATCTCATTGGCCTTCTGCTCCGCCTGGGCGATGTCCTTGTAGAAGTCGGGCGTGTGCGGCCGAGTATCGCGCCATAGCTCGAGGAAGTGCCCGTCCAGGTCGAACAGCCGATCGAGGGCGTGGGCGAGTGCCTCGCCAGGCGCTCGGTGCATTGTCTCGATGTTTCCGATGGCGCTTTGGCTGGCCCAGCCAAGTTGGGCCGCCAAGGCCGCTTGGGACCATCCCATGTTCAGGCGGTGTCGGCGCATCTCGTAGGCGAAGCGGGCCCGTGGGGATTCTTCCGGATTGATGACTTTGAGCTTGTTCGCCATCGGTCACCTCGCGATCGTCACGGCCTAACACGGACCTTGAGTGTTATTGAACGTAGCAATGCCGGTGCAGAGGGTAGTCGCTCCTGGCACTCTGAGTCTCGGAAACACCGCAGAAAGTCATGTGCCCAGGTGATTTAGGGGTCCGCTCTGTGCGGAGACGGATGCGTTCTTCTGCGACGTGGTGTGGGAGCGTCTCGATGAGGATCTTGAGCGTGGGGTTCGCCGCCTTCGTGGTACGGGCGTGGAGATGAGGGCGGCGCGGGGAGACGGGTACGGCGGAGGGCGGCATCGGTTGGGGGCGGTATGCGTGCCCTGGACACGGATCCGCTGGGATGTGCGCCAGCGGGCCGAGGCCGACGGGCTCGACATGATCGAACCGTGCTGGCTGGTGATGTACCGCGTGTGGGCGCGGAGGTTCTACGCGGTTCCGGCGTGGCCGTTGCCGGGGTGGCCCGACGTCGAGGCGGAGACGGTGGCGGGGCTACGTGCGCGCATGCGTCAGGCGGAGACGTCGTCGTACGGGCTCGGCGGCTCTGTTTCGGGGGACCGGGAGGAGGCCGCCGGGCGATGAGGGATCCCGTGAACGTTTCTGTGCGCACCCAGCAGCCGTCGTTGTTCGTGTACGAGGCCGATGCAGGCAATGGGCATGGTGTGTACGGAGTGACCGATATTTATGAGGTCGCGGCGTGCCGGATGGTCTGTGCCTTGCGCACGATGCCGCCGGGAGCGTCGGCCTTCATCAGGCAGGCGCGGCTGGACATCATGGTGCGGCCGTATCCGTCCTACCGGTACGGATCCGTGGTCGTCCGTGGGTGGCGAGACGTGGATACCGGCACGCTGATGATCGTCGATGCGGATGGCGTCAGCTCGGCCGGCGAGGCTGCCACGGCTCGGGGCGGATCGGCTGTGTGATTAGGGCAGTTTCATGTGGAGGCGGACTTTGGTTACGCCCTGGGTGGCGCGGATCTCCATCAGGTCGCAGGTTTGGCGGGTGAGCCAGAGGCCGTAGCCGCGTGGGGAGCCTTCCGGTGGGGGCAGGTAGCCCGGGTGGGAGTCCTGCAGGGTGCCGCCGGGGTCGCAGATTTCGCAGATGATCTCGTCGTCGTCCTCCCAGATCGAGGCGACGCCGCGGCCGCCGCCGTGTTCGACCGCGTTGGCGGCGATCTCGGCGACGCACAGGATGAGGGCGGAGACGCGTTCGCCGGGCATGCCGGCGCGGCGGGCGCGGGTGGCGACGAAGTCGCGTAGGCGTTTCAGGGTGGGCAGGGCGAAGGCGATCGCCTCGCTCCAGACCGGGGGGTCGTCGAAGGGCTTGTCGTCGCCTTCCAGGAGCATCGACTCGGGGGGCACGTAGCCGTTGTTGCGGCGGGGCGGGTCGGAGGCGGTGGCCGGGTGGGGGGTGAGCGAGTAGGGGTGGGTGCGGTACATGGCCGCCATGACCTCCGGCGGCGTGGTGCGCCGGTCGTACAGGCACAGGCCGGTGCCGTGGACGGTGGCGAGCACCCGGTTGGCGATGGACTCGTAGCGGATCCACTCGCGGGTCTCCCGCGTCGTGCGGTCCTGCCAGCGTTGGTCGCCGATGAGGAGGACGCGGCGGTCGCGGCGTTCTTTGGCGTAGTCGAGGACGGCGTTCAGGGCTCGGGCGGGGTGGTCGTACCAGCGGTCGGCGGGGGTGGCGTCGATCGCCCCGGCGTCGCGTCCGAGGCCCTCCCGTAGCAGCGCGAGCCGTTCCTGACCGGTGATGACCAGCACGTTTTCTCCGGCCGTCAGCGCGGCACGCACCCGGGGGAGCACCAGTGCGAGGTACTCCCGGTCGGATCCGAACGGCGCCGCGACGTGGGTGAACGAGTCGGACGCCGGAGTGGGGGAGGGAACTGTTACGTGATCCATCAGTGAATCTCAGCCTTTCTCAGCTGCTATCGTGATCGCGTGAAGCTTTCCGAGTGGGCGGCACGCAA
>NZ_JBFATZ010000016.1:0-191959 GCF_040678635.1 Thermopolyspora sp. NPDC052614
CGCTTCCCGCCGAAGGTCGCCCTGTCCCGCCTGGTCAACTCGCTGAAAGGCGTGTCCTCCCGGCGGCTGCGGCAGGAGTTCCCCGAGCTGGCCCGTCACTACTATCGGGCGAACAAGCTGTGGTCGGGCTCCTACTTCGCCGGGAGCGTGGGCGGCGCTCCGATCACCGTCCTGCGCCGGTACATCGAGCAGCAGAACCGACCGGTCTGAGCCGGGGAGACGCTGGATCGCCCGGGGGGCGATCCAGCTTTCCTTGCCCCGCTACGTGGGAGAGTCCGCTTCACCCCCGGCCTGAAGGCCGGAGCACTGCGGACGATCCGGTAGCCGCCTCTCGGATGCTCACGGCGGTCCGGCATCCACGCGAAACACGGGTACCGGACCGCCGTCGTGGGTCCGACCACCGCCCCGGCGCGGGTAGCAACGGCTCGACCGAACCCAAACACGCCGAACCCTGCGACTCCGCCTCCGTCACCACTCGTGGCACCTATCAGAAAGCCGCGCCTACCTCTTGACCTCGGCAAGAAACTTTCGCCAAGCCCGACCGCCGAAGGTAAGCACCGGCCCAGCGGGGTTCTTGGAGTCGCGTACGGCCACGCCAGCGGGCGTGATCGCCACCTCCACGCAGTTCTGACCCTCCGCCGAGGAGTAGGACGACTTGCGCCAGATATGTCGGCTTTCCTGAGAAGAGTCCACCAGCGATACCTCTAGCCGAGTAGGTTCATCAGCTTGTCAAGATACGCCGCTGATTCCTCAACGCTCAATGCCGAGCCTTGCAGGTACTCGTATTTGCGCCGATAGTGCCCGACATCCTCCGGTGCTTCCAGGAACAAATCGCCGGGCCTGCCTACTTCGACGTAGACGATGCTCAGATCGCGATCATCCCGGTAATCCAGGATCGTGAATGGTCCATTCATGGACATGTGTGCACCTGCGGTGTCGGGGAGCACCTGGAGGCCGATGTTCGGCCGCTCAGCCAAGGCTCGCAGATGGCGCAACTGGCCACGCATCACCTCGGGTCCGCCGACGTGCTTGCGTAGCGCCGCCTCGTCGATGATGACCCAGAACGCGGGCGGATCGTCACGGTCCAGCAGTTGCTGCCGCGTCAGACGCGCCTCGACCTGGCGCTGAACCTCCTGTTCGTCCATGACACGCCCGGCGCGGAATACAGCAGCGGCATAGTCGCGAGTCTGAAACAGGCCTGGAACCAGGACGGTTTCGAAGGTACGGATCTCGCTGGCCTCCCACTCCAGCCCGATGAGCGCGGCGCCGAGAATGTCCCGGTACTGCGTCTCCTCCCACCAACCGCGCTTACGCGCCTCACGAGTGAGGGTGATGATCGCTTGCCGGGTCGACTCGTCCGTCACCTCGTAGGCATCGAGCAGGTCGAGGACATCACTCAAATTCGGGCGACGCCATTCATTGCGCTCGATACGGGTTATCTTACTCGCCTGCCAGCCGAGCCGTCGCGCGGCTTCTTCGGCACGCAACCCTGCATCCCGCCTGAATTGAAGCAAGGCGAGCGAAAGACGTCGGCGACGGACCGTGGGGCTGTAAGTCATCAGAGTTCCCTAGGAATCGGGCCATTACTTCCGTAATCAGACATTTGGGTTTTGCTGATTTTGGTCTTGCGCTTCTATGTCTCCAAGCACAAGTATGAGAGTAGTCAAGCAACTACAAGGAGTGCTGGACCTATGGCGCTGTCCACCCATCAGTTACCGAATTGCAACACAGCGTGGCGACCTGGGGAGGGAGACACTCGGCAGATCACGATGTCGCGCGTCCGCCAGACGGCTGGCCGGACGTCCAGAGACCGAAGCGGGAGGCCGGCGTGATCCGTGGTCTCACCTACCCCGTCCCCAACAACATCGCCTACGTGGCGCACGCGCGACGCGCCGTACGAAAGGCGCTCGCCGACTGGGGCCACGAACGGATCGCCGACGACCTCGTCCTCGTGATCAGCGAACTCGTGACCAACTCAATCATCCACGGCGCGCCCGAGATCGTCCTCACCCTGCACATCGAGGGCACCACCCTGTTCGGCGCGGTCACCGATCACGGACCCGACCTTCCACACCTCCTCAACCCCGACGACCACGCGGAACACGGCCGGGGACTGGCCTTGGTATCCGACCTGGTCCGAACGATGGGCTGGTGCCGTGCGTCGGACGGCTCCAAGCAGGTGTGGTTCACCTATCCGCTGCCGGAACCCCCGTGATCGAGGGGCGGAGAGCCGCCGATCACCGGGGCCGAGCCAGCGGCCTCACCCACACAGCGGCGGGGCCGCGTACTGAATCGTCCGAGATCGGTACGCGGCGTCCTCCGGCGAGACATTGCTTACGCCTTGGCTGCGTAGCAGGGAAGCGACCGACGATATGACCTCGGCGACGTGACAGGACTCGTTATCGCTCGCTCACCGTTTGCCGTGTCGCTGCCGCAGCTCCTGCAGCACGAAGAGGCCGATGGGAAGTATCAGGCCGAGCAGGAAGTCCTGCCACCCGAAGCGGCCTGCGCCGACCAGCAGCAGTCCGGTGACGACGGAGAGGATGAGCAGCAAGGACGCCCAGAACCGGGCGAAGAAACGTGCCACCGCCAGCCAACGCTGGGTTCTCAGCAGCGACGTGAGCGGACGTCCCCTGACCTCCTGGCGTTGGATGGCCACCAGCCCCGGAGAGAGCACGAGCTGGTCGGCGGGGCGGATGAGCGGAAGCCTGCTGATGTCGGTGAGAGCCTGCACGAATGGCCACAGCGCCCAGATCGAGGCGCCTTGCCCGCCCTGGATGTTGGGCCACGATCCGTCGTCGAGCTGCGTGGCGGCGATCGTGGCGAACCCCGCGCAGATGGGGGCGGGGGGAGGACAGATCGGGTGGCGGAGCAGCGCGGACAGCGCGACGGGCAGGCCGTAGTGCACCAGAATGGTGTGCCATACGACAGGCTTCCCGTCGATCGTCTGGTTGACGTTGTAGCTCTCGATACGAGCCTGGGGGTCATCGATCGCCGAGGGGTCGAGATTCTTCTCCAGCCAGGTGTATGCGTTGAGGATGTGCTCCTGAGCCCGGTCGATACGTAGCTCGGACAGCGTCAGCAACACGAATCCGGTGTGTGTCACGGTGGGCGGACCGGCCGCGTTCACGCCCGCGCCCCACCCACACGAAACTCGATCCTGCCGGCTCAGCAGCCAGTCCACCCCGCGGCCGATGGCGGGAGCGTAGGGGTCGAGCTGAGCGAGCGCACGGAGCGCCAGGCAGGTCAGCCAGGTACGGGAGGGACAACCGCGCATCGACCCCCAGCCGCCGTCGTCGTTCTGGTTGCACAGCAGCCACCGGTAGGCACCCGCCACGTCCGGGCCGCCGTCGATGTGCCCGCACCGGGCCAGACCGAGAAAACGGGCCACCCATCCGGTCGCCTCGACGACGGGCAGGCCGAAACTCGTATTCATCGCCCAGCCACCCGCGACGTCCGGGTTGGGCGCGGTGATCTGACGAGATTTGAGAAAGGACAACGCCTCGGCGAAATGCTCGAAGCGCTGGTTCGCCTCGTGAAATGCGGTCAACGCGACGCCGGTGGCGGTGGGGCCCGGGGGGTCCATGTCAAGCTGGTGGTACCAGCCGCCTCCCACCCTCGTGGGAGTGTACGTCCGGCGCAAGAGGTTTATTGCGAGGTCAAGCTTACGGTTCATGACCTCGATATCTATGATCAACCTTCCTCCACGCACACCCCTGTCGCGGACCCGGTGGAATCGTTTGGCTTTCTCGCCATCGCCTGCACTATCCCGCTTGGGATGTCAGATCGCAGATAATTGGCCCGCACTTCCGATAGACACAGAATCTGCCACCCCCGAAGCAGTTCCCGGATATAATCCGGAGAGAAAAAGTGTCGGACATGTCCATCCAGGCAGTACATGTCCCGCTCTATTTGAATACCCTTCCCATGCAACGGGTCGTCGGTTGACTTGACACAGAATGCGAAGACTCCACCGGGCCGCAGCACCCGGTGAATCTCACGAAAGACAGCCCTGGTCACGGCGTCGGTGAAATAGTGCAGCGACAGGTACGAGTACACTCCCCCCAGTTCGCCGTCCTGGAACGGCAATGGCTTCGAGGTGTCATGACATCGAAAGCGGAGGTGCAGCTCCGGGCGAGCCTCCGCGTACTGACGCGCCTGTTCCAGTGCCACTGGGGAGAAATCGAGCCCGTAGACCGAGTAGCCGGACGAGGCGATCAGCAAGGCGTCATGCCCCTGCCCGCACCCCAGCTCCAAGATCGGCAGCGCTCCGGCGGCCGACGGGAGTGCCCGGATGAAATCTTCGGTGAATCGCCGATGCAGCGGCTCCGGGTCCGGCTCGTGAGAGGTGGTGTGCCAGGAATTCCACATGGTCTGCTGATCCGGCACCAGAACCACGTTGATCGGCCTCCCGCGCTGACGACACCGAGCCCAGCCATTTCTTCAGGTCAGAGTATGACAGGATCGCTTCGCAGCCCTGAGTGACCATTCAGGTGTGATGGGTCTGCAACCTGCATGATGTCCCGCGGCTACCCGGGAAGATCTGAGGGCACCGAGCATAACGGTGTCGCGTCTACGCGCACCTTGCCAGCGGGGCTCACGTGACGCAGCATGTACCCATATGCCCCCATATCTCGCCATTACCCTAAATGGGGTTTTTATGCATCACTATCTGCATGAGTCCAGGCTTGCCCCCGATGGAGACGCGATCGACGCCTTTTTGGGGGCGCTGTCGGGAAATCGCGAGATGCTCGCCGTCACGGCGGACGGGCTCGACCGCGTCAGTACGGCAAGCCACGGGATCACTTGCGCCGAGGTGGTGGCGGCAGGGTCATCCGCGCCTTCAGCTGCGGACGGCGGGACCACGACAGTGGTGCGACGCGTGCGGCACGAGGGCGCCCTCGCCTACCCTCCCGAGCTATTCGACGGCTTGCTGATACGGTCGCCGCATCCGTTGCGAGATGCCCGTCGGTACCTGCCCGTCCTGAAGTCCGGAGGCATGCTTGCGGTCCTCCCGCTTTCCCCGCACGCATTACGGCACGAGCAATGGGTGCGGGAGTTCCCCGTTGAGCCGGTACGGACCGGCTCAGGCGGTGAACTTGTGGCCCGCAAGCACCCCCAACCCCTCCCCTCGGAGAAGGACTGCGCCTTCTGCCCGGAACTTAGGTTCCGGTTGAACGGGTTGGAACTTCTGCCAGGCGCAACCGGAGTGCTGTGGGGTGACGCGGACTTTTTTGTCATGCCGGACCTCGCACCGGTGGCGGAAGGTCACCTCCTCGTCGTCACCGTCCGGCACGAGCTCGCGATGGCGGCGGGCGGCGTGGAGGCGCTGAACCGCCTGGACAGGCACCTACAGCGCATCGACCGGCTGTTTCGCATGGCCTACGGCGTGCAGGCGATGTTCTTCGAACACGGACCACACCGTCCGGGAACCGCCGGAAGCTGCATCGATCACGCTCATGTCCATGCGCTGCCGGCACGAGTGAGTTTGCTACGGGCCGTTCGCCGGAGTGGGATGCAAATGGCCCCTATCTCACTCGCAACACTCTCCACTAGATATCTCTCGGGAGATTCCTACCTTTTTGTCCAGGAAGGCAGCATTCGTGCATTTCATCCGACCGCAGAGATGCCAAGTCAGCTTATGAGGCGCGTCTATACTGAGACGACCGGCGGCCGGGAGTGGCGCTGGCAGAGGATGTATATGACCGACGAGAACCGGGCACGGGTTTTTTCCACGCTTAATACCCTGCTGCCCTGGGTGGACGGTCACGCGGAGGAGATTTCTGGGCGATTTTGACGGCATCCATACTCGAGCCCGATGAGGTGCGGAGCGGAGGAAGAAGACAACCGATGTTCACGCAAGCTGCGGCGGCGCGACTTGACCAACTGGGGGAACGCGCCATTTTACAGGACCTGGTTCTGCCGAGATTCAGCAGATTCCGCTCTGCCGAAACCGGGATCGGTGATGACTGCGCCGAGATCGAAGCGCCGCCTCCCGGGCACGTTCTGGTTATGACCACGGACCCCTGTCCCCGGCCTCTGGTCTTCGACGTCGCCGATCGAGATTATTGGCACTATGGCTGGATGACCATGCTGATCAATGTCAGCGATCTCGCGGCCATGGGCGCGCAACCCGTGGGGATCGTCGTTTCGACGGTGATGCCCAACGAGATGCCCGTTTCGGACTATGAGCGCTTTCTTGACGGGCTGGTCGCTGGTACGGAGGAATGGGGTTGTCCGGTCGTCGGTGGAAATATCAAGGATGGTGATTCCTTCACGGCCACCGGGACCGCCATAGGGTCGGTTCGCAAAGACCGGGTCATGCGACGTGTGGGCGCCGCCCCTGGTCACCTGATCTATGTGATCGGCGAGATGGGGTTATTCTGGGCGGCGCTGCTTGGACATCTGTTTCCGGATCGGCTATCCGTTACCGGACATGCGTCCCAGCGACTGCGCGACGCGTTGCACCGGCCGGTCGCTCGGCTTCGTGAGGGGCAGGTGCTCGGTGGTGCCGGTGTGGTCAGCGCGTGCATGGACGCCTCCGACGGGGTGAGCGGGTGCCTGCGTGAACTGGCCGTCCGTAACTCGGTGGATTTCGTCCTCGACGGCGCGGCGTTGACGCCGTCCGACCCTGTCGCGCAGGTCGCCGACGCGCTCGGGGTGGACCCCAGGAAACTGCTTCTCTCCTGGGGTAACTGGGAACTGGTCATCACCGTGCCTCCGGATCGGACGGCCGAGTTCCAGCGGCTCGCGCTACGGCATGGAATCCAGCACCAGTTCATCGGCGAGGTCACCGAAGGTACCGGGCGTGTGCTTTTGAGCGAGGACGGGCGAGTCCGGCGGCTCACGAATTTCGCGTCCGAACGTTTTAGCCCTACTTCGTATTTCACGCATGGGATTGAAACCTACGCTCGGTGGCTTCTTCATGAACCGCTCTTCGAATCGGATCCCTTATGACCCATATCTGGATAACCCTCGGCCCTTCGTCCCTTGAGCGGGAGGCGGAGTTTCTCCGGCGTGGCGCGACGGGGGTGCGGCTCACCTTCTCCTACGGCACGCCCGAGTTGCAGCTTGAGCGGGCCAGGAACCTTCGCAAGATTGCGAGCGAGGAGGGTCGGCCTTGTCTGATCGTCGCCGATCTCGCTGGGGAGAAGTTCCGGCTGGGCGGGTTCGCCTCGGCCGCGAGCATCCCGGTTGAGCCGGGGATGCGCTTCACGCTCGCCGGGGTGGCCGTATCGGACCCTGCTGCGGGCGTTCTCCCGGTGCCCGAGAAACAGGTTTCTCGACGGGCTGGCCGTGGGCGACGTCATCACCGTGGGGGACGGTGGCGCGGAACTGGCCGTGGTGGACACCGGGGCGGACGGCGTGGTGGTCCAAGTCGTGGGCGCGGGCACCCTGCAGCGGTTTCGTGGGCTCACAGTCCGCGGTCGGGGCTTCAACCCCCGTGCCTTGACGGACAAGGACCGCACCGACCTGGAGTTTGTGGCCTGCCACGAGGAGTTCGACGCCGTCGCGCTTTCCTTCGTCGCCTCCTCCGACGACCTCGCCGTCGCGCGCGAGATCATGGGCGCGCGAAGGCTGCCGATCATCGCGAAGATCGAGACCGCTCTCGGGGTCGAGCGTATTGAGGAGATCAGCCGGAGTGCGGACATGGTCATGGCCGCGCGTGGCGACCTCGCATTGAGCATCCCCTGGGTCGAGCTTCCGGCCGCGGTGACCGCCATCGCCGACGCCGCCGTACGAACGGGGACACCGTGGGTCCTCGCCACCCAGGTCGCGGAGGGCCTGGAGCGGTTCACCCTGCCCACCCGGGCTGAGATCTGCGACCTCGCGCACTGGCTGAATCGTGGCTGCTCAGGGGTGATGCTCTCGTACGAGACCGTGTTCGGCGGGAACGCGCTGGCCGCCGTCGAGTCGGTGGAGGCGCTGGTACGCCGATGGGGCACGACCAACTGACGCACGCTAGGCGGCGGCGATGGAGCATTGAGCCACCCCAGGGTCCGTTTCGGCCCAGGGGTCGGGCCGGGTAGGTCCACAGGGGGCTGTTCTCGGCCAGGTCGGCGATGGGGGCGGAGGGGGTGACGTCGCCGGCGGTCATCACGTGTCTGGGTTGGGGCTGGGTCGGCTCTTGCGTCGTATCGTCAGACAATCGTATGGTCTGACGGGATGTCACGTGCTCGTTACGCGATTCCTTCTCGCCATCGTGCTCTGCTGAGCCGTACCACCTCGTAGGGAAGTCACACCATGGAGCTCACTCCACGACAGCAGGAGATCAAGGACGAGTTCATCCGGGTTCGCGGCACCTGGGGCGACTCCTGGCAGGCGATCCTGGAGATCGATCCCGAGTTCCTCAAGGCGTACCTGGAGTTCTCCGCGGTGCCGTGGCGGAAGAACCACCTGGACCCGAAGGTCAAGGAGTTCATTTACATCGCGGTCGACGCCGCCGCGACGCACATGTATATGCCGGGGGTGCGGCAGCACATCAAGGCGGCGCTGAAGCTCGGGGCGACGGCGCTGGAGATCATGGAGGTGCTGGAGCTCACCTCGACGCTCGGGATCCATGCGATGAACATCGGGGTGCCGGTGCTGGTCGAGGTGCTGGAGGAGAAGGGGCTGCGGAAGGGGCCCGCGCCGCTCAGCGAGTATCAGGAGCGGCTGAAGGCCGAGTTCACCAAGACGCGCGGCTACTGGCACTCGTTCTGGGACGAGATGCTGGAGCTCGACCCGGAGACCTTCGCGGCGTACACCGAGTTCTCGTCGGTGCCGTGGCGGACGGGGACGCTGGAGCCGAAGGTCAAGGAGCTTGTCTACATCGCATTCGACACCGCCGCCACGCACCTGTACGTCAAGGGGCTCAAGCTGCACATCGAGAACGCGATCGGGTACGGCGCGACCGCGGAGGAGATCCTTGAGGTGATGGAGATCGCCGCCGTGCTCGGCATTCACGCGGCCACGGCCGCCGCGCCGATTCTCGCCGAAGAGCTGAAGAATCCGGAGAACCGGCCCTCGGCCTGATCGGCGCGCGAGAGGGGATGAGGGGCACGATGAGCGACTCGACGTATGAGGTGATCGCGCTTCGGTACGGCACGCGGGCCGGGGAGAAGGGCGAGATCTACCTGAACTATCACATCTATGGCGAGCCGGATGAGCCGCTGGGGATGGACTACTACTGCTGGGTGGCGCGGAACGCCGAGCGCACGGTGGTGATCGACACCGGGTTCGGCGAGGTGGGCGGCGCGCGGCGGAAGCGGACGACGCTGGTGCCGCCGGTCGAGGCGCTGGCCCGGATCGGGGTGGACGCCGCGACGACGCCGCAGGTGGTGGTGACGCACGGGCACTATGACCACATCGGCAACCTGGCGAGTTTTCCCGCCGCAGAGGTGATCATGTCGCGGCGGGAGTTCGAGTTCTGGACCGGGCCGATGGCGAGGAGGCCGCAGTTCGCCTGGTCGGCCGAGGAGAGCGAGACGGCGCACCTGAACGAGGTGCGGGCGCAGGGGCGGATGACGCTGCTGGACGAGGCGCGGACGATCGCGCCGGGGATCGAGGTGGTGCCCGTCGGCGGGCACACGCCCGGTCAGGTGATCGTGCTGGTCGCCACCGCCGGTGGGCGGGCGGTGCTGGCCTCGGACGCGGCGCATTACTACGAGGAGATCGAGCGGGATCGGCCGTTCGCGTACGTGGCCGATCTGGAGGCGATGTACCGGGGGTTCGACCTGCTCAAGGAGCTGGCCTCGGTGCCCGGGACGGCCGTCGTGGCCGGGCACGATCCCGAGGTGATGCGGCGGTTCCCGGCGCTCGATGGGGTGGAGCCGGGGTTCGCCGTGCGCGTTGGGTGAGCGGAGTGACCCGGGTGAGCAGGGTGAGCAGGGTGAGTACGGAAAGGAGGGGGCGGGCATGAGCGGATCGCGTGTGGGATTCATCGGGCTCGGCAACATGGGGGGCCGCATCACGCGGCGGATCGTCGACGGCGGGCATCCGGTGCTCGGCTTCGACCTGGACGCCTCCCGGGCGGCCGCCGTGGGGGCCACGCCGGCGGCGTCGATCGCCGAGGTCGTCGAGGGCAGCGACGTCGTCCTGCTCTCGCTGCCGGACAGCAAGGCGGTCGAGGCGGTGGTGCTCGGGGACGGCGGGGTGCTGGCGGCGAGCCGTACGGGGCAGGTCGTGGTGGATCTCAGCACCGCCGCGCCGAGCTCGACGGTGAAGCTGCACGCGGCGCTCGCCGAGCGCGGCGTCGAGTACCTGGACGCGGGCGTGTCCGGCGGGGCCGCCGCGGCCGAGAAGGGCACGCTGACGATCATGGCCGGGGGGTCGAAGGCGGCGCTGGAGCGCCTGGACGCGCTGTTCGGCACGTTCGCGGCGAAGGTGTTCCACATGGGCGACAGCGGGGCCGGGCACACGGCCAAGCTGCTGAACAACTTCCTCAACGCGGTGAGCCTCGCGGCGACGGCCGAGGTGATGGTGGCCGGGCGCAAGGCCGGGCTCGACCTGAAGGTCCTGCTCGACGTGCTCAACGCGAGCAGCGGCGTCAACTTCGCGACGCTCAACCGGTTCCCGCGCATCATCGAGGGCGACTACCTGGAGGGCGGGCTCACCGGAGCGCTGATGATGAAGGACGTGGTCCTGTACGTCGATCACCTGCACACGCTCGGCGTTCCCAGCCTCAACGCGTCCGGCCCGCTCGCCAGCTTCGGCCTCGCGAACGGCACCGGGTACGCCGACATGATCAGCAACCGCGTCGTGGACGCGATCGGCGACATCTCCGGCGGGGTGCGCCTGTACGACGAGCCGCAGAGCTGACCAGGAGAGAGCACATCATGAAGATCATCCGTGGCCGCGCCTCGGGCGCGGAGTCCGAGCGGCGCTCGGCCACGTTCACCGGCGAGGTCTGGGCGGACCCGGTCCTGCCGACGACCGACGGCGTCACCATCAACAACGTGTTCTTCACGCCGTGCGCCCGCACCCACTGGCACCGGCACGAGCGCGGCCAGATCCTCATCGTGACGGCGGGCAGCGGGTTCGTGTGCACGCAGGGCGAAAAGCCGCAGCCGCTCGGCGTGGGCGACACGGTGTGGGTGCCTGCGGGCGAGATGCACTGGCACGGTGCCGGGCCCGGCAGTTACCTGATCCACACCGCCGTGTCGTTGGGCGTCACCGAGTGGCACGATCCGGTGAGCGACGACGACTACGGCGCGGCGGGCGTCTGATTGTCTGGCCGTAAGCTCATATCATGCCAAGCGCCGAGAACCAGTCGACCGGTGGCCTGAACGGCATCCGCATCGGCCGCGTGGCCGCGCCTCTGCGCGAGCAGGTGCTGGAGGCGCTCCGCAACGCGATCCTCAACTTCGACCTCAAGCCGGGTGAGCGGCTCGTCGAGCGGGAGCTGATCGAGCGGATCGGCGTGTCCCGGACGACGATCCGCGAGGTCCTGCGGGAGCTCACCGCCGAGGGCCTGGTGATGGTCATCCCGCAGAAGGGCGCGGTGGTCTACGCGCCGTCCGCCGAGGAGGCGAAGGATCTGTACGCGGTGCGCGCCGCCCTGGAGGCGCTAGCCGTACGGCGGTTCATCGAGCGCGCCCCGGACGAGAAGATGGACGCCCTGCGCGACACCCTGGAGGAGATGCGCGCGATCCACGCCGCCGGCGACGACACGGCCGCGATGCTGCGGGCCAAGGATCACTTCTACGCCGTGCTGCTCGACGGCGCGGAAAGCCCCACGATCCAGGGCATTCTCGCGGGCGTGCAGGCGCGGGTGCGGCTGCTGCGGGCCACCTCCCTGTCGCATCCGGGCCGCACGGCCGAGGTCCTCGTCGAGATGGAGGCGCTGGTGGACGCCATCACCGCCCGGGACGTCGATCGGGCGATCCGGCTCTGCGACGAGCACCTCGGCAACGCGATGGCCACCGGCATCAAGGCCCTCGGCGCGAGCGCCGTCTGAGGCGTCTTCGTCGAGTGATCATGGCAGGTGGCGGAGGGTGTAGAGCGCCAGGCGGCGCAGCCGGGCCTCCTGCGGGAGGGGGATGCCCAGCCGGTTGAGGTGCAGGTGCAGGCAGCGGTCGAGCGCGTGGGTGAGGGGGTGTTTGGACTCGGTGACGAAGCGGCCTTCGTGGCAGAGGCCGCCCAGTCTGTCCCGCAGTTCGCGGAAGGAGCGTAACCACGCCAGGGCCGGGATCCGCGACTCGGTGGAGGTGTCGGCGGTGCGGAGCCGTTCGGCCAGGGCGGTCAGCTCGTCGCGGGAGCGGAGCCAGGCCGCCTTCGTCGCGGCCTCGGCCTCGTCGTTCGGTTTGAATTCGTACGACATGATGTCGGCGTTGGCCGGGAGGCACAGCAGGGCGGCCAGGGTCATCGCCATCGCCGGGGAGACTCGCTGGGGCGGCGGGGTGGTCAGGGTGTCGAGGGCCACCGCCGTGGATTCGCAGAAGTGGCGTTCCACGGCGGCCAGCGACGGGCCGTCGCCGAAGGAGCGGTGTTCGGGCTGGTAGGGGATGAATCGGATGGTGTCGGGCGGGAACAGGCGCCGCTCGTAGCCGGGATTGCCCTCAAGGGCGGCCAGTTCGGCGGCGAGGCGCGGGTAGTCGGCCGGGTTCGCCGGATGGCGGGAGGGGTGTGCGCGCAGGTAGGCGCCAAGCCGGTTGGTCACCAGTTCGCCCACCTTGTCGGCGTCGGCGGGGTCGGTCCGCATGCGCAGCCGTACGTGCAGGCCGCCCTCCCAGTGGCGCAGGAAGAAGAAGCCGAGCACGAGGCCGTCGGCGACGAGTTCGCGCATCAGGGGGGCGATCTGGGTCAGCAGGAGTTCGTCGAGGTCATCGTGCCGGAACACGTGGGCGCTCAACCACACCGGTTGCGTCATCGCCGTCTCGCGGGTGCCGTGACGAGTGGCCCGGGGTGGTCGGCGACGAACTTGCGCATGAACGCGATCGCCGACATGTCGTACACGTCCTCGATGGCCTCGGCCGCCAGGTAGCACAGCAGGTAGCGTTCGCGCGGCTCGACGCCCATCCGGGTCAGGAACCCGTAGGTGTAGTTCAGCACCACGCGGTAGCGCTGGAACACGGGGTTACCGACTCCCCTTCTGACGAACCCGGCGGTGCCCAGGGCCAGGCGGAGATAGTCGCTGCGGTGTTCCCGCGCGGCGGCGATGGCGATGGAGGGATCCGCGATCGCCATGCCGCTCTCGATGATCGGATCAGCGCGTTCGGCATGGCGGGTGATCAGGTCGGCCCACTCCCGGACGAACGGGACAGGCTCCTCGGGGAGGCGGTCGGGCGCGTCGTCGCCGCCGACGAGGGTGCGGGTCACGCCGCGCATCCGGTCCAGGATCAGGTCACGATGCTCCTGGTACTTCGCCGCGAACGCCGACCGCCAGACCTCGGGCCGCTCGCACGCGTCGAAGAACGCCTCGGAATGCGCGCGGAAGGACCCGACGTTGCGCCGCAGCCCGCCCACCGCGTGTGCGGTGGTGAACAGCAGGGTCAGCATGAGCAGATCCAGACGGTCCCGGCCTTCCCTGACATGCCGCGGCATATCCAGGTAGAGCCCGTTGCTCTCCACGGAGAAGTCCACGATCAGGTCCGCCACCTCCTGGTCTCCCCCCACCGCGTGCCGCCGCGACTGGAACGGCGCGAAACGCATCGTGTTGTCGGGGTACCACGGGGTGAGCGGCCCCGGCTCCATCTCCGCCTCGGCCAGGCGCCGGTGCCGCAACAGCAGGGCCCGCTCGTCGAGCCGGGCCGTGGACGGATGGTCCTCCAGATACGCCCCGATCGTCTCCTCGATCGCCGGGCGGATCACCTCAGACCAGTCGTGCTCACGGGCGCGGACGTTGATCCGGAGGTGCGGCCCCTGCCGCCAGTGCGGCACGACGAAGACCGCCTCCGTCACGTCGGCCAGTCGGTCGAGCAGGGGGGCCACGGCGTCGACCAGCAGGCCGGACTTGTCCTTCTCGTAGTAGTAGACGTACGCGGTATGCCACGCGGAATCCGCGGGCCGCCGCGTCGTTCGATAGGTCATTTCCCCATCGCCTTCCCTCGTTATGAATGGACGGCGGCCGCGGTCAGGCGCGGTCCCGTTCGCTGGTGGGTACCGAGGACATCTCGGTGGCCGGTTCGGTGGCCGGTTCCGCTAACCCACGCCCCGGCGTGCCCGCGCTCCCGATCCGGGCACCAGGACGACCCGTTCTCGCCCGATTTCACCCATCGCCCACTCCCGTCATTCGCGGCGTCCGGGCCACCCCGTCCGCGGCCCGGACGCCGCCCGCCGTCACCCGGTGATCGGCGGAGTCCAGCAGCTACAGGACCTCGTCCTCGATAAGCTCGGCGTGCTGCCACTACAGGTGGTGCAGGCACCGCCGCAGAGGCAGGTGACGCCCGCGGCGGGTTCGGTCATGCCGTGCCCCTCGTCGACGCCGCCGAGCGCGTTGATCGACTCGACCGCCCAGGCCGACAGGTCGAACGGGGAACCGTCCTGCATGACTTCCTCCTGGTTGTTGTGACCTGCGCCGAGAAGGGTCGGCGCGGGCGACGTCAGTCGGGCCGGTACCGGCCTGGGACGAATCGGACGGGAGTGCGGCGCGGAGTCACGCCCACGAGCAGGGCGCTCAGGCTGCGATGACCCGGCCGCAGGCCGAGTGCCGAATCCGTCGGCCCGCAGCAGACATCGGAGTGGATCCGGGACGCGAGCCCGAGCGCGGCGGCTGCCAGGGCGGCCCGGTGGACGACGGCCCCGGACTCGGTCAGCTGCAGGCGGTACCAGAGGTCGCCGGACGTCGCGACGCCGCCGAGGGGGTCGCCGACCGGGAGGATCACCGCCGCCGCCTCGCGGAGGGCGAGCGCGGTGGACGGCCACACCTTCGCGGCGATCTCGTCGAGCCCCCGCCACGGTACGGCGGCGCCGACCAGCCTGCCCTCCGGGTCGTACCGGTAACCACCCGGCCGCACGCCGTCCACGCGCAGCGCCAACGCCCACACCCCGCAGGTGGCCGGCCCCTCGGACGTACTGTCCCGCTCCCCTGGTCGGCCGCCCGCCGCGGCCGCCAGGATGCCCGCGAACACCTCCGCGGGGATGGGCGCCGGCGCGAATCCGGCCGGGGCCGACCTGCGGTGGGCGACGCCCGCGCGCAACCGGACCGGCACCGGTTCCGGCAGCCGTACGGCGGGGTCGTCATCGGGCGGCGGGCCTGCGCGGGCGGGTTCCGGGTTCCCGCCCGAGCCCGGCCCGCCGCCCGGGATCGTGGCGGCGGCATGCAGGGCGGTGAGCAGCGGCAGCGACGCGGTCACCGAGGGAGGCGGGTCGATCGCCTTGGCGGCCCGCCGGGCGATGAGTTCGCTCGCGCCCGGCGCCGTCGCGGCCGGTTCCCGCGCTCCCGACCCGGTCAGGCAGAGTACGGCGAGCGCGCCCTCGGCCCCGCGCGTCAGGGCGAGCAGCGCCTCGACCAAGGCGCCGTCGAAGTCCAGATACGGCCGGACGGAGACGTCGAGATCCTCGGTCAGCGCCAGCGACTGCGCCACCAGCGCGCCCGTCTCCTGGCACTGCAGTTTGTAGGCGAAATCGCCGTACTTGACGCCGCTCCGCCAGAACACCGCCGTAAGGACGATCACCAGGTCGGGCGGCTCGGCTGGTGGCGCGGTCAGCGCTTCGAGCAGCGCCGCGCGGTGATCGCCCGGGCGCAGGCGTTGCAGCGCGTGATGCGCGCGATCGTAGTGATGCAGCCCATCGGGGAACCCCCGGGACCCGCCGGCGACGTACGCCTCGATCGGATACAGCTCGCCCTCCGACGGAACCGGCCGCTGCGGCGCCACGACCACCGGACCGGGCCGCGCCCCCGGCACGAGCAGGTCGTAGGCCCAGCCGCAGCGGCCGATGCCGAGAAGGTGCCGCAGCAGGTGGCCGACGAACGGCCCCGAGCCGAGCGGCGCGTCCCCCCGGTCGTCGGGCAGGTTCAGTCGCTCGGCGTCCGCGTACCGCTTGAACGCGCCGGTCGCCTTCGCCGTCCACGGGCGGGGGACGGCCGGCGGCCGGTCCGCTTCGGCGAGGAAGCGGCGGGTCGCCTCGCCCGCGGGCGGCCGCGCCGGTCGCGATGCGCGGGCGACGGGCCGCGCGGTCCGAACGATCATCTTGGCCTCCGCGGCCGGGGACGGCGTCACGGGAACGGGTGGGGGTGCGGGTTGAGCTCGTCGGGGGGCAGGTCGCGGTCCCGGTGGCCGAGCGGCCGGGGCACGGTCGGCGCGTATCGCATCAGGCCCTCACCGCCCCCGACGGCGAGGGCCCGGGCGATGCGGCCGGCGCCGATGACGGCGGACCGCCGGTGGCCGACCCACTCCGCGGTTCGCGTTCCCGGCGGGTGCGCGTCCGTTCGCAGGTCAGTCATCGCACAGCACCACCTGGACGACGAAGGGGAGCAGCGAGCTCAGCACGTCGTCGCGGGCGAGCGGCACGGCCACGGGGGTGCGGCCGGTGACGCGTGACAGCCGGGAGGCGAGGCGGGCCGGAGCCGGTGGGGGTTCCGCCGTCGGCGGCGGCACGTCCGACGCCCATCGCCGCGTCGCGGGTACGGCCTCGGGCCGTCCTGCGGCTCGGGTCTGCCAGCTCAGCAGGGCGTGCCGCGCCGCGTGGCGCAGGGCGGGCACGCGGGCCGCGGCCACCGATCGGGCCACCACGTCGCCCTGGAGGGTCACGGTGTAGGCGGGCAGGCCGACCGCGGCGCTGTGATCGTGGAACTCGAACGCCTCGCCGGTACGCTCAAGCAGGCGTAGCGTGTCGAGGACATCGCCGTCGTCCTCCGCCTGCCGCAGCGGATCGACGCGGGAGGCGTCGTCGTGCTCGCCGAGGATCGGCAACGCCTCGAAGTGGGCGAGCAGGCCGGCCTCCACCGCCTCGGCCCAGGACAGGCCCGCCGCGACGCCGATGGGCGCCGTGTACGCCGTGCCCCCTGTGCCCTCTACGCCCCCTGCGTCCTCTACGCCCCCTGCGTCCTCTGCGGCGGGGCTTAGAGCGGGCAGCGGCACCCGGCGTACAGACCCGGTGAGCAGGTCCTTCCCCCATACGAGGCCCTCGCCGCCGCCCTGCCGGGACTCGTGCCCGGCCACCAGGGACCCGTAGGCGGCCAGGGCGGCCAGCACCGCCCGGACCTGCGCGGTCTCGCGGTCGGGTCCCCATCCGACGACCGGGGCCACCGCCGAGGACGGGCGACCGCCGTACGGATCGATCACGGTGGCCCGGCACAGGGCGAGCGGCACCTGCGGCAGATCCTCCTCGTCGAGCGAACGCAGCGGTCCCAGGTAGGGATCCTCGAAGGTGCTGGCGCGTTCGAGCAGGTCCCTCTGTGGGACGCGTCCGGCCGCCGACAGTGAGGCGATCATGTCCCGGGTCGCCGCGTCGTCCGGTGCCACGCCGCCGGCCGGGTGACGGTGGAACCGGTGCACGGACGTGTCGAGGGTCTCCAGATCGACGCGCGTCATCGTCGCGGTCATCCGGGCTCCGGACGGCGTGTCCGGACGTTCGGGGCGCATCTGTGCGAGGTGGCGGAAGCAGCGCAGGACGATCCCGGCGGCGATCAGCGACGGCACCGGTCCCGTCAGCCACGGCACGCCCGGCCTTCGCCCTCCGGTCGCACCGGCGGCCAGCCATCGCCACCCCGACTCCGCGAGCGCGTGGTCCCGTTCGTAGATCGGCGTCGCCCACGCGTCCGTGTCGCGTACCAGCGCCTGCGTCAGCGCCACGTCGGCGTCGGCGCACAGCCGGGCGACCGTGGCCAATTCCTCGGCGGCTTCGCCGGACGCGACGTGCACCACGAGATCGGCGCCGGCGACGTACGCGTGCAGCAGGGGGTCGGCGGCCGGGTCGGGTCCCGCCTCCTCGACGCGGACCTGCTGCGCGTCGTCCCGCAGGCCGCGCCGGGCTGCCTCGTGCAGGGCGGCGTCGTCCGCGTCAGGGGTGAGGACGCGCAGCCGCCGCCAGCCCGACCGCAGCCCGTCCTCGGCGACCGCGGCGAGGACCGGCCCCCGCCCGTACAGCAGGATCCGCGCGTTGCGCACCTGCTGGAAGCGCCATTCCGCCGAGTCGTACGCGTACCGGATGAACGCCAATTCGGGCGCGTACTCCGTGAGCTCGCGCGCGGAGAGGTCGTGTGCCCGGTCGTCGCGGGCGTCGACGACGAAGCGGCGCTCGGCCAGCGTCCTGACCAGCTCTTCCACCATCTCGCGGTGCGCGTCGGGGAGGCCGTGGGTGATCTCCGCCAGGTCCCGGTCGCCGGACAGCCGTGGCGCGAGGGCTTCGATCCACCGATGGACCTGCCGGCCCTCTAAAATGCAGGAGCCGAGGCCGTTCTCAATGTACACACCCTCCTGGCATTCGACATATCGCACATCATCCAGCAGGCGTGGGCGCATGACCTGTCCTTTCACACGCCAGGCATGGCGCATGCCACGAGCACACACCACGTACGATCGGGATTGCGGTGCTCAAGAAACACTCCGCCGGGGCAACGGCCGGCGGCGTCCATTACAAGGATCAGCTATCAGACTTTTTGTCGGGGCCGTGCGGAGATACGACGACGAGCCCCAGGGAAATCACTACGCCATCGAGTACGCGGTGGAATGTGACAACCCTTGAATATGGCTGCGACTCTCGCGGTTGGGACGAGCACACCACCATCCTGTCGACGCCCGGCTCCGGCGGCGCCGGTCACGACGCACCGAAGGGCGGCGTACCGGCCTGGGGGAGCGCGGAGGATGATGAATCCGTCCGCGCTCCCGACCCACCACCCGGTGCACGGGTTCCGATCATAAGGGGCTTCAATGGAAGACACCTTATATAAGGGACCTTACTACACTGATCTCGCGAAGTTCAACACGGAGAAGTCAAATGGCCCATGAAGATGCGACCGCAGTGGATCCGATGACCAGGCCCTACTACCTGATCTACCAGCTCACCTTCCTTATCGGGCACAACCTCGACCGGGTCCTGCGGCCGATGGGCCTCACCCGCGCACAGCTCGGCGCGCTGGCCCATCTCGCCCGCGAGGGCGACATGTCCGCCGCCGACCTGGCCAGGAAGAACCACATCACCGCCCAGTCGATGGGCGCCGCCCTCATGCAGCTCGCCGAGCAGGGCCTCGTCGTACGACGGGTGCGCAAGGACAACGCCCGCGTCATCGACACCTCCATCACCGACAAGGGGCGCCTCCTCTACGCGAAGGTGCGGGAGAAGCTGCGCGAAACGGAGAACCGGCTCATCGAGGACCTGGACGACGCCGACGTCGAACACCTCGTCACCCTGCTCCAGCACTTCCACAAGAAGCTGCACGCGGACCAGATGGCCGCCCGCGACCGATGACCCGGGCCCGCGCATGACCCACCCCCGCGGACCCCTCGCTGCTCACGGACGAGACCGGCCGCCCCGTCCCGGCGAGCCGGCCGCGACCACCTTCCACTCCACAAAGACGATCCCGCGAACGGCGTCCGCCGCCTCACGGTCCAGAACGGTCACGCTCGTCGCCGGCCCCGGTTTCCCGCTCCGCACCTGCCCGATCAGTCTCCGCCACCGCCGGCAGTGCCGGGCGAACGTACCGGGGGCCACGACCCGGCCACGCACCCGCTGCCCGGCCAGCGCCGTCTCGGGCTCGACGTCCAGCAGGACCAAATGGAACTCCCGCCCATACCGACGGGCCAGCCACGCGAAGCCGTACAGCACATGCGCCCAGGCCCCCCGATTGTGGGCGACCACGGAATGCCCGTCGGCCAGCATCCGGGCGATACGCGAAACATGCGTGAGATACACGACGAGCGTCCGAACCGGCTTCGCCACCCACGCCAGAGACCGCGCCCAGCGATTCCGCGACTGCCCCGAGTCGATCACCCGAACCGCCCCCACGGCCACCGGCGCGATCTCTTCACCGGTCAGGCCATAGAGCCGCGCCAGCAGCGTGCTCTTCCCCGCCCCGGGCAACCCGGTAATCACAACAAGCGAGCCCGCCGCGAAACGTAAGGTCCCGTCGGACACCTCGGCGGTCACGGCGGCCCCTCACCACGAGATCGACATCGACGCCCAGCCTATGCAACCGAGAGCCTATGCAACCGGAAAACGATTGCGGCGAAAAAATGCGGTGCCACCATCAGAAGTTCCGGCCGTGGGAAAGCCCACGCTCGGCCCGAAACTGTAACCGACCAGCACCGCGACCGGAATCCACACCCGATGCACGGCCTGATAAAGCACCCCGGCCGCGTACATCGTGCGTATGGCAGTGATCAGACGCGTGGCGGTGTGTCGCAGACCGATCCTCGAAACGACGCGCGGGCAGCACCTGGCCGATGTACGCACACCGATCTCTCCGACAGCACGGTGACGCCGAGCAGGCATTCGAACCTCGGCTCGATCAAAGGCCTTCTTCCGGTTCCGGAGACAGGTTTGGGACGAAGGGGACACCGCCGCGCAGAAACGTCACCTCGGCCAGTTGCTGCGTGAGATCCTTCCGGAAGGAGGCGACCCACTCGATGACCGACGCCGCCGACTGGGCGTTGTACTCGCTCTCCCGCGCCTTGCCGTACGCCTTGTCGGCCTTACGTCCGTACACCCATCCGATCGCCCGCCCGATGACCCCGAGTTGTTCCTCCCAGGAGCTGGCCTTATCGCGCGCGGCGTTTGCCTTGGCGATCTGGTCGTCACGGGCCTTCTCGTACATTCGCCGGGTCATCGACTTGGACTCTTGCCCTATCCGCAGGGCATACCAGAACAGCAGGTACGCCAGAAGCTCCGTGCCCCGAGCTCGAAGCGTTTCCGTAGCGGTCCGGGCCGGTCGCGGCATTTCCGTGGTCGTAACCGCGACTATGAGATCCTCGGCGGCGAAGACATCGGGCAGAAGCTGGGCTAGGTCGTTGACGAGCATCGGGCGGGATCGCGAATAGCCGTCACCGAGCCTGATCAGGTCGGTCTTGGTGACGACGACGATGACGAACGGAAGCGCGGCTCCGGATGCTCGGCGCTGGGCGATCTGGGCGGTGAGAGCCCGATTGATTTGATCGGCGCGGGTACTGGAGGCGACGTGCCGGATGGTTGTCGGCGTCAACGGGTCGCGGAGGCGGGAGGCGTCGATGGTGATGATCACGCATGCTTCGCTGCCGACCGCGGGTTCGGGAGGCTCATGCCAGTCAACCTGCATGATCGGAACCGCGCCGTCCACAAGCTCCCACCCGTACCGGGTGTCCTCCGGTACCGGGACGGGCGCACCGCTGACGATGCCGTCCCACATGTCGGCTAAGGCGTGATGCTGTTCGTACCGGGGAAGGTGCAGCCACAGCCCTGATGACGGGTCAAGCCCCCGGTTCATCGCGGCCAACAATGCGGTGCGCCCCGCGCCCGGCTCGCCGAGCACGACAACCCTGGTCAGTGGGGGAGTCAGTACGCGGTTGTCGAAACCATCGCTGATCCGGGGAGCGAGCCGGCTATGAGTGTCCGGCCAGCCGCCCGCGCGTACTTCCGGCGTAAGCAAACGAGAAACCGGCCGATAGTCCGACGGGACTGCCTCCTGGATGAGCCAGGCTATCGGGACGGCACTGTTTCGAGGACGCCACCCATGAGTGGTGACCGGAACGGTGAGGCCACGGGCGCGACCGGCCGACTCCGCCGCCGCGAGATACGTGAGCAGCCCATCCGGCAGGCCCTCGGGTTTTCCCCGGCTACGGCCGGTCAAAGCCAGGACGACAGGGATGCGGCGGTCAGCCGGAAGCGCGATCTGCAGGCAGTTGACAAGCGTCCGTGTGGTCCGCCATCCGTCGAGACCAGGGGTGTCGGCATCCACGGTGAGCACGACGCCGTCGGCGGATGGGAGCGCCGCCCCTCCGTACTCGACGAGATCGGTCCAAGGCATGTCGACGAGCTCCACCACAACATGGCTGGACGAGGAGAGCCGCAGCCACCATTCGTCGAACTCGAGGGGGGTGCCCGCAGGTGCGCGCCCGCGGCGGGCGGCACGCGCGATCTCGCTCAGTCGCCGGGCATAGGCCGCGTTGCGCCGCCACCAGCCGATTCGGTCCACCAGCAGCCGGCGTCGAAGAGCGGTTTCGCGGCTGGTTCTCACCCCCCAGCTCCGGTGGGTCTTTTCATAGGCGATCTCGGATCGGATCGAATCCTCATCCGGAAATTTCCACGGCAAACGAAAATCCAGGCCCGCTCTGCGGGCCGCATTCCATGATCGTGCGATGAGACTGGTTTTCCCGCTGCCGGGCAGGCCTATGACCACTACCTCCAGAGAGGCGATTTCGCGACTCCTGGTCATTTCATACCAACGTCATCTCATATCGGCGGCGGTGCGATCGCCGGGAGAGGGCCACTGCTCAGCGCCCGTGAACGCACGCGCATATATCCGCCGTCCGACAGAACCGCCTGCTCCAGATTCCTGACATGCCGGGGGTCGGGTGCGACGCGTGAAAGAACATCGACGAGTTTACGCCGATGGTCCGGTGTCATCCGGCCGCTTCGGGCGGCCAACGCCACATGCTCGACGAGTTTTGGCCTCCGCTGTGAAACCGAACCCGTGATCTGGTCGAGGGCGCCGTGCAGGGCGTCTTCGGCGGCGCGGAGATTCCCCTCCCGGAACCGGCGGTCGGCCACGTGCAGCAGATGGTAGGCCTTGTCCCTGACCAGGTGAAGGTCGACGCCGTCGGCCGCCCAGTTTCCCGGCGGCAGTCCGGCGCGCGCCGCCGCGTGGTCGACGCGCTCGTCATAGCCGATGCCGTGCATCAGATGGAACTCGTCCGCGGCGCGCACGAACAGGTAAGCGGCCCACCGGGCGGCGAACTCGCGGTTGGCCTCGATGCCGTCGGGATCGGCCGTACCGGAGGCTCGAGCGGGATCGAACGTGAGCGAGGCCACCGTCTGGGCAGGCAGTACCGGAAACAGGTCATTCGGCAGTAGATGCGCACCGCCCAGCCGGGAATGAAGCTTTTGTCCCAGCGGACGCAGCTCGGCGAATATCACCGGGAGGCCGTCCAACTCGTAACGGAGCAACGAGGCGTCGGGCCAATCGAAGTGATCTTTGGCGATGATGGTCTTGAGGATGTCCGAGTACTGCTCCAGCTCCTGTTCAACAAGCCAGCGCACCCCATCCCACGGATGCCCGGGAAGGTCGGCCGGCGGCGCGGCGACGATCAGGGTCGGCAGATCCCGCCCGCCCTTGAGCGCGATGTTGCTCCGCAACGACCCGAGTGGACCCAGTTCCTTGAATGGACGAACGTGGGTGTACGCCTCGAGTTCGAGGGTCTGCTGGCGCAGCCGTTCGGCATCGCGCTGCTGCTCAAGTGCGAACGCGTGCTGCCAGGTCCGCAACCACATCTCCAACTTGGCGGCGTCCTCCCGACGCCTGCGTTCGGTGGCGAGGTCGTAGACGACCGCGCCCAGTTGGGCGATGCTCGCCGCGGCGCCCACGATCGCAATCGCGTTCGACACATTCAGCTGACGCAGCACGTTTCGGCGAAATTCCGCGGTCGCCGCAGCCTCCGAGGCCCTTTCCAACGCGCCGAAAATCGTCCTGACAACGCTGAACACCGGCACACCGAGAACGGCATCGGCAGCGGCGGGAATCATCAGATCGGGAGTCAATACGACGTCAGCGTCAGATTGCATCAGTGGCGACTCCTCTTACTCGCAACCGCAATATGCCTGACCCGCGAACCCCCCGTCAACACCTCCTCACCCCGGGTTCACACCGAGCCGTCCCATCGCCCTCGCCGCCCGGTATCCGGCCCGCACCCCGTCTACGAACGCCGCCAGCGGAAATGGCGGCACGTACCCCCGTGACCGGCGATGGGCCCGAGGGCGGGGCAGGCGCAGGGCGACTCAAGGTACGGCAGCCAGGCTGACCATATGGGCGAGATGGGGCTTGCAGTGCGGGCAGAGCCAGGGACGCCCCTCGTCGTCCTCGCCGCGCCAGCCGGTGCCGTCGCACTCGCCGCATTTTCGGGGCTTCTCGGTGGCGAGTCGGCCGCGGGTGACGGTTAGGAACCGGCGGTTGTCGTCGAGGCGGCGGGCGAAGTCGGCGCGCCCGGTCGCTGAGAACGCCCAGGCGACCACGCTGACGATGCGGCCTTCGCGTTGGACGTCTCTGAGGATCGAGGCGACCTCCTCTTGGCCGGCGTCGTGCTCGGCCATCAGCCAGGCGATGAATGGATCTACGCCGGAATCGATCTCTCTCTCATCCGGCGACGCCGGTTCGGCGGGGTGCTCGCGCTGCGAGAGAGAGAAGTTTTTCTCTGGTTTGTTCAACAGGATTGTTTGGTCCCCATGGATGGGAGGGGTGGGGACCCCATCCATGGGAGGGGTGGGGACCCCGTCCGTGGGAGAGGCGACGTCGGCGGGAGGGGTCCCATCCATGGGAGGGGTCCCGGCGGCGGAACAGGTGGCCCTCGCCTTCCGAACTCCGGACTTGTTCCGCGACTCCTTGGCAGGCTTCGGGCCGCACATGTGCAGCGGCACGTCGTAGACCACCGGACGTCGGCCGGGAGGCAGATGTTCGACGAGGCTCTGATCACCGATCAGCAGCAGACCCAACTCCCGCAGCCGTGCGATGTCGCGCTGCGCCTGCTTACACGACTTGCCGACAAGGGCCGCGATCGTGGCGATGGACTGGTAGGAACCCCGCCCGTTCTCATCGCACCGAGCGGCGATCACGGTCAACGTGAACGCGAGATCGGCGGGGACGGGCGCCTCGTGAATCACCCACGCCACGGCACGCGAACTGACCCATTGCCGATCGTTGACCTTCGACGTACCTCGTACCTCTTCAACAGGCACGGCAAGAGTCGGTACGCTGGACACTCGGGTCTCCTTCCTGAGCTTCCAGGATGGCGATCAAGGGCCTGTCAGGTGTTCCCGCACCTGGCAGGCCCGCTGTCATCGCTCGGCTACGCTGAGCACTCTAGCGCCCAGTTCTCAAGAACACCGCCGTCTGGCCAGTACTCCCCCGCCGCGATCGCAACAAAGCTCGATCATGCGCGCGGTTGAGCGCCGGAGCCCGCGCGAGCCGCGTCCGGTTCCTCCGGAGTGGCCGGGATCGGCCCACCGAGCTACGGCAGGCCCAAGAGAAGGAACCGCATCGGCAGCGAGCAGGAATGCAACGACGCTGGGACTCAAACAGCGGTTTAGGAGACCTGAGTGCTTGCTCGGCGGCGGTTGCCAGGCATCGGGTCTGCCTGGTCAGGCCGGCCCGGTAGCTTCCGTTAGGCGATCCAGACGGTCTTCATGTTGCAGAACTCGCGGATTCCGGCCGGGCCCAGCTCGCGCCCGTGGCCTGAGTTTCGGATTCCGCCGAAGGGCAACTCCGGGTAGGAGACGGACATGCCGTTGACGAAGACCGCGCCCGCCTCCAGGGCGTCGATCATGCGGCGCTCCTGCTCGGGGTCGCTCGTCCACACCGAGGAGCTGAGCCCGTACGGCGTGCCGTTGGCCAGTGTGACCGCCTCTGCTTCGTCGCGCGCCCGGTAGAGGACCGCGACCGGGCCGAATGCCTCCTCGTGGAACAGTCGGCACGCCGGGCCGACGTCCTCCAGCAGGGTTGGCGGGTAGTACCAGCCGGTGGCGTCCGGGGGTGTGGGGGCCGTGGCCAGTACGCGGGCGCCGTGCGCCACGGCGTCGTCGACCTGTGCGGACAGTTGGTCGCGGCCTCGGGCGGTTGCGATCGGGCCGATGTCGGTGGCCTCGTCGAAGGGGTCGCCCACGGTGAGGGCGGCGATCTTCTCGGCGAAGAGGGCGGCGAACTCGTCGTAGACGTCGGTGTGGACGATGAAGCGCTTGCCGGCGATGCAGGACTGGCCGTTGTTGTTCATGCGCGCGGCGAGCGCCGTCGCGGCCGCCTTTCCGATGTCGGCGCTCGGCAGCACGATGAAGGGGTCGGACCCGCCGAGTTCGAGCACCGCCTTCTTGATGGCGTGCCCGGCCGCCGCCCCGACCGCGCGGCCCGCGCCCTCGGACCCGGTGAGGGTGACGGCGGCGATCCGCGGGTCGGCGATGATCCCCTCGACGACGTCCGAGCCTGCCAGCAGCGCGCCGAACGCGCCGGGCGGGAACCCGCCGCGCGTGAACAGCGAGTCGAGGTACAGCGCCGAGTCCGGCACGTTCGGCGCGTGTTTCAGCAGGCCGGCGTTGCCCGCCATCAGCGCGGGGGCCGCGAACCTGATCACCTGCCAGATCGGGTAGTTCCACGGCATGACGGCCAGGACCACGCCGAGCGGCTGGTAGCGCGTCAGGGCCCGCCGCGCCCCCACGCTCCCCGGCGCCTCCAGCGGCGTGTCCGCCAGAAACTCCGCGGCTCGGTCGGCGTAGAACCGCATGGTCCGCACGCTCTTGGTCACCTCGTCCCGGGCCTGGCGGATCGGCTTGCCCATCTCGGTGACGATGGCGCGCGCGACGTCGGCGGCGTCGGCTTCGAGCAGCGCGGCCGACTCTCGCATCCACGAGGCTCGGGTGGCGAAGTCGGTGCCGCGCAGGACGCGAGCGGCGTCGTGTGCCGCCCGTACGCGCCGCTCGATTTCGAGCGGCGTGTGCGCGGCGGCCTTTTTGACCACCTGGCCTGTCGCCGGGTCGGTCACGGCGATCGGGGACGCACTCGGCGGCTGAATGGTGGTCGTCATGCGCAAGGGCCTTTCTTCGTGGCGTGGGTTCAGTCCGGCCCGGAGGGCAGGACGTCGAACAGTTCGGGGTGCTGGGCGAGTTGCAGACGCGTACGCCGGATGTGGCCGCGTACGACCAGGTCCGCCTGGTCGGCGTCGCCCTCGCGCAGGGCCCGGACCAGCATGCGGTGCTCGTCGTGGGCGATCGTGCTGCGTTGTTCCAGGAAGACCTGGGTGAACATCAGCCGATAGTGATGGGTCATGTTCCACATCCGCTGCACGATCTCGTGCAGGGCGACGGTTCGAGCCGCGGAGTAGGACAGGGCGTGGAACTCGCGGTCGAGCCGCAGGAAGTCCTCGGCGCGGCCGGTACGGGCCATCTCCTCGGCCAGGTCGGCCATCCGGTCGAGGATCTCGGGCTTCAGGCCGGGCAGGCTCGCGCGCAGGAGCAGCGGCTCCAGGTGCTCGCGGATCTGGTAGAACTCCTCGCATTCGCCGCGGCTGAACCGCGCCACCCAGGCCCCGGAGTTGGCGACGAGCCGTACCAGACCGTCGGATTCCAGGATGCTCAGGGCCCCGCGCACCGGAATGCGGCTGGCGCCGTACTGCGCCGCGATCTCCTCCTGCCGGATCCTGCTGCCGGGAGGCAGCTCTCCCGACAGGATCGATGCCCGTAGACCGTCGGCGATGCGCCGGCTGGCCTTGCCGTGCCGCGCGCTGTCGGCGCTGCTCGCGTCTTCCGGGCTCGGGGAGGTCACTGGGGCGTCGGCGGGATGCTTGTCGGTCATGGGGTACAGCATGCCTAATCGGCCGGACGGGTCGGATCCCACAGGATCACCGGCGCGCCCGCCTCGTACGCCTTGCCGCCGGGGAAGCTGACCAGCTCGAACTGCATCCCCCACGGCGACACGAAGTAGATCCATCTCTGTCCCGCGCTGGCGTTGGCACTGGCGACGGGCTCGCCCAGCACCCGTACGCCCCTGGCCCGCAGGTAGGCGACGGCGGCGTCGAGATCGTCCACGTAGAACGCGATGTGATGCCCGCCGATGTCGCTGTTGCGTGGCTGCGGCCGTTGCCCGTCGGCGGGCTCCCACTCGAAGACCTCGAAGTTGGAGCCGAAGCCGCAGCGGTACAAGCGCAGCCTGCGCATCACCGAGCGCGGATGGACGTTGAGCTGCTCCCGCATCCAGTCGTCGTGCTCGTGCGCGAACGGGCCCAGCTCGTAGACGCGCCGGCACCCGAGCACGTCGACCAGGAAGGCGTCCGCCTCGTCCAGGTCCGGCACGGTGAACCCGATGTGCTCGGTCCCGCGCAAGCCGGGCAGTGGCATGGATTTCCTCCTCCGGTGGTCGGCCGGGCCGCCACCCGCCAGCGAGCGGCAGCGCCATTGGATACATTAAGGCCGTCGATCGTGCTGTCAAGGGCTAGTTTGCGGGGATTACGCCTTGTCATTGGATACGATCAAGCGTAGATTGCGAGTCTCCGACGCGGCGAACGGGCGCGTCGGCGGCAATCGACGGCGGCGAGGAAGCTGATGCCACGAAAACGACGTTTGGCGGCGATTCGCCCATGGGTGCACCTCAGCGCGACCAACTCCGACTGGCAGGAGGCCGACCCTGCCCTGCTGAGCGGCATGCTGGGGCAACTGCACCTCATCCGGGCCTTCGAGGAGACCGTGCTCGAACTCGCGTCCCAGGGCCTGGTCCACGGGCCCGCGCATTCGAGCATCGGGCAGGAGGGCGGGGCCGTCGGCTCGGCCATCGGGCTGCGGACCTCCGACGCGATCAACGGCTCGCACCGCAGCCACCACCAGTTCCTCGCCAAGGCCCTCACCCACCTGACGGGCGGCAAGGCCGACCTCGCGGAACTGGTCCACGACGACGTGCGCACGCTGCTGCGCCGCACGCTGGCCGAGATCCTCGGCCTCGCCCAGGGCTTCAGCAAGGGGCGGGGCGGCTCGATCCACCTGCAGTGGCTCGAAGCCGGCGCGCTGGGCAGCAACGCGATCGTCGGCGGCGGCGTCCCACTGGCCGCCGGGAACGCCTGGGCCCAGCGACGGGCCGGCACCGACGACATCACCATCGCCTACTTCGGCGACGGCGCGGTCAACATCGGCAGCGTCCTGGAGTCGATGAACCTCGCCGCCGCCTGGGACCTGCCCCTGTGCCTGTTCATCGAGAACAACCTGTACGCGGTCGCCACCCGGGTCGGCGAGGTCACCCGCGAGGACCAGCTCTCGGCCCGCGGGCTCGGCTTCGGCATCCCCGCGTGGAAGGTCGACGGCATGGACCCGCTCGCGGTGCATCTGGCCACCAGGCAGGCCGAGGAGATCATGCGCGCGGGCGACGGGCCCGTGATCATCGAGGCCGACGTCTACCGCTACTTCCACCAAAACGGCGCCTACGCCGGCAGCGCGTTCGGCTATCGGACCAAGGACGAGGAGAACGAGTGGCGCCTGCGTGACCCGATCGTCAAGCTCGAACGGAAGATGCGCGACCTCGGCCTCCTCGACGAGGCGACGGCCCGGGGCGTACGCGAGCAGGCGCAGGAGGCGATGCGACAGGTCGCCGGCGAGCTGGTCGAGCCCGACCCGGAGGCTCCGGGCAAGCGCCGGATCCGCCCGGAGCTGTGGCCGGACCCCGCGACCGTCGACGACGGCGTACGCGGCGACGCGAGCGAGCTGACGGGCGCGCGGACGCTGGACCCGGCCGCGTACGACGGGCCGCGCGCAACCGTGCGCTTCCTCGACGCCGCCTCGAACGTCCTCGGGCGGCGGATGGCCACCGACCCGCGGGTGATCGTCCTCGGCGAGGACGTGCACCGGCTCGGCGGCGGCACCAACGGGGTGACCAGGAAGGCGCTGCAGGTCGCGCCCGACCGCGTCCTGGGCACGCCCATCAGCGAGAACGCGTTCGCCGGCCTGGGCGCCGGCATGGCGCTGGACGGGCGCTTCCGCCCGGTGATCGAGTTCATGTACCCGGACTTCCTCTGGGTCGCCGCCGACCAGGTGTTCAACCAGATCGGCAAGGCGCGGCACATGTTCGGCGGGCACAACAACGTCCCGCTCGTCCTGCGTACGAAGGTCGCGATGGGCACCGGGTACGGCTCGCAGCACCTCATGGACCCGGCCGGGATCTTCGCGACCAGTCCGGGCTGGCGGATCGTCGCTCCGTCGACCGCGTCGGACTACATCGGGCTGTTCAACACGGCGATGCTGCTGGAGGACCCCGTCCTGGTGATCGAGCACGTCGATCTCTACGGGGTACGCCAGGAGGTGCCCGAGGGCGACCTCGACTACTGCCTGCCGCTCGGGCGGGCCGCGCTGCGACGCACCGGCTCGGAGCTCACCGTGATCAGCTACCTGTCCATGGTGCATCGTGCCGGGGAGGCCATCGACTTGGCGGGGGTGGACGCCGACCTCATCGACCTGCGCTGGCTGGACCGGGCGTCCATCGACTGGGACACCATCGGGGCGAGCGTCCGCAAGACCAACGGCGTGCTCATCGTCGAGCAGGGCGCGCGCGGCACGTCGTACGGGGGGTGGCTCGCCGACGAGATCCAGCGTCGCTACTTCGACTGGCTCGACCTGCCGGTGGAGCGGGTCACCGGCGGCGAGGCGAGCCCGAGCATCTCCCGCGTCCTCGAAGCCGCCGCGATCGCGCAGGTGGACGACATCGTCGCGGCCCTGAAGCGGTGCCAGGCCGCCATCGGAGCTGTGTGATGGCGGCCGTCATCCGGATGCCGGAGGTGCTCGCCGGCATGAGCGAGGCCACCTTGCTCGCCTGGCACGTCGCGCCCGGGGACGAGGTGTCGGCCGGGCAGCCGCTCGCCGAGATCGAGACGGACAAGGCGGCGGTCGACTTCGAGGCCGATCGCGCCGGTGTCGTCGCCGACCTGCTCGTGGGCGACGGCGAACAGGTCGCCGTCGGCACGCCGATCCTCGTGCTCGCCGGCCCCGGCCAGTCGGCCGAGGCCGCACTGGCCGAGGCCCGCGGTGGCGCGGCCGACCCGGAGGATCGGGACGGGCCGGAGGATCGGGACGGGCCCGCCGCGGCGGCGCCCGTGACGGCCGAGCAGCCGGGCAGGCGGTTCTCCACCCCTCTCGTACGCAAACTGGCGCGCGAGCGGGGCATCGACCTCGCCACGGTGACCGGCACCGGTCCGGGGGGCCGCGTGGTGCGCCGTGACCTCGACCGCCACGTACGCCTCGGCGAGCCGCCCGTCGGCGTCGCGGCTCCCGCGCCCGACCACGACGCTCAATCGGCGAGGACCGAGCGGGTCGCGGCGGCCATGCCCGCAACACTCACAACAACCACAGCGCCCACAGCGCCGACGCTTCCCGCGCCCACAGCGCTCTCTGCGCCCGCAGCCGGATACACCGACATCCCGCACAGCGGCATGCGCCGGACCATCGCCCGTCGGCTCACCGAGAGCAAGAACACGGTCCCCCACTTCTACCTCGTCGCGGACTGCCGGGTGGACGCCCTGCTGGAGCTGCGCCGTACGATCAAGGAGGATCCGGCCGCTCCGGTCACGCCGTCCGTCAACGACTTCGTCGTCAAGGCGGCCGCCGCGGCGTTCCAGGAGGTCCCGGAGGCGAACGTGATCTGGACGCCGGACGCGATCCGCAGGTTCAACCAGGTCTCCATCGCGGTGGCGGTCGCGCTCGACGACGGCCTGGTCACACCGGTCATCCACGATGTGGACCGGCGTTCCCTCACCGACGTCAGCCGCACCATGGCGGACCTGGTGGCCCGCGCCCGCGCCGGGCGACTCAAGCAGGCCGAGCTCGAAGGGGGGTCGTTCACCGTCTCGAATCTCGGCATGTACGGGATCGAGCGGTTCGCCGCGATCATCAACCCACCCCATTCGGGGATCCTCGCCGTTGGCGCGGCGAGCAGGCGGCCCGTCGTCGGCGACGACGGCACCCTCAGCGCGACGACGATGATGACGGTCACCCTCTCGGGGGACCACCGCGCTCTCGACGGCGCCCTGGGGGCCCGCTGGCTGCGGGCATTCCAGAAGATCATCGAGAACCCGATGAGGATCCTGCTGTAGTCCCGTGGTCCCGTCGGCCGCGGCGTGCCGGGAGGCCGCGGCCGACGGAACTATCCGTTGTCCGTCTGCACGATGAAGGAGACGGCCCGGACCATCTGGTCGGTCTCGTTGCGGAACTGGTGCGGGATCAGCGGGTCGAAGGCGGCGGAGTCGCCCGCGTGCATGGCGTAGGTCTCGAAGCCGATGTCGGCGTGCAGCGTGCCCTCAAGGATGAGCAGGTACTCCCGTCCCTCGTGGCGGACCGCCTTGTGGTTGTCGCTTGAGTGCCCGCCGGGCTGGTACACGACTTCGAGGAAGTCGACGACGCCGTCGGCGTCGGGCGTCAGCCGCTCCCAGCGGACGCCGCTGGACAGCTCGATGCGCCGGCGGGTCTGCGCCCGCTGGATGATGCCCGTGCCGGATGAGTCCTTGGCCCGCCCCCACGCGTTGGTCAGGTAGGACACGCCATCGTCGCGCTGCTGCCTGTCGCTCTCCCTGTCACTCTCCCTGTCGCGCTCTACAGCCGTGGCGGGGTCGTGATCGGAGCCCGCCCTGGCCGGGGCCACCTCGCCGAAGCCGAAGAGGTAGTCCAGGCTGACGCGCAGCTCGTTCGCCAGCGCGTACAGCACCTGAGCCGACGGGGCGCTGTGCCCGCGCTCGATCTGGGAGATGAGGCTGGGAGAGCATCCGGTACGCCGGGCGAGCTCGCGGATGGTGAGCGAACGCTCGGTCCGGACCCTGCGCAGGCGGACGCCCAGCCCGAGCCCCGGCCCGGCCGGTTCCTCGCTGCCGGGGCCGAGCACGTCCTCCGCCACCGACGTCTCACTCGACATCGTTTCCTCCAGTTGCACATCTCGGGGAGAGCAGGCGTCCACCTGCCCGCACGACATTCTGTCATGCTGCGTTTCAGTAAACAAAGTGCAGTCGTACTCACCTAATAACCACATCTTGACAGTGGTGCTGCACACAGCGTTTCATGTAGGCGCACACAAGGGGTGACCGAGGTCACGTCTCGAAACAGGAGGCCCCCCATGCCCAAGTGGTACGCCCAAGCGGTCCGCCGAACGATCGTCGCCGCCGTGGTGCTGGGCACGTTCACGCTGTCCGCCTGCGCCGGCGGTGAGGCGGCGAAGGAGCCGGACGGACCGATCAAGATCGGCGGCACCCTGGGGCTGACCGGCGCGCTCGCGGGCCCGGCGGGCGAGTACAAGGCCATCTACGACATGTGGGCCGCGCAGGTGAACAAGGCCGGCGGCATCTCGGGTCGCAAGGTGGAGATGATCATCAAGAACGACGACAGCACGCCCGCCACCGCGCAGACCCTTTACCAGTCCCTGCTGACGACCGATCAGGTCGACATCCTGCTGGCGCCGTACTCCACCTACGTCGGCACCCCGATCGTCCCGCTCGCCCGCTCCGGCGGGAAGATCCTGTTCAACGGCGGGTTCCCGAGCGAGCCGCTCTCGGACGAGGCCAAGGGGTGGATGGTCGGGACATATCCGTACATGGAGAGTCAGTACACCCGCGGCGTCTTCGAGGCGATCAAGACCCTCCCCGCGGATCAGCGGCCGTCGCGCGTCGGCATCCTGACGCTGAACAACCCGTTCACGCTGGCGGCCCGCGACGGCAACGGGGGCAAGAACGGCGCGATCCGCTACGCCGAGGACGCCGGGATGAAGGTCGTCTACAACGAGGAGTACAGCTCCGACACCACCGACTTCACCTCGGCGATCAACTCCGCCAAGGCGGCGCGCGTCGATCTGTTCCTCGTCCTCGGCCTCCCGGAGGACTCGGTCCGGATCCTGAAGGCCGCGCACACGCAGGAGTTCACGCCCAAGCTGACCTGCGCCTGCGGGTCTCAGGTGAGCACCCTGCCGACCTGGTCGGGGGTCGGGGCCGCCGCCGAGGGCGTGCTCGGCACCACGACCGGCTGGCCGAGCCAGGGCTTCAAAGGGCTGGACGAGCTGGCCGCCCTCTCCAAATCGCGCGGCGAAGAGGTGATCCCGGCGTACGCGATCGTCGCGTACGCCACCCTGCAGGTCGTGCAGCAGGCGATCGCGGGCGCCGGCACCACCGACCAGGACCGGCTGCGCGAGTACATCTACTCGCATACCTTCGACACCGCCGTCGGCAAGATCAAGTTCAACCCCAACGGCACGGTGCCCTACTCCCAGGTCATCGTGCAGACGATCGGCGGCAAGACCTTCCCGATCTGGCCGAAGGAGCTGGCCGACCACGACCTGGCGGTGGCCAAGTGAGGCGCGGCCACGAGACACCCGAGACACCGGACGGCCCGGTGCTCGAAGCCGAGGGCCTGTCCAGGCGGTTCGGCGGCGTCCAGGCGGTCCGTGACGTCGCCCTGCGGCTTCACCGGGGCGAGGTCCTCGGGGTGATCGGGCCGAACGGATCCGGCAAGACCACCACGATCAACCTCCTCTGCGGCGCGATCCGGCCCGGCAAGGGATCGATCAAGCTGCTCGGCCGTGAGATCGCCCGCAAGCCCGCCCACGCGGTGGCCGCCCTGGGCGTCGGGCGCACGTTCCAGAACCCGCGGGTGTTCTCGACGCTGACGGTACTGGAGAACATGTACGTCCCCGTCGCCCACCGGGCGAGCCCGGCCGCCACCAGGAGCATGGCGGCGCGGGCGCACGAGTGGATCGAGCTGACCGGGCTCGGCGGGTTCGCCCACCGGGTGGCGAGCGAGCTGTCCGGGGGCCAGCGCAAACTGGTCGAATTCGCGCGGGTCATGGTCCAGCGGCCGGTCGTCGTGCTGATGGACGAGCCGTTCGCGGGCGTGCACCCCGCGGTCAAGGAGGCCCTGTACGCCCAGATCCAGCACGCCGCCAGGGACCTGGGCACGGCGTTCCTGGTGGTGAGCCACGAGGTGCCCGAGCTGGTGTCCCTCTCGGACCGGTTCGTGTGCATGGCCCAGGGCGAGGTCCTCGTCGAGGGCGCGCCGGAAGAGGTGTGCGCGGACCCGTCGGTCATCGAGGCGTACCTCGGCGCCCCCCTGGAAGGAGCGGCATGACCACTCGCCCTCGCGGCCTCGCGGTCGCGCTCGACGAGGTGACCGCCGAGTACTTCGCCGACCAGCCGATCCTCGACGGGCTCAGCCTGCACGCCCCCGCCGGGAAGATCAGCGTGATCATCGGCCCGAACGGGTCGGGCAAGTCGACCGCGCTGCGGGTGCTCGCCGGGTTTCTCCGCCCGAGCAGGGGCGAGGTCTGGCTGATCGACGGCTCCTCGCGGACGTCCATCGGCGCCGGGCCGCCCCACCTGCGCAGCGGCATGGGCATCGGCTTCGTCCCCCAGGGCCACTCGGTCTTCCCGGCGATGTCGGTGCAGGACAACCTGCTGGTCGGCGCCTGGCCCATCCGGCGCGAGCGGCGGCGCGCGCGACGGACGATCCAGGAGCTGCTCGACCGCTACCCCGTCCTCGCCGACAAGCGCGGCGCGCCGGCGGGCAGCCTGTCCGGCGGCCAGCAGCGCATCCTGGAACTGGCGCGCGCCCTGGTGCCCGACCCCGCCGTGGTCCTGGTCGACGAGCCCTCCGCCGGGGTGGCGCCCGCCGTCGCGGCCACGATGTACCAGGAGCTGGAGGCGCTGCGCGACGAGGGGCGTACGGTCGTCCTCGTCGACCAGGACCTGCGGCCCGCGCTCGCCATCGCGGACGTGGTGCACGTGCTGCAGTCCGGCAGGTGCGTCTCCTCGGGCACCTCCCGCGAACTCGGCGCCGACCTGGACGCGCTCGTCAGGAGCTGGCTGTCGCCCGGCGGCGACGCCCCGTCCGCCCGCGCGGCCCGGGGAGGCGCGTCATGACCGTGGTGGCACAGGGGGTGGCACAGGTGCTGACGGTGGGCGTCCTGCTCGGGATGATCTACACCCTGGTGGGGCTGGGCATGACGTTGTCGCTGGGCGTGCTCGGCATCCTGAACCTCACCCACGGGCTCGCCGTGGTGGGCGGGTCCATCCTCGCCTTCGAGGTCGTCCGGACCTGGGGCCTGTCCGTCGGCGTCGCACTCGCGCTGTCGATCCCCCTCGGGTTCGTGGCCGGGGTCGTCCTGCACGTGGGTCTGGTGCGCCGGGCCCAGCGCGTCTCGCCGGAGTCGGGCCTGCTCGTGCTGTTCGGGGCCATGCTCCTGCTGCAGGCCGTGGCGGTGCAGGTCTGGCGCAGCGACACCCGGACCCTGACACTGAGCTTCAGCGAGCACCTCTCCTCGTTCGCCGGCGTGACCGTGCGCACCGACTACGCGGTCGCCGCCGCCGCGGCCGCGGGCCTCCTCCTCATCATCTGGGCGGTCATCAGGTTCACCATGTTCGGCCGGGCGGTCCAGGCTCTGTCGCAGCATCCCGACGCCGCGCGCATCCTCGGCGTCAACGCCGACCGTTACACCACCGTCGTCTTCGGCATCAGCATGGCCCTGGCCGCGTCCTCGGGGGTCCTCCTCGCCGGCGTCTTCCCGTTCTCCGTGCAGACCCAGACCCAGTGGCTGGCGTACGCCTTCATCGTCGTCCTGCTCGGCGGCACGGGCGGGGTCGTCAACGCCGCCGTGGGCGGCCTGGCGCTCGGCATGGGCCAGGCCGTACTCAACGAGCTGCTGCCGCTGACCTGGGTCTCCGTCGTCGTCTACGGCCTGCTCGTCCTCGCCATGGTCGCGCGCGGCGGCGGCCTGTCCGCCGCGAAGGAGCGAGCCCTGTGACGAGCCCCGTGAACAGCCCGCGAACAGTCCCGTGAACAGTCCCGTGAACAGTCCCGTGAACAACCCCGTGAACAGCCACACCCATGCCTCCGTACGCCCGCGGTGGCACACGGCCGCGGCCGTCCTGCGGCACCCCGCGCTCAAGGTCGCGGCGCCGCTCGCGCTTCTCGCCGCGACGGGCATCTGGGGCGCCGTCACCGGCGACGTCGCCGGCCTGCGCATCGCGAGCACCGTCCTGATGTACATCGCGCTCGCGGAGGGGTGGAACCTCCTGGGCGGCTACGCCGGATACCTGAACTTCGGCACCGTCATCTTCCTCGGGATCGGCGCCTACACCACCGCGATCGCCGTGACGGGAACCGGCGTGAACGCCCTGGTCACCCTCCCCCTCGCCGCGCTGGTCGCGGGGGCCGTCTCCGTCCTGATCGGCATCCCGGGGTTTCGGCTACGCGGCGACTACTTCGCGGTGGCCACGTTCGTGCTCACGCTGGCGGCCAAGGAGCTGGCGAACGTGCTGGGGATCACCGGCGGGTCCGTGGGGCTGTTCCTCCCGCCGGTCGCGGACTCCCTGTCGGCGTCCACGCGGCTGTTCTTCTTCCTCTTCCTGGCGCTCGCCGCCATCAGCGTCGCCATCTGCTGGGTGAGCGAGCGGACGCGGTGGTTCAGCGCCCTGGTGGCCGTACGGGAGGACGAGGACGCGGCCGAGGTGCTGGGCGTGCCGACGCTGCGGCTCAAGGTGGTGGCGCTCGCGGTGGGCGCGGCCATCGCCGGCGCCGCCGGCTCCCTGTACGCGGCACAGTCGCTCTACATCGAGCCGACGGGGACCTTCGACTTCCGCGTCTCGCTCGCGGTGGTCGTGGCCGTGATCCTCGGCGGCAAGGGCACCTGGTACGGCCCCGTCGCCGGCGCGGTCCTGACCCAGTTCCTCGCCACGCAGCTGTTCGTACGGATGCAGGGCGTCTGGGACCAGCTCATCTTCGGTCTCCTCCTGATCGCGGTGGCGCTGCTGGCCCCGCGCGGCATCACCCGACCGACCCGCCGGGCCCGCGGCCGCCGGTTTGGCGTCTGACCAGGGGTAACGGCCATTACGTAGGTAGGCACGACAGGGAGGAACCGATGAACACCACCACCACGGCCGCGGGCTCCGGCCCCGCGACGCCCCGCCGCGTCGTGGGACTTCGGGCCGCAGGCGCCGTCGGCCGTCACCGCCAAGATCTCCGTCAACTACCTGATCGTGCACGCGCTGCAGGCCCTGGCCGAGTCGATCACCTTGCTGGAACGGCACGGCCTGGACGGGGAGCGGTTCGTCGAGCTGATCAACGACTCCATATTCCCAGGCCCGGTGTACGGCGGCTACGGCCGCGCGATCGCCGCCGGCGCCTACACGCCCCCCGGATTCACCAGCCGGCTCGGGCTCAAGGACCTCATGCTGGCCCTCAACGCCGCCGAGGACGCCAAGGTCCCGCTCCCCACCGGCCCGGTCCTGCGCGAGGTCTTCGAGGCCGCGGTCGAGCAGATCGGCGCGGACCTGGACTGGGCCTGCGTCGCCGAGGTCACCCGAGGCCGTGCCGCAGACGACCAGGCCGCCACCAGAAACACCGCTAAGAACACCGCCAAGAACACCGCCAAGAACACCGACTGAGGCACCGCCGGAGACACCGGCCAGGGCATCAGCCCCTTGCCTTGCTCAACCCACCACATAACGGAGGCAGACATGTCACTGCAGGAGTTCCTCCCCACCCCGAGGTTCGAGGAGTACAAGGAGCACTTCAAGGACTTCTTCACCATGGAGCGACGTGAGGACGGGGTGCTCCTCGCCCGAGCCCACACCCGCGGCGGCTCGGTCCAGTTGAGCGTGCAGAACCACCGTGCCCTCGGCCAGTTCCTCAAGACGGTCGGCGCGGACCCGGAGAACGAGCTGCTCATCCTCACCGGTTCCGGGCCCGACTGGATGATGGGCTCCGACCCCACCGGATTCGCGCTCGAGGAGGAGGACCTGGAGCACTGGGCGTACGAGTACGCCTATAAGGACGGCCGCATCAACGTGAGCAGCCTGGTCAACGACCTGGAGATCCCGACGATCGGCCTGATCAACGGCGACGGGTACCACTCCGAGGTGCTGCTGATGTGCGACCTGACGCTGATGGCGGACGACGCGCGCATCTACGACCTGCACTACGGCATCAGCTCCGTGCCCGGCGACGGGATCCACAGTTGCTTCCAGGAGCTGCTGGGGGTGAAGCGGGCGGCGTACGCGCTGCTGACGGGCGAGTCGATCGACGCCCGCACGGCGCTGGAGTACGGCATGGTGAACGAGATCCTGCCGGCCGCCGAGCTCGTCGGCCGCGCGTACACCATCGCCGACCACATCATGAGCCAGCCGCGTACGGTCCGGCGCCTGACGACGCAGATCATCCGGCGGCCGTGGAAGAAGCGCATCGTGGACGACCTCGACGGCGGCTTCGGCATCCAGATGTTCGGCCACCTGGCCAAGGGCAAATCGGTGCACAGCGACGAACACATCTCCAAGACCGGCAGCTACGTGCGCGAGGGCCGCCGCACGCCCTTCGACTGACCTCGCCGCCGCCCGCCGGAGCGCCGCGTCACAAAGGAGATCCCGATGCCGGACACCCCGCAGGTCCCGCTGGCCGTCAACCACATCGGCCTCACGGTCCCCGACATCCACGCCGCCATCGACTGGTACGAGGCGGTGTTCGGTTTCCGCCTCATCATGGGCCCACGGGTGCTCGAGTCGAGCGGGCACGGGGAGGCCGCGGCGGTGTTCGGCCCCCGGTTCCGCCGCGCCTGGCAGGCGCACCTGCTCACCGGCAACTCCGTGGGCGTCGAACTGTTCCAGTTCATCGACCCGCCGGTGCACGGGCCACGGGAGGAGCGGGTGCCCTACCTCGACCGCGGCCAGTGGCACCTGTGCGTCACCCACCCCGACGTCCGGCTCATGGTGAACCGCGTCGTCGAGGCCGGCGGCACGCTGATCGCACCGCCGTACGAGTTCGTGCCGGGACGTCCCTGGACGCTGGCGTACACAACCGACCCATGGGGCACCGTGCTGGAGATCATGAGCCACAGCTACGCCGAGGCGTTCGGCAACTGGCCCCAGCCGGGGCAACTGACACCGCCGACGCTCGTGCCCCGCCCCGGCCCCACCGGCGACCCCGGCTGACCGCCATCCACGCCAGGAGAGCTCTCCCGAGTCAAGGTCGGCCTTGACCGCGCCGGCGGGCTACCGCCGCTGTGTCCCGTCCTCCGTGCGGAATGTCAGGACGGGGCCCGGTCGAAGGTCAGGGTGAACGTGAAGACGTCACCCCCGTAGGGGAGGGTTCCCTTGAGGGCGAAGCCGCTTGCCGGGCCATCGCCGTCGGCGACCGGCCGCAGCTGAACCGTCACGGCCGAGACGTCGGGGGGCCGCACCCCGTACGCCTGGGAGATCTGGGCGACCACGGCTTCGAGCAACCCACCGGAGAGCAGGTATCCGGATCCTTGGGGATCCGGGGTGATGCCGTGGCCGCCGTCGGCGGCGGGGTATCCGGCTACGTCGTATGCGCACGGAGGAGTGGAGCAGGCGGGGTCCGGGTCCAGGCGGAAGGGGGGCAGCAGGGACAAGGAGCGTCGGATGGACTTGACCGCGTACAGGCAGGTCTCGGTGTCGAGCTGGTGCCCGGCGCAGCTCATGTCGAAGTCGGTGGCGCGGAAGGTGCCGGCGAGGACGGGCACCCCGCCTCTGCCGGTGAGCATGACGGTGGCCGTGCCGCCGCCTCCCGCCACCTGAAGGGTCGCGGACGCGGGAGTGGCCTGGCCCGGGCGGTAGGTGATCTCGATCTCGCACGGCCGCCCGCTGGGGAGGGGCTCCTGGGCGCAGGATGGCGACTCCACCTCGAATCGGGGATCGGAGCCGGTGAGGGTGACGGAGTCGAGGGCCGTAGGGCAGATGTTCTCGACGGTGATCGGCTGCCGGGCGCTGCCGATGACCACGCCGAAGTCCAGGCTCGTGGGGGTTACCCGGAGGCATTCCCCTGGTTGCGGGGTCACGCCGTCGCGCCGGCCGCCTCCGGCCTGGCCGTCGTCCGGAGCCTGGTCGCGCTGGGATGAGACCGAACGATCCGTGATCGCGTCGACGATGGGCGGTGCCGCGTAGTAGACGCCGGTGCCTACCACGCCGAGGCCGGTGGCCGCCAGGGCCGCTTTGACGACGGTCGTCTTGATCACGGCCGCTTTGACGATCGTGCCGCCCGTGGCGGTCGTGGAGGTGGCGGCCGTGGAGGTGGCGGCCGTGGAGGTGGCGGTCGTGGGAGTGGCGGTCGCGGAAATGGCGGTCGCGTCGGCGCCGGTGGGGATCGGTGAGGTGATGGGGCCGGTGGGAGTGGGGAACGGAGGTACGGCCAGGGCGGTCTGCGCATGCATGGTGATCGCCGCTCCGACGGCGTCGCCCGCCTGTCGCCACAGCTGCGCGGCGGCGGCGAGGGCGGCGGCGGCTCCGGGGGCGGCCTTGACGAGCAGCGATATGCCGCGTTCGTGCTGGAAGTAGGCGGCGGCTCGGGTGTCCCCGGCCTTCTCGGCGGCGGCCAGACCGGCGCGCAGCAACCTGCGCCAGCCGCCCCAGCGCAGCGAGCGGGCGGCGGCGGGCGCGGCGGCTCGGGCAAGCCCGACGGCGAGGTCGGGGCGGGTCTCGGCGGCGGCCGTGACGATCGCGGCGAGCAGACCGACGTTCGCGGAGATGGCCGAGGGCGTGGTCGTGGGCGCCTGAGCCCAGGCGGTGAGACGGGCCGCAAGGTCGGCGACGGCCGCGGCGGGCAGTACGGCCGCGGCGGGCAGCCGGTTCTCGACTCCGGAGGCGAGGCGGTAGCGGGCGTCCCCGCCGGGAAGACGGTCGACGACCAAGAGGCCGGACCGCACCAGGTCCGCGCCGGCCTCGGGTGCGGACTGCGTCATGCCCGCGAGTTCGGTGAGCAGGCCGGCCGAGGCGTGTTCGGCCGGGAAGGTCGCGAAGGGGGCGAGCAGGGCTCGTCCATCCTGGCCGAGCCCGTCGTACAGCAGTCGAACGGGGTCGTCCGAAGGGTCCGGGCGGCCGGGGGTCCCGCTGCCGGCGTTGTCCGACAGAGGGTCGCCTGGCGGAGGGTCGCCCGGCAGAAGCGCGGTTGAGAGAAGGCCGATGGTGGGGGTCTCGTTGCCGGCGGTGGCGAGAGCGGCGATGAGGGCCGTGGCACGGATCAGGTCCAGTGGTCTGCCGCCCGTCGACCGCCACAGGGTGCCGGCCGCCGGCATCTCCTCCGCGCGCAGAGGCCGACCGAGCTCGCGTGCGAGCAGCTCGAACGCGGCCTCCCGGTCCAGGCCGCCGAGTTCGACGGCCTGCTCGACGGGGCGTTGCCGGTTGGCCGCGGTGAACACCAGGGCGATCCCGGAGCCGGCGTCGAGGAATTCGCGGAACTGGTCGACGGGGCACTGCAGGTCGTCGACCAGGAGCACGGACGAGATGCCGCGGAGCAGTTCGCGCACCCTCGCTCGGCTCGGTGCCTGCGCAGGGGCGTCGTACAGGGCCTCGAACAGGTCTTGGAGCACGTCGTCCAGCTCGCGGCCCGCGCCGTACAGGTAGATCACCTCTTCGCCCGACGCCGCCAGGTCGTGGGCGAGGGCGCGCAGCAGGGTGCTCTTGCCGATGCCGTGCGGACCGTGGATCTGCACGGGCTCGCCAGGAGCGATCATCAGCTTGACAGCGGCGCGGTCGCGGTCGCGCCCGATCGGCTCGTCGCCCGGCGGCGGAAGCTCCGGAGGGCGCGCTCGCCGTATCGGTGGCGGCGCCTCGTCGGCCGTGGAGATCGTGGCGACTGCGGAGCCGTGTTCCGCGGCGATCTCGACGACTTTGTCGCCGACGATCAGCCGGTTCCGGGGGTGTGGCATCGGTCCTCCTCATCGTTGGTCGGTTCTCGTCGGGGGTTCCGCTCCGCCGGGCCTCGCCGGGTGCGGGTTCGCCGGGGTTCAGGTCGTCAGGCGGCGGCATTCGGCCGCGTTGGGGAGGTCGCGCGGATCGGAGGTGGTGATGCAGATGACCCGCCCGTCGACGGGGGTGAGCTCGCAGGAGGGCGCGCCCGACGGGGAGCGGTCGTCGCAGCCGAAGTACCTCAGGGTGATCGCGCTGCCGGCCTCGGGCACGACGGTGACCGGCGTGCGCTCCCCCTTCGGCACGTAAAGGATCTTGGTGCAATCGGTGCTCAGGTTGCCGATGTCCACGGTGCAGGGGCCGGCGGGGTCGCCCGGGATGTCGGTGACGGCGGCGACGGCGGTGCGAACGGTGATCCGCAGCGCCACCCTTTGGAAGCCCGGCAGTACGCCCAGAGCGGCGGCGCCCGCGCCGGCCACGAGGAGCACGACGAGCACGGCGAGCGCCATCAGAGCCGCGGCTGCGTTCCTGGCCCTTCGTCCGCCCCGCGCGGCCGGCGGGCGCTCGCCCTCGGTGGCGTCGCCGCCGCCGGCGCCGCCGTCGTCCTCGTCGTCGTTTCCGCCGCCGTCTCGGGTTTCGTCCGGAGGATCGGTCTTGTCGTCGGTCTCGCCGTCGTCCGGCAGACCGGCGATGACGCGTTCGTACAGGTCCGCGCCGAGCAGCGGCGGGATCAGCACTGGGACGTACGGCGCGATCAGGAGTTTGCGCTGCTTGGCACAGGTCTGGCAGTTGTCGCAGATGGGGCAGTCGTCGAAATGGCGGATGATCCGCTGGCGCAGGGCGGCGGTGAACCTCTGCCGGGTGTCGTCCCAGCCGTGATCGCGTAGGATCTTCGCCAGGGCGGGACAGTGCTCCCCGCCGTCGCGGGCCAGCACCAGCGCGCCGAACCCCTTGACCAGCCGGCTCTGGTTCTCGTAGGCGAGCCGCGCGGCCTCCGCCGCGCCGACTCCCAGCCGTTTGGCGAGCCCGACGCCTCTGAGGTGTTGCTCCACGCTCAGTTCATGGATGCGGCGCTGGTTATCGGTGAGCGTCATCTTGACGATCGCCATCATCCGGTCGACCTCGACCTGCCGGGCGCGGCTCGCCCGCTCGTACTCGGCGTCCTCGTCCTCGGTCTCGTACTCGGGCATCGGGCCGACGCGCCGGCGCCGCCGCCACTCCTGACGGCATCGGTTGCGCGCGATGCCGTACAACCATGGGAGCAGCCTGCCGGGGTCGTTGGGAGCGCGGCCCTTGACCAACTGCGTGAAGGCGACGATGAAGGTCTGCGCCACGACGTCCTCGGTGTCGTGGATGTCGTCGAGGCGGTGCGCGCAGAACGCGGTGACGCGCCTGTGGTGGCGGTTCCAGATCTCGCCGAGGGCGGCGTCCCGTTCCCCGGGGCATCGCGGGTGGGCGGCCGCCCGCACCAGCTCGGCGTCGGTCCAGCGGCTTCCGGGCTGCTCATCCGACACGGCAGGCTCCTCTGCGGGCGGCCCGAAAAAATCTTGGAAAAAAGTTCGGCGGCAGAGGGGGAGATTTCCCGGGTCCCTTTCCCGACCCTCCACACGGCTTCGGCCCGAGGAGGAATCACATGGTCCTGACCATCGCCGCCCACGCGGGCGGCAGGACGCCTGCGGCGGCGGAAGGGTGAGGCGGATGCGACGCGACGTCTCACGTCTCGCCGGCCTGCTCGGCGGGAGCGCGGCTGGTTCGCCCTTCGCGGTGGCGGCCCTCGTCCACCACGGTACGCCCGGCCTGATCGCCGGTGCCGTGGTGGTCATCGTCACGACGCTGATCGGGGCCGAGCGGCCGTTCTGGATCATCGCCCTGCTGGTCCGCGACCGCCACCAGCGATGGGCGTGGCGCCAGACCGGTTCCGTCGACCAGACCTTGCTGCTCGACCGCCAGTCGCGGCGTACGCTCGAACGGATCGTCGAGGCCCGCGCGAAACTGGAGGACGGACCTGCCGACTGCTGAACGCCGGTCCTGACGGTTACGGCGGGGAAGCCCGGCACCTCGACACCCCTCATCGCACCTGGTGGGTGGCGTTCCCGGGGGCGCACCCTAAACGGTGATATCTACCCTTTACGCCGAACATGGGAGACCTTCCTAGAATGTGATGTATTGCGATGACAGTCGGGGTTTATCGGGCCGGATGAATCGGCGGTCATGGACCGGGGTGCGCGCGGGCATCCGAATCGTTTTCAATCATTGGGAATTAGGACTGACGGGAGGGTGACCAGCGGACGAGGTGACGTCGGAACCCCGGCGCCGCCACCCCGCGACCGATATCGGCGATTGTCACGGCGCTCGCCCGGACCGGCCTCATGAAAAACCATGAATTCCATCAGGGGCATGACGTTTCAGCGGCATGGTGTCACCATCAAGACGTGGCCGCGGGAGTGCTTCTGGTGGACGATCACACCGGGTTCCGCCGCATGGCCCGTCGGCTGCTGGTGGCCGCGGGATTCGATGTGGTGGGTGAGGCCGCCGACGGCGCGGAGGGCATCCGCCGCGCCGAGGCGCTGCACCCGAGCATCGTCGTGCTGGACGTCCTCCTTCCCGACCTCGACGGTTTCGCCGTGGCCGCGCGGCTCGCCGGGCTTCCCGACCCACCGGCCGTCGTGCTGATCTCCGCCCGCTCCCGTGCGGACCTGGGAGACCGCCTCGACACGGCGCCCGTCCGGGGCTTCCTGCCGAAGGACCGGCTCACCGCGCGCACGCTGGCCGAATTACTGGGACCGCCATGACGGCCCGCGTACCGTGGCGGCGCCGGGTGATGCCGGTCGCCGGTGCCCTGCTGGTGGGGCTGGACGCATGGCTGGCGGCCCGGTGGGGCGGCTTCGCGGTGCTCTTCTACGTCAAGGAGCTCGTCCAGGTCGCGGCGTGGCTGCTCGCCGGGTTCCTGGTCGCCCGGCTGGAGCCGGACAACCGGATGGGCGACCTGATGATGCTGCTGGGGCTGCTGCTGGCCGCCGACGCACCCGCCGCGTTCGCGCTCGACGGCTCCGTCACGGCGGTCCGGGTGCTGGTCATGGTGGCGATGCTGCTGACGGCGTTGCAGCTTCCGCTCGGCGCGCACGTCTTCCTCTCCTATCCCTCGGGCGCGGTGGGCGACCGGGCGGGCAGGATCGTCATGCGGGCCGGGTACGCCTTCGGGGCGGCCTGCGTACTGGCGCTGGTGGTCGTGGGGCCGGCCGTGCCGGCGGGCGAGTGCCGGGACGTGTGCGTGCCGATCAGCCTGATCGACCGGCCCGAGGCGGCCCTCTGGGCCGGGCGCGCCGCCGCGATCGGCACGGCGGCGATGGTGCTGATCGGCGCGTCCGTCATCGCCCGGCGCTTCGTGCGGGCGAGCCCCCGGCAGCGGCGCGTCCTCGCCTTCCCCACCACGGCCATGATCACAGCCGCCGGGCTGTGGGCCGCCGTCAACCTCGCCGTGTCCCTGATCCCGGCCATCGGGAACGGCGTCGTCAACATCACGCTGGCCGCGGCCCAGTCCGTCTCGCTGCTCGCCGTCCCCGCGGCCTTCTTCCTCGGCCTGATCCGGCAGCGCCTGGACGAGGCGCGGGTGTCGGATCTGCTGCGGCGGGTCGCCGAGGCCCCCGCCGGCCGGCTCGACTCCGCCCTGGCCGAGGCCCTCGGCGACCCCCACCTGCGGGTCGCCTACCCGGTCGGGGACCCGCAGGTGGGGGGCGCCGACCGGACGTACGTGGACGCGACCGGCTCGCCGATACCCTCGCCCCTGACCGGCGACTCGCGCCGGATGACCGTCGTGGGAGACCCGGACAAGCCCATGGCCGTGCTCCTGCACGATCCCGGCCTCCGGTCCGAGCCCGCGCTCCTGGAGGCGGTGTGCGCGGCCGCGCGTCTGGCGCTGGAGAACGTCCGGCTGCAGGCGGCGGTGAGCGCGCAGCTCGCCGAGGTCCGCGCGTCCCGGGCCCGGCTGGTGGCCGCGGGCGACGAGGCGCGCCGCCAGATCGAGCGCGACCTGCACGACGGCGCGCAGCAGCGCATGCTCGCGGTGGGCCTGGCCCTGACGATGCTCGGTCAGAGCCTCGACGAGCACGCCACCCCGCGGCAGACCCGCGACCTGCTGGAGGAGGCGCTGACCGAGCTGCGGGCGGCGACCGAGGAACTGCGCGAACTCGCCCGGGGCATCCATCCGGCCGCGCTCTCCCTGCAGGGTCTGCTCACGGCCGTACAGCAGCTCGCGCTGCGCAGCGGGACACCGGTACGGCTGCACGCCGACGAACTGCCCCGGCTCGACCCGGCGGTGGAGGCCACCGCCTACTTCCTGATCAGCGAGGCCCTCACCAACGTCATGCGGCACGCACACGCCACCCAGGTCGACATCCATCTGTCGCTGGACGACGACCGCGACTGCCTGACGGTCCGGGTACGCGACGACGGGGTCGGCGGCGCCGACCTCGCGGCGGGCTCCGGGCTGGCCGGGCTCGCCGACCGGGTGGCCGCCCTCGACGGGACGCTGCACCTGTCCAGCCCGCCCGGAGGCGGCACCGAGTTGACGGCGGAGCTGCCATGCGGCTGGTGATCGCGGACGACGGCCTGCTCGAGCGGGAGGGCCTGACCCGGCTCCTGGAAGGGCTCGGTCACCAGGTGGTCGCCGTCGCCACCCACGCCGACCAGGTGCCGGGCATGGTCGCCCGCCACCGGCCCGACCTGGCCGTACTGGACATCAGGCTGCCGCCCACCTTCACCGCCGAGGGGCTCAGGCTCGCCGCCGCCATCCGCCGCCGAAGCGGCACCGCCGTCCTCGTCCTGTCGCACTACCTGGAAAGCTCCTACGCCGCCGAACTGCTCGACGGCGGCACCACCAAGGTCGGCTACCTTCTCAAGGAACGGCTGCTCAACGCGGCGTCGTTCGACGAGGTGCTGCATCGTGTCGCCGGCGGCGGCACCGCGATCGACCCCGCGGTGGTCGCCCACCTGCTCGCGCCCCGCCGTACCGAGGACGTCCTCTCCGGGCTCACCCCCCGTGAGCGCGACGTACTGGCGCTGATGGCCCAGGGGCTGTCCGACCGCGGCATCGGCGACCGACTCGCCGTCTCCCTCGCCACCGTCAACACCCACACCCGCAACGTCTTCCACAAGCTCGGAATCTCCGGCGAGCCATCGAGCAACCGCCGAGTAAAGGCCGTGCTCGCCTACCTAACCGGCCAGCGCCTCGGCACACCCTGACCCCGCGCCGACCGCGACCTCCCGCAGAACCAGGCGAGCGTAACCTGATGACTACACAGAGCTATTCACACAGTCAGGGTGGGTTACGTTGGAGGCGTTGCCCGTTGTCCGAGGAGGAAGGGGCAACGGCCGCCAACTCGACCTCAGACAGGGGCGGGAGAATGGAGACCTTCGGCGAGCACGCGCGTGCGCTCATGCACGATCGCGGCATCTCCCTGCGCCGACTCGCCAAGCAGATCCACTACGACGCGGGATACCTGTCCAAGGTCCTCAACGGGCACAAACGCCCCAGCCTGGCGATGGCCGAGCTCCTTGACACCGCCCTCGACACCGACGGCGAGTTGCTCAACCTCGTCTGGACCGAACGCAAGTGGAGAGCACCGACCCACGGGATCGACGGCGAACTCACCCCCGACGACGAGGAACGTCTCATGCTCACCGCCCGCCGCCCATCCCGCGTGGACGCGGCGGTGGTGGACTCTTTGTCGACCATTCTCGCCGCCCAGCGCCGCGCCGAAGACGCCCTCGGCTCCGGTCCGCTACTCACCCCCGTCGCCGCCCAACTCACCACCATTGAGGATCTTGTCGTCGACGCCCGCGGCCCACTCCGGCCGCGTCTGGTCGACATCGCGTCCCAATGGGCCGAGTTTCTCGGCTGGTTGCACACCAGCACCGGCGACGCCGACCAGGCCAGCCGATGGTTCGACCGGGCATCGGAGTGGGCGGCCGAGGCCGGCAACGCGACGATGGCCGCCACAGCCTTCAGCTTCAAAGGTCATCTCGCGTTCCTGCTCGGCCACATGGGGCCCGCCGTCGGCCTGTCCCGCGTCGCCGCCCACGACCCGTCCGTGTGGATCGGGCAGCGCGCGTACGACGCCCACCAGGAAGCAAGGGCGCTCGCCGTCATGGGCGACCCCACGGCGGAACGCCGACTCGCCGAGGCCGCGGAGATGGCGGCAGCCGTAGAGGAGCACCGAGACCGGACACCGCCTTGGATCTACTACTACACCGCGCCGTTCTACCTGCTTGAGCGCGGCTGGGCGTACCGCCTCCTGGGCCGCGACAACGAGCGGCTCAACGGCAAGGCGATCGACCACCTGACCGCCGGCATCAGCGCACTGGGAGACGGCAGGCGGTCTCAATGGGCGGCCGAGTACATCTACCACTTGGCGTTCGCCCTGTTCCAGACGGGCGAAGTCGGACAGGCGTGCGCGAGTGCCGACGAGGCGGCGATGATCGCACGGCGAACGGGGTCGGATCGGCTACTGGCGCGGCTGCGTGGGCTTCACCGACGGATGCAGGCAAGGTGGCCAAAGGACCCGCGTGTGTCCGAACTCGGTGACCGGCTCCGCTGAGGAGTCTCCGGCGGGCGGGTCAACGAGACAGCGTGATCAACAGTTGCTCAGCGGAAGGCCGGTCGCCGGGATTCTTGTACAGGCAGGCAGCGACCACCTCCCGAAGTTGCCCGGGCACGGCGCTGAGGTCAGGAGAGTGATACATGATCTGATTGGCCACTTGGTAGTAGGCGGGCCCGTCGAAGGCCAACCGCCCGGTCGCCGCGAAGTAGAGGGTGGAACCCCAACTGAAGATGTCAGAGGCAGGACCCACCTGTCCGCCGTGGAACTGCTCGGGCGACATGAAGGCCGGCGTTCCTTTCGACGCCCCAGAGGTTGTGAACCGGTCGATGGCACGGGCGATCCCGAAGTCGATCACCCTTGGCCCGTCCGGCGCCAGCAGAACGTTCGCCGGCTTGAAGTCGCGGTGCACGATGCCCGCACCGTGAATCCCGTTGAGCGCGGCGGCGGTCGAGATGGCCAGTCGAGTGAGACTGTCCGGGTGCAGCGGACCCTCACGGCGGACCAGCTGGTCCAAAGACGGCCCCCGCACGTATTCGCTGACGATGTACGGGACGCCGTCGTCCACACCGACGTCTATGACTCGGGCGGTGCAGTAGCTGGGGACGCGCCGAGCCGCGCTGGCCTCAGCCAGGAAGCCCTCACGCTCGCCAGGCCCTACCCTGGCGTGCAACACCTTGACCGCCACCTGCTGCCCCTGCGGAGTCCGCGCCAGGAACACGGAGCCCTGCCCTCCCTCGCCGATCTTGGTCAGCAGAGCGTACGGTCCGATCCATCGGAAGGCGGCAGGCCCCGTGGTCGCGTGCGTGGGTTGATGCACCTGCGTGGGTTGATGCGCCTGCGTGGGCGGCGGGGGCGGCGGCATCTGCCGCACGGCGGCATAACCGAAGACCTGCCGCCGAAGGGTGAACAGATGGACTGTTCCCCCCAAGCACAAGACGAAGAACCAAATGACGGAGAGGATGACCCGCCGCCAGTCGTCGGTCGGCACATTCTGCAGAGCGCCGGAGGCCGCGAGGCCTCCCACCACCACCGCGCCATAACCGGCTGCGAAGATCCATAGGTTCTGGCTTCGCAACCGGTAGGCGGCGTGGGCCATCATGAAGGGAACCAGGACTCCGCAACAGCAGAACGTGGGCGCCAATGCCCAGACCAGGCTCTCCGGCGGCATGGGCTCGCGCCGGTAAGGTACCCCGTGTCCGCGATCTGGACCCCATGCCATGATCCGCATGATAAGGCACAAGACATAGCGGCAATTCGAGCATTTTGCCGCCTCAGGATGAGGACCCCCTTACAAGCCATCGTGGGATCGAACTGAGGTCGTCATACGAAGGCACAGCATGGCGGTGAGGCCCTGCGGGTGAGGAAGATCGTCTATCGCGAGGAGGATGACCGGCGCCGTCCGACCATTTCTTGCCATTCGGCCAGGCTATATCTGGGATGAAGTGACGCCTCAGCGCGCTCTTGTCGACGTACAGGGAGTGGGTCGTACGGAAATTGTCATCCGGCTCGGCTCCTCAACGCGGCACGACCCCCGTCGCGCGCAGTTGCCCAGGCTCTCTATAACGGGAGCGACGCCGGTACGGCGAGGCCTTGCGCCAATCCCTCCGCTTCGAGGACGCCATCCGTGCCCTTCGTGAGATCGGCGATAATCTTGTGTCGGTCGGCGTCGACGGCCTCTTCGACGGCAGTCTGCGTCCCGAGTGATCTCTGGAGGCACGGGTGGCCCTCATCCTCGATCGCTACCGGCTTGATCCTGTCCACCTGGGCAGGGGCGGCATGGGCGTGGTCTGGGGCGCTCAGGACGAGAAACTGGGCCGGCGGGTGGCGATCAAGTTCATCCGTTTCCCCGACGGGGTGCGGGAACCGGAGCTTGAGTCCCGGTTCACCCATGAGGCAAAGATCATGTCGCGGCTCTCCCATCCGGGCGCACCGGTCCTTTACGACTTCGGCACCTACCAGGATCCGGTGCTGGGAAACCGGCTGTTCATGGTGATGCAGTTCGTCGACGGAACGGCCGTTGACGATGTCGTCGCCGAGCAGGGGCCGCTCCCCATCGGATGGGTCGCGTCCATCGGCGCCCAGGTGGCCGCGGTGCTGGCGGCGGCGCACAGGCTTGAGATCCTGCACCGGGACCTCAAGCCCTCCAACCTCATGGTGCGCCGCGACGGCTCCATCCAGGTGGTCGACTTCGGCCTGGCCCTGATGCACGACCCCGAGATGACCAAGGTGACCAAGACCGGTCAGCGGCTCGGCACCGCCGCCTACATGTCGCCCGAGCAGGTCAACGCCGCGGAGCCCACGGCCCGAAGCGACATCTACTCCCTGGGCACCGTGCTGCACGAGCTGCTCACCGGCCGCCCCCTGTTCACCGGTCCGTCCGAGTTCAGCGTGATGGATCAGCACGTCAACGCCCGTCCTCGCCCGGCCGGGCAGTTACGCCCGGACGTACCAAGGGAACTGGACGAGCTCGTCCTGGCGATGCTGGAGAAGCGGCCGGAGGACAGGCCCAGTTCGGCCGCCGAGGTGCACGACCGCCTCATGCCGCATCTGGCCGACGCCGGCCCGCTCGGCGATTTGACCGCCCCGGGCCCCAGTCCTGTCCGGATGTACGCGCACGCGGTGAGCCGTACCCTCACCACTACGACACGGCCTGCGGTTCCCGCCGCGAGAACTCCTCCAGCGGATGACGACTTCAGCCGCAGCGTCATCGGCCGCGCTCGCAGGCAGGCGACGTCTCTGGCCAGACAGTCGCGTTATGACGAAGCGGCGGAGCTGCTGGCCAATGTCGCCGGATCGGCGAGCCAGAAGCTCGGCCCCGATGACGGTGACGTCATCGAACTGCGCACGCGGCTCGCGGACGTTCTGTTCGATGGCCGAGACTACCTTCGGGCCGCCCAGGAGTACCGGAGGGTCGCCGACGACCTGCTCCAGCAGCCGGAGCCGGACCAGGAGTGGATATCGTACTGCAGGCGACAAGAGGCGACGTGCCTCGACCGGGCCGGTGACCCCGAGCGCGCACTGCACATCCTGCGCGAACTGCTGGCGGACGAGATGAGCCGCTTCCCTGAGAACGACACGCGCCTCCTGGAACTGCGTCGCCAGGTAGCCGAACTGGAAGTCGATATCGGTGCTGTGCACAGTGCCCGAGCGACGCTCTCGGACTTGCGCGATGACCTCGTCAAACTTTACGGTCCGGATCATGACGCCACCGTCCGCGTCACCGAGCTCCTGAACAGCCTAGGAAGCTGACCTCCAATGCCGTAAGGAATCCTCGATGCGAACGTATTTTGTGGTACCGGTCGGCCACGGCGGAGATTGGTGGCGATTCGTGATGTTGTAGTGTTCACAGGCCCTGTGTGGCAGGGCCTGTGAGCACGTTTTCGGTGCGCCTCCGGTTCCTGAGCCGGCCCAGTTCGGTGCGCGATTCTTGGGAGCGGGTGCGGCTCCGGCGACCTGAACCTAGTGCTTGTAGAATACCTCCCCATCGCACGTGAGGGTCCAGGAGGTGATGATGCCGTCAACTTGGCAATACTTTGTGTTTGATACGTACCGGCCCACTCTCTCCTGGTGGCCGTTGAGTATCGTGATCTGTTTGGCCGTACGTCCACCCCGGACCCATATGTCGAGGTAGACCCGATAGCGATCTGAGACGCCGTCCAGTCTGATCGTGCGACCCTGTTCGTTAAGCACGTCGCCGGTGCATGTATAGGCGGCGTCGTTGTGGTTGTCGTAATTCTGCCTGGTGAGGCAGAAGTCCGCTGTGAAGAAGGCCTTGTTCCAGATTTGAAGTTCGTAGGTGTATGCGTGTGCGGGAGATGCGGTCAGTAGACCTGCTCCGCCGATTGCCGCCGTCAACATGCCGGCCATGGCAAGTCGAGACAACCTTCGCATCCGCACTCCTTTCCTTCCGATCGGTCCCATGAGATGCCCACGGGGTCTTATAAAACGTGCGATGGGCGCGAGTTCAGAGAACGCCGACGGCCATCGCTGCGGACTCGATCCAAGTGAGCCGACCGAGATCTGCGGCAGGCCTTCACCGATCAAGTCCGCGTTTGGAGGCTGGCATGTGCGGAATCACGGAAACAAGTGCAAGGAAATCGTCCGGTTTAACGGTTGTAATGAACGTCCGCGTTACAGGGAAGGCGATCTTTCTGCTCGATCGCAAGGTCTGGGCAGGTCAGGGGATTGATTCATGGCCGCCGCGTGTGCGAAGGCCTGGAGCCGGATCGGCCCGTGATCCCGATGGGCGGCGGCTTAGCGTCGCGATTTCGAATGTATTTTTCACGTCACCTTGTGTTCTCGCCGAGGCTGACACCGGCCCGGGGGTTGTTCCCGTGCGGGTGGGTGCAGGCTTCGTGACCTAGCATGCGGCCATGTTGAGTGCGGCTGGTGTGGTGCTCGCGGGTGGGCGTTCGACGCGGATGGGGACGTCGAAGGCCTGGCTGGAATGGCATGGCTCGACGCTGCTGTACCGGGCCGTGGCGGTGGTCGGCAGGGCGGTGGAGGGGCCGGTCGTCGTGGTGGCGGCTCCCGGGCAGGAGTTGCCGCCGCTGCCGTCGGGGGTCGCCGTGGTGGAGGACCCGGTGGAGGGGCGGGGGCCGATGCAGGGGCTGGCCGTGGGGCTGGCGGCGGTGGCGGATCGGGCCGAGTCGGCCTTTGTCTGCTCTACCGACCTGCCGTTCCTGCATCCGGCCTTTGTCCGCTGTGTGCTGCGGGGGTTGGGCGATTCTGGGGTCGATGTGGCGTTGCCGGTGGCCCGGGGGTTTCGGCAGCCGTTGGCGGCCGGTTATCGGACCGGGCTGGCCGGGCTGGTCGCCGATCTGCTCGACAAGGGCGATCTCCGGCCGGGCATGCTTTTCAAGCACTGCGAGGTGGCGTGGCTGGATGACGCGCGGCTGCTGGCGGATTCGGAACTCGCGCGGCGCGATCCGGAGCTGGATTCCGTGGTGAACGTCAACACCAGGGAGGACTACGAGGAGGCGCGGCACCGGCCGCCGCCGGAGGTCGTGGTCGAGTGTTTCGGGGCGTTGGCGCGGAAGGCCGGGCATCGGTCGGTCACCGTACGGGCCGCGACGATCGGGGCCGCGGCGTCGGCGGTCGGGCTGGCCCTGGACCGGCATGTGGTGGCGGCGATCAATGGTGACCAGGTCACGCGTGACGAGCGGTTGCCGCTTGTCGCGGGGGACGGAGTCGCCTTTCTGCCGACGGACGCCGGTGGCTGAGCTTGGGATCGAAAGCGGAGAACTCCCGATTCAAGGTGGTCCTTGCCGACCGGTCTGCACAGGGCGCGCGGCCCGGCCTGTCGGGGGTGCTCGTCGGCATCGGTGGTCGGGGATGGTCGGCATTCGGGCGGGCTGCATGCATCCGCCGCAGGCGTACCTCGGCGGGGCGGCGTGTGCACTGGCGTCGAGGCTCGGTGCTTCCTGATGCGTCAACCGGCGCGTTGAGAGGCGCGACCGCATTGTGAACCTCATTTGCCCCAATGATGCCCTTTTTCATCTCTTGACACAAACGTCCAATAACAAACTTCTGCAACATGTGTCAGGGATAATTGTCAGGATCAGACGATGATCGTCTTGTGTCGATGCATTGACGATGTCCGACGAAAGATGCTCCTTTCCTTCCACCCCCCATGTAAAGGATCGGCTCGCAATGCATCGATCTCTCCGAAGCGCCACCCGACGGCTGATGGCGGCGCTGGTCATGATCACGCCGGTTACCGCCGGCTTCGTCATGGCGTCTCCCGCCTCGGCGGACGACCCTGCCCCTGCCGCTCCCTCCGGCACCCCGGCGGCGATCAGCGGGAACTACATCGTCGTTCTGAAGGACGACGCGAGAGCGCGCAGGAGGAGCGTGCCGGACCGCGCTCGTGACGTGGCGCAGAGCAAGGGCGCGCGGACCGGGATCGTGTACGAGCACGCGCTCCAGGGCTTCACCATGCAGGCGACCCCCGAGCAGGCCAAGGAGGTGGCCGCCGACCCCAACGTGGCCTTCGTCGAGCAGGACCGGGAGGTCTCGATCAACGCCGACCAGGTCAACCCGCCGTCCTGGGGGCTGGACCGGGTCGATCAGCGCCGCCTGCCGCTGAACTCGCTGTACAGCTACGCCAGGACCGCCGACAACGTGAACGCGTACGTCATCGACACCGGCATCCGATTCAGCCACGCCGACTTCGGCGGCCGGGCGACCAGCGGGCGTGACTTCGTCGACAACGACAACGACGCCTCCGACTGCAACGGACACGGCACGCACGTCGCGGGCACGATCGGCGGCTCCACCTATGGCGTCGCCAAGGGCGTGCGGCTGATCGGCGTACGGGTGCTCAACTGCTCGGGCAGCGGCACGATCTCGGGCGTCATCGCCGGTGTCGACTGGGTCACCGCCAACGCGGTCAAGCCCGCCGTGGCGAACATGAGCCTCGGCGTCACCGGCGGCAGCGCGGCCATCGACGCCGCCGTGGCCAACTCCATCAACTCCGGCGTCACGTACGCGGTCGCGGCCGGCAACAACAACGGCAACGCGTGCAACAACTCCCCGGCCAGGACCCCGGCGGCGATCACCGTGGGCGCGACGACGACCACCGACGCGCGGGCGAGCTACTCCAACTGGGGACAGTGCCTGGACATCTTCGCGCCCGGCTCGGACATCACCTCCGCCTGGTACACCAGCTCGACGGCCCGCAACACGATCAGCGGCACGTCGATGGCGTCCCCGCACGTCGCGGGCGCGGCGGCGCTCTACCTGTCCGCGAACCCCACGGCCGGCCCCGCCCAGGTGCGCAACGCCATCGTGGGGGCCGGAACCACCGGCGTGGTCACCGGGGCGGGCACGAACTCGCCGAACGTGCTGCTGTACACCGGGCCGTGATCTCCCGGCCCTCCCCGAAGGGGTGAAGCCTCGCCCTCCCCGCAGGTGCCGGCGGCACGGGTTTCCGTGCCGCCGGTTCCGTTCGTGGACGGCGCGTACGGCACGCGACCGCCGACGACGCCGCCCTGCCGATCGAAACTTGCTTTTCGCGTAACGGAAATGGGGGGAGCGATAGGAGCCCCGGCGCGACATTGTCTTACTCGTGACAGACTCTCTCCCCGTCATGCTCAGTCGTCTCTGCCGTAAGGATCACCAGCACAACGCCGCCGAGCCCGGCCCGGTCGTGGGAGCGGCTCGATGAGCGGGCACGGGCTCGCCGACCTGTGGCATGGTCTCGCCGACGTCCTCGACGACCTCCCGGCCGTCTCCTGCGGGGACCGGGTGCGGACCTGGGGCGAGGCCGAGGAGCGGGCCTCCCGGCTCGCGGGGCATCTGCTCGCCGCCGGGCTGGTCCCCGGCGACCGGGTCGCGGTCGGGCTGCGCAACTCGGTGGAGCACATGGAGGTGATGTTCGCGCTGTTCAAGGCCGGACTCACCCCGGTCAACCTGAACGTGCGCTACCGCGCGGGCGAGCTTCGTCACCTGCTGACCGACTCGGGGGCCCGGGGGCTGGTCGTGGGCGCGTCCGTGGTCCCGGTCGCGGCCGAGGCCGCCGAGGGCACCGAGGCTCGGGTGGCCCGCGTCGCCATCCCGGACGTCGCCGTCGAGTCCGGTGACTCCCTCGGGTCCGGGTTCGTCTGGTACGAGTCCGCGCTCGCCGCCGCCGAGCCCGCGCCGCGCCGGCCGGGCAGCGCCGACGAGCAGATCATCCTGTACACGGGCGGCACCACCGGCAGGCCCAAGGGCACGGTGTGGCGGCAGGGCGAGATCATCGGGGTCGGCGCGAACGAGTACCGCCGACGCGAGCTGGAGCCGCCGGAGACCCTCGCCGACGCCCTGCGGATCGCCGCCGAGCTCGGCCGCGCCGCCGAGCGGCCCGTGCTCATGCCGGCCTCGCCGGTGCTGCACGGCACCGGCATGTTCGCGATGTTCGGCGCGCTGGGGGTCGGGGCGGAGGTGGCGCTGCTCGCGGGCGCGTCCTTCTCCGCCAAGGAGTTGTGGGAGACCGTCGTACGCCGCCGGGTCAACGAGATCGTCATCATCGGGGACGTGCAGTGCACGCCGATGGTGGAGGAGCTGGATCGGGCCGTCGCCGCGGGCACGCCGTACGATCTGTCGAGCCTGCGGCAGGTGCGCAGCGCGGGGATGCGGTGGAGCGCCGGGCCGAAGCTCGCCCTGCTCAGGCACGCCGACATCCGGTGCATGGACGTGATCGCCTCCAGCGAGGGCGGGCCGTACGGGATCCTCACGACTGTGCGCGGCGACGACCCGGAGACGTCGCGGTTCATGCTCGCGCCCAACGCCCGCGTCATCGGCGAGGACGGCCGGGACGTGGTGCCCGGCTCCGGCGAGGTGGGCCTGCTGGCCGCGCCGGGACGGATGCCCCTCGGCTACCTCGGCGACCCCGACAAGACCGCCGCCACCTTCCGCGTCATCGACGGCGTGCGCTACGCGATGCCCGGCGACCGCGCCATCCTGCACGAGGACGGCTCGCTCACGCTGCTCGGGCGGGCGAGCGGCGTCATCAACAGCGGCGGCGAGAAGATCGACGCCGAGGAGGTCGAAGGGGTCCTGATCGAGCACCCGGCGGTGGCCGACGCGGTCCTGGTCGGCGTGCCGCATCCGCGATGGGGCCAGACCCCGCACGCGATCGTGGTGCTCAAGCAGGGCGCGGCGGCCACCGAGGAGGATCTCATCGAGCACGTACGCGCGAACCTGGCGAGCTACAAGAAGCCGACCCGGGTGCTGTTCGTCGACGAGCTCGTCCGTACGGCGGCGGGCAAGGCGGACCGCCGGTGGGCGGGCGAGTACGCGAAGGAGGCCGCGCAGACCGCCCTCGCGTGAACGACCGCCCACCGCCCGCCCGGTGGTCGGCGCGACGCCGTAGACCGGCCGTCGGTCACTTCGGCGGTTCCACAGGGCAGGGCCGGTCGGGCGTGGTGACGCGGGCCGGCCACCAGGCCCAGCGGCCCATGAGGCGGATCAGGGACGGCATGAGCAGCAGGCGGACGATGGTGGCGTCGATCAGTACGGCCAGGCCCAGCATGAAGCCCATCTGCTTGATCTCAAGGTTGCGGGTGAACATGAAGGCGGCGAAGACGACGACCATGATGGTGGCGGCGGCGGTGATGACGCGGGCCGTGTGGGTGATGCCCGAGGTGACCGCGCCGGTGCTGTCGCCGGTGCGGGCGTACTCCTCGCGCATTCGCGACAGCATGAACACCTGGTAGTCCATGGAGAGGCCGAAGACCAGCGCGAAGGCGAACAGCGGCACGAGCACCTGGACGAATCCGGTGCGTTGCACGCCGAACAGGTCCGCGCCGTGCCCCTCCTGGAACACCAGGACGGCCAGGCCGAAGGCGGCGCCCGAGGTCAGCAGGTTCATCACGATGGCGAGGAACGGCAGCACCAGCGACCGGAAGGCGATCAGGAGCAGTACCCAGGAGGCGGCGAGCACGGAGCCGACAACCAGCGGCATGCCGCGGGTGCTCTCGTCGGTGACGTCGACGATGCGCGCCGGTGAGCCTCCGGTGGAGGCGGTCAGGCCGACCGGGGTGAAGGCGGCGTGGGCCCGTTCGCGCAGGTCGCGGACGAGTCCGGCGGTCTGTTCTGTGTCGGCGCCGTAGCGGGACCAGATGGTGATGACGGCGGCGCCGCCGTCTCTGCTCACCAGTTCCTGGACGCGGTCGTGGGCGGCGGTGATGACCTGGGCCAGCGCGGTGGAGTCGTGCGACCGGACCTGCTCGTCGAGTACGCCGGTGATCGACACCACCTCGTCGATCCGGGCGTCGCGTTCGGCGTCGGCGGTGAAGCGGGCGATGGCGTCGAGTTGCGCGTCGGTGAACAGGCCGTCCCGGTTGGCCGCGACCACGCTGATCGGCGTCAGCGCGCCGGGCGCGAACGCCTGCGCGACCAGGTTGTACCCTTTGCCCGCCCGGGAGTCGCTGACGGCGCCGGTGCCCAGGTCGACGCCGTACTGAAGCTGGAACACCGGCAGCGACGCGGCCCCGAGGGCGAGCGTCACCACCGTGGCGATCACCAGCGGGCGGCGCATCACCATCGCGGCGATCCGCGCCCACGCCGAGTGCTCCGGATCCGGGTTCGCCAGCGACCGCCGCGCCCACGGTACGGCGAGGCGGTTGATGCGCTCCCCCAGCAGCCCGAGTACGGCGGGCAGCAACGTCACCGCGATGATCATCATCACGGTCACGGCGGCGATCATGCCCAGCGCCATCGCGTGTACGCTCGGCGCTCTGACCAGCAGCAGGCCGGTGAGCGCGACGACCACGGTGATCGCGGAGAACACGACCGCGTGCCCCGCCGTCTCCATGGTCCGCCCGGCCGCCTCGGCGCGGTCGCCCGTCGCGCGGGCGAGCTCCTCACGGAACCGGGTGACGATGAACAGCGAGTAGTCGATGCCGACGGCGATGGCGACCATGCTCACCGCCGTCTGCACGAACACGTCGAAATCGGTGAAGAGGGCGGCGACGCCCAGCACGCCGAAGGCGGCGAGCAGCGTCACGACCCCGAGCAGCAGCGGTATGCCCGCCGCGACCAACGAGCCGAAGGCGATCACCAGCACGACGGCCGCCGCGGGGAAGCCGATGCTCTCCGCCCGCGCCAGATCCTCGCCGCCCTGCGCGCCGATCTCCGCCGCGAGCGGGGCCGACCCGGTGAGATACACCTCGATCTCGGGCGTGCTGAGGCTCCGCGCCACCTCCTGCAGCGGCCCGGCCTGCCGCTGCAGTTCCACCGGATCGCCGGTGAGGCCGACCCGGACGAGCGCGGTGTGCCCGTCCGGGGAGATCAGCCGCTCCGGCGCGGTGTAGGGGATGCCGACCGAGATGACCTCGGGCCGGGCGGCCGCCCGGCCGACGACGCCGTCCACGGCGCGTCGGAACTCCGGGTCCTGCGCGGTCAGCCGAGCGGAGTGGACCACGAACACGTCGCCTTCGCTCGCGACGCTGGGGAACCGGCCCTCGATCACCTGCTCGGCCCGTAGCGACTCCGAGTCGGTCACCTCGTTGCCTCCACTGGTGAGGTGCGAGGTGAAGTAGCCCGCGGACACCGTGGCGGCGGCGAGCAAGACGAGCCAGGCGAGGATGACCCGGATGGGGTGCCGTGCGGCCCCGGCCCCGAGCCGGTACAGGGCGGACTCGCGTTGCCGCGTGCCGTGACCGGCCGAGGGGGTCGCCCTCGTGGTTGTGGACATGGTTCTCCTGCGATGCGGCGGAAGTGACGGTCGTGACGGGGGTGGGGGCGCCGCCGGGTCAGCGGGCGGGCGGCTCGGACGGCTCGGACGGCGCGGTGCGCGCCCGCAGGCTTGCCGGGCGCATGTCGGTCCATTCCTCGGTGATGTGGTTCAGGCATTCCTCACGGGTGCCGCGGAAGCCGGTGGCACGCCAGCCGGCCGGCACCTCCTGGTCCTCCCACCACACCGAGTACTGCTCCTCGTCGTTGACGACGACGAGATAGGTGTCGGCTTTGTCCATTGACTCTCCTCAGATCATGACCGGGCCGTTGCCGGGGCGGCGCACCCGGCTGCGCCGGTTGTCCAGGTGGATGTGCACCCGCAGCAGCCACCGGTCCTTCCCGTCGTAGCGGGGGGTGAAGTGGGTACGGCCGTGCACGGCGGTCCGGTTGTCGACGAACACCATGTCGCCGGGCTGCAGCACGACGGCCGTGGTCACGTCGTCCAGGACGGCGCGCAGCCGCTTCAGCACCGCGCCCGCCTCGTCGTCGAGGGCCACCGTGGCGTTGAAGTCGACCAGCAGGTTCGGGTCCTCGGCCGCGCCGTCGATCAACGGGTGCGGGCCGCTGCGCAGGTCGGTCTGGAAGGACGGCGGGGACGAGGTCGCGAAGCGCGGCTCGCGCAGCACCGCGAGGTCGTCGTCGCTGATGCGCGAGAGGGCGTGCCGCATCGACGCCACGGTGGTCCCCGCCTGCTTCAGGTGGTCGCTGCGCAGGCACAGCAGGCCCACATAGTCCGGGCGGAAGGGGTGGAAGGCGTTTTCGATGTGGAATTCCAGCGGTACGGCGCCGGCGTTGCTCTGCGACGTCTCCAGGCCCGGCACCGGGACGATGTTCTGCACCAGTGCGCCGTGTTTCTCCTCGCGGTAGGCGACGACCTCGCCTAGTTGGAGCCCGGCCAGCATGACGGTGGCGGCGGGCGGCGACACGATCCGCTCCACCGACTGGGGCATGTCCGGCGTGTTGGGGAGTTCGTACCCGGCGACGGGCAAATTGCTGATGATCAATGCGCCCTGGTCTCCGGGGTCGTGCCGGAATTCCCGGATCGCCTGGCGCAGCCGCTCGGGCAACCCGCTGCTCAGCCGCCGCGCTCGGGCGACCCAGTCAAGGTCGTCAATCAGGCCGGGTGTCGTCCCGGTGAGTTCCACTGCGAGTGCCCACACCGCCGCGCGCTCCGCGCCGGTCAGCTTCAGCCGGTGGCCGTCCGTGGTGCGCTCTGTCCGAGGTCCGTCCATTGTGCGCTCTGTCGTAGGTAGCGCGTCGTGGAGCGTCATGACATTCCCTTTCGTGGTGCCGGATGTGCTTTCGGTCGTGCCGAATACCTGTCTATGAAGGACGGCGTCGCGGAGATTCCGCGTCCGGGTGACGGGGGGTGAGGGAACGGCGTGTCAGAAAACGAGGCACCGAGGACCGGTGCACCGGAGGACGGGGTGGCAAAGAACGAGGCGCCGAAAATCACTGCGCCGAAGACCGGTGTGCCGGAAAACGACGTGTCAGAAAACGTGCCGGAGAAGGCGCTGGAGGGCGTGATATCAAAGAAGCGAGGGCAGCGCACGGCTGTCGACCTTTCCGTTGGCCGTCAGCGGGATGCGGTCGATCGCGACGAACGCCGACGGGATCATGTGGTCCGGCAGGTGCTCCGCCAGGTGCTCGCGGAGCGCCGCCGCGTCCAGCCGCCGCCCCGGCACGAGCACCACGTACGCCACCAGCCCCGACTGGCGCGCCGCGACGACGCAGTCCCGCACGTCCGGGTGCTCGCGCACGGCCGCCTGGATCTCCCCCGGCTCGACCCGGTAGCCGCGGATCTTCATCTGGCCGTCGATGCGGCCGAGGAAGTCGAGGACGCCGCCGGGCAGCCAGCGTCCGAGGTCGCCGCTGCGGTACAGCCGGGATCCCGGCGGCCCGTACGGGTCGGGCACGAACCGGTCGGCGGTGAGGTCGGGATGTCCTAAGTAGCCGCGGGCCACGCCCACCCCGCCGATGCAGATCTCGCCGGGCACTCCCACCGGGACGGGACGCAGCCGTTCGTCGAGCACCCGCATCGTGGTGTTCGGAATCGGCTGCCCGAGCGGCACGAGGTCGGTCTCCGGCGGTTCGGCGACCTGCTGCCCGGAGTTGCCGATGGTGATCTCGGTCGGCCCGTACTCGGTCGCCACGCGGGTGCCGCCGGGGCCGGCGAGCCGGATCCACCGTGCGGCGAGGTCGGTGCTGAACGAGTCGCCCGCCGCGATGACGATCCCGGCGAGGCCGTGGGCCTGCTCGGCGGTGAGCGCGTAGGAGAGCAGGTCGAGGTGTCCGGGCGTCATCTTCACGAAGGCGTACGGCGTGCCCGCGGCGAGGGCGTTCCCCAGGTCGGCGGGGTCGAGCCCGTCCGGCAGCAGGTGGACGGCCTGGCCGGTGAGCAGCGGCGTCAGCAGGTTGGGGATGCCGAGGTCGAAGGAGATCGACGAGAACACCGGGGCCCCGCCCGTGCCCTGCCCCGCGTACGCCTCGCACGTCCACAACAGGTAGTTGACGAGCCCGCGATGCTCGACGAGCACGCCCTTGGGCTTGCCCGTGGAACCCGACGTGTAGATCACGTAGGCGAGCCGGGCCGGGTCCGTGCGCAGCCCGAGCGGCGAGGCGGGCCGCGCCTCGATCGCCGCGCGGTCCCGGCGCAGGAACTCCGCGTCGACCACGAGCGTGTACCCCGCCGCGGAGATCATGTGCCGTCGCCGGGCCTCCGGCAGCTCGGGGTCGAGCGGCAGGTAGACGGCCCCGCACTTCCACACGCCGAGCACCGTCGGCAGCAGGTCGGCGGTCCGCCCGAGCCGTACGCCGACGAAGACGTCCGGCCCGGCGCCGAGCGCGGCGAGGTGGCGGGCGATCCGGTTCGCCCGTTCGTCCAGTTCCCGGTAGGTGAGGTCGCCGTCGGGCGCCCGCACCGCCGTCGCGTCCGGCATCGCCTTCGCCTGGGCCTCGAACAGCTCGGGTACGCAGGCGTCGCCGCGGGCGACCGTCGGGCCCACGGCCCACGTCGTCAGCACGTCCCGCCATTCCCCCGGGGGCAGGCACGCCGCACGCGCGTCGCCGTCGGGGTCGGCCGCCATCGCCTCCAGCACGGCCCGGTACATGGCGGCGATCCGTGCCGCGTGCGGCGCGGCCACCGACTCGCCCCGGACGCGCAGGCGCAGCCGCTCCGCCCCGGCGATGACGCGCAGGCCGTGCGGCTCGTCGGTGCGGACGATCGCCGGGGCGGGCCGGGCGCGCCCGTCCACCTCAAAGATCGCGTGGGTGGCGTCGCGGACCGGCTCGTCGCCCGGGATGTGGCGGTGTGCCCGGCAGTCCCGTTCGTCCTGGCGGACCCGTGCCACGAGTTCTCGCCAGGTGCGGGCCCGGCCGACGGGCAGCGGGAGCGTACGGCGGTGCAGTTCCTCGCCGCAGTCGGGGCCGAGGACCAGGTCGGTGTGCACGGCGGGCTCCCGGGTGAGCATGCCGAGCACGGCCACGTGGGCGGCGAGCAGCGCGATCCACGGCTCGGCCCCGGCCTGCGCCGCGAGGGCGTCCAGTCCGGCGCGCAGGTCGGAGAACTCGACGGTGTGCTCGGCCTGCCCCGAATCGCCCCGGTACGCCGACGGCAGGGTGAAGGGGACGCGCGTCCCGGTGACGGTCGCCCAGTGGTCCCAGTCCGCCTCGTCCGACAGCGTCGCCAGCTCGGCCGCCGCGCAGGCGGAGTGCCGGATCACGGCGGGCCCGCGGGCCCGGTCCGACGGCCGCGGCGGCTCCGGCGGCAGCAGTTCCGCCGCGAGAAGGTCCAGGTCGACGAGATCGCACAGCAGGGGGCTCGCGGACAGCAGCAGGACCTGGCCGCCGTCCGGCTCGGCGACCACGTTCACCCGCAGCAGCGGCGGGTCCGCCGGGTCGATCCGCGTCGCCCGTTCGGCCGCGACGATGCGGGCGAGCCGCCGCTCGCCCTCGTCGGCGGCGATGCCGGTGTGGTCGTGCCAGGACACCGCGCGGGAGGCGCGCGCGTGCACGAGCAGCAGGGGCTCGCCGTAGCCGTCGAGGTCGATCGAGGTACGGAGCACCTCGTGGCGGTGGATCACCGCGTCGAGGGCGTCGGGCGTGAACGACGTGCCGCTCGGCACGCGGTATCCGGCGACGACCGCGGCGGCGGGCCCGTCGCCCCACCACAGGCGCGTGTACTGGCGGGGGGTCAGCGGGTAGGCGTCGATGATTCCGGGCGGCAGCAGGGCGCGGTCCTGCGCCGCGATGAGCGCGAAGGCGTCGCCCACCGTCTCGGGCATCCCGGTTGTGTCGGTCATTTCCTCTCCACTTGGCGGGCGTGGCGAAGCGTGTCGGAGATCAGCCGCACGATGTCGGCGGCGGCGTCGTGCAGGTAGAAGTGGCCTCCGGGGAACAGACGCAGCCGCAGCGGAACGGTCGACTGGTCGCGCCATCCGCGCAGCGCCGACACGGGCACGACCGGGTCCGACCGGCCGGCGAGGACGGTGATGGGGACGGCGAGCGGGGCCTGCTCGCGGTACTCGTAGGTCTCCAGCACGGCGAAGTCCGCCCGCAGGACGGGCAGCATCAGCTCCATGAGCTCGTCGTTGCCGAGCAGTTCCTCGGGGGTGCCGCCGAGCGTCCGCAGTTTCCGCCTGATCTCGTTGTCGGGGGCGTCGTGCAGCGGGCGCTCCCGGCGGGGCGTGCCGGGGGCGACCGCGCCGGAGACGAACAGGTGCTCCGGCTCGGGCAGGCCGAATTTCCGCAGCGTCCGGGTCAGCTCGAAGGCGAGCAGCGCGCCCATGCTGTGGCCGAAGATCGCGAACGGCCGGTCGAGGGCCGGGGCGATCGCGTCCGCCAGCGTTTCGACCAGGGGGGTCAGGCGCTGGAACAGGTCCTCGCCGAACCGGGCGCCGCGGCCCGGCAGCTCCACCGGGCACACCTGGAGGCCGTCCGGGGCGAGCCACCGCCAGATCTGGTAGGCCGCCGCCGCGCCTCCCGCGTACGGCAGGCAGATCAGGCGCCGCCCGGCGTACGGGCTGGGCTCCTGGCCCGGCAGCCATCGGCCGATTCCGGTCACGACCGCACCTCCTCGGGGTCGCCCGGCCCCGGCGGCGGGGACGTGAGCCAGGCCGGGGCGTCGCTGATCTGGCCGTAGTCGAGCCGGACGAGCCGGTCGGCCGCGTCGAAGTAGCGGTCGTCGTGGCTGATCACCACGACCGCCTTGTCCCTGGCCTTCAGCTCGGCGAGCAGCTCGCGGTAGAAGAACCGTTTGAACTCCGGGTCCTGGTCGGCGGCCCACTCGTCGAACACGTAGGCCGGGCGGTCCTCCAGGAAGGCGAGCAGCAGCGCGAGCCGTTTGCGCTGCCCCTGGGACAGCGCCGTGGCCGAGAACCGGTCGTCGACGATGCTCACCTTGTGGTCGAGCCGCAGCCGGGCCAGATAGTGCCGCGCCTTGTCCAGCAGGTCCTGCGGGGGCAGGCCGAGCAGGTTGTCGAACAGGTGGAAATCGGAGAAGACGGCCGAGAACTGCTGGCGGTACGCGTCCCGGTCGGCGTCGGTGATCTCTACGCCGGTGTCCTCTATGCCGGTGTCCTTTATGCCGGTGTCCTTTATGCCGGTGACCTCGGTTCCGCCGATCCGGATCGTGCCGCCTTGCGGCGGGTACAGGCCGGTGATCAGCTTGGCGAGGGTGGTCTTGCCGCTGCCGTTCCCGCCGACCACGAACAGGACCTCGCCGCGGCGTACCCGCAGGTCCAGCGGCCCCAGCGTGAACTCCTCCCCCGTCGGCCCCCGGTAGACGTGCCGTACGCCGTGCAGCCGGATCGACCGCCAGTCGCCGAACGCGGGGGTCGGCGTCGTGGCGGGCTCCTCCCGGCCGGCCGTCTCCAGTTCGGTGAGCCGGGCCTCGATGCTGCCGAGCGCGATCGAGGCCCGGCCGAGGGTCGGCAGCCAGACCAGGACGCCCTGCAGGCTGGAGACCGCGAAGAGGATCACGAGCACGGCGGCGGCGATCGACGCCGCGGGGATCGCCGCCATCGCGGGAAGCGCGAACAGCAGCACGCCCACCAGGGCGAAGATGATCGCCTGCCCGCTTCCGGCCGCCGCCTCGAAGACCGACAGGCCCACGACGCTGTGCCGCCGGTAGGACATCGCGGTCGCGTCGAGCGCGCGGCCCGCCAGCGCGTCGCGCCGGGCCCGGTTCAGCTTGAGCTCCTTGACGCCCTCCACGACCGTGCGGAAGTGCTCGAACAGGGCGTCCTGCTCGGTGCGGGCCGCGGCCAGATAGCGCATGCCGTACGCGGCGAAGGCCCGGTACGCGGCGACTCCGGCGACGGCGGCGGCGAGCGTGACCAGCGCGACGACCGGCGAGACGATCACGAGGTAGACGATGACGACCAGGAGGAAGGCGGCGCTTGAGCAGACCAGCGGGAGGCCCGGCAGCGCGTCGGCGACCACGACGACGTCGTCGGCGAGCGCGGAGTACAGGCGCGGAGTGCCGGTCGTCTCGACCGCGCGCAGCGGGGCGTCCAGGATGGCGTCCACCATGCGGCGGCGCAGCCGGTAGATCACCTGCTGGGACAGGCGGAACAACTGGATCTGCGCGAACGCCCGGGTGACGACGGCGATCAGGCACAACGCGACGTACCAGATCCAAATGGACCCCGAGGCGGCCTCGTCCGGGTCGCCCAGGGCCGCGTTGACCGGGGCGATGAACGCGGCCCCGGCGATGCCGCTGACCAGGCCCGCCGCGAGGGCCAGAAGGAAGGTCCCGCGTGCGGACCGGAACAGGTAGGTGACCAACCGCATGTCAGCCGTTCCTCCCGGCCGGCGACCTGTACGCGTCGGTCACCGGGCGGTCGGGGTCGGTCGCGAGCGCGGCGACCAGGTGGGGCCAGCGGCGTATCAGGCCCGCCACTGCCTTGGGATCGACGCGGCCGGGGTCCCACAGCCACATGCCGCGCAGCCGGCCGGCGTGCTCACGCATGATCAGCGCCAGATCGGCCTCGCCGGGCCGGATGTCGGCTGTGACCTCGGAGAAGACGTAGTCGCCGGCTCGCTTCAGCGGCTCCGCGTGCAATTCGGGCAGGTCAACCGCGGGTATCGGGGCGTTCAGCAGGTTGAACCGGTGGCGGAACGGGTCGGAGCCCTCGCTCATGACCCCGTCCACCGACCACAGCGGGACGCCACGGCGGTCGTGCGCGTCGAGCGTGTCCTCGCGGACCCGTTTGATCAGCTCACCGAAGGCGGGAGCGCCGGAGACGTCCACGCGCACCACCAGGTCGTTGACGAGGTAGCCGACCAGGTTGGCCGTCTCCGGCCGTTCGCGGCCCGCCTCCGGGAACGCCACGATCGCCTCGTCGCGTCCCAACGCCTCCGCCAGCAGCACGCCGTACGCCGCCACCAGCACCATGAACAATGTCGCGCCCGATGCCCTCGCCAGCTCGTTGAGGGCATCGGTCACGTCCGCGTCCAGGATGAAGGAGCGGCGGTAACCGGTGATCGGCTCGTCTCCTGCGGGATCCGGGCCGGTGGCGAAGTCGTCGGGGGCCGCGAGCGCCGGTACGGCGGGCAATCCGGAAAGCCGTCTCCGCCAGTAGTCCACCTGCTCGTCGGCCGCTCCGGTGGCGAGCCGCCGCCGTTGCCACGCCACGACGTCCGCGAACCCCACCGGCAGCTCCGGCAGTCGCGGCTCGCGCCCGAGCGCCTCGGACATGTACAGCTCGCACAGATCGCGGACGAGCACGCCGTAGGACCAGTTGTCGGTGACCAGGTGGTGCATGACGAGCACGAGCACGGCCTGATCAGCGGCGGTCACGATGAGCGTGCCCCGCACGAGATGCTCGGCGTCGATCGCGAAGGGCCGACGGCTCTCCGCGTCGACGATCGCGCGCACCCTCGCATCGGCATCCCCCGGATCGGCGTCTCGGACATCGACCACGGAGAGCGGCCACGAACCGTGGGCATCGACGATCTGGGACCAACCAGATGATGTGGTGACGAAGCGGGTCCGTAGCGTCTCGTGCCGTCGTACGAGCGCGTCGAGGGCGCGGCGGAGGGCCGGCTGGTCGAGGCGGCCGGTGAGGACGAGCGCCGTCGGCACGTTGTGGTGGGCGTCGTCGGCGGGGACCGGATGGTGGACGAGCAGCCGTTCCTGCGCGAAGGACAGCGGGAGCGGCCTGCTGCGATCCACCACGTGGATCGGGTCCGCGACCTGCCGTGCGCCGGCCCCCGCTTCGGCGAGACCGGCCGCGATTCCCGCGACGGTCGGGTTGTCGAACAGCTTCCGGAGCGGGAACTCCACGCCGTGCTCTGCGGCGATCCGCGCGGCGAGCCTGGTCGCCAGCAGCGAGTGGCCGCCGAGCTGGAAGAAGTCGTCGTGCACGCCGACCCGCTCGACGCCGAGGATGTCCCGCCAGATCTCGGCGATGCCGCGCTCCAGGTCGTCGCGGGGCGCCACGAACGTGTTCTTCGGCCCGCCCGTGGCGAGTTCCACGTCCGGCAGCGCGGCCAGATCGACCTTGCCGTTCCTCGTACGCGGCGGGGCGGGCAGCACCACGAACGCCACGGGGATCATGTAGTCCGGCAGCCGTTCCCGCAGGTACGCGGTGAGCTCGGCGGCGTCAGGCGGCGCGTCGCCGGTCACGTACGCGACCGGGCCACGGCGGCGCACGACGACGAACGCCTCGTTGACCCGCTCGTGCCCCAGCAGGGCCGCCTCGATGTCGCCCAAGTGGGCGAGGAAGCCGCGCAGCCGTACATGCCGGTCGAGGCGTCCGAGGTATTCGAGGACGCCGTCGTCGCGGACGCGGCCCAGGTCGCCGGTCCGATACAGCATGGTCCCCGGGTCGAACGGGTTGGGGACGAGGCGGTCGCCGCGATCCCCCCGGGTCCCTCGCGCGCCCTGGGGCGTTGTGCGCCGCCGGACGACGACGTGCACCTGGCCCGCCATGCCCGCCGGGACCGGCCGGAGCCGCTCGTCCAGCACGTACACCGTGGTGTTGGCGATCGGCGTGCCGATCGGCACGGGACCGGGGGTGCGGTCTCGCGTGCACGTCCACGCCGCCCAGGAGCCGTACAGGGTGTGCAGCCGGGCGCGGCTGCGGGTGAAGAACCGGTCGCGGACCTCGGCGGGCAGCGGCTCGCCGCCGCAGATCACCCGCTTGAGGCTCAGGCAGCGTTCCAGGCCCGGCTCGCGCAGCAGGGCCGCGAGCCGCGACGGCAGGAAGTGCGCCGTCGTGATCTTCTCGCGGCGGATCAGCTCGACGAGGCGACGGTCGCCGAACGCGTCGCCGTGGGTGGCACCGCCGCCGTCACCGGCCACGACCAGCGTCGCCCCGGCGACCAGCGGCAGGAGCGTCTCCCACAGGGACGCGTCGGCGGTGAGCGGCGCGTTGCCCAGCACCCGGTCGGCCGACGTGACGCGGTACTCGTCCCGCATCCACAGCAGCAGGTTGCGCAGCTCCTCGTGCGTGTACTCCGAGTCGCCGACGACGCACGCCAGGTCCTCCCCGGTCACGGTCACGCCGGGGCCGCCGCCAAGGTCGTCCTCATCGGCCGAGTCGAGCACGCCATCGAGCCCTATGTCGAGCCCCAAGTCGAACACCGCGTCGTCCGGAGCCGCGTCACCGGCGAAGTCCGGCGCGACATGGACGGCTCCCGCCTTCAGCACGGCGATCAGCCGCACGACCGCGTCGGCCGTACGGCCCGGCGGCACCCGTACCAGCGTGCCCGGCCCCACCCCGGCACGGCGCAACCGCCGGGCCAGCAGCTCGGCCCGCCGTTCCAGCTCCGCGTAGCCGAGGGACTCGCCGTCGAACCGCACCGCCACGGCATCCGGCGTACGCCGCGCCCACCAGGCCACGTACTCGTGCGCCCAGACCGGCCCCGGGCCCGTTTCGGGGCTCACCTCATCATCACACCAGCGACGTGCGGGGCCGCGTACCACGCACTCCGCCTCGTCGGCGATCGGCAGCTCGCCGATCCGGCGATCGGGGTCCTCGGCCACCGTGCGCAGCACCTCGACCAGCGCGCGGGCGATCCGCCGGGCGTCGTCGGAGGTGAACAGGTCGGTGCTGTACTCCAGCCGCCCCCAGATCGAGCCCCCCGCCCTGGCGTCCCCGTCCTCGAACAGGTCGAAGAGCAGGTCGAACTCGGCCTTGGGCGCCTCCAGCGGAATCGGCTCGATCGTGACCGCCCCGTGGTCCCAGGAGGGGAACGGGACATTTTGGTACGAGAGCAAGACCTGGAACACCGGCGTGAGCGCGAGCGAGCGTTCCAGCGGCAGCGCCTCGACCAGCTTGTCGAAGGGCACGTTCTGGTGCTGGTACGCCTTGAGGCACACGGCGGCGACGCGGCGCAGCAGCTCCCGGAACGACGGATCGCCGCCCAGATCCGTGCGCAGCGCGAGCGTGTTGACGAACAGGCCGATCAGCGGCTCCAACTCCACCGACGTACGGCCCGCGATCGGCGTGCCGATGACCACGTCGGTGCCGCCGCCCAGCCGCTGAATCAGGATCTTGACCGCCGCGGCCAGCACCATGAACAGCGTGGCCCCCTCCTGCCCGGCCAGCTCACGCAGCCGCGCGACCAGCGACGGCGGCAGTTCGACGGGCACGGAGGAGCCCCGGTAGGTCTTCTCCTTGGGGCGCGGGCGTCCGACGGCCAGTCCCGCATCGACGGGCGCGCCGGCGAGTTGCCGGGTCCAGTAGGCGATGTCCTCCGCCCAGGCGTCCGCGACCTGAGAGTTCTGCTGCCAAGCGGCGAAGTCGCCGTACTGGATCGGCAGCTCCGGCAGCCCCGTCGGCGCCCCGGCCGCGTACGCGCCGTACAGGCCGGTGAGCTCGCGCATCAACACGCCCATCGACCACCGGTCGCCGACCAGGTGGTGCATGGTGAGCAGCAGCGCGGTGTCCTGGTCCGCGAGACGCAGCACCTCGACGCGCAGCAGCGGGCCGGTCGTCAGGTCGAAGGGCCGCTCGACCAGCTCGGCCTCCCGCCGCATGATCTCGTCCTCCGCCCGCTCCGCCGTACGCCCGCGCAGATCGACGACCCGGACGTCGGCCGTCAGGTCCGCGCGGACCCGCTGGTACGGGTGGCCGCCCGCCTCGAAGAACACCGTGCGGAGCGTCTCGTGGCGGCGCACGACCTCCTGGCAGGCGCGGGTGAACGTCTCCGGGCTGAACGGCCCGCGCACCCGCAGCGCCGCCGAGATGACGTAGGCGGACGTGCGCCCGGCGAGCCGGTCCAGAAACCAGATCCGCCGCTGCGGAAACGTCAGCGGAACGGGGGCGTCCGGATCCGGGCGAGGGGGCACGGTCCGGGCCGGCGCACGCTCGAAACCCTCCTCGCGCAGCAGCTTCTCCAGCAGGTCCAGCCGCCGCCGCGACAGCCGCAGCCCTTTCGCGTCGGTCATCGGGCACCTCCGAGGACGCCCGCGCCGCCGGGCTCGCCGAGGGCGTCGGCCACCTCGTCGTCGGACAGCTCACCGAGCTTGATCACCAGCTCGGCGGTGCGTTCGACCAGCGCACGCGATGCCGCGTCCGCCAACAGGGTCCGCGCCAGCCCGGCCACGGTCGGCTCGCCGAACAGGCGGTGCAGCGGGACCTCCACCTGGAAGATCTCCCGGATCCGGGCGACGACCCTGGTGCTCAGCAGCGAATGGCCGCCCAGGTCGAAGAAGTCGTCGTCGACGCCGACCCGTTCGACTCCGAGGGTCTCCGCCCAGATGGCGGCGAGCACCTCCTCCACGGGGGTGCGCGGGGCGACGTACACCGCCCGCGTCTGCTCCCGGCCGCCGTCGGGCGCGGGCAGCGCCGCGCGGTCGATCTTGCCGTTCGGGGTGAGCGGCAGGGCGTCCAGGAACACGAACGACGAGGGCACCATGTAGTCGGGCAGTTGCTCGCGCAGCTTCGCACGCAGCCGCGGCACCAGCCGCCGGATCCGCCGCAGCCCGGCCCCGTTCACGTAGTCCGCCCACCGTGGCGGCGGAGGTTCGCTGGTACGCCGAGGCACCGGCCTCGGCGAAGGCTCGCCGATACGCCGCGATGCCGCCCCCGGAGGTCCGCCGTCGATCCGGCGCAGCACGGCGTCGAAGCGGCCGTCGGGTCCGTGCGCCGACCAGTCCAGGGACAGCGAGTATCCGTTCGCGTCGGCGATGCCCCGCAGTTCCTCGGGGTCCACGCCGCCCGGCTCACCGAGCATGCGCCGTACCCGGGCGTTCGGCACCTCGCTCAAGGCGAGCAGCTCCGGCCGTACGCCGGACAGCCGTTCGCCCAGCAGCGCCAAGGACCAGCCGTCATCCCAGCCGAGCCAGTCGCATTCCGAGGCGGCGACCTGCTCCCCGGCCACCGTGAGCAGCACGTCGTACCGGAAAACGGTCATCTCGTTGTGATGGCGGCCTGCCCGGGGAGCCACCGCGACGTCGGTGATCTCCGGGAACCGGGCCGGAAGCGCGGTGAACAGCCGCGGGTCGATGACCAACTCCTCGTCCTGCCCGGCCCGATGGCGGGCCTGGCTCCACAGCCGCTCGCCGGAAAGCCCCGGATCCGTCGCCCGCAGCACCGACGCGTGGAAGGCGTCAAGGAGCGGCAGGCTGCGCACGTCGCCGACGATCACGACGCCGCCGGAGGCCACCCGCCGCAGCGCGCACTCCAGCGCCGCCAGCAGGTACTCCTCGTCGGGGAAGTACTGCACCACCGAGTTGAGCAGCACGACGTCGAACCGCTGCTCGGGCAGCTCGTCCAGCCTGTCGGCCGCGCACGCGAACAGCTCCCGCTCTCGGCTCTCACCGTCGCGAGGCGCCCCCACCCCGAGGGCGTTCAGCCTGGCCAGCGCGACCTCGGAGACGTCGGTCCCCCAGTACCGCGCACAGTGCGGGGCCACCCGGGAGAGGACCAGCCCGGTACCGCACCCCACATCGAGCACCGAACGGGGTCGCCGGGCGAGCACGAGCCCGACGGTGTGGTCCACCCACTCCCGCATCTCCTCTGCGGGTATCGCCCGACCGGTGTAACTGCTGATCCACCCCCGGGTGTCGAAGCCGGGATCGACTCCGTTCCCGCTCGCTCCCTCGCCGACGAACGCGCCGACCGCGTCATAGGCGGCGTCCCACACTCGGCGCCACTGATCGAGTCGCTCGACCCACCGCTCGGCTTCGCCCGCGCCGACCTCCGACGACGAATCCTCCCCCTCCGCTGCCGCCGGAACGACGTAGGCGACCAGGCGTTGATCGCCCGGGGTGTCTTCGCGGACGGCGGCGACCGCGTCCGCGACCTCCTTCTGGCTTCGCAGGAGGGTTTCGATCTCGCCGAGTTCGATGCGGAAGCCACGCAGCTTGACCTGGTGGTCGAGCCGGCCAAGGAACTCGATGCCGCCGTCCACCGTACGCCGTACCAGGTCGCCGGTGCGGTACAGCCGGGCCCCGGGCCGCCACGGGTCGGGGATGAACCGGTCGGCGGTCAGATCGGGCCGGTTCAGGTAGCCGCGGGCCAGACCGGCGCCGCCGATGTGCAGTTCGCCGGGTACGCCGGGCGGGGTGAGGCGGCCCGCCTCGTCGAGAACGTAGAGCCGGGTGTTGGCGATGGGCTCGCCCAGCCGGATCGGCCCGGGGCCGACGCGCGCCACCGACGACCAGATCGTGGTCTCGGTCGGGCCGTACATGTTCCACAGGCGTACGCCGACGCCGAGAAGCCGCTGCGCGAGTTCCGGCGGCAACGCCTCGCCGCCGGCGAGGGCCCGCAGGCCCGCGCCGCCGGTCCAGCCCGCGTCCAGCAGCATGCGCCACGTCGAGGGTGTGGCCTGCATCATCGTGGCGCCGCTGGTCGCCAGCAGGTCGGCCAGCAGCGCGCCGTCCGCCGCGGTCGCGCCGTCGGCGAGGACGACACAGGCGCCCTCGGTCAGCGGCAGCAGGATCTCCAGCGCGGCGATGTCGAACGACAGGGTCGTCACGGCCAGCAACGTGTCATCCGGGCCGATGCCGGGACGCTCCCGCATCGCCGACAGGAAGTTGGCGAGGGCCCGATGCGTGATCTGCACGCCCTTCGGCCTGCCGGTGGACCCGGAGGTGTAGATCACATACGCGAGGTCGTCAAGATCGACGCTCTCGTCGAGCGATCCCACAACCTCCTGCTCGTCGCGCTCATCCAGGCGGATGGTGTGGGTGACGGGAGCGTCGCCCAAGGCGAGGCGGCTCAGCACGTCGCGTTCGGTGAGCAGGACCTCCAGCCCGGAGTCCTCGATCATGTAGGCGAGGCGCTCGGGCGGGAAGGCCGGGTCGAGCGGCAGATAGGCGCCGCCGGCCTTGAGCACCGCGAGCAGCGCCACCACCATGCGGGGCGAGCGTTCGGCGCAGATACCCACCAGGGTTTCCGGGCCGACGCCGAGGCGGCGCAGCCGATGGGCCAGGCGGGTGGCGCGGTCGTTCAGCTCGCCGTACCGAACGATCTCGTCTCCGTGGCGCAGCGCCGGGGCCTGCGGTCGCCGCCGGGCCTGCTCGGTGAAGCGCCGGTGTGCCGCGGCCGGGTCCCGCCAGCGGCGTTCGGTCTGGTTTCCCTCCTCGGCGAGCCGCAGTTCCTGGTCCTCGGTGAGGATCGGCACCCGGCCGATCGGGCGGTCCGGCTCGGCGATCAGGTTCTCGACGAGTTGCCCGAGGTTCCGGGCGAGCCCCTCGACCGTGGCCGCGTCCAGGACGTCGGTGTTGTACTCGAACCAGCCGCTCAGCCCGTCCGCGCGTTCGAAAACCTGAAGCTCCAGGTCGAAGCGCGCCGTGGTGCTCTCCACGTACATCGGCTCCAGCCGCAGCCCGGCGACCTCGAACTCGGGGAGCGGGATGTTCTGGTAGATGAAGGAGACCTGGAAGATCGGGGAGCGGGACAGGTCCCGGCGCGGGTGCAGCTCCTCCACGAGGCGCTCGAACGGCACCTCCTGATTGGCGAAAGCGCCCAGGCAGGCCTGCCGTACCCGCCGCAGCAGCTCACGGAACGTGGGCCGCCCCGACAGGTCGGTACGCAGGGCGAGCGTGTTGACGAAGAAGCCGATCACACGCTCGATCTCGGGCCGTGCGCGGTTGGCGACCGGGACGCCGACCACGATGTCGTCCTGGCCGGTGTAGCGGTGCAGCAGCACCTGGTAGGCGGCGAGCAGCGCCATGAACGGCGTCGCCCCCTCGCTCTGGGCGAGCGTACGCAGGCCGGCGACGACCGGTTCGGGCAGCCCGAACGGCCGCGACGAGCCGTGGAAGGTCTGCACGGGTGGCCGGGGGCGGCCGGTGGGCAGTTCCAGCGCGGGTGGGGCGCCGCGCAGCGTTCGCTTCCAGTACTCCAACTGGGCCGCGGCCTTCTCGCCGCTGAGGCGTTCGCGCTGCCAGAGGGTGTAGTCGGCGTACTGGACGGGCGGCTCGGGGAGGGCGACCTCGACGCCTTCGACGAAGCCGCGGTACAGCGCGACGAGTTCCTGGACGGCCAGCGCCATCGACCACAGGTCGGCCACGATGTGGTGCACGGTGAGCAGCAGGATGTGCTCGTCCGGGCCGAGGCGCAGAAACCGCGCCCGGAACAGCGGGCCGGTGCTGAGCTCGAACGGGCGGGCGAACTCCTCGCGTGCCAGCGCGTGGATCTCCGTCTCGGTCAGCGGGCCGCACTCGACGACCACGAACTCCGGCGGGGACGCGGCGGCCACCACCTGCACGGGCTCCCCATCGACCGTCTCGAACGTGGTGCGCAGCGCCTCGTGCCGCCGCACGATCTCGTCGCAGGCGCGTCGCCAGGCGTCGAGGTCGAGCGGGCCGTGCACGCGCACCGCGCTCGGCACGTTGTACGCCGCGCTCCCCGGTGCGAACCGCTGCAGAAACCACAGGCGGCGTTGGGCGTGGGAGGCGGGGAAGCGGTGGGGACGTTCCGATTCGCGGCGTTCCCGGGCCCGCCGTTCGCGGGCGAGTCGTTTTTCGCGCAGCCGTTCGGCGAGCATGGCCCGCTTCTCGGCCGCGCTCAGGCTCGCCAGGTCAAAATCGCTCATCAGTCGTTTCCCTCCGGTCGCCCTGACTCCTCGGCGAGTAGTTCGCGCAGCCTGGCGTCCACCTCGGCGTCGGTCAGTCCGTCGATGTCCAGGTCATCGAGGTCATCCAGACCGTCCAGGCCGTCCAGGTGGCCCCCGTCGTCCCGCTCGCGGCGCAGCACGGGGATGGGGTCGTCGTCGTCCGCGTCCGTACGCCCGGCCTTGGCGAGCGCGGCGACCGTGCCCGCGACGGTCGGGGTGTCGAAGAAGTCCCGCAGCTCAAGCCGTACGTCGTAGCGGGCGGCGAGCTTCGAGCCGATCTGCACGGCCGCGAGCGAGTGGCCGCCGAGGGCGAAGAAGTCGTCGTTCAGCCCGACCCGGTCGAGCCCCAGGACCTCCCGCCAGATCTCCGCGACCGCCTGCTCCTCGTCGGTCGCCGGAGCCACGTACGGCGTGGCGAGATCGGGCCGCGGATGCGTGTCCGCGGACGGCGCGATGCGCTCGGCCTCCCGGATCACCTGCGCCGGGGTCAGCGAACGCGCCAGCCGCTCCAAAACCACCAGGTCACCGCCCGAGACCAGCAGGTGCGCGGGCACATCCGGCGCGGCGAGCACGCGGGCGAACGCCGCCACGCAGTCCCGCGCGCTCATGCCCCTGCTGAGCGCGTGCAACGCGCCCCCCGCGACGGATTCGGCGTCCGGGGCGGCGGCGAGCCGCTCGATCTGGCCGACGAGCGCGTCCAGGTCGTTGATCCGCTTGATCGTGAAGCCGGTGATCTCGACGAGCAGCCGCCCGTCGGGGTCGTACAGGTCGATGTCGCAGGTGAGGGTCTCGCCGGTGCCGCCGGGCCGCTCCTTCAGCTCGACCCGGCCGAAGACCGTGGCCGTCAGCCCGGCGTGCACCCGCAGCCGCCGGTAGGTGAGCGGCAGGTAGTACACGTCGCCGCCCTGCACGCGGGCCGCCGCACCGGCCACGTCGAGCAGCGCCGGATGCAGCGCGTACTCGTCGAGGTCGCCCAGGTACGCGTCGTCGAGGCGCAACGTGACGAACAGCCGCCCCTCGCCGGCCTGGATCTCGCGCAGGCATCGCCAGCGCGGGCCGAAGTCGAACCGGATGCGTTCGCCGCGTTCGACGACGTCCAGCTTGAGGCGGCGTTTGAGCTCGTCCTCGGTCCCGATCACCTCGGTCACGCCGCATTCGCGCCGCACCTGCTCCAGGTCGCGGCGGGTCTCGGTCGCGGCGCGCTCGTGGAACGTGATCGTGCCGCTCGCGTGCTCCTGCCAGTCGCCGCCGTCCCCGGCCCGGCCGCGTACGGCGAACCGGGTGGTCCCCGAATCCGTCCGCACGGTGGTGACGACCTCGCGAGTACGCCCGTCCGGAACGATCAACGGCATCGTGAACAGCACGTCGTGCAGCTCGACGACCCGTCCGGCCGCCTGCTCCGCCACCGCCGCGCGGACGAGCTCCAGGTACGCGGTCCCGGGCACCAGGCCGTGCCCCATGATCCGGTGCTCGTCCACGATCCAGTCGTCGGCGGTGCTGAACTCGGTGACGTACGAGCGGGCGTCGCCGGTCTCCTCGACGAGGCGGTGCAGCAGCGGATGGCCCGTCGCCCGCCCGCCGCCGAGGCCCCCACCGAGGCCCGCGGCGAGGCCTGCGGCCATGCCGACGCCGCGCCAGGTGTCCCAGCCGATCGCCGAGACGACCGCCCCGGTACGGCTCCGCCGCCACCGGGCGAACACGTCGAGGAAGGCGTTGGCCGCCGCGTAGTCGCTCTGCCCCGGGCCGCCCACGACCGAGGCCCGGGACGAGCACAGCAGGAAGAAGTCCAGGTCGTCGCCCGCGCAGACGCGGTCGAGGACGAGGGTGCCGCGCGTCTTGGCGGCGAGCACCGCCGCCGCGTCCTCGCGGGACTTGCCCATGATGAGGCCGCGCGAGGGGACGCCGGCGGCGTGAATGACGCCGTTGACCGGGCCGAACCGGTCACGCAGTTCCGCCACCGCCTTGGCCGTCTCCGCGATGTCGGCCACGTCGGCCTGGAGGGTGACGATACGGACGCCGCGTTCGCGCAGCCGTACGAGGCGTCGGACGCGGCGGGTGACGGCGTCCTGCTCGGGGTGCGCGTCCAGCAGGTCGTCCCAGGTGTCCTCCGCCGGGAACGGCGACCGGCCGAGCAGCGCCAGCACCGGACCGGCCGCCCCGGGCACGCCCAGATCGGCGATGGCCTCCGCCAGGTGCTCGGCGAGGGCGAGCCCCACGCCGCCGAGCCCGCCGGTGATGAGGTAGACGCCGTCGGGCCGGAGCCGGACGCCGTCGCCTTGGGCGAGTGACAGCGGCTCGAACCCTCGCGCCCACCAGTACCGGCCGCGCAGGGCAAGATCGCGCGGTGCCGAGCCGGTCGAGGCCGCGTCAGACGCGTCCGGGGCGTGGCCTTCGTCGCGCCGCAGCATCGCGGAGATGGCGGTGACGGCCTGGGCGTCCGGATCGTGTGGATTTACACCGGTGATGTCCAGGGTCCGGCACGTCACGTCGGCGACCTCTTGCGGGATCACCGTAGCCGGGCCCAGCAGGAGGGCGTTCTCCGGCTGCGCGGGCTCGTCCCCGGTCACCTCGTGCACGCCTCGGCAGAGCACGTCGATGGCGACCGGATGCGCCGGACGCGCGTCCCCGATCCCCTGGGCGAGCGCGAGCAGGCCGTCGAACGCCATCCGCGTGCCGGTTTCCAGCCGTTCGTCCAGGTCGCCTGCCGGGTCCGTGGCGAGGCTCCACAGGTGCGCCAGCCGTACCGGCTCGTCCGTCTCCTCAAGCACAGCGGCGTAGTGGGCACGGTCGGCGGGGTCGATCGCCCAGCTCAGGTCGCCTTCCCGGCGCAGCTCGGCGGCGGCGCGTACGCGGACCACGGTGGCGCCCTGCGCCTCCAGCGACTCCGCGAGCGCGCGGCCCAGGGCGAGGTCCGCGCCGAGCACCACCACGCGCGAGGAGCAGGGCGTGGTCCGGCCGTCGTGCGGCAGCCGTCGCCAGGTGGGGGTGTAGAACGGGCCGGTTCGCGCCGTCGGCTCCGAGGAGGACGGGCCCGCGGCGGGTACCGGCGCGGCGGATCGGCCGTGGGAGGAGGCCGGGTCGGGCGTCACCCAGTAGCGCTGCCGCTGGAACGGGTAGCCGGGCAGGCGGAGGCGGCGACGGTCCTCGCCCGCGTAGCAGGCGGCCCAGTCGACGTTCGCCCCGGCACTCCACAACGCGCCGACGCCCTGCAGCAGGACCTCACGATCGTCCTGACGCTGCCGGGGATGGCGCAAAGTGGTCGCGACCACGCGTTCCGGCGTCCAATCCCGGTGCGCCTGGACGAAACCGGCGAGGGTCCGCCCGGGACCGACCTCCAGCAACGGCCCGGACTCGCGCAGCAGCTCGCCGATCGCGTCGGCGAACCGGACCGGCCGACGCAGTTGCCGCCCCCAGTACGCCGGGTCGGTGGCCTCCTCGTCGGTGATCCAGGTCCCGGTCACGTTGGACACGAACGGGATCGACGGCGGGTTGAGCCGCACCGCGCGCAACTCCTCCACGAGCGGCGCGACCGCCTCGTCCATGTCGGGGCTGTGAAAGGCGTGCGAGGTGTGCAGCCGACTGCACCCCACCTCGGCGGCGGTGAGCCGGACGCGCAGGTCCTCGATCGCCGGTTCGGGCCCGGCGACGACGCACATGGCGGTGGAGTTGACGGCGGCGAGGCACAGGTCGTCGCCGAGCAGGCCGGTCGTCTCGGCCTCCGGCAGCATGACCGCGAGCATCGCGCCGCCGGGCCGCGCCTGGACGAGCCGGCCCCGGGCGGCCACCACCCGCACCGCGTCCGGCAGCGAGAGCACCCCGGCGAGGCACGCCGCCGCGTACTCGCCGATGCTGTGCCCGGCCATCGCCCGAGGCCGCACGCCCCATTCGCACAGCAGCCGCGCCAGGGCGTACTCGACGGCGAACATGACCGGCTGGGTGAACGCGGTCTGGGCGAGCCGCGCGGCGGCGTCGGCGTCGTCCGCGGCGGGGAACACCAAGGTGCGCAGGTCCTCGCCGAGATGCTCGGCGAACAGCTCGGCGCAGTGATCGAACTCGGCGGCGAAGTACGGCTCGTGCTCGTACAGGTCGCGGGTCATGCCCGGGTACTGCGCGCCCTGGCCGGGGAACAGGAACGCCACGGGGGCCCCGTCGGCGGCGGCGACGGCGTCGGACGCGGTGACCCCGCGCAACGCCGCGACGGCCTGGCCGGGTGTCCCGGCGACGACCGTACGCCGGTAGTCGAACGCCCGGCGGCGGGTCCCCAGCGTGAACGCGACGTCGCCGAGGTCCGCCTCCGGATGGCGGTCGAGATGATCGGCGAGCCGATCGGCGCTCTCCGCGAGCGCCTGCGGCGAGCGCGCGGACAGCGGCAGCGCGTGCACCTGGCGGCCCGGCCCGCCCGGCGTGCCGACCGGCGGTTCCTCCAGCACCACGTGCACGTTCGTGCCGCCGATGCCGAACGAGCTCACCCCGGCGCGGCGCGGCGACGCCGTCGCGGGCCACGGCCGTGTCTCGGCCGCGATGACGAACGGGCTGGTCTCCAGCGCCAGCTCCGGATTGGGCCGCTCGAAGCCGACCGTCGGCGGGATGATCCCGTGTTTGACCACCAGCACCGCTTTGATCAACGCGGTGACCCCGGCGGCGGCGTCGAGGTGGCCGACGTTCGACTTCACCGAGCCGACCGCGCAGAACCCCACCTCGGACGTACGCTCCCGGAACGCCCGGGTGAGCGCGGCGATCTCGATGGGGTCGCCGAGCGCGGTGCCGGTCCCGTGCGCCTCGACGTAGCCGATCGTGCCGGGCTCGACCCCGGCCACCGCCATCGCCTCGGCGATCACCTCGGCCTGCCCGTCCACGCCCGGCGCGGTGTAGCCGACCTTGACCGCGCCGTCGTTGTTCATCGCCGACCCGCGGATCACCGCGTCCACCTGGTCGCCGTCCGCGAGCGCCTCGCCGAGGCGGCGCAGCACGACGACGCCGACGCCGTTCCCCGCGACGGTGCCGCCCGCGGCGGCGTCGAACGGGCGGCAGTGGCCGTCCGGCGACAGGATGCCGCCCTGCTGGTACAGGTATCCGTCCTTCAGCGGCACGCTGACCGACACGCCCCCGGCGACCGCGATGTCGCATTCGCCGTTGAGGAGGCTCTGGCAGGCCAGATGCACCGCCGTGAGGGAGGTGGAGCAGGCCGTCTGCACGGTGACGCTCGGGCCTCTCAGGTCGAGCTTGTACGAGACCCGGGTGGCGAGGAAGTCCTTGTCGCTGGCGAGCAGGGTCTGGTACGCGCCCGCCGACTCGGCCACCGCCCGGTTCGCCAGCACGTTGAACAGCAGGTAGGAGTTGAGGCTCGCCCCGGCGAACACGCCGATCCTGCCCTGGAACGCCCGCGGGTCGTGGCCCGCCGACTCCAGCGCCGTCCAGACGCATTCGAGGAAGACCCGGTGCTGCGGGTCCATGATCTCGGCCTCGCGTGGGCTGTAGCCGAAGAACGCGGCGTCGAACGTGTCGGCGCCGTCGAGCACGCCCTTGGCCTTGACGTAGTCCGGCCGTTCCAGCAGCTCGGGGGCGACGCCGGCCTCGGCGAGCTCCGCCGCGGATAACGCGGCGATGTTCTCGCGGCCGTGCAGGAGGTCGTCCCACAGGGACTCGACGTCCAGGGCCCCGGGGAAGCGGCCGGCCATGCCGATCACCGCGATGTGGTCGGGGCCCTCCGGGACGTCGTCGGTTGTGTTCTCTGCCATGGTGCTCACCCCTCGTCACCTGACCGGCGGGTTGGCCGCCGGCGTGCCTGGGAACGACGGCGCAGGTCGGCGCGGTCGCGCCCGCCTGTCGCGGAACCGGCGGCGGGGCCGGTCAAGGCCCCGGCGAGCGCCCCGACGGTGGGGTACTGGAACAGCTCGATCAGGGACACCTCCCGCCCGGCGGTCTCGGTGAGCCTCGCCTTGAGCTCGGGCATGAGCAGCGAGTGCCCGCCGAGGTCGAAGAAGTTGTCGTGCACCCCGACCCGGTCCACGCCGAGCACGTCGCGCCAGATGTCGGCGATCACGCGTTCCAGGTCGTCGCGCGGGGCCACGAACGCGGTGCGGGTCTCGGGGCGGGAGAGGTCCGGCTCGGGCAGGGCCGCCCGGTCGGCCTTGCCGTTCGCGGTCAACGGAAGCTCGGGCAGGACGACGAAGGCCGCGGGGACCATGTACTCGGGCAGCCGCTCGCGCAGGTGATCGCGCAGGTCGGCCACGTCGGGCGGTTCGCCGTCGCCGGTGAGGTACGCGACCAGGCGGACGTCGCCGGGGCGTGGCTCGCGGGCGACCACGATGGCCTCGCTCACCCGGGGGTGGGAGGTCAGCACGGATTCGATCTCTCCGGGTTCGATGCGGAATCCGCGGAGTTTCACCTGGTGGTCGAGGCGTCCCAGGTACTCGATCGCGCCGTCCTCGCGGACCCGGGCGAGGTCGCCGGTGCGGTACAGGCGGTCGCCGGCGCCGAACGGGTTCGGGACGAAACGGTCGGCGGTCAGGTCCGGGCGGTTGAGGTAGCCGCGGGCCAGGTTCCGGCCGCCGATGTGCAGCTCTCCGGCGACGCCCTTGGGGACCGGGCGCAGGCGCTCGTCCAGCACGTAGATCTGCGTGTTGGCGATGGGGAAGCCGATCGGCACCGGGCGCGGGTCGCCGTCGCGGCGGCAGGGCCAGTACGTGACGTCGACGGCCGCCTCGGTCGGGCCGTACAGGTTGTGCAGTTCGGCGGTCGATCGGGCGAACAGGCGCTCCTGGAGCTCGCGGGACAGCGCCTCGCCGCTGCAGATGACCCGCCGCAGGGATGTGCATTCCTCGACGCCGGGCTCGCGGAGGAAGACCTGGAGCATCGAGGGCACGAAGTGCAGGGTGGTGATCTGCTCGCGGCGGATCAGGTCGATCAGGTAGCGGGGGTCGCGGTGACCGCCGGGCTTGGCGACCACCAGGGTCGCGCCGGTCATCAGGGGCCAGAAGAACTCCCAGACCGATACGTCGAAGGAGACGGGGGTCTTCTGCAGTACCCGGTCGGCGGGGGTCAGGTGGTACTGGTCCTGCATCCACAGCAGGCGGTTGCGGATGGCGGCGTGGACGTTCATGACGCCCTTGGGCCGCCCGGTGGAGCCCGACGTGTAGATCATGTACGCGAGGTCCTCGCCGTCCACGACCACATCCGGGTCCACATCAAGGTCCGCGTCCAGGTTGAGGTCGTCAACGCACAGCGGTTCGGCGGCGGTCGGCGGCAGGCGTTTCAGCACGTCGCGTCGGGTGAGCAGGGCCTGCACGGCGGCATCCTGGATCATGTACGCCAGCCGGGCCTGCGGCAGATCGGTGTCCAGCGGCACATAGGCGGCACCGGCCTTCAACACCGCGAGCAGACTCACCACCAGCTCGGCGGAACGCGGCACCGCCACCCCTACCAGCGTTCCGGGCCCCGCCCCCATCCGGCGCAGCCGCCGCGCCAGCCGGGCGGCCCGGCGGTCCAGCTCCACGTAGCCAAGGGACTCACCCTCGAAACGCACCGCCACCGCGTCCGGCGTGTGCCGCGCCCACCACGCCACCTGCTCGTGCACCCAGCCCGCGTTCCGGTCAGGGGTGGGCCACACGCGTACCGGTCCGCGGGCATCGGCCAGGGCGGTCCGCCGTTCGTCGTCATCGAGCAGGTCGAGGCGCTCGACGGGGGTGTCCGGCGACGCCGCCACCAGTTCGGCGAGGCGGCGGAAGTGGGCGGCCATGCGGGCGATGATCGGCTCGTCGAACAGGTCCCGGTCGTACTCGAACCAGCCGCGTACCGCGCCGGCGTGGTCGAACGACTGCACCTCCAGGTCGAAGCGTGCGCCCTCGGCGGGCAGCGGGATGCGGTCGAGTTCCAGCCCGGCCACCGTGACGGTCGAGAGCGGATCGTTCTGATAGGAGAAGGCCGTCTGAAAGATGGGCGGCCGGCTGAGGTCCCGATCGAGACGCAGGTCGGCGACGATCTTCTCGAATGGGATGTCCTGGTGCGCGTACGCGCCGAGGCACGCCTGACGGACCCGGTCGATAACGGTGCGAAACGACGGGTTCCCGCCGAGGCGCGCCCGCACCGGCAGGGTGTTGACGAAGAACCCGATCAGCGGCTCCACCTCGGCGCGTTCGCGGTTCGCCAGCGGCACGCCGACCACCACGTCGTCCGCGCCGCTGTAACGGCGCAGGAGCAGGTGGAAGACCGCGAGCAGCGCCATGTAGGTGGTCGCGCCCTGCTGCTTGGCCGTGCGGTCCAGGTCGCGGACGACCTCGGCGGGCAGTTCGAAGGCGACGGACGCGCCGTTGAACCCCTGGACGGCCGGGCGCGGGCGGTCGGTCGGCAGCGGCAGCGCGTCGGGCGCCCCGGCCAGTTCGCGCCGCCAGCGGGCCAGGCCCGTGGCCAGGTTCTCGTCGTCGCGCCGCCGCTGCCAGACTGCGAAGTCGCCGTACTGGATGGCGAGCGGAGGCAGCGGCGAGGGCCGTCCGGCGGCGTACGCCTCGTACAGGGCCGACAGCTCGGCCAGGAAGACCGTCACCGACCAGCCGTCGGAGATCAAGTGGTGCATCGCCACCGCGAGCACGTGCTCCCGGGCCGACACCCGCAGCAGCCTCAGCCGCAGCAGCGGCCCCTCGGCCAGGTCGAACGGATCCTTTAGCGCCTCGGCGACGTGCCGTGGCAGGTCCTGCTCGCCGGACCAGGTCGCCTCCTGCTGCCGCAGGTCGAGGGCGAGCCCGTCCCGCACCACCTGGACGGGTTTGCCGTCGCGCGTCCGGAAGACGGTGCGCAGCGCCTCGTGGCGGCGCACGATCTCCTCGACGGCGGCGCGGAGCACCCGCACGTCGAGTTCCCCACGCACCCGTACGGCCGCGCGCACCACATAGCCCGGGTTGCCGGGCCGGAGCTGCTCCAGAAACCAGATGCCCTGCTGCGCCACCGACAGGGGGAACACGTCCTCCCCGCGTTCGCGCAGGAGCCGCTCAAGCAGCGCCCGTTTCTCCGGTGACAGCGCCGCCACGCGCTCGTCGAACTGGGTCACGTCAGCCCCCGAACCTGCTCGTCGGTGAGTTCGTCCAGTTGGGAGAGGAGTTCGGCGGTGACGTCCGCCTTGCGGGTCACGCGCTCGATCGCGCCCGGTCCCGCCCGGTCGTCGGCGAGTTGTCGCACGATGTGCTCGCTCAGCGTCTCCACCGTCGCCCCGGCCAGCAGCTCCGACAGCGGCAGCGACACGCCCAGCCTGCTCTCGACCGCGTTGCGGAGCTCGACCGCCATGAGCGAGTCCAGGCCCAGGCTGATCAGCGGGCGGTCGCGCTGCACCGCCGACACCGCGCCCGTCGTCGCGGCGACTCCCCGCACCATCCCCGCGATGAGCAGTTCGGCACGCTCGGCGGGCGGCGCGGCGAGGAGTTCCGCCCTGGCCGGGATCAGGCCGGCGAGCGCGCCGCGTACCGGTGTGGATGTCCCTGCGGACGCGGTCGGGGCGTCCGGCGACCGCAGCAGGATCTCCAGCAGGCGGGAGCCGGAGACCTCCTGGTAGCGGCGGCCCCACTCCGCCCAGTCCACCGGGACGACCGCCGCCTGCGGCTCGGCGTACCGCAGCAGGCGATGGAACGCGCGCAGCGCCTGCGGCGGCCGCAGTTCGTCCATGCCCCGGCTCTGCGCCGGAGCGGCGCCGGGGATGGTCCCGCTCTCACGCGCCGCCATGCCGGTGCCGCTCCAGATGCCCCAGTTGACGGACAGCCCGGGGAGCCCGCTGCTCGTACGCAGGTCGGCGAGCGCGTCGAGGAAGGCGTTGGCCGCCGCGTATCCGGCGGCCAACGGGGAGCTCAGCACGGACGCGGTGGAGGAGAACAACACGAAGAAGTCGAGCGGCCGCTCGGCGAACAGCCGGTGCAGCACCCACGCGCCCAGCGCCTTCGGGCGAAGCTGCCGCTCCAGCGCGTCCGGCTCAAGGTCGGGCAGGGGGGACATCTCGCCGGTGCCCGCCACGTGCGCCACGCCCCTGATCGGCGGGTGGCCCTCCCGGTCGAAACGGTCGAGGAAGTCGCGCATCGCGTCCTCGTCGGCGACGTCGAGGGACGCGGTGATGACGCTCGCGCCGAGCGCTTCGAGTTCCCGGATCGCCGTCACGCGCCGGGCGGCCGGGTCGTCCGGGGGCAGGTTCGCCCATTCGCCGCGGGGCGGGATCGGCGTACGCCCGACGAGGACGAGCCGCCGCGCCCCCGCGGCCACCATGGAACGGGCGACCTCAAGCCCGACGCCGCCGAAGCCGCCGGTGATCAGGTAGCTGGCGTCCGGCCGCCAGATGGGGCCGTCCGGCGGGGGCGGCGGGGTGGCGCGCACCAGGCGGGCGACATACCGGCCGCCGTCCCGGTAGGAGACCTGGTCCTCGCCGTCGTCGTGCTCGATCTCGCCGAGCAGCGCCGCCGTCGTCGTCCCCGTGTCGTCGCCCGGGTCGTCGCCCGTGTCGTCGTCCGGGTCGAGGTCGATCAGGCCGCCCCAGACTCCGGCGTGCTCCTGCTGCAGGGACCTGCCCAGGCCCCACAGCGCGGCCTGGCCTGCGGCGAGCCGGTCACGCGGCCGGGTGGCCCCCCGCGTCACCAGCCACAGCCGCGCCGCGCCGGAAAGCCCCGCGCCGACGAGCGCCCGCACCGCGTACGCGGCGCCCAGCAGGCCCGTACGCTGCGCCTCCAGCAAGGAGTCGGCGTCGTTGAGCGCCCACAGGTACACCACGCGCACGTCCTGGTCCGGCCCGAGCCGCAGTTCCTCCAGCAGCCGGGCGAAGTCCCCCGGCGCGTCGGCGCGGACCGCCGCCTCACCGCCACCGGCGAACCGGTACGCGTCTCCCGGAACCACGCGCACGCATCGGGCGCCGCGCCCGGCCAGCGTGTCCACGAGACGGCCTCCCACGCCCGCGTCATCGGCGAACACCAGCCAGAACGGCCCGCCGTCCGGGCCGGCGGCGGCCGCGGGCGGCGGGTCCGATCGCTGCCAGGTGAGCCGGTACAGCAGGTCGTCGTCCTCGGCGGAACCGGCGTCGAAGGCGGGATCGCGCGGCTCGGCGGCGGCCTCGCCGATGCCCTGGTCGTCGCGTGGCATGTCCGGCTGGCAGGTGATCGGCTGGAAGGCGTACACCGGAACGGACGTCCGGCTGCGCCGGTAGTCGCGGTCGAAGCCGCGCCAGTCAACGGCGACGCCGTTCACGTACAGGCGGGACAGACTGGACAGCAGGACCCGCCAGTCCTCCCGGCCGGGCCGCAGGCTGGGCAGCAGCAGCGTGTCGCGATCGGACGGCAGGATCGCGCCGACCGAGCCGAGCAGTACGGGGTCGGGGCCCAGCTCAAGGAAGGTCCGGTAGCCGAGCTCGGCCAGAGCGGCCACGCCGTCGGCGAAGCGCACCGGCTCTTGGATGTGGCGGCACCAGTAGTCGGCGTCGAGGGGCTTGTCCCACGGCCACACCTGCCCGGTGACGTTGGCGGCGAAGGGGATGCGCGGGCAGGCCGGTTCGATCGTTTCGGCGGTACGGCGGAACGCGTCGAGCATGGGCTCGGCCGGTCGCGAAGTCGCGCCGCTCGGCAGGGCCGCCAGGATCCGCCCGCGCTCGACCGCGAGCGCGAGGGCCTCTTCCAGGGTCAGCGCACCCGCCACGCAGGCGGCGACGTACTCCCCGAAACCGTGGCCGAGCACGGCCGACGGCTCCACCCCCCACGACCTCCACAGCTCCGCCAACGCGTATTCCACCGCGAACAGAGCCGGTAGTGCGTAGACCGGATCGTCGCCGAGGCCGGCGTCCCGGGAGTCCTCCGGATACAGCACCGAGCACAGCGGCCGGTCGAGCAGCGGCCGAAGGACCTGCGCGCACCTGTCGAGCGCCGCACGAAAGGTCGGCTGCGTCCGATACAGGTCACCGGCCATCCCCGTGCGCGCCACATCCTCGCCCGGGAACAGGAAGACCACGTCGGCGGTACGCGCCCTTCCGGTGACGGGCTCGTCCCCGGGCAGCCCGTCCACGAAGTCGGCGAGCCGCTCGGCGAGTTGCCGCCGCGTCTCCCCGACGGCGGCGAGCCGGTGACTGAGGTGCGCCCGGCCGGTGTTCGCCGAAAAGCAGATATCGGCGGCCGAGGCGGCGTCATCGTCGGTGAGCCGATCCCGGTATCGGGCCGCGAGATCGGCCAGCGCTTGATCGCTCTTCGCCGAAATGGCCAGGACGGACAGCGGGCGCCGCTCGTCCGGGGCCTCTTCGACGGTGCCGGAGGCGTGATTCGGGGCGGCCTCGACGATCAGGTGGACGTTCGTGCCGCTGAAGCCGAAGGCGCTGATGCCGGCGACACGCCGGGACGTGGGCCACGGCGTCGGCTCGGTCGGGACGGCGAACGTCGTGCCCTCGAAGGACAGGTGCGGGTTCAAGCGGGTGAAGTGCACGTTCGGGGGGATCACGGCCCGGTCCAGGGCGAGGATCACTTTGAGCAGGCCGATGATCCCGGCCGCCGCCTCGGCGTGGCCGACGTTCGTCTTGGCCGAGCCGAGGTAGACCGGTGGCCCGTCGGGGCGGCCGTACACGTCGGCGAGGGCCTCGACCTCGATCGGGTCGCCGAGCCGGGTTCCGGACCCGTGCGCCTCGATGTAGGAGACGTCGCCCGCCTCGACGCCGCTCGCCGCGAGCGCGTTGCGCAGCACCTGCCGCTGCGCGTCACCGTTGGGCGCGGTCACGCCGGAGCTGCGCCCGTCCTGGTTGGCCGCGCCGCCGCGGATGACGGCGAGCACGGTGTCGCCGTCCCGGATCGCGTCGGAGAGCCGCTTCAGCACGATGATGCCGCAGCCTTCGCTGCGCACGTAACCGTTGGCCGACTCGTCGAAGGCCTTGCAGCGCCCGTCCGGTGAGACCATGCCGGGGAACTGCGAGAAGGCGATGCTGGGCAGCGGGGACATGATGACGTTGACGCCGCCGCTCAGGGCGAGGTCGCATTCGCCGGTGCGCAGGCTGCGGCAGGCCAGGTGCACGGCCATCAGGGACGAGGAGCAGGCGGTGTCGACCGCGACGCTGGGGCCCCGCAGATCGAGTACGTAGGACAGCCGGCCGGTCAGCACGCTGTGCGCGGTGCCGGTGCTGGCGTACGCGGTGATGTCGCCTGCCCGCAGGAAGGTGCGTGCCGCGAAGTCGTAGCTGCTCACGCCCATGAACACGCCGACCGGCCGACCGGCCAGGCTCGACGGGTCCCGGCCGGAGTTCTCCAGCGCCTCCCAGGCCACCTCAAGGGTGAGCCGCTGCTGCGGGTCCATGGCGACGGCCTCACGCCGGGAGATCCCGAAGAACTCGTGGTCGAAGGTGTCGACACGATCGAGAAAGCCGCCCCACTTGGCGCTCATCTTGCCGGGCTGCTGGGGTCGCCGGTCGTAGTAGGCGTCGGCGTCCCACCGGTCGGGCGGGATCTCGGTCACCACGTCGGCGCCGCTTTCCAGGAGCGCCCAGAAGGACTCCCCGTCCACGGCGCCGCCGGGAAGCCGGCACCCCAGACCGACGACCGCGATCGGCTCGGACCGGGCCCGCTCGACCGCGTCGAGCCGGTCCTTCAATCGTTCAATCGTCAGGTAGGCGCGTTTGAGTGTCTCGTTCGGCGACGTCATCGAACCTCCACGGCGTGGATCGCCCTCAGATGTGGGGAGGAAGTGAGTCCTTCAGGCCCTGCTCAACCTGCGTGATCTTGTCCAGGAGGAGTGCCTCCAGCTCCGCTTCGGAGAGCTCTTCCAGCTCCGGCCCTCCGCCATCACCTGCATCGGCACCCGCATCGGCACCTGTATCGGGGCCGTCATTGGTGTCGGCATCGCCGACATCGCCGCCGGTGCCGCCACGGACGCCGTTCGCCTGCGCGGGGGCGAGTTCGATCCCCATGCGTTCGGCCAGGTACGGCACCAGCGCCTCGATGGTCGGGAAACGCCAGGCGACGGTGGCCGACAAGGTGACGCCGAGCGACGCCTCCAGCCGTTTGGCGAGCTGGACCGCCATGAGAGAGTCCAGGCCCATCCCGGCCAGCGGCGCGGCCGGGTCGATCTCGGCCGGGTCCGCCTTGATCACCCGCGCGAGTTCCTCCTGGCAGTGCCGTACCAGGATGGCCGTACGCCGCCGTCCCGGCTCGACGGCGAGCAGTCGCCCGCGCATCTCGGCCGAGCGGGCGGCTCCGTCCGACGACTCGCCCGCCACCGACGCGTCTGCATCGGCGACGAGCCGGGCGAGCAGATCCGGTGCGAGCCCGTCGCGTGCGGCGGACGCGAGCCGATCCAGGTCGAGCGGCAGCACGCCGATGTGGGCCGCGTCGGAGGCCAGCAGCTTGTCGAGGATCTCGGCCCCGTCGTTCGGGCGCAGGGCGACGACGCCCACGGCGGCCAGCGCGTCCCCGCGACCCGGCCGCGCCGCGAGCCCGATCTCGGCCCAGGGTCCCCAGGCGATGCTCAGCGCGGGGAGCCCCGAGGCGCGGCGGTGGTACGCCAGGCCGTCCAGGAAGGCGTTCGCGGCGGCGTAGTTGCCCTGCCCCGCCGAGCCGACGAGCCCGGCCGCCGACGAGTAGAGGACGAACAGGTCGAGGTCCCGGCCGAGGGTGGCGCGATGCAGATGCCACGCGCCCAGCGCCTTGCCGGCCGCGACCGATCGCAGCCGCCGCGCGTCGAGCTTGGTCAGCAGCCCGTCGTCGAGCACACCGGCGGCGTGCACGACCCCCGCGAGCGGCGGCATCGACGCGTCGAGTTCCGACAGCAGCGCGGTGACGTCGGCGTACCCGGCGACGTCGGCCGTCCGGACCTCGACGCGGACGCCGTCGGCCCGCAGCCGATCGATCGCCGCCCCGGCCCGCTCCGACGGCGGGCGCCGTCCGACCAGGGCCAGGTGCCGCGCGCCCCGTGCGGCGAGCAGTGTGGCGGCCTCCAGGCCGAGCGCGCCGAGACCGCCGGTGATGAGGTAGGTGGCGTCCGCCCGGATCGGGTTCCGGCCGGGACGCACCGCGATGGTGTCGTGGCCGCCCGGAACCAGCACGATCTTCCCGGTGTGCCGCGCCTGCGCCATGTGCGTGAACGCCGCCTCGGCATCGCCGTACCGGAAATCGGTCACCGGCAGCGCGGTGAAGTCGCCGGAGGCGAAACCGCGTCCGATCCGGTCGAACAGGTCGGCGATCAGGTCCGGCCGCTCGGCGAGCGTCCGCTCCAGGTCTACGGCGAAGAACGACCGGTCGTGCCGGAGCGCGCCGAGGTTGAGGTGACCGTCCTGGTAGACGTCCTGTTTGCCGATCTCGGCGAAGCGTCCGCCCGGCGCGAGCAGCGACAGGCTGCGCACCAGGGCCTCACCGGCGAGCGAGTTGAGCACCACATCGACCCCGCGCCCGCCGGTCGCCTCCCGCACCTGCTCGGCGAACCGGAGGGACCGGGAATCCATCACCTGCTCGACGCCCCATTGGCGAAGCAGGTCCCGTTTGGCGGCGGTACCGGCGGTCGCCAGCACCCGCGCGCCCGCCCGTCGGGCGACCTGAAGCGCGGCCATGCCGACGCCGCCGGTCGCCGAATGGATCAGCACGGTCTCGCCCTCGCCCAGACGGGCCAGGTACTCCAGCGCGTACACGGCGGTCAGGAAGGCGATGGGGACGCCCGCCGCCTCCTGCGTGCTCAGGTTCGGGGGGATCGGGGCGGCCAGCTTGGCCGTGGTCGTCGCGAAGGCCGCCATGCTGGAGGGGGCCACCGCCATCACCCGATCGCCGACCGTGAGGCCGGTGACGCCCTCGCCCACGGCGACGACCGTGCCCGCGCATTCGGCGCCGAGCGGCAGCACGCCCGGCGGCTGGCCCGGGCAGATGTCCATCGCCTTGAGTACGTCGCTGAAGTTGAGCCCGGCCGCAGCGACCTCGATCTCGATCTGACCGGGCGCCGGAGGCACCCGCTCCCAGCTGGTCGGGGTGAGGCTGCTGAGCAGTCCCGGGCGCGCGGCGAGAATCCGCACGTTGCGATCGACGCGCGGGTCGTACGGGCGGGACGGCCAATCCACCTTGGTCTCATCCGGCCGGGTCCAGGGACGCAGCGCGGGCAGGTAGCGCGTGCCGTCACGCACCGCCACCTGAGTCAGGGGAGTCTCTTGGCCGCCGTCGTGGCGCAGCAACTCCCGCACCAGCAGCACCGCCTCGCCGTCGCGCCGGTCCGGGTCGAGGTCGATGATCACGGGCCGCAGTTCGCCGTGCTCCAGCATGATCACCCGGGCGAGGCCCCACAGCGCCGTCCCGACCGGGGCGACCGGCGTGGTCTCAGCGCCCACGCGCTGGGCTCCGCGAGTGACGAGCACCAGCCGGGGCGACGGCGCCCAGTCCCGTCCGGCAAGTTCCTGAACGAGATGCAGCACCGGCCCGTTGCCCAGGTCACCAGGCGGGTCCTCGTCGCCGGACGCATGGTCGCCCTCGATCGCATCCAGAGCCCAGGCATAGACGATTCCGGCGCACGGTTCCGGCCGTGCCGCCGTCAGCTCGTTGAGCAGCGCGGCGATGTCCTCCCGGCGCTCCGGGTCGATCAGGTAGGCGTCCCGCCCGACGCGCCGGTAGCGGTCGCCACGCATCACCGTGACGCAGGCGCCTCCGCGCGTCTGCAACTCCGACCGCAGGGCATCGCAGGCGCCGGTGTGATCGGCGAACACCAGCCACCACCCGATGGCCGAGGCATTCCCGTCGTCCTGCCGATCGTGGAACCGGTCGTGCTGCCGGTCTCCGTCTTGGCCCTGGTCGGATTCCCGGTCCTCACCTGTGGTGTCGTCGGCGTACCAGGCGAGGTGCAGGAGGGACTCCGCGATCGGGTCCCGTTCCCGCAGGGGACGCAGCACGATCCCGTCGATCGTGCCCGCGTGATCGCCGTCCTCGTCGTACAGCACCACGCGGCAGCCGTCGATCATCGGGCCGATCGCGCCGGCGGTCGCGTGCGCCCACCGCGGTGCCACGCGGGCGTCGGTGAGCGTGAACGCACCGACGGCGACGGGCAGGTAGGTGCGCCCCTCGCTCGGCGGCAGCGCGGCGGCGAGCGCCTGCAGGCAGGCGTCGAGAAGGGCCGGATGGATCTGGTACGGATCGCGGTCGGCCGCCGGGCCGGCGGGAAGGTCCAGGCGGGCGAGGGCCTCGCCGCGTCCTCTCCACAGCTCGCCGACGCCCTGGAAGGCGGGGCCGTATTCCAGGCCGCTGCGGCTCAGTGCCGCGTAGTGCTCGGCCGGTGGCAACGGCTCCCGGCAGCGTTCCCTGACCTCGGCGAGCGCGCCGGGGCGATCGGCCTCGTGGCCGCGGCGGTAACGTGCCCGCGCGATTTCCGTCCACGTGTCCGCTTCGAGGCTGAACAGCGTCGCCGAGCCCACGCCGCCGGCCTCCGGGACGAGCACGAGTTGGACGGTCGCCTCCGTGGCCGCATCGGGGACGACGGCCATCCGGGTGAAGTGCACGTCCTCGATGACCGTCAGCGGTTCCCCGGTGGCCTTCCGCGCCGCGGCGAGGGCCGCGTCCAGCATCCAGGCGGCGGGCAACACCGCCGCCCCCGCCACCCGGTGATCGCCCAGGTACGGGTAGGTGGCCAGGTCGATCGCGGCCGTCCAGTGGTACGCCCGCGGCTCGGCCGCCGAGCGTACCGACGTCTGCAGCGCCGGATGCCCGGTACGCTGCGCGGATCGCCTGCGCGGCCGCTCGTCGTCGAGCCAGTGGCGGCGACGCTGCCAGGGGTAGGACGGCAGGCGGACCATTACGGGCGCGTCCCCGTAGATCGTGGTCCAGTCGATCGGGTATCCCCCGGTGTAGAGCCGCCCGAGTTCGCCGAGCATCGACGCCCGGCCCGGCTGATCGCGGCGCAGCGAGGCGACCACGACGCCGTTCTCGTCCCGCTCCGACAGACGTTCGGCGATGACCCCGCCGAGCATGGGGTGCGGGGAGATCTCGACGAACACCTCATGCCCCTCCTCGGCCAGGCCGGTGACCGCCTGATCGAGAAGGACCGGCTGCCGCAGGTTCGCCGCCCAGTAGTCCGCGTCCAGCTCGGCACCGCCGACCGGACCTCCCAAAACCGTCGAAACGATCGGAATGGCGGCCGGGCGGGGCGTGAGGAAGTCCAGCGACCGGCCGAGTTCCGCGGCGAACGGATCCATGAGAGGGCAGTGCGAGGGGTAGTCCACCGATTCCAGAACGCGGCAGAACACCCCGCGACGGTCAAGCAGCGTGGCGAGCCGCTCGATCTGCACGGCGGCGCCGGAGACCACGGTCGATGACGGTCCATTGCTCGCCGCCACCCACACGGCGCGCAGATGGAGCTCCTCAAGCAGGTGTGCGACCTGCTCCATCGGCAGCGCCACCACCGCCATCTTGCCGGTGCCGACCGCCCCGCTGATCACCTGCCCCCGGTGCAGCGCCGTCCGCAGGGCGTCCTCCAGGCTGAGCGCGCCCGCCACGTGCGCCGCCGCGATCTCGCCGATGCTGTGACCGACGACGGCGGCCGGTTCGACGCCCCAGGAGCGCCACAAGGCGGCGACCGCGATCTGCACGGCGCAGAGCGCGGGCTGCCCGATCTCGGGCTCGGCCAGCCTGGAGTCCTCCGGACCTGCGGCGATCAGTTCGAGCAGGGACCAGCCGGCCTGCTCGCGGAGCAGGGCGTCGCTGCGCCGCAGGCTCTCCCGCACCACCGGCTCGGCGTCGATCAGGTCGCCCGCGAGCGGCCACCATCGCGGCCCCTGACCGGAGAACACGAAAACCGTCCTGGGCCGTCTCCCCACCCGCCTCCGGCCATGCGACAGCCCCGGCGCGTCCTCGCCCCGGACGAACGCGGCAAGCCCCGCACGCAGCTCCGCCACCGACTCCCCCACACAGGCGAGCCGGGCCTCGTGGTGAGTACGGCGAACCGCCGCCGCGGCGCACAGCCGGTACGGCGTCGCGTCCGACGCCGCCAACTCGGCCTCGTACCTCTGGGCGAGTTCCCGCAGCGCGTCCTCGTTGCGCGCCGAGATCACCAACGGGTACGGCGGCGCGGGCTCGGCGGCCGGTTCGGTGGTTGACACGGATGCTCGGTCGAAGGCCGACCCGGTCACTTGGGATTCCCGAGCAGAGGCCGGGGCAGGCGGCGGCGGGGGCGCTTCCTGCAGGATCATGTGGGCGTTGGTGCCGCCGAAGCCGAACGAGCTCACGCCCACCGTGGCGGGGCGGTCCACGGATGGCCAGGGCGTGAGCCCGTCCACGACACGCAGTCGCAATTCCCCAAAAGGGATGTGCGGGTTTGGGCGGCGGTAGTGGAGGCTGGGCGGGATACGCCGGTTGTGCAGCATGAGGGCGGCTTTGATCAGCCCGGCGACCCCGGCCGCCGCCTCCAGATGGCCGATGTTGGACTTCACCGAGCCGATCAGGCAGGGGCGATCGGCGGGACGGCCGGACGAGACCACGGACGCCAGCGCCCTCGCCTCGATCGGGTCGCCCAGCAGAGTGCCCGTGCCGTGCGCCTCGACGTAGTCAACCTGCTCGGGTGCCAGTCCCGCGTTCGCGTACGCGGCGCTCAGCACCGCCTGCTGGGCATGCGGGTTCGGCGCCATGAGCCCGTTGGTGCGCCCATCCTGGTTGACCGCGCCGCCGCGAATGACGGCGTAGACGGTGTCGCGGTCGGCCAGCGCCCGGCCGAGCGGCTTGAGGACGACCACGCCGGCGCCTTCCGCGCGGACGTAGCCGTCGGCGTCCGCGTCGAACGCCTTACAGCGCCCGTCCGCCGCCATCGCGCCCGCCTTGGCGAAGTTGATCGCCAGCGCCGGGGAGAGGATGACGTTCACCCCGCCGGCGAGAGCCAGGGTGCAGTCGCCCGCGGCCAGACTCCGGCAGGCCTGATGGATCGCCACCAGGGACGACGAGCACGCGGTGTCGATCGCCATGCTGGGGCCGCGCAGGTCGAACAGGTACGACAGGCGGTTGGCCGCGATGCTCAGGGCGTTGCCGGTGCCGGTGTAGGCGTCGATCCGGGAGAGGTCCTGAAACCGCAGGTGCCCGTGGTCGTTGGTGGCGATGCCGATGAACACGCCGGTACGCGACCCGGCGAGCCGTTCGGCCGGAACACCGGCGTCCTCCAGCGCCTCCCAGGCCACCTCGGCGAGCAGCCGCTGCTGGGGGTCGATGCGGTCCGCCTCGTGCGGGGTGATGCCGAAGAAGTGCGGATCGAATTGATCGACCTGGTCCAGGAAGCCGCCCCAGCGAGTGGCGAGCTTGTCCGACGTCTCGGGGTCCTCGTCGAAGTCGGCCGCGTTCCAGCGGCCGGGCGGAACCTCGGTGATCGCGTCCCGGCCCTCGCACAGCAGACGCCAGAAACTCTCCGGACCGTCCGCACCTCCCGGAAAACGGCACCCGATCCCCACAATGGCGATCGGCTCCAGGCCCGCGTCGCCGTGCGGGCGCGACGCGACGGGCTGGTCCGCCCGCGCCGTCACGCGCGCTGCCGTACGCGGCGGCGCGGCGTCAGGCGAAGGGCCGTCCGACACAAGTGCGTCCGAACGCCCGTCCCACGACGAACGCTGCCGCGGAACCCCATTCCCCGACGAACCAGCCGACGCGACCCCACCGCTGAGCGAACCGTCCGACGCAGCCCCATTGCGCCACGAACCATTCGGCGCGACCTCATCGCGCGACGAACCGTTTGGCGCAACCCCATCGCGCCACGAACCCTCCCGCGAAACCCCATCCGCCGACGAACCAGCCGACGCGACCCCATCGCGGAGCGAATCGTCCGGCGCAACCCCATCACGCCACGAACCGTCCGGCGCTGACAGATGATCGGCCAGCGCGTCGATCGTGGGGTACTCCCAGATCAGGGTCGCCGGCAGAGTCCGCCCGAGCAGGTTCTCCAGATCGCCAGCGATCCCCACCATGTCGAGCGAGCTCAGCCCAAACGTGGCGATCGGCTGTTCGGTGTCCACCGTGGCGGGTGAAACCCCGAGCCGCCGCGCGATCTCCTCCCGCAGCCACCGATCGATCCGCACGCGGCTTAGCGCGTCGCCCGCCGCCCGTCCCCCGGGTGCCCCTCCCCCAGATGTCCGTCCCTCCTGGTCGTGGGCCGACGCCGCCGCCTCTGCGACGGGTGCCTCGGCGGCGGATCTCAGGCTCCAGCTCACCGAACGATCGAGCTCCCCGTCGAGGAACGCGGCGCGGCAGGCCGAACGCTGCGGCTTGCCGCTGCTGGTCTTGGGCACGCCACCGCGCCGTACCAGGACGATCTCGTGGACCGCCAGGTCGTGCTCGATCGCCACGGCGGCGCGGATCGCGGTGACGACCTCGTCCAGGTCGAGCCGGGCCGGGTCGCCGTTGACCTCGTGCACGATCAGCAGTCGTTCACCGCCGCCGTCGCCGTCCAACGCGCAGGCCACGCCGCACCCGGGGCGCAACGCGGGGTGCGACGCCTCCACCGAGCGTTCGATGTCCTGGGGGTAGTGGTTCCGTCCGGCGACGATGATCAGATCCTTGCGCCGTCCCGCGACATGCAGCTCGCCGCCGTACAGGAATCCCAGATCACCGGTGCGCAGGTAGGTGGCCGTCCCGCCGTCGGAGAGGCGGGCGTGGAAGAACTCCGCGCTCTCCACCGGCCGCCGCCAGTACCCTTGCGCCACGCTCGGCCCGGACACCCAGATCTCCCCGACCTTCCCGTCGGGCAGCCGGGTGTGGGTGACGGGGTCGGCGATGACCACCTCCTGGCCGGGGACCGTCGCGCCGCAGCCGACGAGGCGGCGGACCGCGTCCCCGGGTGCGGCGGCGATCGCGGTGTCGTTCTTGAGCGCCTCGGCGGCGAACTCGCGGATCACCGGCTCGGCGGCGCGATCGCCGCCGGTGACCAGGAGGGTTCCCTCGGCGAGGCCGTAGCAGGGGTAGAAGGCGCTGCGGCGGAAGCCGTACGGCGCGAACTCGCGGGCGAACCGCTCGATGGTGTCGGGGTTGACCGGTTCCGCGCCGGTGAAGGCGACCTCCCAGCTGCTCAGGTCGAGCCCTTCGCGTTCGTGCTCGGGAATCTTCGCCAGGCACAGGTCGTACGCGAAGTTCGGGCCGCCGCTGTAGACGGCCCGGCTGTCGGAGATCGCCCTCAACCACCGGCCGGGCCGCTTGAGAAACGACAGCGGCGACATGAAGCCGACCCCCAGCCCCACGTACGCCGGCTGCAGCAGCCCGCCGATGAGCCCCATGTCGTGGTACGGCGGCAGCCAGCTGACCACGTACCCGCCGGAGGTGTCGCCGACGAACAGCTTCCGGATGGACGCGAGGTTGTGCAGCAGGTTCTCGTGGCTGACGACCACGCCCTTGGGATCGCCCGTCGAGCCGGACGTGTACTGCAGGAACGCCACGTCCTGCCCGCCGATCGGCGGCCGTCGCCACTCGTCCGCGCGGGCCCGCTCGACCTCGTCGACCGCCAGCCAGGGGAGTTCCGCCAGCGCGGGGGCGTACTCGGCGAGGTCGGGCGCGATCGAGGCGACCAGCGAGGGGGCCAGCGCCACGGCGGGCAGGGCGTCGGCGATGACGCCGAGCAGCCGGGGCAGCGTGCGCTTGAGCAGGGCCGGATTGGGCGGGTAGACGGGGACGGCGATCACGCCGGCGTACAGGCAGCCGAAGAACGAGGCCACGTAGTCGAGCCCCGGCGGGCAGACGATCAGCGCCCGTGCGCCGGCGGGTACGCGATCCCGCAGCTCGACCGCGATGGCGCGCGCCCACTGGTCCAGCTCCCCGCCGGTGAGGCTGAGCGTGTCGTTCTCCCCGTCCGCGAGGAAGCGGTACATCTGTTGGTCGGATCTCGCGGACAAGACGCCCTGGAAATGGTCAACGAGCGTAAAGGTGCCCATACGTTGCTCTTTCCGTTGTTTCGGTGGCATCCGCCGCGAGGTCCCCGAGTGCCTTCGGCGATGCGGGTCACGGCGGGCATCACCGAACGGGGTCGAGCACGAACAATCACCGTCCCGGGGTCTCCGGGGCGGCAGCAACGGCATGACTATGACCGTCGGCCTCCACAAGCGCGTAGGGACGAAGGTCATGCGAAATTTAGGCCCAACGTCATAATCGTTATGACGGGTCGAATACCACCACTAAGGTGAGGGCGCGGTCGTGCGCCGCCGCGACGCGTACCGGTGCCGCGCCATCGTCCTCGGCCCCCACAGGAAGACCACGATCACGGCGGCGACCGTGGCGAGCAGCCCCGAACTCATCGGGTCGTAGTGCGAGCCGTCCACCGGGAACAGCACGTAGGCCATGTTGTCGCTGGTGTGGAGGAGCACCGCCGAGCAGACGCTCCCGCCGGTGTTGCCGTACACCCACACGATCAGGACACGGGTGGCGATCGTGCCAAGGCACTGCCAGGCGACCCAGGCGACCGAGCGGTCGGCCTGCAGCCACGGCACGACGTGCCAGACCGCCCAGACCACCCCCATCACCAGCGCGGTGGTGAGCGCACTCCACCGGGCCGGCATGCGGCCGAGGGCGTACCCCATCCATCCCGCCTCCTCGCCGACCGCCGCGACGAAGAACGCCACGAACAGGACCGGCACCATCGGCAGGACGACGTGCGGCCCGGGAACCGCCTCCCCGGACAGGCGCAGCACCACGTACGACGCCACCGCGAGGCCGGGCATCAGCAGCAGCGCGGGCACGTACCAGCGTTTCGGCCCGAAACTCGCCACCGCCCGCTTCAGCAGGGCGAGCCGCTCACCGCGCGGAAGCAGCAGCAGCGCGGCGATCAGCGGGCAGAACCCCATGAGCGCGCTCACCGGCAGGTTGTAGGGCCGGACCACGCCCACCACGCCGGCGAGCTCCCCGAGCCCCCACAGCGGCACGGACAGCGCGAAGACCAGCGCGAAGAAACGCAGCGGCACGCCGCGTCGTCCGCACATGTCGCGGCCCTCTCCGCCGACGCGGCGACCACCCCGCCGCGCGGTCGCCACAGGCCGCACCCGAAATCCCGGCACCCTGGCGACGATCCGATGACTCCTCTGGAACCACATAGTGTCCAGGGCCCGCCGCGCCAGAGGCCAAAGCCCCTGTGACACCGGTCTCCCGACCGTTTTTCGCCAGGCCCAAAGACACTTACGCCGCCGCCGTCACCGATCGACACTTCACCGTGCCGCCCTCGTCAGCCGCCCCCGTCAACCGATCTCGTCAGCCGCCCCCGTCAACCGACCTCGTCAGCCGCCCCCGTCAACCGACCTCGCCGACCGCCCCCGTCAACCGCCTGCCATCCACCCCTCATCCACCCCTCAGTCACCCAGCCCCCCATCCCGCTGGAGGTCACTCACCATGGCCGCCGAGAACCCGTCCGCCGACGTGGCCGACACGCTCGCCCGCGATGCGGGGGTGACGCGCATCGACCACATCGGCATGGCCGTCGCCGACCTCGACGACGCCATCGAGTTCTACGAACGCGTGTTCGGCATGCGCTGCGTACACGTGGAGGAGAACGCCGAGCAGGAGGTCCGCGAGGCCATGCTGGCCGTGGGCCCGGACGGGCACGGCACCCGCCTGCAACTGCTGGCACCACTCTCCCCCGGCTCGGCGATCGCCCGCTTCCTCAATCAGTCCGGGCCGGGGGTACAGCAGGTGGCCTACCAGGTGACGAACCTGGAGGCCGCGAGCACGGCCCTGCGCGCCCAGGGAATCCGTCTGCTGTACGAGACCCCGCGCCGCGGAACGGCCGGAGCCCTCATCAACTTCGCCCACCCCAAGGACGTCGGAGGCGTCCTCGTCGAACTGATCGAACCCCCGAACCAGCAAAGCGAGTGACCGGCATCAGGCTCGACGCGCCCTCCCCTGAAGCACGCCGAGCCCTCACCCGAACGCGAACCGGCCCTGCTTCACACGGCGAGCCCATCCGAACCGGCTCGGCCAGGCCGGCGGCGTCGGGCGTACCGCTCAGCCCTCCGACTGCCCGATGTTGACCATCCACGGGATGCCGAACTTGTCCACGCACGCCCCGAACTCGTCACCCCACATCTGCTTCTCCAGCGGCACCGACACGGTGCCGCCCTCGCTCAGCCGCTCCCAGTAGCCCCGCAGCGCCTCGCCGTCGTCGCCGCTCAGGCTGATGGTGACGTTGTCGCCGGGGTTGTGCGACATGCCGGGCGGGGTGTCGGAGGCCATGATCGTGTAGCCGCTCGGGGTCTCGAGCTGGGCGTGCATGATCTGGTCGGCGTACTCCGTGCCCTGCTGGCCGTACTCACCGAAGGTGTTCAGGACCAGTTCCCCGCCGAAGACGCTCTGATAGAACTCCATGGCCTGCCGCGCGTTACCGGCGAAGCTGACGTACGGGTTGAGACGAGATGCCACAGCACGCTCCTTGTCCATGACGGAAAGACAGAGGGCACGCTACCCACCGCCACCGACAAAAACCCCAGGCCCCGGTTAAGCCTGCAGGATCAGCAGCCGTACGACCGGCACCGACGCGCGGCACCAGCCTGCGGCCCGAACCACTCAAACGACCGATCGACAGGTGATATCCGTCGAAAGCTAGACAAATGGCATTTGTCTGCGCGTGTCAGGTTCTTCTCACCAAGAATGGTGATCGTGGATGCTCCTGATGCCGTGATCGGCGGGTATCGCGTGCTTGAGGTGCTCAAGCGCGGGGCGACCAGCACGGTGTTCCTGGCCGAGGGGGAGGCCGGTGACCGGGTCGTGGTCAAGGTGCTGGAGGGCGGGCCGGACCCCGGTGGGGCGGCGGCGCGGCGGTTCGTGGCGCAGGTGGAGTCGTTGCGGCGTGTGTCGGGGTTCTGCACGGCGCAGGTGCTGGGGACCGGGCTGGATGGGGATCGGCCGTACGTCGTCACCGAGTATGTCGAGGGGCCGACGCTGGCGGGCAGGGTTGCCGCCGAAGGGCCGTTGCGCGGGGGCGAACTGGACCGGTTCGCGATCGGGACGATGACCGGGCTGGTGGCGATTCACGAGGCCGGGGTGGTGCATCTGGCGTTCAACCCGGACAACGTGCTGCTGGCCGCGGACGGGCCGCGAGTGATCAACTTTGGGCTGGCGCGGGCGATCGACACCACGCTCAGCATGGCCGGCGGCACCACGCGGACCGCCGGGGGCATGCCCTACCTGGCACCCGAGCAGTACGAGGATGGGCGGCCGGGGCCCGCGGCGGACGTGTTCTCCTGGGCGGCGACGATGGTGTTCGCCGCCACCGGCCGGCCGCCGTTCGGGGACGGTGCGGACGTGGTCGCGCGGATCGGGCAGGGGTCGCCGCAGTTGGGCGACATGGAGAAGGACCTGCGCGACATCGTGGCGGCCTGTCTGGTCGCCGATCCGGCGCTGCGGCCGTCGGGGGATCAGGTCCTGCATCGGCTGCTGGACCGGACGCCCGGCACCGACGGCGCGCCCGGGGCGGCCGGGGGCGGCGCGCGTGTGAACGTCGCGCCCGGAGTCCCCGCAGCGGGCGGGTCCACGAACGGCACGGTCGCGGAGGGCACGACGGTGCCCGGAGCGGCCCCGGACGGGCGGCGGCGGTTCGCCGTCGTGGCCGGTGCGGCGGCGGTCGCGGTCGCGCTCGCCCTCTCCGGCACCGTCCTGTACCTGAACCGGTCGGAGCCCACGCCGCGTCAGGACGCGTCATCATCCCCCGTGCCGGTCACCCCCTCGGCTGCCGCCTCTTCGGCGTCGCCCGCGGCCCGGGCGACGAACGGCCCGGTGCAGGCGAGCCTGAAGGTGCCGCTGCCCGGCCTCGACGCCACCCTCAACGAGGACCCCAGCGACCCGGTACGGCTCACCGGCTACCTGGCCGAGAAGGATCTGGGCACCTACCTGCGTACCGCCAAGGATGGGACGTTCCCCGCCGGGTTCACCCGCGCCGACGAGTACCGGCAGCCGGTGACGTCGCCCGACGGCACCCACACCGCGTACATCACCTGGCGGAAGTTCAACGGCACCACGACCGACAGCGTCACCGTGGTCGATCACGCCACCGGCAACGAGTTCTCGCTGAACGTCAGCGAGAAGCCGTTCGGGGTGGTCGCGCCCATCTGGTCCAGGGACGGGCGCAAGCTGCTGCTGACGCTGTACGACTTCGACAGCCAGGGCAGCGGCGAGACCGACACCCGGCAGGGCTTCGTCGTCGTGGACGTCCAGACGCAGCAGGCGTACACCGCCGAGACGGGCAAGGGGTCCGACGTCGGCTCCTTCATCTGGACGCCCGACGGGCAGCAGGTCGCCAGGATCACCGGGGACGCCAAGGAGGTGAACGTCTACTGGTACGACCTGGAAGGCAAACAGGTCCGCAAATCGGCGGAGGTCGGCCCGGTCTACGCCAGAGGAGACTGGTTCTCCCCCTCCGGGGAGCGATACTTCACGGTCTGTCCCGGTACGCCGAAGAGCGTGTGCCTGTGGAACACCGCCACCGGCGAGCGCGAGGCGGCCGTCCCCAGCGGAACGCCGGAGGACGTCGCCAGGCCCGTGGGCTGGTTCGACGAGAACCACCTGATCCTCACCGAGTTCCGCAGGAAGAAGAACCGCTTCCTCGTGGTGGACCTGGACGGGAACGTCCGCCGGGTGCTCACGGAGATCCCCGGCGACGAGCCGATGTTCAACATCCTGCTTGACTTCACCCCGCTGCGATGACCCCTGTGACCCCGGTGGCCCCGATGACCCCGGCGACCCCGATGACCTGGATGGCCCCGATGCCGTCGAACGCCGCCGGGGCCGCCCGGTGACGGCACCGCTGGCCGGGGACGATCCGGCCGAGATCGGACCGTACCGGCTCCTGGGTCGGCTTGGGGCCGGCGGGCAGGGGGTGGTGTACCTGGCCGCCGGGCGCGACGGGGAGCATGTGGCGCTCAAGGTGTTGCGGCACGTGCGGGATGAGGAGGACCTGGCCGCGTTCCGCCGGGAAGGCGAGATTCTGCGCAGGGTGGCCCGGTTCTGCACCGCGCCGGTGCTGGACAGCGGGACCGACGGCGGCGTCCCGTACCTGGTGAGCGAGCACGTCGACGGCCCCTCCCTGTCCTCCGTGATCGCCGAGCGGGGGCCGATGGCGGGGACGGCGCTGTTCCGGCTGGCCGTCGGGACGCTGACCGCGCTCGCCGCCATCCACCACGCGGGGGTGGCGCATCTGGACTTCAAGCCGGGGAACGTGCTGCTCGGGCGCGGCGGGCCGCGCGTCATCGACTTCGGCATCTCCCGGGTTCTGGACGCCACCCATCTGACGGGCGGGCTGGTGGGCACCCCGGCGTACATGGCCCCCGAGCACTTCCGGGAGGAACTGACGGTCGGTCCCCCCGCCGACCTGTTCGCCTGGGGCGGCACCGTGCTCTACGCCGCGACGGGTCGCCAGCCGTTCCCCGGCGCCTCGATACCCGTGATCATGAACGGGATCCTCAACCGGGAGCCGGATCTCTCGGTGCTGGAGCCCCGGCTGCGGAACGTCGTCGCCGCGTGCCTACGTAAGGATCCGGCCGAGCGGCCCACGGCGCGGGAGGCGCTGCTCACTCTGCTCGGACGAGCGGCGGGGGCGTCGCTGCCCGGAGTGCTTGAGCAGGGCAGCCAGATCGCCGAGACGCCGACCGCCCGCCGATCCGCCCTGAGAAACCCCCGGGTGGCCGTCGCCGGTGCGGTCGCCGTGTCCGTCGCGGTCACGCTCGCCGTACTCGCGCCCGGACTGCTGTCCGCCGACCGCGACACGGGACCCTCCTCCGGGCGGCCCACACCCCCAGCGTCCCCCACCGCTCCGCCGCCGTCCCCCGTCGCCACCCGGCTGCCGAGCACGGACGTCACGGCCTTCGATCGGCCCGGCGACCCCGTACGGCTGGCCGCCTACGCCGCGCTGCGACCGGACCCGCAGATCGCCTACGCCAGACCGCCCGGATCGTCCGCGTTCACCCGGATCGGGGTACGGCAGGAGCCGGCGGTCTCCCCCGACGGCGCCTGGGTCGCACTGGACGACCGAAGCGCCGTAGACGGCTCCGCGGACGGCCAGGTCACCTTCATCGACACCCGCACCGGCACCCGCTTCACCGTGAAAACCACCGAAAAGCCGGTGATCACCGCCAACCCCCGCTGGTCACCCGACGGACGACGCCTCCTGCTCACCTCCCACACCGTGCGCGGAAACACCCGCACCCCACGCGGCTTCGTCATCGTCGAGGTCGCCACCCGCACCGCGACCCGCGTCGACGTCCCCGGCGACGAACGCATGGACGAGTTCGACGCCTACTCCTGGGGCCCGGACTCCGCCACGCTCGCCCACCGCACCGCCTCGGGCGTCCGCCTCCAGGACCTCACCGGCCGCGTCACCCGCACCTACGACGCCACCGGCACCCCGGCCGCCCTGGTGTCCTCGTTCTCCCCGTCCGGCGACCGCTTCCTCACCAACTGCCCCGACCGCGACCAGACGGCCTGCGTGTGGCGCACCTCCGACGGCCGTGCCGAGGGAACCTTCCGCACCCCCGGCATGCTCGTCTGGCAGTGGTACGACGAGGACCACCTCGTCGTGGTCGACCAGAACACCGCGCCCAACCGCCTGTCGGTCATCGACCGCGACGGCCGCGAGGTGCGCAGGCTCGCCGAGTTCCCCACCCTCGACACCTGGATCCCGGCCCTCGCCGGCTGACTCCCCTAACCCTTGATCGCCCCCGCGTCGACGCCGCGGAAGAAGAAGCGCTGCAGGACGGTGAAGACGATCAGGATCGGGATGAAGGCGATCATCGAACCGGCGGCGATGAGGCGGGGGTTGGCGACGAACGTGCCGTTCAGGTACTGCAGGCCGAGGGTGAGGGTGAACTTGTCCGGGTCGGTGAGGACGAGCAGCGGCCACAGGAAGTCGTCCCAGGCGCCGATGAACGAGAAGATCATGATGACGCTGAGCATGCCGCGCACGTTCGGCAGGCCGATGTGGATGAGGCGTTGCCAGGCGGTCGCGCCGTCGATGATCGCGGCGGAGTCGATGTCGGGCGGGATCGCCTGGAAGGCCGCGCGCATCAGCAGCACGTTCAGCGGCGCGATCATGGTGGGCAGGGCGACGCCGACCAGGGTGTTGACGAAGCCGAGGTCCCGCACGATGACGAACTGGGAGATGATCGTCACCTCGGCGGGCAGCACGAGCGAGGCGAGGAACAGGCCGAGCACCAGCCTCATGCCCCGGAAGCGCAGCCTGGCCAGCGCGTAGCCGGCGAGCGTGGCCCCGACGACGTTGCCGCCCACGACCAACGCGGCGACGATCAGCGAGTTTCCGGCGTACGACCAGATGGGGACGGTCTGGGCGACCTCGGCGTAGTTGGCGAGGGTGGGCTGCTCGGGGATGAAGCTCGGCGTCTGGGTGTAGACGTCCTCGGTGATGCTCTTCAGCGACGTGGACAACTGCCACAGAAACGGGCCGATGGTGATGACCAGGACGAACAGCAGCAGGACGTACCGGACAATCTTCTCCAGCGGCGTGATCGTGTTGAACGTGCCCCTGCGGCGGCGGCGCATCCGGCGGCGGTGGCGGTGATGATCGGGCCGGTCGGCGGGGGCCTGCGGGACCGGCTCCTCGGTACGGCTGACGCGGACGCTCTCGGCCATCGGACTACGCCCCTCTCCGGCTGACCCGCGCCAGCACGACCATCGGCCCGATCGTGATGACGAACAGCAGCACGCTGAGCGCCGAGGCGTACCCGAGCTGCCCGGTGAGCCCTTGGCCGTACAACCGGATGAGCATGACCAGCGACATCGCCTCGCCGCCGGGTCCGCCCGTGGTGCCCGACAGGATGTACAGCTCGGAGAAGGTCCGCAGCGCGTAGACGGAGATCAGCAGCGAGATCAGCAGCATCGTGTTGCGGACGCCCGGGACCGTGATGGAGAAGAACCGGCGCACCGGGCCCGCCCCGTCCACGGCGGCGGCCTCGTGCAGCTCCCGGCCGACGTTGCCGAGCGCCGACATGTAAATGATCATGTAGTACCCGAGGCCCTTCCACACGGTGAGGCTGATCGCGCTGAACACCAGCAGCCACCGCTCGGTGAGGAAGGGCAGCGGCTCGCTGAGGAAGCCGAGCCGCTGCGCCATCCCGTTGATGAGCCCGCGGTCGTCGAGCAGCCACTGCCAGATGATCGCGACCACCACCGCGGAAGCGATCACCGGCGTGTAGAAGGCGATCCGGAAGAAGGCGATGCCGCGCAGCTTCTTCTCCACCAGCACGGCGAGCAGCAGCGGCAGGAACGTCAGCAGCGGCAGGCAGACGATCATGTAGACGACGCTGTTGAGCAGAGCGTCCACGAGCTGCCCGTCGTCGAGCAGCCGCCGGTAGTTCTCCAGGCCGGTGAACCGCCCGCCGCCGAGGGGCTTGGCGTTCGTGAACGACAGGATCAGCGTGTTGATCGCCGGCCAGATGTTGAACACCACGAGCCAGAGGCTCGCGGGGATCACCAGCAGCCAGGGGGTGAACCAGCGCTTGTGCGTCATGTCGCCTCCCGCTCGGCGTCCGGGCGGTCGGGCGTCAGCTGTTCAGCAACTGGTTGCACTTCTCCACCGCGGCGTCGAGCGCCTCCTTCGACGACGTCTTGCCGCTGATCGCCAGCGCGAACTGCTGGTCGATGAAGTCCCGCATCGTCTGCGTGGCCTGGACGGGTTCGAGGATCTTCGCCGTGGCGAGCGACTCGAACGCGATCACCTTGGCGTCGCCCGAGTTCGTGCCGTCGCTCTTGCTGAAGAACGGGTCGTTCGCCGACGCCTTCGTGCTGGGGAAGATGTTCACCAGGTGCGCGAAGGCCGCCTGGTTCTCGGCGTTGGTGACCCAGCGGGCGAGGGCGAGCGCGGCGGGCAGGTTCTTGGTGTTCTTCGGGATCGACAGGCCCTGGACGTACAGGGGCGGGGTGTCGAACGCCTTGGTGGGCACGACCTTGGGGGCGAGCGAGGGGTTGTCGACGGCGAGGCTGGTGATGTAGTTGCCGCCGCCGGTGGTCCAGGCGACCGTCCGCGAGTTGAACAGCGCGGCGTTGCCCTCATATTTGCTGGTCAGCACGTCGCGCGGCATGAGGCCGTCCTTGAACGCCTCGCGGTACTTGTCGAGGATCGCCGCCGCCTCGGGCGTGTTGAAGGTGAAGCTCTTGCCGTCCGGGGCGAGCACCTGGATACCCGCGTTGACCAGGTCCATCAGGACGGGCTTGCGGCTCATCAGGAAGACCTTGCCGTCCGACTTCTCCTTCATGATCTTCGCCTGGGCGATGAGCTCGTCGAGGTTCGTCGGCGGCTTCTTCGGGTCGAGGCCGTACTTGGTCATCAACTCCGAGTTCCAGTAGTTCACGTCGGTGTTGAGGTACCAGGGGTAGCCGAAGGTGCCCTCGAAGCCCGCGTACTTGTAGCCGTCCACGCCGCCCGGCACGTAGTCTTCGGCGATCTTGGGGTCGGCCGCGCCCACGTCGAGCAGCAGGCCCTGCTTGACCAGCGGGTACGCCATGTCCGGCGGGATGTTCGTCACGTCGGGCAGCTGGCCGGTGGACGCCTGGCTCAGCAGCTTCTCGGCGTACCCGTCCCCGGGCTGGTCGATCCACTCCACCTTGACGCCGGGGTGCTGCTTCTCGAAGGCGTCGATGACGCCCTGCACGTAGTCGGTGAACTTCGGCTTCAGCGCCCAGGTCTGGAAGCTGACCGTGCCGGTCACGGCCCCGGAGGCGTTCGCGGTCGGGGTGCTCGACGTGCCGGCCGTACCGCCGCCGCCGAGGCCGCACCCCGCCACCGTCGCCAGTCCCGCGACGATCGCGGCCAGCCGTATCCGGTTTCTTGGCATGGTTCCTCCTGCCGTCCGTGGAGCGACGGGATGGTGCGGCAGACGCCCGGCTCCCTTGCCCGCGCCATACATGTCACTAAACCGCTTCAGTGGGGGGACTATCCACCCCCTAGACTTCGGTGTCAAGGGGGTACGCCGAGCGGAGGCCGTGGGGGAGCTTCGCCGGAACGCTCCCATGAGCCGCCGCCAAGCGGATAATGCATGGGGCGCGGCTCGGCGGTACCACTGCTGAGCTGCACGGATGTCAGCAAGGCCGGTTGAGTGAGGAAGGTGCGGTCGTGGCGCGACCGACGATCGAGGACATCGCCCGCCGCGTCGGGGTCTCGAAAGGTGCGGTGTCGTTCGCGCTCAACGGCCGCCCCGGAGTGAGCGAGGCGACGCGGGCCAGGATCCTGCGGGTCGCCGAGGAGATGAACTGGCGCCCGCACACTGCGGCGCGCGCCCTCGGCAACGCCCGCGCCGGGGCCGTCGGCATGGTCATCGCGCGGCCGGCCCGCACCCTCGGCGTCGAGCCGTTCTTCGCCCAGTTGCTTTCGGGGCTGCAGGCGGGCCTGTCGGCGCGGTCGGTGGCGCTGGAGCTGATGCTGGTGGAGGACACCGACGCCGAGATCGAGGTGTACCGGCGGTGGGCGTCCGAGCACCGGGTGGACGGGTTCGTGCTGGTCGATCTGAAGGTCCGCGACCCGCGCATCCCCGTGGTCGAGGAGCTCGGCGTGCCCGCGGTGGTGCTCGGCGGGCCGGGGCGGCACGGCTCGCTGGCGAGCGTGTGGGCCGACGACCGGGAGGCGATGCTGTCGATCGCCGACTACCTCGCCGCGCTCGGGCACACCCGGGTGGCGCACGTGTCGGGGCTGCCGGCCTTCCAGCACACCCGGCGACGGGTGCGGGCGCTGCGCGACGCCGCGCGGCGGCTCGGCCTGGCCGAGGTGACGTCGCTGCCGACCGACTTCAGCGACGCGCAGGGGGCCGCCGCCACCCGCGCGCTGCTGTCGCGGCCCCGGCCCGAGCGGCCGACGGCGATCGTGTACGACAGCGACCTGATGGCGGTGGCCGGTCTCGGGGTGGCCACCGAGATGGGCGTGCCGGTGCCGCGCGAGCTGTCGATCGTGGCCTTCGACGACTCGGTGCTCACCCGGATCGTGCATCCGGCGCTGACCGCGCTGACCCGCGACACCTTCGCCCTCGGGCACGAGGTCGCCGACGCGATGCTCGACCTCGTGGCCGACCCGGCGCGCCGTACCGACCGCAAGACGCCCACGCCCCGGCTCACGGTCCGGGAGAGCACGGCGGCGCCGCCCCTCTTGGCAGGGTGATCTAAACCGGTTTAGGCTGCGGGCGGTCATGCTCGGGGCGTACCCCGCTCCGACGCCACCCGGCAGCCGGAGGACGTGTGTCACCTCACCAGGCCAACCGGCCCTCGTTGCGTTTCGGCGCGAACTACGTGCCTTCCCGAGGCTGGTTCTACAGCTGGCTCGACTTCTCGGCCGACGACGCGCGGCGGGACTTCGCCGACCTCGCCGAGATCGGGCTCGACCACGTACGGGTCTTCCCGATCTGGCCGTGGATCCAACCCAACCGGACGCTGATCCGGCGGCGCGGCATCGACGACCTGCTCGCCCTGATCGACGTCGCCGCCGAGTTCGGCCTGGGCGTCTGCGTCGATCTGCTGCAGGGGCACCTGTCGAGCTTCGACTTCCTGCCGTCGTGGGTGCTCACCTGGCATCGGCGCAGCGTCTTCACCGACGAGCGGGTGCGCGAGGGCGTCGGGACGTACGTGGGCCTGCTCGCCCGCGAGGTCGCCACCCGCGAGAACGTGTTCGCGGTGACGCTCGGCAACGAGGTGAACAACCTGTGGCCGGCGAACCCGACGACGGCGGCGGACTCCACGCGCTGGGCCGCCGAGCTGGTGGAGATCGCGCGGGCGGCGGCCCCGCGCCTGCTCAGCCTGCACTCGCTGTACGACGCCGCCTGGTACGACCCCGAGCACCCGTTCACGCCCGCGGACTGCGTCGAGATCGGCGACCTGACGACCGTGCATTCCTGGGTGTTCAACGGCGTCTCCGCCATCGACGGCCCGCTCGGCCCGGCGACGGTCACGCACGCCGACTACCTGGTGGCGCTCGCGGCGGCGAACTCCCCGGACCCGGCGCGGCCGGTCTGGCTGCAGGAGGTCGGCGCGCCCCGGCCCGACATCGGGGAGGCGGACGCGGCGGCGTTCGTGCGCGGCATGCTCGACGCCGTCACCGCCAATCCCGCCCTGTGGGGCGTCACCTGGTGGTGCTCGCACGACCTCGACCGCGGCCTGGCCGACTTTCCCGAGCGGGAGTACGACCTTGGCCTGTTCACCGTGGACCACAAGATCAAGCCCGCGACCCGGGAGCTCGCGACCGTCATCCGCGACCTGCGCGCGGGCGCGGGGCCGTCCCCGGCGCCCCTCCGCGCCCTGGTCTGCGACGTGGATCTGCGGGCCGTGCCGGAGCGGCGGGCTGAGGTCGCGCCAGGCAGCCCCTTTCATCGCGAGTGGGTACGGCTGCGCGAGTCGGGCCCGCTCGCCATCGTGAACGCAACCGACGCCGACGACGCCGAGTATCTCGGCGCACGCGGCGTCGAAACCGTGCTGAGCCCCGCCTGAACCCACCCATCCCGCTCCAACCCCGCCTGAACACCGCCTCAGCACCGCCCGGACCCTGCTTGAACGGGGTCGCTTGAACCGGTCGAACTCAAAGCCACCTGCCCCCTCCTGTGCCGGCCCCGAGGCGTCCCCTCGCCTCCCGCCTCGGGGCCGGCCCCCACCGAACGCACCGACCCCTCCGACACGAAAGAAGGCGCTCTCGGATGCGAAGACATCTGTCAGCAGCGGCCTGCGGCGTGGTCCTGGCCGTCGGCGCCCTGGCCGCACCGCCCGCAGCCGCCCAACCCGCGTCATCCCCGCCCGCAGAGCCCTCGCCGTCCCGGCCCCCGGAAGGAACCGGCGCCCAGCCCTACGCCTCGTACTGGTATCCGAACACGCTCCTGGAATGGAACCCGCGCACCGACCCCGACGCCCCGTTCAACCGGTCCACCACCCCGCTGCGCCCCCGCGTCTCCGACCCCGCCCTGAAGGCGAACCCCAACGCCCGCGCCGGTGAGGCCCGCATCGCCGCACTGGTAGCGTTCGCCCCCACCTCGGGCAACCCCTCCCAAGGCTCCCTGACCTCCAACTACTACGCGTTCACCCACTGGCAGTACGTGGACACGCTGGTCTTCTGGGGCGGCTCGGCGGCCGAGGGGCTGATCCTCGCCCCCAACGCCACGGTCATCGACGCCGCGCACCGCAACGGCGTCAAGGTGTACGGCACGGTGTTCTTCCCGCCGACGGTGTACGGCGGGCGGTTCGAGTGGGTCCGCGACTTCCTGCGGAAGGACGGCTCGCGCTTCCCGGTCGCCGACAAGCTCGCCGAGGTCGCGAAGTACTACGGCTTCGACGGCTGGTTTATCAACCAGGAGACCGAGGGCGGCGACCCGCAGATCGCCTCCGACATGCGGGAGTTCATGAAGTACGCCCGCGCCAAGAACCCCTCGGTCCACTACATGTGGTACGACGCGATGACCGAGGACGGCAGAATCGCCTGGCAGAACGCGCTCACCCCGGAGAACGACGCCTTCCTGAACGACCCCCGGCCGGTGGCGCACTCGATGTTCCTCAACTTCTGGTGGTCCGAGGCCGAGCTGGACTCCTCACGCGCCGCCGCCCGCGCGCTCGGGCGCAGCGAGTACGAGCTGTTCGCCGGCATCGACACCGAGGCCAACGGATACAACACCTTCGTGAACTGGAACGCGGTGTTCCCCGACGGCCGCCCGCACGTCACCTCGTTCGGCATCTACCGGCCCGAATGGACCTGGCGCAGTTCCCGCGACCGCGCCGACTTCTACGCCAAGGACTCCCGGTTCTGGGTCGGCGCCAACGGCGACCCGTCCGACACCACGACCACCTCGCCGTGGAAGGGCTTGGCCGACTACATCGCCGAGTCGTCGCCGGTCACCCGCAAGCCGTTCGTGACCGGCTTCAACACCGGGCACGGCGACTTCTACAACGTCGCGGGACGGCGGGTGCGCACCGGCGGCTGGAACAACCTGTCGTTGCAGGACATCCCGCCCACCTACCGCTGGGTCGTCGAGTCGTCCGGCACGAGGCTCACCCCGTCCATCGACTTCGGCGACGCCTACGAGGGCGGGTCGTCGCTGCGCCTCACCGGGCGGCTCGACGCGGCCAACACGGTGCGGCTGTACCAGTCCCGGCTGCGCGTGGACCGCGACACCAAACTGTCGGTCGTGCTGAAGACCCCGGCGGCGGGGCCGTCGCGGCTCAAGGCCGCGATCTCGTTCACGGACGCGCCCACGACCTTCACCACGCTCGACCTCGGCACGACCCATAGCGGCGACTGGGAGCGGAAGACGCTCGACCTGTCGCGCCACGCGGGCCGGACGATCGCGCAGATCGCCCTGCGGGCGTCGCCCGGCGGCGCGCCCGTGGACGGGTACGACGTGCGGATCGGGCAGCTCGCCGTGTACGACGGCGGCGTGGAGCGGCCCGCCCCGCCGACCCGGCTGACCGTGCTCGGCACGTCCGACGTGACGGCCACCCGCAAGTCGCTGCGGCTGTCGTGGCGGCCGTCGCCGCGCGGGGACGTGCACCACTACGACGTGTACCGGCGCAACGCCGACGGCACCCGCACCTACCTCGGCGGCACCCCGAACACCGTCTACTTCGTGCCGCGCCTCGACCGAGCGGGCTCGGAGACCTCGACGACGATCGAGGTGGAGGCGGTGTCCACCGAGTACGGCCGGTCGGCCGCCGCGCGTACGCAAGTGACCTGGTCGGGCGACGTGCCGGCGGAGACGAACCTGGCCCTGGACCGGCCCGCCACCGCCTCCGGCCGGTGCGCCGCCGGGGAGGGCCCGGAGAACGCCGTCAACGGCAACCCCTCCGACAAGTGGTGCACGCTCACCGCGGAGAAGTGGCTGGAGATCGACCTGGGGTCGGTGCACGAGATCAACCGGTTCGTCGTGAAACACGCCGAGTCCGGGGGCGAGTCGCCGTCGTTCAACACCGCCGACTTCACCATCCGGGTACGCGCCGCCGAGTCCGACCCGTAGACGACCGTGGCGGACATCACCGGGAACACCGCCGCCACGACCACGCACCCCATGTCGGCCACGGCGCGGTACGTTCGGCTTGACATCACCAAACCCACCAGCACGCCCGCCGACTCGGCCGCCCGGATCTACGAGTTCGAGATCTGGGGCACCTGACGGACCCGGCCATCCGGTGTTTCCCCGACGTACCGGATGAAGGAACCGGACGCTGACAGAGAGGACCTAGCCCGTGCCGGTCACGATCACCGCCGTTGAGTCCACCGACCTGTTCGTCGGCACCGAGGAGGCGCCGCGGCAGGTGCTGCGCGTGGTGCTCGACGGCCCGCCCGCCACCGTCGTCACCGTCGCCGTCACCGGCCCGGGGGTGTCCGGGGAGGCGACCGGCACGGGCGTGGTCGAGGTGCCGCTCGACATCGCCGACCCGGTCCCCGGGGCCGAGCTGCCGGTCACCGTCACGGTCACCGAGACGAGCACCCTGACCCCGGTGACGGACTCGGTGGCCTTGGAGCCTCCAGCGGCGGCTGGGCCGGTGACTGGGCCGGTGACGGCGACGGGCACGGTGACCGTGGCCGAGCCGGGCTGGACCATGTTCCTCGTCTCCCACTTCCACTACGACCCGGTGTGGTGGAACACCCAGGCGGCCTACACCTCGCCGTGGGAGTTCCTGTCCGGCGACGCGACCACCCGCCCGCTGTGGGAGCGCAACGGCTTCGCCCTCGTCGACGCCCACCTCGACCTGGCGCTGCGCGACCCGGTGTACAAGTTCGTCCTCGCCGAGATCGACTACCTCAAGCCGTACTTCGACATGCACCCCGAGCGCCGCGCCGACCTGCGGCTGCTCATGGGGCGCGGCCAGGTCGAACTGGTCGGCGGCACGTACAACGAGCCGAACACCAACCTCACCGGCGCGGAGACGACGATCCGCAACATCGTGTACGGCGTCGGCTACCAGCGCGACATCCTCGGCGGGGACCCGGCGACGGCCTGGCAGCTCGACGTGTTCGGCCACGACCCGCAGTTCCCCGGGCATCTCGACGCGGCCGGGCTGAGCGGGTCCGCCTGGGCGCGAGGGCCGTTCCACCAGTGGGGGCCGATCCAGAAGAACTTCCGCGAGGCGAAGAACGACGCGCGGGTCATGCAGTTCCCCAGCGAGTTCGAGTGGATCTCCCCGTCCGGGCGGGGCGTGCTCACGCACTTCATGCCGCATCACTACTCGGCGGGCTGGTGGATGGACGCCTCCCCCGACCTGGAGACCGCCGAACGGGCCGTCTACGAGCTGTACGCCAAGCTCAAGCCGGTCGGCGCGACGAAGAACCTGCTGCTGCCCGTCGGCACCGACTACACCCCGCCGAACAAGTGGGTCACCGAGATCCACCGCTCCTGGGCGGCCAAGTACGTCTGGCCGAAGTTCGTGTGCGGCACGCCCCGGGACTTCCTCGACGCCGTGCGCGCCGAACTGGCCGCCAAGGGGCTGCGGCCGAGCCCGCAGACGCGCGACATGAACCCGATCTATACCGGCAAGGACGTCTCGTACATCGACACCAAACAGGCGCAGCGGGCGGGCGAGGTCGCCGCCGTGGACGCGGAGAAGCTCGCCACGCTGGCCGTACTGGAGGGTGTGGGGATTTATCCGGCGGCGGCGCTGGACAAGGTGTGGCGGCAGCTCGCGTACGGGGCCCACCATGACGCGATCACCGGCTCGGAGTCCGACCAGGTGTACATCGACCTGCTGGCGGGCTGGCGGGAGGCGTACGACCTGGCGGCACGGGTGCGCGACAACGCGCTCGACGCGCTCGTCTCCCGGATCGACACCGCCGGTGAGGGCGCCGCGATCGTCGTCGCCAACACGCTGTCGTTCGACCGCTCGGCCCTGGTCTCCGTACGCCTGCCGGAGGACCCCGGCGGCGTCCGCGTCATCGACGACACGGGGGCCGAGGTCGCCTGCGTGATCGACCGCGGCACGCTGCGCTTCTTCGCCGAGAACGTGCCCGCGATGGGCTGGCGCACCTGGCGGCTGCTGCCCGGCGCGTCGCAGGCGGAGCCCGCCTGGACGCCCGCCGCCGGGACCACCATCGAGAACGCCCGCTACCGCGTCACCGCCGACGCCTCCCGCGGCGGCGGCCTGAGCAGCGTGTACGACAAGGCGACCGGGCGCGAGCTGATCCGCGACGGCCGCGTCGGCAACGAGCTGCGCGTGTACGAGGAGTACCCCGCCCACCCGGACTTCGGCGAGGGACCGTGGCACCTGGTCCCGAGCGGGCCGGTCGTCGGCTCATCCGGATCGCCCGCGACCGTACGGGCCGAGACGAGCCCGCTCGGCGCGCGACTCGTCATCGACGGCGTCGTCGACGGCCTCACCTACCGGCAGACCGTCACCCTCTGGCACGACGTGGACCGGGTGGACTGCACGACCCGGGTCGTGGACTACGCGGGGGCCGACCGGCTGCTGCGCGTGCGGTTCCCCGTGGACCTGCCCGGGACGCTGCCGGTGAGCGAGGTCGCCGGGGCGGTCGTCGGACGCGGCTTCGCGCTCCCCGACGTCGATGTCGCCGAGGCCCCCTGGACGCTCGACAACCCCGCGAACACCTGGTTCGGGCTCAGCTCGACCGCACGCGTCACGCTCGCCGACCCCGACGGCGCGCCGCTCGGGGAACGGGCGCTCGGCGTCGCGGAGGTGGTCGTGCCGACGCTCGCCGACGCCGCCGGGGCACGTGACCTCGTCGTCGCGCTCGCCCGCGTCGGCGTGACCGCGACGACCGCGAGCGCCGACTGGTCCAGGTACGGCTGGCTCGACGTCGACTCCAACCTGCCCGACTTCCGGCTGCTCGTCGGCGGTCCCGACGTCAACGACGCGACCCGCGAGCTGCTGGAGCGCGCGGGCGCGGACTACGCGGACGCGCTCGCCCGACACGGCCGCGTCTGGGTGCCCGCCGACAAGCCGCTGCACGAGGTGTGGCAGCCCAACGCCGACCTGCGCGACCTGCGCGCGCTGCCCGCGCTCGTCGTCACCGACCCGGACGCGCTCGCCGCCGACCTCGCCGACGCCCGGGTGTCCGCCGTGTGCCCGGGGACCGTACCGCCGTCCGAGCTGCTCACCGACCACACGGTGGCGCTGCTGACGTACGGTCTGCCCGGCTTCGCGGTGGATCCGACCGGGGCGCTGCACCTGTCGCTCATGCGGTCCTGCACCGGCTGGCCGTCCGGCGTGTGGATCGACCCGCCGAAGCGGACGCTGCCGGACGGGGCGTCGTTCCAGCTTCAGCACTGGACCCACGAGTTCGGTTACGCGCTCGTCTCCGGCGAGGGCGACTGGCGGGCCGCCACGTTGCCGGCGCGGGGCCAGGAGTTCAACCATCCGCTGTACGCCCGGATCACCGCCGCACATAACGGGCCGCTTCCGGCGACCATGTCGTACCTGCGGGTCGAACCGGCGCGGGACGTGCTGATCAGCACGATGAAGCCGACGGGCGACCCGATCGCCCGGGGCTCGGCGTCCGAGGTGGACCCGGCGCGAGGCGTCACGCTACGGCTCATCGAGGCGACCGGGTACGGCCGCGCCGCCACCCTGGACGGGCCGCTCGCGCTCACCGAACCGCACCACGCCGACCTGCTGGAACGCCGGGGCGAGCCGATCTCCGGCGCCGTCGAGCTCGCCGGCTCCGAGATCGCCACCGTCATCGGCATCCCGGCGATCGCCGAGCGCACCGCACCGCCCGCCGCGCCCGGCCCGGATGCACCTCACACGATCCCCCCCGACTCGGCCCCGGCCGACTCGACCTTGTCGGGTTCGGCGGCACCCGCGCCGACCACACCCGACCGGGCCGTACCCAACACACCCGACCGGGCCGTGCCCGAATCGGCCACCCTTAGCCCGGCCGCGCCCGGCTCGACCATGCCCGAGTTGACCACATCCGGCCCGGCCACGCCGAGTCCGGCCACGCCCGGCCCGACCCCGCTCGGCCCGTCCGCCGAGGTGGCCCAGCCGGTGCACGCGCGCTACTGGCTGCACAACCGAGGCCCCGCCCCGATCGGCTACCTGCCCGTCTCGGTCGGCGTCTCCCCCGGCCTGCTGCGCACCGCCAGCGAACCCGTCGAGGCGTCCGTCGTCATCGCCTCGCAATTGCGCGACCGCGCCGTCGAAGGCGCGTGCGCCCTGCTCGCCCCCGAGGGCTGGACGGTCAACCCGGGGCGGCGGCCGTACCGGCTCGAACCGGACGGCCATGTCCGCTTCCCGGTGACGCTCACGCCGCCCGCCGACGCCGAGCCGGGCCTGTACTTCCTCACCGCCAGGATCGAGCACGCCGGCCAGACCATCGAGGACGTCGCCACGATCGCCGTCGGCGACCTCGCCGCGCTCCTGCCCGTGCCCGGTCCCATCCCCGAGGACGGGCAGGCCGCGCGGGGAACGTCCGCCACCACCGCCCGCGAGACGGGCCTCGACGTCGATGTCACCGCCAGGTCGGTACGGGTGCCCCCCGGCGGCTCCGGGCTCATCGGAGTGACGCTCGCCAACCGCACCCGAGGCGAGATCCGCGGCGAGATCCAGCTCGTCTCCCCGTGGGGCACCTGGGACGCCGTCGCCGCCCCCGTGCAGGGCTTCACGCTCGCCCCGGGCGCGTCCCGCATCGCCACCTTCGACGTGGCGGTGCCGCGCGACGCCGACCCCGGCGCGTACTGGGCCCTCGCCAAGGTCATGTGGTTCGGCCGCTGCCAGTACGCCCCGACGATCGAACTGACCGTGCCCCGGTGAACAGCCGCCACGGGGAAGAACCGACCACGACCGGCGATATGGGGCAGAACCGCGGTCAGCGAATCCACCATGACCGGGACTACGGACACGAGCACGATCACGATCACGGGCACCGGCACGACCGTGACAACAACCTGCGGCACCACCGGGACGGCGATTGGGGCGGCGATTGGGGCGGCGATCGCCACGAGCATGGGCATGAAGCCCACCGGCGCGGGCTTCGCCAAGGTTCCGTGCTCGGCCTGCTCGACGGCAAGCCGCTGCCTCGGACCGAGCTCGACCGCCGTCTCGCCGCCCTGCGCGCCGGGCCGCGGTCCTCCGCCCTGCCCGTCCCAGGCAGCCCTGAGGACCGCCAGTTCGTCCGCTGGGTCGCCCAAGTCCTGCTCACCGAGTTGCTGTGCGAGGCGGAGGCGGCCGATCGCGGGCTGAATGTCCATGACGCGCCCCCGGTACGGCTCGACCAGCGGGCGGCCGTCGAACTCGGCTCGATCACGGCCGCCGCGTTCGAGGGCAGCGCGGCCGTACGAGCGGTATACCAGGCGGTCACCGCCGACGTGACCGTCCCTGACGAGCAGGTGGCGGCCTACGCGGCGGCGACCGCCCGGCCGCCCGTCACGCGATGGCGGCTGTCCACGCCCGACGGCGAGTTCGACGCGGCCCCCGGCACGCTTCCCAAACGGCTCGCGACCGCGCTCACCGCCGCCTCCCCCGGCCAGACCGTCACCGTGGACGGCTACGCCGTCACCCTCCTCGGCGTACAGACCGGCGATCCACACCACGACGACGAAGCCTCAGCCGGTGCCGAGGCCGCGCGCCATGTCCTCGACGCGGCGCGGCGGCTGGCCTTCGTCCGCTGGCTCGACCACGCACGCGCCCGCCGGATCCGCCTGGTGCCCGGCCTTGAGCACCCCGGGGACCCGTCCCAGCCCGACAACCACCACCGCCACTGACCCGACCCGCGCCGCCGACGGCCCTCACGTCGATTGCGACCAGTGACATTATGATCAACTTGCGTGACCGAAATCTCCCGTTAGAGGGCAATTGCGACGACACCATGTTTGACGCCCGAAGATTGGGCTAACTTACGACGCGTCCCCTCAGGTAAAGGTGGGAGTGAGGATGCGGAACGAGCGGTTACCAGATGGCATCGACCCGTCCGTACCGAATGTGGCCCGAATGTACGACTACTACCTCGGCGGCAAAGACAACTTCGAGGCCGACCGGGCGGCGGCCGAGCAGATGATCGCCCTGGTCCCCAACACCAGGCGCATCGCCCAGGACAACCGACGATTCCTCATCAAGGCCGTTCAGGAGTCGCTCGACCAGGGCATACGCCAGTTCCTCGACATCGGCGCGGGACTCCCGACCCAGCAGAACGTCCACCAAGTGGCCCTGGAGAGGGCGCCGGACTCGCGCATCGTCTACGTCGACAACGACCCGGTGGTGCTCACCCACGCCCGGGCGCTGCTCGCCGACAACCCACAGACCATCGTCGTAGACGGCGACCTGCGCGACCCCAAGGCGATCCTGACCAACCCCGCCGTCACCGCCCACATCGACTTCTCCCAGCCCATCGCGGTCCTCCTCGTCGCCGTCCTGCACTTCATCCCCGACGACGCCGAGGTGAGCCACATCATCGAGCGGCTCCGCGAGGTGATGGTGCCCGGCAGCCACCTGGTGATCTCACACAGCTTCGACGGCCAGGCCGATGAGGACCTCCGTGAGGAGGGGCACGCGATCTACGCCCGCACCGGCGTCGGTTCGATCACCTCACGCACGGTGCAGCAACTCGAGGGATACCTGCACGACATGGAGATCCTCGAACCCGGCATCATCCCCGTCGAAGGCTGGCGTCCGGAATGGGACGACGTGGTCCCCGACTGGGCCAACCCCGGCCTGCTCGCCGTCGTCGCGAAGATGCCGTAGAGCCCCGGTCACCGCCAGTACGCCCCCTCACGTCGAATGCGACCAGCGCCATAATGATCATCTCGCGCGACCGAAATCCCCTGACAAGTGGTCAATTGCGGTGACAGTACATCCAACGCCCAGAATTGGGCTAACTTACGACCATCCCCTCTCAGGCGAAGGCGAAGCAAGGATGCGGAACGAGCGGTCATCAGACGAGTTCGACCCGTCCGTACCCAACGTGGCCCGAATGTACAACTACGGCCTCCGAGGCAAGGACAACTTCGAGGCCGACCGGGCGTTGGCCGAGGAGATGATCGCCCTGGTCCCCAAGGCCAGGCTCATCGCCCAGGAAAACCGCAGATTTCTCCTCAAGGCCGTTCAGGAATTGGCCGACCAGGGCATCCGCCAGTTCCTCGACATCGGCGCGGGATTCCCAACCGAGGAGAACGTCCACCAGGTGGCCCTGGAGCGCGCACCTGACTCGCGCATCGTCTACGTCGACAACGACCCGGAGGTACTCGCCCACGCCCGGGCACTACTCGCCGACAACCCACAAACCATCGTCGTCGACGGCGACCTACGCGACCCCAAGGCAATCCTGACCAACCCGGCCATCACCGCCCACCTCGACTTCTCCCAGCCCATCGCGGTCCTCCTCGCCGCCGTCCTGCACTTCATCGTCGACGACGCCGAAGCGGGCCAGATCATCGAGCGCATCCGCGAGGTGCTGGCGCCCGGCAGCCACCTGGTGATCTCACACAGTTTCGCGGGCCAGGCCGATGAGCGCCTCCGTGAGGAGGGACTCGCAATCTACGCCCGCACCGGCATCGGAGCGATCACCGCACGCACGCCGGAGCAACTCGAGGGCTTCCTCCACGACATGGAGATCCTCGAACCCGGCATCATCCCCGTCGAAGGCTGGCGCCCGGAATGGGACGACGTGGTCCCCGACTGGGCCACCCCCGGCCTGCTCGCCGTCGTCGCGAAGATCCCAACGCCTTGACCGAGAACCAGCCTGACGTCCCTGGGCCGCGTGGCCGGCGCGGGCAAACTCGCCCGGCTAGTCCTGGTGATGTCGGCAGAGAGGATCGCGGGACGCTGCTCCTGTCAGCCTGAAGGCGCTTCCACTCCGTTCAGGGCGTACGAGAACCAGACGCGGACGCCTCCCTCGGGGAGCCGGTGCCAGGAGACCGTGCGCGCCAGGGCGGTCACCAGTGCCAGGCCGCGCCCGTTCTCGCTCATCTCGCGGCTGAGCGGATCGCCGCTGGTGATGGCGCGCGGCCTGCCGTCCCCGTGGTCGTCGACGGCGCCACGCACACATCCGTCGGCCGTCCACAACCTCAGGTGAACGGGCGCGGCCCCGTGGACGACCGCGTTGGTGACCAGTTCAGAGACGATCAGCAACAGGTCGTGTACGGCCTCGCCGGCCACCGCCCACTCGCTGAGGATCTTGCCCGTGAAGTCCCGCGCCTCCCCCGCCGCACGGCGATCGGCGGAAAGCGTCAGAAGACGGGCGTCGCCGGGCACGGTCATGTCACCGCGCCCCTCTCCCCCGCGCCGCGCCGATTCGGCGCGCGCCGCCATCGGGCAATCTGTCCTGAATTATTGGTATCGGCAGCGCGTCGATACCCGTTTTGATGCAGTTGTTCATTGGGCCCGAATACTCCCGATTCTTGAGTTCAGGAACCCCTCGAGTGCGCGGCACTCCCACGAGTTCCGTTTATTGACTCCGCATTGACCGGCGGCAGGGCCATACTTGAAGCGATGCGGGGATAGGACAAGCCGCATATGACCATTTGTGGTGTTCAGAACTGGACCCAATTGGACCCGCCACGAGGAGCCCGATGACCAAGCCATCAGGTCCGGCCAAGCCGGACGACTTCACCGCCGAGGCTTTGGCGTTCGCGCTTCGGTGGTGGCGCGAGAATGTCCGGCAAATCAGCCTTCGTGCTGCGGGAGAGGCGCTCCCGATGAGCCACTCACATCTGAGCAAACTGGAACGTAACGAGCGATCCGTACCGCCCGATTTGATCCCGCAGCTTGATCGGCTATACGGCGCCGATGGACGGATTGCGGCGTTTTATTCCATGATCAAACAAATAGATCGTCGAGATCTGGGTACGCTCGCTACAGTCCCTTCCGTACCTGTTGAGGAGGACGAGACGGAACGCCGAAGACTTCTGCAGATCGCCGCCGCGGGCATGAGCGCAGGTGCGTTCGGCGGCACGGATGAACCGGTGCGCCGACTTGTCGAGCTGGCGGTCAATGGCGCACATCGCAGCGTCGAGGATTGGGAATTGGCGTGTGCCGATCATCTGCACGCGATCAATACGCTCCCGGCCCGCCAGGTACACGACGACCTCCTTGTCGACCTCCTTGGCATTCAGCAGCAACTGCACAACACCCCCAAAGCCGACCAGACCGAGTTGCAGCGCATCACCGCCGTACTCGCCGCGTTCCACGCCAGTGTCCTGACCCGGCTCAGCGAACGGGGGGCGGCGCTGCGCTGGTACCAGACCGCGCGCGCCGCGTCGGACGCCTCCGGCGATCTCGATCTGCGTATCAGAATTCGTGCGCACGAGGCTGGACACAGCCTTTATGGGCTACGCGACCCAAAGACCGTCCTGCGCCTGACCGCCGATGTCAAACAATTCCTGGGTCCGGACCCTCGTCCGTCGGTCGGCCTGGTGTCGGTCCTTCTGGCGGAGGCGCACGCTCTCGCGCTCCTGGGTCGCGGCGACGAGGCACGCCAGGCCGTACGGGTCTCCACCGATCTCGCGGCCACGAACCTCCCGGTCATCCCTGGTTTCTGGGAACCGTCCGACTACCGGATGTACTTCAATCAAAGCCGGGTGTACTCCGCCGTAGGAGACCAGAAAGCGGCGAGTCGGGCGCAAGAGCACATCTTGCGCGGGCATCCGGATGGCTATCAGGTGCAGATCAATACACGGCTTCACGCCGCGCAGTGCACGGTGGTGAATGGCGGCATCGACGAAGGCGTGCGACAGGCCGCAACGGTGATCGACGCCCTGCCCCGCGCCTACCGCAATGTCATGATCATCGAGACCGGACGGAATGTCTTGCGCGCCGTTCCATTCGACCAGCGTAAGCGTCCGGCTGTCAGCGAATTCCGGGAGGTCCTGGCCATCGAAGCCCCGCAGGACGTCTGATGCTCGACGTTCTCACGTCTATGCGGGAACTCGGCACCGGGCGAGTGCGCATCTATCCCGCGGCGGCGGGGGCCAGGGCGCGGAGGTCGTCCTGGTAGGGGAAGCTGCCCGGTCGGTAGGCGCACCAGGGCTCCTCGGCGTACGGGTCGCCGGTCTCGCCGAAGGCGCGTGAGCGGGAGCCGCCGCAGATCGAGCGGAACTCGCAGGCGCCGCAGCGGCCCTTGAGGCGGTCCGGGTCGCGCAGGCCGGTGAACAGGTCCGAGGTGCGGTAGATGTCGGTGAGCGACTCGGTGCGGACGTTGCCGGCCGATATCGGCAGGAAGCCGCTGGGGTGGACGCTGCCCAGGTGGGAGACGAAGACGAAGCCGCGGCCCGCGTTGACGTCCATCGGTGGGCGGCGCGCACGGCGGGGTGGCAGGTCGAGCTCGGTGAGCCGCTGCCGCAGGCGCTGGTAGAGCGGCCCCAGGCCGAGTGCGGCGACGTGGTCCGCGCCGTGCCGGGCCAGGATCTCGCGCTGGACGGCGACGCGGCGGAAGTGGTGCGCCTCGGTGGTCCGCGCCGGGACGACCTGCCCGGCGTCGTAGACGAAGTTGAGCACGTCTTCGACCTGCTCGGCGGTGAGGCCGGGCAGCAGGGCGCCGCGGCCGGTGGGCACGAGCAGGAAGGCGCTCCAGGCGATCGCGCCCAGGTCGTGCACGATCCGGACCACGCCCGGCAGATCGTCCAGATTGTGACCGGTCACCGTGGTGTTGATCTGCACCTTCAGGCCCAGTTCGCGGGCGGTGCGCCAGGCGTCCAGCGTCCAGCCGTACACGCCGGAGGTCGCGCGGAACCCGTCGTGGATCTCGGCCGTGGAGCCGTCGAGGCTGAGCGAGATGGCGTGCGCGCCGGCCTGCTTCAGTCGGGCGAGGGCGTCGGCGGTCAGCGTCGGCGTCCCGGACGGGGAGACGGCCATCGGCAGACCCATCTCGGCACCGGCCTGGACCAGGTCGTACAGGTCCGGGCGCTGGAACGGGTCGCCACCGGTGATGACGAACAGCGGCGGCGGCGACCCGAACGACGCGACCTGCGCCATGAGCTCGCGCGCCTCGGCCGTGCTGAGCTCACCGGGATTCCGGTCGGGCCGGGCCTCCGCGCGGCAGTGCCGACAGGCCAGCGGGCACGCCTGGGTCGCCTCCCAGATGACGATGAACGGACGGTCGGCCGAGTCATGACGTTGCCTGCGCACGGTACGCATGTCGAAGACATCACCCTTCGCTTGTGATCACGACTCCCGTGCGCGACGTGCGCCGCCCTACGCCCCTCGCAGACAGTACACGAATGGCGCCCAGGCCCGAGAAGGCGGCCTACGGCCCCTGACTGAGGACGAATTGGTGAGTATGAGCTCACACTGGGGGTCACTGAGGGTCACTGGGGGCATGACAGCTCGGCCGGCGTCTTCATCACCGCACGGGTGGCGATCGGTCGGCGGAGTCTTCGCGGGCCGTACGGGGAAAGTTGCTCAGCATGGCCCCATCAGCCGGACTTCTTGCGTTACCTCATGATTCACTCGGTCGTCCTAGCGTGCCCGGCATGAGAATGGGCTTGATTGCTTTCGGCACCGCGGCGCTGATCGCCGGACTCACCGCACCGGTCTCGGCCGACAGCGGACCCGCGCACGACGGGCGGGCGACGCTGACCGGGTTCGCGTCCCTGCCCGCGGAGACGTTCGTCCCCGGCAGCGAACCGTCCGGCTCACAGCTCGGCACGGCACCGATCAACGGGCTCACGCCGCCCTTCGCCGCCCAGCCCGTGCAGGGCTTCAGCGGCATCGTGCCCGCCGGGCGCGGCCGGTACCACATGCTGTCCGACAACGGCTTCGGGGCCAAGAACAACAGCGCCGACTTCCTGTTGCGGGTGCACCAGGTCGAGCCCGATCTGCGGACCGGCACGGTGAAGGTCCTCGGCGGCTTCGGTCTGAGCGACCCCGACGGGCACATCACCTTCCCGCTGACCCGCGAGGACCGCAGGCTGACCGGGGCGGACTTCGACGTTGAGTCGATCGTGCGCGCCGCGGACGGCACGTTCTGGCTCGGCGACGAGTTCGGCCCGTTCCTGCTGCACGTCTCGGCGCACGGCAAACTGCTCGAAGCGCCCATCCCGCTGCCCGGCGTACGGGCACCGGAGAACCCGTTCCTGAACGGCGAAAGCCCCAACCTGGCCAGCAGCAAGGGGTTCGAGGGCATGGCCCGCTCGGTGGACGGCAAACGCCTCTACCCGCTGCTGGAAGGAACCGTCCAGGGCGACCCGGCAGGCACGCTGCGAATGTACGAGTTCGACGTGCGCAAACGCGCCTACACCGGCAAACACTGGACCTATCGCTTGGACGCCGCCGACCACGCCATCGGCGACGCGATCACCGTCGACAAGCACCGCTTCCTCATCATCGAGCGGGACTCGGCCGAGGGCGACGCCGCCCGGACCAAGCGCATCTACCTCGCCGACATACGCGACCGTGACCGCGACGGCACCATGGACAAGACCCTCGTGGCCGACCTGCTCGATCTCGCCAACCCCCGGCGACTGGACGGCTTCGGAAACACCTTCCGTTTCCCGTTCCAAACGATCGAGGACGTGGCCATCCTCGACAACCGCACATTGATCGTGGCCAACGACAACAACTTCCCGTTCTCCGCCGGCCGCACCCCCGGCAAACCGGACAACAACGAGTTCATCACCATACGGCTCGCGCACCCCCTGAACGCCGACCCCCGCGCGATCCCCTGACCTTCTCGCGGGCGATCTCCCTGAGCACACTCGTGTCCAGAAAGAACTGGCCGCTCACTGGCCGTCCTGGCTCTCTATGTGTGCGAGAAGGCGATCTACACGCGCTTCGTCCGCTTTGTCCGCCCTGGCATTCCAAAGGGCGCGCCGACGACGCTCGCGAGCTACGCGCTCGCGAATGGCCTCGTTGACATAGTCGGACAGGGACCGGCCTTTCCCTTCGCCGACCTGCGCTTTGGCATGCTCGATCAGGTCGTGATCGACTGTGACGGTGATGGTGTCCTTGGCGACCATGATCGAAATGTATTGGCCGACTAAGATCTTTAGTATCGCCCCCGACTGAGAGTGACAAGATATAGCTGATTGTTATCGGAGTCGGTGGCTCGGGCCCGGGTACGGCGGGGCGAGCGGTGCTGATCTACGGGGATGGGACGTGGGTTGCCGTCAGAGGGCGGGCGCCGCCGGTTGCCCCGTGGCCGGTCAGGTGGATGGGTGCCAGCCGAGGGCTGGGCCGAGGTGGGTCACCATGTCGGTGAGGATTTGTACGTAGTCGTCGTGGTCGAAGGTGAAGGGGAGGGCGAAGGCGACCTCGTCGACTTCGCGGAAGGCCGGGTGGGCGTGTAGGCGTTCGGCGATTTCGGCGGAGGGGCCGACGATGTCGGGGGAGAACAGTAGGCGGGCCGGGCCTTGTGGGGAGGTGGTGCGGGGGAGGCGTTTTTGGGCGTATTCGTGGTACTTGGCGCGCTGGTGTGGGGTGGCGGAGTCGGTGGGGATGACGACGAGGCCCTGGGAGACGCGGGCGGCGTCGCCGTTGGGGTGGTGGGCGCGGAACGTGCGGATGTGGGAGAGCTGGATTTCGGCGAAGTCCTCGGATTCCTCGGCCTTGACGACGCTGCTGGTGAGGAAGTTCATGCCCTGTTCGCCGGCCCATTGCGCCGAGCGCAGGCTGCCGCCGCCGTACCACATGCGGCTGCCGAGGCCGGGGGAGTGGGGCTGGACGCGGTTGGAGAACACCTCGAAGCCCTCCACGCCGCTGAAGCCGGTGGCGGGCTTGCCGTGTACGAAGTCCAGCAGGCGGCGTACGCGCGTGTAGGTGAAGTCCTCGCGGTCGGCGGTGTCGGGGTAGAGGGCGTCCTTGACCTGCTCGTAGTGCATCGGCGGGCCGATGCTCACGCCTGGGTTGAGGCGTCCGCCGGACAGGATGTCGACGGTGGCCAGGTCTTCGGCGAGGCGTAGCGGGTTCTCCCAGCCGAGGGGGATGACGGCGGTGCCGAGTTCGATGCGGCTGGTGCGCTGTGAGGCGGCGGCGAGGACGGCGATCGGCGAGGAGATGCCGAACTGCAGGTGGCGGTGCCGTACCCAGGCGCTGTCGAAGCCCAGCCGCTCCCCCAGTTCGATGATTTCCAAGGTGGACTCGTGGCCCCGGCGGGGGTCGGCCTCGTCGAACAGCCCGATGGTCAGGAAACCCAGCTTGCGCAGGGGGCGCGAGGTCATCGGCACCGGCCTCCTCAACTGTTCGCGGCGGGCGTCGCCACGGGTCAATGGTTCTTCGATTGTCACAAGGGGCGGGCGGGCCCGGCCAACCGGCCCGTACGCGGTCGGGTCCGATTTATCATGCAATTCTCATAGGAATACTAGTGAATCCCGGCGATCACAACTCGTCGGCGGCGAGGGCGAGGAGCGGGGACGGCCCGTCGAGCGCGTCGCCGGGGCCGGTGAGCGGCTGTTCGGCCCAGATCACCTTGCCGCGGCGGGTATAGCGGGTGCCCCAGCGCTCGGCGAGCTGCGCGACCAGGAACAGCCCGCGTCCGCCCTCGTCGGTGGCGGCGGCGCGGCGCGGGCGCGGGGAGGTCTCGCTGGCGTCGGACACCTCGCAGATCAGGGTGCGGTCCAGGATCAGCCGGACCTGGATGGGCTGGGCGCCGTAGCGGATGGCGTTGGTGAGCAGCTCGCTGAGGATCAGCTCGGTGGTGAAGGCGAGTTCCTCCAGGTTCCAGGCGGCGAGCCGCCGGGCGAACTCGCCGCGGACGCGGGCGACCACGGCGGGATCCGCCGACACGTCCCATCGGGCGACGTGGTCGGGGTCCAGCGCCCGGGTCCGGCCCACCAGTACGGCGACGTCGTCGGTGAGCCGTCCCGGCGGCACGGCGGCCAGCGCGGACGCGCAGGTCTGCGCCGCGGTGCCGCCCGCGCGGTCGAGGGCGCGGTCGGAGGCGTGATCGAGGGCGCGGAGCAGGCGTTCGGCGGCGACGTCCGGGGAGCCGACGAGCAGGCCCCGGGTGTACAGCACGAGTTCGCCGCCCTCGGGGATCTCCACGTCGATCGACTCGAAGGGCGGGCCGCCGAGGCCGAGCGGCTGTCCCCGGGGCAGGTCGAGGAACTCCGCCCTGCCGTCCGGGCGGACGAGCACGGGGGCCGGATGGCCCGCGCCCGCCAGGGTGCAGCGCCGCGAGATCGGGTCGTAGACCGCGTACACGCAGGTGGTGCCGGTGACTCCGGCGCCCTCGGCCGCGCCGGGGACGTCCTGCAGAACGCGCCCCTCCTCGTCGGCCTCCTCGCGTTCCAGGCGGCGGGCCAGGTCGTTGAGTTGCGCGAGGATCTCGGCGGGCGGCATGTCGAGGGCGGCGAAGTTGCCGATGGCGGTGCGCAGGCGGCCCATCGTGGCGACGCCGTGCAGCCCTCGTCCCGCGACGTCGCCCACCACCAGCGCGACGCGGGTCCCCGACAGGCAGATGACGTCGAACCAGGCGCCTCCGGCACCCTCCCAGGCCGGCACGTAGCGGTGCGCGACCTCGACCGCGTTCTGCTCCGGCAGGCGCCGGGGCAGCATGCTGCGCCGCAGCGCCGTGGCCATGACCCGTTCCCGGGTGAAACGGCGGGCGTTGTCCACGCACACCGCCGCCCGTCCGGCCAGTTCCTCGGCGAGGGCGACATCGTCCTCGTCGAAGGGCTCGGACTCCCGCGTACGCATGAAGGTCGCCACGCCCAGGACCGTCTCGTGGCAGACGAGCGGGACGGCGATGATCGACCGGGCCCGCGGATCTCCGATCGTCATGCCGACGCCGCGATCCACCGCGGGCGCCACGGCCCGGGGGTCCGTCCACACCACGGCCTCCTGGGAACGCAGACAGCCGAGCTGCGGGCAGGACGGCGGGTAATGAACCGGCTGCCCCAGCCAGGCGGGGAACAGATCCTCCCGTACGGCTCGCGCCGCCACCCGGCGCAGCCCCTCGCCCATGACCGGTTCGCCGGGCTCCTCCCCGTGCAGGACCGGCTCGTACAGGTCGACGGCGACGGCGTCGGCGAACCGCGCGGCCGTCACCTCGGCGAGTTCCTCGGCCGTCCGCACCACGTCGAGCGTCTTGCCCATGTTCGTGGCGGCCTCGTACAGCACCCGCATACGCTTGCGGGCCGCGGCGGCGATCTTTCCCACGCCCGGTTCGCCGAACAGCAGCAGCCACGGATCGCCCGCCGCCGCCGGCGCCTCGGGCAGCGGCCCGCGGGGCGACTCTCGCGGTGGTTGCTGCGGCGGCGGGGCGGCTCTTCCACCATTGACCGCCCTCGCCCGGACCTGCGCCAGGGTCAGCAGGGGTGTGCCCCGGACGAGTTCCGGCGGCACGGGCTCGGCGGGCGCGGCGAGGGGCTCCCACGGACCGCCCTGGATGCGGACCTGGGCCAGGACGCCGACCGCGGCGGCGGGGTCGGTCATCGGCACCGATCGCAGGACGGCGACCCGTTCGCGGGAGAGCGGGACCTCGATCGCGGCCCGCCGGCCGTCGGCGATCAACTCGGCGGCCTTCTCCTCCAGCAGGAGCCGGTCGGCCCGGGGCAGGTCGCGCAGGCCGGTTCCCGCGCCTCCGGGCGCCAGCCTGCCGGGCAGGTCGCCCGCGCGGAGGAACGCCTCGAACAGCGTGCGCTCGCGCGCCCCGGCCGCCTCCAGCATCCGCCGTTCGACGCCCATCGCGACCTTGTGCGCCAGGACCGCCATCGCGAGATCCTCGTGCTCGTTGTAGCAGACGATGCCCACGGCGCCCCGGATGTGGCCGGTGAGCGGATCGAAGATCGGCACGCCGGTGGCGGTGAGGGGCTGCACGGCGGGCGTGAGGTGCTCGAACGCCGACACGCGGAACGGCCGCCGCTCGTGCAGCGCCGTACCGGTGCCGGTGGGGCCGAGGACGCTTTCGGAGTAGCTGACGCCGATGACGGCGTTCACCCGATCGAACAGGCTCTCCATCTGGGGGTCGCTGAGGTAGCGCAGCTGCAGGATGCTCTCCTCGTTGACGAGGAGCAGCGCGGCGTCCGCGTCGGCGATGATGTGGCGCGCGCTCTCGAACACCGGGCGGGCCATCCGGATGAGGAAGGAGTCCGGGTCGATCTCCACCGGCTCCCCGAAGCCGAGCTTGTCCCAGGCGACCCCTTCGGTCCGCCACCGCTGCCACGCCCGCAGGATGGCAGGCCGAACGCTGTGTTCCACCGGTTCGCCCCGGAGAAACGCCTCGAAGGCCCACTCCGGGGTCTTGCCCTCACCCTGGCTACTTGTCACCTGGCTACCTCTGCCCGCGCCTACCTTCACCGACCACGTACGTACCTTTCATCATAATCCGGAAATTAAGTCGATAAACGGTACAAAACACCCATTGGGGCGGCATGGAATTCCGGTGGCGTCGCCCGCCGAGCGAGGCGGCGAAGCGCCCGGCGGCGATTCAGGAGCCGCCGACCGGTGCCGTCTCGAACCCCGCGAAGTCGATGTGCTGGTCACTGGGGCTGGACCAGCTCGCATCGTCTCCGCCGAAGAAGGTGGAGAAGAACACGCCGTCGATCCGCAGATCGCCGGTGGTCCGGAAGGTCAGGGCGTCCGCACGGAAGACCTGGCGGCCGTCGAGCCGGACCGTGATCGACCCGTCGGCCTTGCCCGGCGTGTTGAGCCGCACATCCTGCTCCAAGCGGATCCACCGGCCTGTGGGGTAGGTCCAGGCCCCACGGCCCAGGGAGGTGCCGTGGTCATGGGACGTGGGCAGGTAGGCGTAGACCTCGCCGGCTCCGGCGCGGCGCCACATGTACCGGGTGGACAGGCCGTCGGAGCCGTCCGGGATCCTGCCGCCGCTGGTCCGGGTCCCGCCGAACAGGCCGGGCAGCTTGCCGCCCTTGACGAAGGCGAACCCGTCGGGGAAGCGCACGTGGTACGTCAGGCGGACCGCGTCGGCCGGGCCGTCGGCGAAGGGCAGGTAGAGCTGGGCGCCTCCTTCGGGCGTGCCGTCCTCGCGGGACGCCTTCCGGCTCGCCGACCCGGCCGGGAACAGTACGCGCAGGATCTCGCGGAACCGCGGGTCGTCGGAGGGGAGCACGTAGGCGCGGTCGGCGAGGCCGAAGGAGCCGCGGTCGCGGACGGTGAGCGTGGGGCCGAAGAACGCGGCGGCGGCGCGTTCGAGCGGCACGCCCTCCGGCCCGGGGTCCGGACTCGCGGGAGCGGTGGTGGGCAGCACGGTCGGAGGCTCGGGCGCGGCCAGGTCATACCCGCAGGAGGCGAGCACGACACAGCCGAGCACGACGAGCACCGAGCCGACCACCCGGCCGATCATCCCGAACCTCCCGAAGTCGCGGGCGCTGCCGTCGCCCGCAGTAGCGTGCCCGGAGGAGGCGGGCGCGTAACGGGCCGGGGCGGCGGCCGTTGGGCCGATCATGCCGGAACCGCCGAGATCGCGTAGTCCACCTCGGTCGGCGCCGGGGCGGCGGCGGTGAACGTCATCACCCCCGAGGGGCTCGCCGTCGCCGTCGCCACCGTCGTGCCGCCGCGCGTCACCCGGTACGTGGTGCCCGGCGTGAGCCCGGCGATCGTGTAGGCGACCGGGAGCCCCGCCGGTCCGGTCACCTGCACGTGCAGGACCGAGGTGACCGACCCGGTCACCCGCGCGGCCACGGAACCGGACGCGGGAACCGCCTTCACCTGGGTGGGCGACACGGTGACCGTGGAGGTGCCGATCTGGGCCGAGGTGAGGGTGAGGGTGCCGCCGGAGGGAGTGAGCGAGGTGCGGGTGGCGCCGCCGTAGACCGTGCCGTCGGTGTTGGTGAACACGATGGAGCTGTTGGAGTCGACGCTCGCCCGCACCGGGGTGGTGATCTGCTCGAACACGGTCGAGGAGGCGGTGGCCGGCGAGCCGAAGGTGGCGTGGGCCAGCGAGGACGGCTGGGTGTTGCCGGCGAAGGTGGTGGCGGTGCTGTTCTGCATGCGGGAGTTGCTCATCGAGCCGGTGAAGGTGTTGCCGGCGAACCGCACCCCGTCCGCATCGTTGATCTTCACGATGTTGCTCTCCGCGCCGTCGAAGGTGTTGCCGCTGAACAGCAGGTTCGCCGGGCGGCCGGACGTGCCGGTGTAGGTGGGCAGGTCGGAGCCCTTGTAGGTGAAGACCGCGTACTTGAGGCTGTCGGTGACGACGTTGCCGGTGGTCTCGGCGTCCCTGGTGCCAACGCTGTAGCGCAGGCCGTACTCGGCGCCGGTGATCCTGTTGTTCCTGACGACGTTGCCGACGCTGTCGAAGATGGCGATGCCGGCGCCGTTCGGGTGGTCGGTGACGACGTTGTTCTCCACGATCGTGTCGATCACGCCGCGGTGCAGCATGATGCCGTGGACCTGGTTGTCCGACGGGTCGTCGTCGCCTTCCGGGATGTACGGCGGGATGCCGTTGCTGTAGCTCTCGTTGTCGGCGATCAGCAGGTGGTCGCAGCGTTGTGAGCAGATCAGGCCGTGGTTGCCGTTGTGGTGGAACTTGTTTCCGGTGATGGTGAGGTGGTCGGAGTCGTCGTGCGGGTCGAGGCCGTAGGCGATGTTGTGGTCGTACTCGCTGTCGATGAAGTCCATCCCGTACGCGTTGTAGGTGTAGACGCCGAAGTAGTTGTGATGGAAGCGGCTGTTGATTTGCTTGCCGTACACGTTGAGGGCGTCGCAGATCGGGATGTTGGCGGCGTCGCAGCCGCGTGCCTTGTAGCTGACGCCGTAGCTCTCGGCGGCGTAATAGCCGAGGTAACCGAGGTCGCTGTCGACGACGTCCATGCGGGACTCACGCGGCGTCGCGCCGTCCATGTAGGAGATGACCCGGATGAAGGCGCGGCCCCGGGCGTCGGCGGGGGCGCCGGCGGGGATGTGCGGGTCGGTGTCCGGGCCTCCGGTCGCCGGGTCCCACGAGGTGATCGTGACGCCCTCGACGAGGATCGTGCCGTACTTGGCCATGATCGAGCTGACCTCGGTCGCGAGCGCGCTCGCGGCCGAGCGCAGGCGTAGCAGGTTCACGTCGCCGCCCTTGGAGACGCCCTGGAGGACCAGGGTGGCGCCGTTCGTGACGGACAAATCGCCCGAGAGCTCCCAGACGCCGGGGCTGGGCGAGGTCAGCGGCGCGTTCGGGCAGGCGGTGGCGATGTCGGTGAGCGTCGCCGTGCCCGATTCCAGGTAGATCGTGTTGGTGGAGGACGCGTAGCGGAACTGTCCCGTGCAGGCCAGCGCCGCCGCGGGGACGACGGTCGCCGGTATGGCGAGCAGCATGACGAGCGTGACGAAAACGAACCTGAGAACTTTCACTGCTTCTCGCCCCTAGCGGTGGTTGAGAACGTGCGATGGTGCCTGGACCGGCCGGGTACGGCCCTGCCGGATCCGATGCACCGCGTAGAGGAGGAGCGTCGACAGCAGCACGCCGATGCCGACCACGCCCAGCCAGGGGAAGGGCGGCAGCGTGATGGTGTTGCCGTCCCGCAGGTCGATGTCGCCGCGCAACGACATGGGCGCGCGGACCCGGGACGCCGTGAGCGTGACCCGCGCCCCCTCCTCGGCCGTGACCCCCGCCTTGGCGGCGAGCACGTCGATCCCGGCGGCCGAGACCGCGGTGCGGGGGGTGGCCCGCACGCCCTGGGTGACCTGGTCGACGCGGGTGCCGGTGAGGGTGGCGTTCGCGCGCAGGGCCAGGCCGGTGGCGGCCCCGCTGATGTGCCCGCCGGTCACCACGAGTCCGGGCGAGGCCGAGTTGACGGCCTGGCCGGAGACGCCGGTGACGGTGAGATCGGTCAGGTGGGCGCCGGAGGTGGTGCGGGTGGCCATCACCCCGGTCACGCCGCCCTCGATGGTGACGCCGGTGAGGCGGACGCCGGACGCCTTGCCGTACAGGAGGGCGCCGGTCTGCGCGGGACGCCACAGGCCGCCGCGTGCGCCGACGTCGGTCGCGGACGTGACCAGACCGGTGGTGGTGCCGTCGATCCGCGCGTTGACGATGTCGACGTCGCGGGTGGGCGGGGCGACGCTGAAGCCGGTCGTTCCGCCCCGCACGTGCGCGTCGAAGATCCGGATGGCGGTGCTCGGCCCGGTGACCCGCACGGCGACCGGCTCATCGACGGTGCCGGGGTTCTTGAGCACGCAGCCGGGGCAGGCGGACAGGCGCACGCCGCCGTCGGTGTTCGCGCCGGTCCGGACGCCGCTCAGCACGAGCGCCCGCGCCCGCTCGGCGACCACGCCGAAGCCCTTGTTCCAGCGGGCGATGACCCCGTTCACGGTACGGCTCGCGCCCCCGGTGACCTGCAGGCCGTCGCCGCCTCCGGTGTCGGCGGCGAGTTTGGTGACGCGGGTGCGGGTGTCGCCGCGCAGCCGTACGCCGACGCCGACGGAGTCGACGACGTCCACCTTGTCGATGACGACGCGGTCGCTGCCGGCGAGCGTCAGCCCGATGTGGTTGGCCTTGACGACCGAGTCGCGGATGGCGCCGGTGGCGCCTTTGCTCCAGGTGATGCCCGAGCCGGTGTCCTTGCCGCCGAGGTACCCGAGTCTGCTGCCGGTGATGGTCAGTCTCCCGCCGTCGCCGACCTTGAGGTACGGCCGTGCGCCGTCTCCGGCGGCGACCGCGCGGCCGGTCGGCGGGTTCCACGAGTACACCTGGGCCTTGTCGATGGTGATCCGGGCCTTGCCCGCCCGGATCCAGGCGACGCGGGAGGGGGCGCCGCCTCCGGCGAGCAGCAGCCGGTTGACCGGCCCGCCCACGTACAGCGCGGTGCCGCCGCCCAGCAGCAGCGCCGCCGAGAGCGTGACGGTGTCCTTGGACGGCCGGGCGATCCACTGGTCCTTGCGGGGCAGCCAGGGCACGTTGCGCACCCGGTCGGCGAGCCGGCCGATGGAGACGGTGCCGCGGGGGCGGGTGAGGCGGGCGACGACGCCGCTGCGGTCGACCAGTTCGACGGTGGCCCGCCGTACGATGATCAGGCGTTCGGGCTCGCCCACGCGTTTCCACGTCGCGATCGCCTTCGCCGGGTCGGGCCAGGTCCCGGCCGCCACCGCCGGTGCGGGGACGGCGGTGACGCCCAGGATGGCGGTGGCCAGCGCGGCGATGATGCGGATGGTCACGCGGGCACCTCGGCGGTGTCCTCGGTGACCCGGGATTGCGTTGTGCGGACGACGACGCCGTTCTCGACGGCGACCTGCCGGGTCAGCCAGCGCTGCTTGCGAATGGTCAGCAAAGCGCAGATCTTCACCACCGCCATCACAAACGACACCAGCACAAACCCCGGCACCAAGAAAAACGACGACGGCCGCCGCGCCAGATGCGGCAAAATCTTCGCCGCCCGGCTGATCCACCACCACGCCGCCAGACAACACACGAAAAACCAGTCCTGCCGCACGACCGCCCACACCATGAACACCGGCGACGCCAGCAACGTGAAACTACTCACCGCCTTATCGACCAACGTGTACGCCAGAAACGGATGCCGCCACACCCACCGCCGCGACAACGCCCGCAAATCCGACCGCCACGTATTCCGCGCCCACCGCAACCGCTGCTTGAAGAAAACCCGCCACCTGGAGGGAAACGTGGACCACACCCGCGCACTGCGCTGCATATAGGTCAGATGACCCCGCTCCAAAACCAGCGTGGTCAGCCGCTTGTCATCACCCGACATGCACGGCACGCCCCAGAACGTCTCGTTCATGAACTCATCGGAGATCTCCAGCAGCAGACGCCGCCGATAGATCGCCGTACGGCCCGACAGGCAGGACACCGCCCGGCCCAGCACGGTCTGCGAGGCGTTCTCATCGAAGTACCGGTAATCCAGGTACATGTCGGTGACCCGCTGCAAGAACCCCTTGGGGTTGTAGACGTTCTGCCGCGTCCCCACCCCGCCGATCCGCGGATCGGCGAACGGCTTGCACACCTCGGCCGCCACGTTCCCGGCCCAGATCGTGTCGGAGTCCACCAGCGCCACCAGTTCGCTGGTGCAGGCCTCCCAGCCCCGGCGCAGCGCGTCACGCTTGCCCGGCACATCGGTCATGATCACCTTGACCGGGTACCGCTCGGCCACGGCCTGGCACACGGTGTCGGTGACGTCGATCACCAGCACGATCTCGTCCACGTCGTTGGCCAGCCAGGACTCGATCGCCCGGGCGAAGATGACCGGGTCCTCCTGGTACACCGGCACGACCACGCCCATCGACAGCCGCAGATCGCCCTTGGCCGGCCGGTACAGCGAGGCGGGCACCCGCCGTACCAGCCAGCACATCCACCGGATCAACCCCAGGATGCCCAGCGGAAGATACGCAAGGTAATAACGAAGCGTCACATCATCCCTTTGGTACGTACTGCGGGCATCCTTCAGGACCCGTCAGGACCCTTCACGGCCCTTCAGGCGGCGTCGGTGACGGGCGTGACGGCGTTGCGCTCGGCCGCCGCCGGCTCGGCCGGGGCGGGCGTGCTCGACGTCGCGTCCCAGGTGTCCACCTCGCGCGCCAGCACCTCGGTGAGCCGGTCGTTCACCTCGACGACCGCCCGCAGCAACGGCATCTCCACCGAGATGCCCTCGGCGAACCCGAGGAACCCCTGGGTGTCCTTGGGCAGGCACACCCCGCCATACGGCGCACCGCCCCGGATCCCGTACAACGGATTGAACGACCCCTCCGCCGACCTGGCCACCGTCTGCGCGATCGGGTCCAGATCCAGACCCAGCTCCCGCGCCACCAGCCACATCTCGTTCCAGAAACTGATCTTCGTGGCGTTGAAGATGTTGTGCGCGCACTTGACGAACTCCGCCGCCGCCGGATCGGCGAAGGTGTGCATCGCCCCGCCGAACGGCGCCAGCAACTCCCGCAACCGCTCGATCGTCCGCACGCTGCGCGAACCGATCACCGTCATCCACGGCCACCGGAAGTCATCCAGCGCCGACGCCGCCCGCAGGAACTCCGGGTTCGACGCCAGCGCGAACCCCTCCCCCACCGACTTGCCCGACCGCTCCTCCAACAGCCCCTTGACCAGCCCCTCGGTCGTCCCCGGCGGCACCGTCGAACGCACCACCACCGTGTGCACCGCGGTGGCGTCCTTGAGCGCCTCGCCCACCGAGGCGGTGCCGGCCTCGAACGCCGACAGGTCGTACCGATGCCCCACGTTCGGCGTGGGGAGGGTGAGGAAGACGAACGACGGCGGCTCGTCCGCGAGCTCGATGCGGTCGCGGACGTCGAGGCCCTCGGCGCGTAACGCCTCGATGCGCTCCGGAGCGATGTCGATGAAGGTGACGTTGTGCCCGGCCGCGATGAAACCCTTGCCGGTCGCCGTGCCGACGACGCCGGACCCGACGATGAAGATTCTCGCCATGATTAATCCTTAAATCGTTCCACGAACTGTCCGATGAACTGGCGGATAAACGACGTCAGAGCGGGTTACCAGCCAATGCCCGCGAGTTCTTCCGTGGCCTCTTTGACGTCTTTGACGGTGTCGATCCCGCGCCAGTAGGTCTCGATCTGGAAACCCGCGATGCGCTTTTCCTCGGCGAGTTTCGGAAAGGTGGTGTCCTCGTGGTCGCCCCGCTCCGGCAGCAGCCCCGCGACGTCGGGGTCGAAGCAGTAGACGCCCCCGTTGATCCAGTACGGCAGTTGCGGCGACTGCTCGAACCCGACGACGAGCCCGTCGTCGTCGACCGACGCGATCCCCCACGTGGTGCGGTAGCGCGCGAGCGCGATCGTCGCCCTCGCCCCGGCCTCCACGTGCCGATTCGCGAATGCGCGCAGCTTGAACCGGGTAAGCACGTCCCCGTTGAGCGCGAACCAGCGCTCGTCCCGGTACGGCAGCCGCCCGGCCGCGAAGCGCAGCGCGCCGCCCCGCCCCAGCGGTTCCGACTCCGCCGCGACCTCGACGCGCATGCCGTCGTACGCGAGCCCGGAAACGTGCCGTTCCAATACGTCGGCGAGATACCCGCACGACACGACCACGTCGGTCACGCCGTGATTCGACAGCCAGTCGAGCTGCCAGTCGATAATCGGTTTCCCCGCCACTTCGACCATGGCCTTCGGACGGTCATCCGTGTATGGCCTGAGTCGTGTCGCCTGCCCGCCGGCGAGTATCACCGCCTGGCGGATCGATAAATCCTCCACCGCCTCCATGTGACTTCTCCCCACCCTCGATGGAAGCATCTGATCGAGAGATAAGGGGCCGATGTTGGTTACGTATAAACGTTGCGTTACCTGCGCTGCACGGTCCGCCAACACGTCCCGCAGATGACCGTGAATACGGATATACGCCTCTTGCCCGACATGAACCGCCAAGGGCCCCACCACGCGCCGGGACGGACGCCCCGCCCGGGCGACGGGCCCCGGGCGGGCCCCCGGAGTACCCCCCATTCCAGGTTGACTTTGAGGGGAATACTCGCCATCCTTGCCTCATGCGTTCTGGGCTTCTCCGCTGGTCGAACCTGCCCGTCGATCTCCGACGCCAGGCGAGCGCGCTGTGTCCCGTGCCCGTGCACGTGTGACCGCGACGCCATCCGACCTGAGAGAAGACCAAGGAGCACCACCATGACCGCGAACACGCTGGCGCCTGCCCGCAGCCCGCTGGCCGAGACCGCCCGCGCGCTGGCCGCCGCCCCCGACGAGTGGATCCGCCGCGTACGGCTGAGCATCGACGGCCGCTGGTACGAGCGCCTGCACCAGGACGAGGACGTGGAGATCTGGCTGCTGAGCTGGATGCCCGGCCAGACGACCGGCTTCCACGACCACGGCGGCTCACGCGGCGCCTTCGCCGTCGCCCTCGGCACCCTGCGCGAGGACGATCTGCTCCGCGAACGCGACCTCGCCCCCGGCGACGTCCGCGCCTTCGGCCCGGACCACATCCACGACGTCCGCAACGTGTCGAACGCCCCGGCCGTCAGCGTGCACGTCTACTCGCCGCCGCTGAGCCTCATGCACCGCTACGACCGCACCGAATCCGGCCTGATCATGGTGGCCGAGGAACGCGCGGAGCAGTGGTGACGGCCCGCCCGCCGGGGGCGCGCGCCATCGACGAGATCCTCGCCGAGAAGCGCGCCCTCCTGCGCCGCCTGCCGCCCGCCGAGGCGTACGCCCGGTCCCAGGACGGCGCCCTGATCGTGGACATCCGCCCGGCCGCCCAGCGCGCGGCCGAGGGGGAGGTCCCCGGCGCCCTCGTCATCGAGCGCAACGTGCTCGAATGGCGCTTCGACCCGGCCGGAGAGGCCCGGCTCCCCCAGGCGACCGGCTACGACGTCGAGGTCATCGTCATCTGCTCGGAGGGCTACACCTCCAGCCTCGCCGCCGCGTCGCTGCACGAACTCGGCCTGACCCGATCGACCGACGTCATCGGCGGCTTCCAGGCGTGGCGGGCCGCCGGGCTGCCGACGACCGGCGGCACCACCCCGGGCGCCGAGACGGCCTGACGACCTGTCCGTTCGGCGGCCCTCACCGGCCGCCCGACGGCGGGGGGAGCAGCCAGGACGGCCCGGTGTTGCGGACAAAGGTGGTGTCCGTGCTGTTGCGCACGCGTACGGGACCCATCCGGCCGGTGAAGGTGTTCTCGACGAAGCGCACCCCGTCGGAGTCGTGGATCCGCACGATGGGGCCGCCCGCGCCGTCGAAGGTGTTGCCGGCGAAGAGCAGGTGCGCCGGGCGGCCCGAAGGGGCGGTGTGGACGGGCCGCTCGGAGCCCCGGTAGGTGAACACGGCGTGCCTGCCGCTGCCGGTGACGACGTTGCCGGTGGTCTCGATGTCCCTGGCGCCGACGCTGTAGCGCAGCCCGTACGTCACGTTGGAGATCGTGTTGTTCCTGACCACGTTGTGCGCGCTGTCGTAGATCGCGATGCCGGCGCCGTCCAGGTGATCCCTGACGCGGTTGTTCTCGACGATCGTGTGGGTCACGCCGGCGTGCAGCATGATGCCGTGGACCTGGCCGATCGGCCGCCCCTTGCCGCGCACTCGGGCACGGCGCTGCGCGCCGTTGGCGTAGCTCTCGTTGTCGGCGATCAGCAGGTGGTCGCAGCGCTTCGAGCAGATCAGGCCGTGGTTGCCGTTGTGGTGGAACCTGTTCTCGGCGATCGTGAGGTGGTCGGAGTCGTCGTGCGGGTCGAGCCCGTAGGCGATGTTGTGGTCGTACTCGTTGCCGATGATCTTCATGCCGTACGCGTTGTAGGTGTAGACGCCGAAGTAGTTGTGGTGGAAACGGCTGCCGATCTGCTTGCCGTACACGTTGAGCGCATCACAGATCCGCGGGTGGGAGGCGTCGCAGCCGCGGCCCTTGTAGCTGACGCCGTAACTCTCCGGCCCGTGGAAGCCGAGGTGACCGAGGTCGCTGTGGACGATGTCCATGCGGGACTCACGCGGCGTCGCGCCGTCCATGAAGGAGGTGACCCGGATGAAGGCGCGGCCGCGGGCGTCGTAGGGCGCGTTCGCGGGGAGGCTCGGGTCGGTGTCCGGGCCGCCTGTCGCCGGATCCCAGGAGGTGATCTCCGCCTTCTCGATGAGGATCGTCCCGTACTCCGCGATGATCGCGCTGACCTCGGTCTTGCGGTTGCTCGCGGACGAGCGCAGCCGCAGCGTATCGACGTCGCCGCCCGCGGCACCGCCCTTGAGGACCAGGGTGGCGCCGTTCTCGACGACCAGGTCCGCGTCGAGCCGCCAGGCTCCCTTGCCCAAGCGCGTCAGCGGCGCGTTCGGGCACGCGGCGTCGATCTCCGACAGCGTGGCCGTGCCGTCGGACAGGTAGATCGTGTTGCTGGTGGACGCGTAGCGGAGCCGTCCCGTGCAGGTCCCGGCGGCGGCCACCGGAGTCGCGGGCAGGGCGGAGAGCGTGATCAGCGTCGCCGTGACCACTCGGATGATTGTCATGGATGGCCCTTAGCTCTGGTTGAGAACGTGCGCAGGCGCCTGGACGGGCAGGGCTCGGCCCTGCCGGGCGCGGTGAACCGTGTGCAGGATGAGCGCCACCGCGATCACACCGACGGCGACGAAGCCCAGCCACGGGAAGGACGGCGGGACGACGGTGTTGCCGCCCCGCAGGACGACGTCGCCGCGCAGCGACGCGGCGGCGCGGACCCGCGACCCGGTGAGCGTGACGCGTGCCCCCCGCTCGGCGGCGATCCCCGTGTCGGTGGCGGCGACGTCGATCCGGTCGGCCGCCACGCGCGCCCGGAGGATGGCCCGCAGACCCCGGGCGACCTGGTCGACGCGGGTGCCGGTGAGGGTGGCGTTCGCGCGCAGGGCCAGGCCGGTGGCGGCCCCGCTGATGTGCCCGCCGGTCACCACGAGTCCGGGCGAGGCCGAGTTGACGGCCTGGCCGGAGACGCCGGTGACGGTGAGGTCGGTCAGGTGGGCGCCGGAGGTGGTGCGGGTGGCCATCACCCCGGTCACGCCGCCCTCGATGGTGACGCCGGTGAGGCGGACGCCGGACGCCTTGCCGTGCAGGACCGCGCCGGTCCGGGCCGGTCGCCAGCGTCCGCCGCGCGCTTCGACGTCCCTGCCGGACAGGGCGAGACCGGTGGCCGTGCCGTTGATCTCCGCGTTGCCGACGGTCACCTCGCGCGTACGCGGGCCGACGCGGATGCCGGTCGATCCGCCGCGGATGCGAGCGTCGATCACCCGGACGCCCGTGCTGCCCGCGCCGGTGACCTGGACGGCGACCGGCTCGTCGAAGGCCCCCGGGTTCCCGAGCAGGCAGCCGCGGCAGTCCGCGAGAAGCACCCCGCCCCTGCCGTTCGCGCCGGTCCGCGTCCCCTCCAGCACGAGTCCCGGCGCGGCGGTCGCGGTCACGCCGAAGCTTCGGTTCCGGCGGGCGCGGACGCCGCTCACGGTACGGCTCGCGCCCCCGGTGATGTGCAGGCCGTCACCGCCGCCGGCGTCGGCGGTCACCTCGGTGATCCGGGTGCGGGCGTCGCCCCGCAGCAGCACGCCCGTGTGGGCGGACTCGATCACCTCGACCTCGTCGATGACGACCCCGTCGGAGCCGGTGAGGGCCAGGCCGATGTGGTTGGCCAGGACGACCGAGCCGCGGATGGCGCCGGTGGCGCCTTTGCCCCAGGTGATCCCCGTACCCGTGCCGGACGCGCCGAGGTGGCCGAGTTCGGCGCCGGTGATGTCGAGGCGGCCTCCGTCGCCGACCTTGAGGTACGGCCGTCCGGCGGCCCCGGCGGCGACCGGACGGCCGGTCGCCGGGTTCCACGAGTGCACCTGGGCCCTGTCGATCGTGATCCGGGCCCGTCCCGCCCGGATCCAGGCGGCCCGGGACCGGTCCGCGCCTCCAGCGAGCAGCAGTCGCTTGACCGGCGTGCCCACATGCAGCGCGGTGCCGCCGCCCAGCAGCAGCGCCGCCGAGAGCGTGACGGTGTCCTTGGACGGACGGGCGATCCACTGGTCCTTTCCGCTCGGCCCGGACAGGCCTTGGACGCGGTCGGCCAGCCAGTCCATCGTCACGGTGCCGTGCGGCCTGGGCAGCCGGGCGACGACGCCGCGGTTGTCGACCAACTCGACCGTCGCCTCGCGCACGATGATCAGATGGTGGGGTTTGCCCGCCGCTTTCCAGGTGGCGATCGCCTTCGCCGGGTCGGGCCAGGCCGCCGCATGAGCGGTCGCCGGCGGCGGACCGACGGCCAAGGCGGCGGCGGTCATCACGGCGGTCACCGCGACGATCACCGTGGCGGGCCGGTTCACGCCGCCACCTCGGCGGGTTCGTCCAGTGCGGGCGCGGTCCGGACGACGACGCCGTTTTCGACGGCGACCTGCCGGGTCAGCCAGCGCTGCTTGCGAATGGTCAGCAAAGCACAGATCTTCACCACCGCCATCACAAACGACACCAGCACAAACCCCGGCACCAAAAAGAACGACGACGGCCGCCGCGCCAGATGCGGCAAAATCTTCGCCGCCCGGCTGATCCACCACCACGCCGCCAGACAACACACGAAAAACCAGTCCTGCCGCACGACCGCCCACACCATGAACACCGGCGACGCCAGCAACGTGAAACTGCTCACCGCCTTATCGATCAACGTGTACGCCAGAAACGGATGCCGCCACACCCACCGCCGCGACAACGCCCGCAGATCCGACCGCCACGTATTCCGCGCCCACCGCAACCGCTGCTTGAAAAAGACCCGCCACCTGGAGGGAAACGTGGACCACACCCGCGCACTGCGCTGCATATAGGTCAGATGACCCCGCTCCAAAATCAGCGTGGTCAGCCGCTTGTCATCACCCGACATGCACGGCACGCCCCAGAACGTCTCGTTCATGAACTCATCGGAGATCTCCAGCAGCAGACGCCGCCGATAGATCGCCGTACGGCCCGACAGGCAGGACACCGCCCGGCCCAGCACGGTCTGCGAGGCGTTCTCATCGAAGTACCGGTAATCCAGGTACATGTCGGTGACCCGCTGCAAGAACCCCCTGGGGTTGTAGACGTTCTGCCGCGTCCCCACCCCGCCGATCCGCGGATCGGCGAACGGCTTGCACACCTCGGCCGCCACATCCCCGGCCCAGATCGTGTCGGAGTCCACCAGCGCCACCAGTTCGCTGGTGCAGGCCTCCCAGCCCCGGCGCAGCGCGTCACGCTTGCCCGGCACATCCGTCATGATCACCTTGACCGGGTACCGCTCGGCCACGGCCTGGCACACGGTGTCGGTGACGTCGATCACCAGCACGATCTCGTCCACGTCGTTGGCCAGCCAGGACTCGATCGCGCGGGCGAAGATGACCGGGTCCTCCTGGTACACCGGCACGACCACGCCCATCGACAGCCGCAGGTCGCCCTTGGCCGGCCGGTACAGCGAGGCGGGCACCCGCCGTACCAGCCAGCACATCCACCGGATCAACCCCAGGATGCCCAGCGGAAGATACGCAAGGTAATAACGAAGCGTCACATCATCCCTTTTCAGCGCTATCAGTCGCCTCGTCGGGCGGACACCGGTACCGAAACCGGTCCTACGCGGCGTCAGTGGATGTGATGGACACCCCGGCATGCCGCTCGGCCGCGGTGAGCTCAGCCGGAGCCGGGTTGGCCGATGCCGCGACGTCCCAGGTGTCCACCTCGCGCGCCAGCACCTCGGTGAGCCGGTCGTTCACCTCGACGACCGCCCGCAGCAACGGCATCTCCACCGAGATGCCCTCGGCGAACCCGAGGAACCCCTGGGTGTCCTTGGGCAGGCACACCCCGCCATACGGCGCGCCGCCCCGGATGCCGTACAACGGATTGAACGACCCCTCCGCCGACCTGGCCACCGTCTGCGCGATCGGGTCCAGATCCAGACCCAGCTCCCGCGCCACCAGCCACATCTCGTTCCAGAAACTGATCTTCGTGGCGTTGAAGATGTTGTGCGCGCACTTGACGAACTCCGCCGCCGCCGGATCGGCGAAGGTGTGCATCGCCCCGCCGAACGGCGCCAGCAACTCCCGCAACCGCTCGATCGTCCGCACGCTACGCGAACCGATCACCGTCATCCACGGCCACCGGAAGTCATCCAGCGCCGACGCCGCCCGCAGGAACTCCGGGTTCGACGCCAGCGCGAACCCCTCCCCCACCGACTTGCCCGACCGCTCCTCCACCAGCCCCTTGACCAGCCCCTCGGTCGTCCCCGGCGGCACCGTCGAACGCACCACCACCGTGTGCACCGCGTTCGCGGCCTTCAGCGCGTCGCCCACCGACGCCGTCCCCGCCTCGAACGCCGACAGGTCGTACCGATGCCCCACATTCGGCGTGGGGAGGGTCAGGAAGACGAACGATGCGGGCTCGTCCACGAGTTCGAGGCCGTCACGTACGTCAAGGCCCTCCGCACGCAACGCCTCGATCCGCTCCGGAGCGATGTCGATGAACGTGACGTTATGCCCGGCCGCGATGAAGCCTTTTCCCGTGGCCTCTCCCACAACGCCGGATCCGACAACGAAGATCCGCGCCATCATTTCTCCTTGGATCGTTCCACTATGAGGCCCGGCGCGCCGATGACCTCCTCGCAATGGGCCAGCGACTGCCGAAGAGATGCCCCCACCTGCCCCGTTCTACGGAAAAGCGGCATGCACGACCGGATTTCCACCAACCGCTCCGCCAATTTCCCCCGCCCGAAAGCGGCCAGTCCGATACGACCGGTGGATACGCACGCGACATGTCCGAAACAGGTTCAGACGTCACACACGACAGATTACGTGTGCCCTTAGATCGTCCGTTGATACGACACTGCAGGACGGTCCAGAAGGACCACCTCAAAAAAGTAGATCTCGCCCCCATCGGCCAAATAGCCGGTCAACCGGACGGAATCGACCCGGCCTCGCCGCCGAGGCCGTATCTCAGGAGACCCGCACGTCCAGGGTCCACGCGCGCCCTGCGGCCGGCTCGTCGGAGAGCCGCACGTCATGGCCGAGCTCGCCAAGCATCTCAGCCAGCTCGTACGGCGTGCCCGGATCGGCCCCGGCCTCCAGCAGCGCCCGAGCGATCACCCCACGAGTCGCCTTCGCCATGTGACTGACCACCTTGCCACCGCGCAGCACCCGCACCCCAACCGACCGGCTCCCCGGCCGCCACGCCCCGGCGTACGCCGACGAACGCATGTCCACGACCAGCCCATCGACCGGCCCATCGACGCCGTCGAGTTCCTTCGACACCGCCGGCCGCCAAAACGCCGCAAGCCCCCCTAGCGGCGGCAGGCTGACGCCCATCGACAGCCGGTACGGCGGCACGCGGTCGGTGACGCGCAGCACACCCCACAGCCCGGAGAAGATGAGCACGCTCTCCTCAGCACGCTTGGCCGCCTCGTCCGACAGGGCCGCCAGCCCCAGGTTGTCGTACAGAACACCCGTGTAAAGAGCCCCAGCGGGCAAAGCGGGCGCGGTCCGCAACGCCAGATTCTTGTCCAGCTCTCCGGCCAGACCGGGCGTCAGCCCGAGCACGTCCAGCGCGTCACGCCGTCGTGAGGCCCTGATCAGGGCCTTGAGCACCCGCTCACGAGACCGGTCGAGACCGGGAAACGACAGCGCGCCGAACGGCGGGCCGCTTCCCTGCTCCGCCTTCCCCTCCGAGGCCGGCAGCAGAATCAGCACGATGCCCCACCCTACAAGCGCGGGAACCCGGCCGCCGCACACAGCATGCGCCGGCCGTCGTCGCCCGGCGGCGGCAGATGACCGACGACCTCATCTCCCGCCCCGCCTCCCGCCCCCCCGCCTACCGCCCGGGTCCCGCCAGCGTCCGGCTGCTCCGAAGGCGCCTCGGCGCGGCCCCGCCGGGCCTGCCACAGCGACTGCACCCCGACCACCACCAGCACGACCGCGCCGACGACACGCATCACGCCGTAGGCCACCTGCGACGCCAGGAGCCTCATCGACTGCGCTCATCGCGGCATGATGTCCGGCCGCCACCGGGCGCGTCATGGTGCCGCGACCGACGCGTCACCCCGAGCGGATCTTGTCGATGATCGTGCGCATCACCTCGGCCGAGTTCGCGTAGGTGCCCGCAGGAAGCGCGGCGAGAGCGTGCACGACGCTCTCGTCCGCGCCCTTCTCCTTGGCGAAACGCAGCAGTTCCCGTTGCGTGCCCGGATAGGGGAAGGCCGACAGCGCGTCGCTCACGTGCACGGGATCAGGATGCGACATGCCATTCCCCGCCTACTCGAGTTCCTCTTCGATCGGGGTCTTCTCCCTTGGACGCAGGTGCTCGGCGACGGCCTTCCGGCCGCGCGAACGCTGCTGGAACCGTTCGGACTCGGTCCGATCCGGCGCCGGATCCACCTCCACCGAACGCAACACCTCGGCCATGCCCGCATAGTCGCCGAGCGGCAGCGCCGACAGCGCCCTGTCGGTTGCCTCATCGGCCCCGTGCCGCCGCGCGTGCTCCACGATCCGCTGCTTGTCCGCGGGAAAGTCAAGATCGTTCAGCGCTTCCTTCACCGGACGCGTATCACGCAATTTCATGCTCGTCCCCTACCCGTCACGCCGTACTCAACCGCGTGACCAGGCCCTTCACACCGCCCGCCGCCACCGGACCGGCACCGCGAGGACAGCGCCGATCCCCGCTCCGGCCGGTTGCGTCACCGGCGATCCGGCACCGCGGGGCAGCGCACGGTCACCTGAAGGGGCGGCCGGTGCCCTCGCCCGGCAGGTACCCGCCGTCATCGGCGTCCGTGCGGCCCGACCCGGCGTCCGGATCGTCCGCATCCGAGTTCGCCCACTCCATATCGCCGGTCACGTGGCCGCCACCCTGCGGCTCCCGGGCGCCCGGCCCGATGTCGTCGTACTCCGGACTGTCGTCGATCAGCCCCTCCAGCCGCTCGTCAACCGGACCCCGTACCCGGAACCCGGGCCGTCCGCCGCGGCCGCGCCCCTCCTCCGCCACCTCCGGCGTCGGATGCGGGCTCGGCCCCCACGTCTCGGAGTGCGGTTCGACCTCGTCGGTCCGCGCCCCCACGGACTTCTCGTCCGACCCCGCCGTGACGGTGTACTCGTCGTCGCGTCCGGCCATGTGCCCCATCGGCTCGGAGTAGCCGCTCTTGGGCTCGGCCTCGTCGCGGGCGTCGCCGGGGCCGAGGTTGGAGCCGCGAATCGACGCAGGACCCACATCGCCGCCCCTGTTGTGCAGATCGGGGTCGAAGGTGGTGCCTTTGTTCTGCTCGCGCAGCCTGCGTCGCTCGTCCTGTCTGTCGCCCTCGCCGGCCATCGAAACCCCCTCCTTCGCCCTCCACCCGGCCACCTGCCCAGGCCATCGCCCCCATAACGATGTAAGGCCGACGCCCCGATCAGAGCCCGGCGGCGCGGGCCCGGCAGCGGAGGACGAGGAGGCCGCCCACGGCGGGAAGCCACGCCATGAGCTTCGTCACCCCATCGGCATCCTGGTCGTTGACCCGGCGGACAGAGCCGACGGAGCTTGCTAAGCGGCGTCGTCGCCGGTGGTTTCGCTGCGGTGTGGCTCGATGCGGTCGATCAGCCGACCACTCCAGGCGCGGATTTCCGCGGCCTGCTGAGGGGTGAGCAAGTCGAGGAAGTAGCGGCGGATGTTGCCGGCGTGGACGCCGATGGCGTCCTGCGTGGCGCGGCGGCCCTCGGCGGTCAATCCGATCCCCGCGCGGCGGCCGTCTGCCCCGTACTGGGTCCGCTGCACGAGGCCGCGGTTCTCCATACGCGTCAGTTGGTGTGAGACGCGGCTCTTGTCCCAGTCGAGCGAGGCGGAGAGTTCGCCGACGCGCATCTGGCGGCCGGGTGCCTGCCACAGCGTCATCAGCACGCTGAACTCGGCCTTCGAGATGCCGCAGTCACGCTGCAGGCCACGGTCGAGTTCCCGGACGAGCAGGCGCTGGGCGCGCGTCCAGAGGTCCCAGAGCTCCCACTCCTCGGGCTTCAGCGTACGAGTCTCCGCCATGGCGCAAATGATACCGGACAGGCGAGTTGTCACATCAACTCCACTAGTCCTAGAGTTGACGTGACAACTCCCATGGAAGGAGCATCATGGCACTCCGCATTGGCATCATCCTGGGCAGCACCCGACCCGGACGTCGGGGCGAGCAGATCGCCGCCTGGACGATGGAGACGGCACGCGCACACGGCGGCGCCGACTACGAACTGATCGATCTCGCCCGCCACGGTCTCGGCAACCTCGACGAGGCCGGAAATCCGACCCACCAGCAGTACGAGCACGACCACACCCGCAACTGGTCGGCACTGATCGACGGCTTCGACGGCTTCGTGTTCCTCACCCCGGAGTACAACCACTCCTTCCCCGGCGCGCTCAAGAACGCGCTCGACTACATCTACCGGGAGTGGAACGACAAGGCCGCCGGCATCATCAGCTACGGCGGGTGGGCCGCAGGCGTCCGAGCCGCCGAGGCACTGCGACTCGTGCTCTCCGAACTCCAGGTGGCGACGGTCCGCACCCAGCCCGCCATCCCGCTGCTCCCCTCGTTCTCCACCGGCGCTTTCGTCCCGCCGGAGGGCCTCGACGTCGCGGTCCACGGCATGCTCGACCAGCTCATCGCCTGGTCCGGCGCGCTACGCGAGGTACGCGAGGCCAAGTCGAAGGCAGCCGCGATCGTCGGCTGAACCAGCGCCAACACGTCGGCCGACCCCGCCCTCGTCATCATCTCGATCACACGGCCAAGGCATGCACGGTGCTGGGGCTCGGCCTGCACCGCTGATCGGAGAAGTCGGCGCTATCCGACAGGCCCACCCAGGGGAGGGATAACCCTCCCCAGGATCGCCTTCGCATGCGTCAGCGCGCCTACCGTCTTGCCTTGATCGTCGGTAGTGATGTAGACATCGGCCAACTGGTCGAGAATCCACAGGCCGTAACCGCCGTCCTCGCCCGATGCACGGCGCGTGGGTGTGTCACGTGAGCCGATCGGGGTGCCGAGTCCATGGATCCCTCCTCCACGTTCGGGGTCGCGTGTGGTGGCCGGGTGGACGGCCGTGCGGGACGGTTCGTTGACGCGGACCGTACAAAAAGGTACGTTGCGGATGATTTCACGAGAGTCCAAGGGAAATCCGGTGAGAGGCCGGTGCGGACGCGCCACTGTATCCGGGATGCGGATCCCGGGAGCCAGGTCGCTTGGGCTGTTGTGACCTCACTGTTCGGGACGCGTCTATCCCTGGGGAGGCACTCTGATGAGTGGCATGTCCGCTCCTACGTCCATTCCGTTGCCGCGGCTGCGTCCATGGCTGCTGGCCGTACCTGTGTTGTTGCTGATCGCCTATCTCGTATTGATGGACAACGGGGCCGTGTCACAGGCAGGAGCGCTTCTGCATGAGCTCATGCACGACGGGCGGCACCTGCTCGGCGTGCCCTGCCACTAGGGGCGGGCGTGGTTCGAACCCTGCTGGTCAGGGGCCTGTTGGTGGGCCTGCTGGCCGGATTCGTCGCGGGCGCGTTCGCCTTCTTCGTGGGTGAGCCGCGGGTGGACGCCGCGATCGCGCTGGAGGAGGCCGGTGCCGCTTCGGCCGGGGAGGCCGGTCACGGGCATGCCGAGGAGGGCGGTCACTCGCACGGGGACGAGGTTGTGGTGAGCAGGCCGGTGCAGAAGGCCGGGCTGTTCCTCGCCACCGGGCTCTACGGGCTCGCCGTCGGCGGGATCTTCGCGCTGGTGTACGCCGGGGTGCGTGGCCGGGTCGGGCCGCGGGACGACGGGCTGCTGGCGGTGGTTTCCGCTGGGGTGGCGTTTCTCGCCGTCATTCTCGTGCCGTTCCTGAAATATCCGGCTAATCCGCCTGCTGTGGGGAATCCGGAGACGATCAACGGTCGTACGGCGCTCTACGTGGTGATGGTCCTGGTCGGCCTGGCCGCCACGGTCATCGCGGTGGGGACGGCGCGCAGGGTCGACTCGGGTCCGTGGCAGCGCTGGGCGGCGGCGGTGGCGGCCTTCCTGGTGCCGGTGATCGCCGCGTGGCTGCTGCTTCCGGCGATCAACGAGGTCCCCGACGGCTTCCCGGCGACGCTGCTGTGGGAGTTCAGGATGGCGTCGCTGGGCACGCAACTGGTGTTCTGGGCGGCGTTCGGCGTGCTGTTCGGGTGGGTCACCGACCGGGCGGCCCGGCGACCGGCGACCGCCGCGGCCGGGTAGGCGGCGTGTTGTTCATCCGGCATGCCACCACGCGGGGCATGCGGGGTGCCTGCTTTCCGGGCGACGACGAGGCCGACCCGGCGAGTCTCGCCAAGGCGGACGGCAGGGTCTTCGGCGGGGAGCCCGGGCGGAAGGTCTGGGTCTCCCCCGCCAGGGCCGCGTCGCAGACCGCGTACGCGCTGGGGATGGTGCCGCAGGTGGCCGTCGATCTCGCGGAGGCGGACGCGGGGCGTTGGCGCGGCCGGCCGTACGCGCGAATCGCCGAGGAGGAGCCGGAGGCGCTGGCCGCCTGGCTCGCCGATCCGGACGCGGCGCCGCACGGGGGTGAGAGCCTTCGATCGATGTCGGTGCGGGTCGCGGCCTGGATGGACGCCATGCGCGTCACGCCCGACGTCGTCGTGGTGTGCGATGTCGGCGTCATCCGGGCGGCGCTCGGCCACGCGCTCGGCGTCGGGATCGTGCCCGCCGCGCGCTTCGACATCGCGCCGCTGTCCGCCACCGAGATCGCCCTCGCCGGCGAGGGCTGGCGGGTCGCCTACGTCAACCACTACGTCAACCACACAGCCGCGACGTGACCGTCACCGCCGCCGGTCGGCGGCGTACACGTCAAGGTGCACGTCAAGGCGTACGCATCAAGGGGAAGGCCGCTTCGTGACCGTCACCTATCCGTTCAGCGCCGTCGTCGGGCTCGATGATCTGAAGCTGGCGCTGGTGCTCAACGCGGTCTCGCCGAGGGTGGGCGGGGTGCTCGTGCGCGGGGAGAAGGGGACCGCCAAATCGACCATCGTGCGGGCGCTTGCCGCGCAGTTGCCGCAGGTGGAGGTGGTGTCCGGGTGCCGGTTCGCCTGTGATCCCGGCGCGCCGGATCCGGCGTGTCCGGACGGGCCGCACGAGCCCGGCGAGCATCGCCTGCGGCGGGCCGCGGCGCTGGTGGAGCTGCCGGTCGGGGCGTCGGAGGATCGCCTGGTCGGGTCGCTCGACGTGGAGCGGGCGCTGACCGAGGGGGTGAAGGCGTTCGAGCCGGGATTGCTCGCCGCCGCCCATCGGGGGGTGCTGTATGTGGACGAGGTCAATCTGCTCCACGATCACCTGGTGGATCTGCTGCTCGACGCGGCGGCGCTCGGCACCTGCTATGTGGAGCGGGAGTCGGTCTCGGTACGGCACGCTGCCCGTTTTCTGCTGGTCGGCACGATGAATCCGGAAGAAGGCGAGCTGCGGCCGCAGTTGCTGGATCGGTTCGGGCTGACGGTGGAGGTGCGGGCGTCGCGGGATCCCGGCGAGCGGGCCGAGGTGGTACGCCGGAGGCTGGCGTTCGACGCGGATCCGGAGGGGTTCGCGGCGGAGTGGGCCGAAGAGGAGGCGCGGCTCGCGCGGCGGATCGCCGAGGCGCGGGCGCGGGTGGGCGCGGTGCGACTGCCGGACGCGCGGCTGCGGCAGATCGCGACGGTGTGCGCGGCGTTCGAGGTGGACGGGTTGCGGGCCGATCTGGTGACCGCGAACGCGGCGATCGCGCACGCGGCCTGGCACGGCCGGGACGCGGTGACGACCGAGGATGTGCGGGCGGCGGCCCGCCTGTCGCTGCCGCACCGGCGGCGGCGTGACCCGTTCGACGCGCCGGGGCTGGACGAGGAGTTGCTGGATGAGCTGCTGAGGCAGACCTCCGGTCCCGACGATGACGTGCCGCCCGACGGCGGTGGCGGGGAGTCGCCGCCCGATGGGACGAATCCGGATATTTCTGGGCTTGATCCAGCGGGCCAGGAACGGGAAACAGGGGCGACCGAACAGACCCGGCCGGGCCCCCTGGCCCCGCCGGAACAACCGGAGGGGCCAGGGGTCCCGACCGGCCGCCGGGAGGACGCCGGGAATGGCGGCCGCGACGCCGACGACGCCCGGCCGGAGGAGACGGGACGGCGATCCGGCGACGGCTCCGGCCAGGTCGCCGCCGTCGCCGCGCCGTACCGGGTGCCCCTGCTGAAGGTGCCGGGGGTCGGCGAGGGCGCCGCCGGGCGGCGCTCGCGATCGCGAGGCCGGCACGGCCGGGGCATCGGAGCCCGGTTGCCGCAGGGAAAGGCCCACGACATCCACGTGACGGCGACGCTGCTGGCCGCCGCACCCCACCAGGCCCGGCGTGGCCGCACCGGACCGGGCCTCCTGCTCCGGCAGGACGACCTGCGGCAGGTCGTCCGCGAGGGCAGAGAGGGCAACCTGGTGCTCTTCGTCGTCGACGCCAGCGGCTCGATGGCCGCCAGAAAACGGATGACCACCGTCAAAACCGCCGTCCTGAGCCTGCTGCTCGACGCCTACCAGCGCCGCGACAAGGTCGGCCTGGTCACCTTCCGCGGCACCACCGCCGAGGTGCCGCTGCCGCCGACCTCCTCCGTCGAAGCGGGCGCGGCCCGGCTGCGCGCCCTGCCCACGGGCGGACGCACCCCCCTGGCCGCGGGCCTGATCAAGGCGGCCCAGGTGCTCCGCGTGGAACGCCTCCGCGACCCCGCCCGCCGTCCCCTCCTGGTGCTCGTCACCGACGGCCGCGCCACGTCCGGCGGCGACGTGGACCGCGCCGCCGCCCTCCTGCACGGTACGGCGAGCGTGATCGTGGACTGCGAAACCGGCCCGGTACGGCTCGGCCTCGCCGCGCACCTGGCCGCCAGGTTGCAGGCCGCGCTCGTCCCTCTCGACGCGCTGTCCGACCTGGGCTCGGTCGTACGCGCCCATAGAAGGGCCGGCTGAGGAGCGCGGCCGTACGCGCAAACGCACGAGAGGAAGGGCGGAGATGCCGCAGGGGAAGCCGGTGTCGGTGCCGGATGACGGACTGACCACGCGGCAGCGGAGAAACCGGGCGCTGCTGATGGTGCATACCGGGCCGGGCAAGGGCAAGTCGACGGCCGCGTTCGGGATGGCGTTGCGAGCCTGGAATCAGGGCTGGCCGATCGGGGTGTTCCAGTTCGTGAAGTCGGCCAAGTGGCGGGTCGGCGAGGAGCGGGCGCTGCGGGTGCTCGGGGACAGCGGTGAGGGCGGGTCGGTGGCCTGGCACAAGATGGGCGAGGGCTGGTCATGGATTCAGCGGCCCGGCACCGAGCGAGATCACGCGGCCGAGGCGCGGGAGGGCTGGGCGCAGATCAAACGGGACCTGGCCGCCGAAACCTACCGGTTCTACGTACTGGACGAGTTCACCTATCCGCTCAACTGGGGCTGGCTCGACCTGGACGACGTCGTAACGGCGCTGACGACCCGCCCGGGAAACCAGCATGTGGTGATCACAGGTCGGGACGCCCCCGACCGCCTGATCGAGGTGGCCGACCTGGTGACCGAGATGGGCAAGGTACGCCACCCCATGGACGCCGGGCAGAAGGGACAGAAAGGCATCGAGTGGTGACGCGTGCCGTCCCGCGTCTCGTCATCGCCGCGCCCAGCTCCGGCGGCGGCAAGACGACGGTCGCCACCGGCCTGATGGCCGCACTGCGCGCCCGCGGCCTGCGGGTCTCGCCGCACAAGGTCGGCCCGGACTACATCGACCCCGGCTACCACGCCCTCGCCACCGGCCGCCCGGGGCGAAACCTGGACCCCTGGCTGGTGGGCGAGGACCGTACCGCACCGCTGTTCCTGCACGGCGCACGGAAAGGCATCGAGTGGTGACGCGTGCCGTCCCGCGTCTCGTCATCGCCGCGCCCAGCTCCGGTGGCGGCAAGACGACGGTCGCCACCGGCCTGATGGCCGCACTGCGCGCCCGCGGCCTGCGGGTCTCGCCGCACAAGGTCGGCCCGGACTACATCGACCCCGGCTACCACGCCCTCGCCACCGGCCGCCCGGGGCGAAACCTGGACCCGTGGCTGGTGGGCGAGGACCGTATCGCACCGCTGTTCCTGCACGGCGCACGGGACTGCGACATCGCGATCGTCGAGGGCGTGATGGGGCTCTTCGACGGCCGGGGCGATGACGACTTCGCCTCGACGGCCCACGTCGCCCGCCTCCTCGACGCGCCGGTCGTGCTGGTCGTGGACGTGTCCCGGCAGAGCCGCTCGGTGGCGGCGGTCGTGCACGGTTTCGCCACCTTCGACCCCCGCGTACGGCTCGGCGGCGTCATCCTCAACCGCGTCGGCTCCCCCCGCCACGAGGAACTGTGCCGCTCGGCGCTTGCCGCGTACCCCATCCTGGGCGCGATCCACCGCGACGACGCCGTCTTCACCCCCTCCCGCCACCTGGGCCTGATCCCCGCCGCCGAACGCGGCGGCGAAGCGGTCCGCGCCGTGCGGCGCATGGGCGAGCTGATCGCGCGCTCCTGCGACCTCGAAGCCCTGGTCCGCCTCGCCCACACCGCTTCCCCGCCGACCGTCACCGCCTGGGATCCGGCCGAAGCCCTCTCCCCGTTCTCTCCCGCCGATGGCCGTGGCCGTGCCGAAACGCAGGGAAAGATCGTCGCCGTGGCGGGTGGGCCGGCTTTCACCTTCGGCTACGCCGAGCATGTGGAGCTGCTGCGCGCCGCCGGAGCCGAGGTCGCGGTGTTCGACCCGCTTCGTCACGAGGGCCTGCCCGAGGGTACGGGCGCGCTCGTGCTCGGCGGTGGCTTCCCCGAGGTCTACGCGGAGCAGCTCGCGGCCAACGAGCGCCTGCGCGAGCAGCTTGCCGCCTTCGACGGCCCGGTCGCGGCCGAATGCGCCGGGCTGCTCTACCTGTGCCGGGAGCTTGACGGTCGGCGCATGTGCGGCCGAATCCCGGCCGTGGCCCGGATGACGGACACGCTGACGCTCGGCTACCGCGAGGCCACGGCGCTGCGCGACTCGCTGCTCACCCGCACCGGCGAGCCGCTGCGCGGCCACGAGTTCCACCGGACCACGATCGAGCCCGTCCCCGACCCGCTGCTGCGCTGGGACGGCGGCGCGGACGGGCACGGCGACGCCCTCCTCACCGCCACCTACCTGCACCTGCACTGGGCGGGCGCGCCAGTGCTCGCTCAGCGGCTCGTGTCGTCCTCCAAATCGCCCTCGATCTTGAGGTAAACCCGCCGAAGGCCGTCCAGGATGTCGGCGTCCGGATGCTCCCACATGCCGCGCTCGGCCGCCTCCAACAGCCGTTCGGCGATGCCGTGCAGCGCCCACGGATTCGACTTCGCCATGAACGCCTGATTCTCCGGATCGAGCACGTACGTCTCGGCGAGCCTGTCGTACATCCAGTCGGCCACGACCCCGGTCGTCGCGTCGTAGCCGAACAGGTAGTCGACGGTCGCGGCCAGCTCGAACGCCCCCTTGTAGCCGTGCGCGCGCATCGCCGCGAGCCAGCGCGGGTTCACCACCCGGGCGCGGAAGATCCGCGCGGTCTCCTCGGCCAGCGTGCGGGTGCGCACCGCGTCCGGCCGCGTGTTGTCGCCGACGTACGCGGCGGGGGCCCGGCCGGTGAGCGCGCGCACGGTCGCGACCATGCCGCCGTGGTACTGGAAGTAGTCGTCAGAGTCGGCGATGTCGTGCTCGCGGCTGTCGACGTTCTTCACCGCGACCGCGATCCTGCGGTAGGCGTTCTCCATGTCCTCCCGGGCGGGCACGCCGTCCAGGTCGCGGCCGTACGCGTAGCCGCCCCACACCGCGTACACCTCGGCCAGGTCGGCGTCGTCGCGCCAGTTGCGGCTGTCGATCAGCGGAAGCAGCCCCGCCCCGTACGCCCCGGACGCCGAGCCGAAGATCCGCATCGTGGCCCGGCGCTCGTCCCCGTGCCCCTCGGCCCTGACGTGGGCCCGCACGTAGTTGTCCTCATCCGATTCATCCAGGCCCGCGACCAGCCGTACCGCATCGTCCAGCATCGTCACCACATGCGGGAACGCGTCCCGGAAGAACCCGCTGATCCGGACGGTCACGTCGATGCGCGGACGCCCCAGCTCGCCGAGCGGGATCGCCTCAAGACCCGTCACCCGCCGGGACGCCTCATCCCACTGCGGCCGCACGCCGAGCAGCGCCAGCACCTCGGCCACGTCGTCCCCGGCCGTGCGCATGGCGCTGGTCCCCCACACCGACAGCCCCACCGACCGCGGCCACCGCCCATGATCGGCCTGATAGCGGGCCAGCAGCGACTGCGCCATCGCCTGCCCGGTCTCCCAGGCGAGCCTGCTCGGCACCGCCCGCGGGTCCACCGCGTAGAAGTTCCGCCCCGTCGGCAGCACGTTGATCAGCCCGCGCAGCGGCGACCCGCTCGGCCCCGCCGGAACGTATCCGCCGTCCAGCGCGTGCAGCACGTTCTCCAGCTCATCCGTCGTACGGCCCAGCCGGGGCACCACCTCGGCGGCGGCGAACTCCAGAATCCGCGTCACCAGCCCCAGGCGCTCACCGGTCAGGTTCGCGGACGCCGCCACGGCGGGCGCGGCGGCGGGATCCCAGCCGCGTTCCTCCATGCCCTCGACCAGCGCGCGGGCGGCGGCCTCGGCCGCGTCCACCGCCTCACGGCTCGCCGTACCGTCCTCCGGCAGGCCGAGCGCCTCCCGCAGCCCCGGCAGGCTGCGCGTGCCCGCCCACATCTGCCGGGCCCGCAGCATGGCGAGCACGAGATCCACCCGGGCCGCCCCCTCGGGGGCCCGGCCGAGCACGTGCAGGCCGTCGCGGATCTGGGCGTCCTTCACCTCGCACAGCCAGCCGTCCACGTGCAGCAGGAAGTCGTCGAACTCGGCGTCGTGCGGCCGGTCCTCCAGGCCCAGGTCGTGGTCGAGGCGGGCGGCCTGGATCAGCGTCCAGATCTGGGCGCGGATGGCGGGCAGCTTCGCCGGGTCCATCGCGGCGATCGTGGCGTGCTCGTCGAGCAGTTGCTCCAGCCGGGCGATGTCGCCGTACGTCTCCGCGCGGGTCATCGGCGGGACGAGGTGGTCCACGAGTACGGCGTGCGCCCGCCGCTTGGCCTGGGTGCCCTCGCCGGGGTCGTTGACGAGGAAGGGATAGATCAGCGGCAGGTCGCCGATGGCGGCGTCGGTGGCGCAGGAGGCCGACATGCCGGCGGACTTGCCCGGCAGCCACTCCAGGTTGCCGTGCTTGCCCACGTGCACGATCGCGTGCGCGCCGAACTCGTCCGCGAGCCAGTGGTAGGCGGCCAGGTAGTGGTGGCTGGGCGGCAGGTCGGGGTCGTGGTAGATGGCGATCGGGTTCTCGCCGAAGCCGCGCGGCGGCTGCACCATGACGACCAGGTTCCCGGCGCGCAGCGCGGCGAGCACGATGTCGGTGCCGTGCTCGCCCTCGTGGGTGAACAGCTCCCCGGGCGGCGGGCCCCAGTGGCGCTCGATGTTCGCGCGCAGGTCGGCGGGGAGCGTGGCGTACCAGCGGGCGTAGTCGGCCCCCGCGATCCGCACCGGGTTGCCCGCGAGCTGCTCCTCGGTCAGCCAGTCCTGGTCCTGACCTCCGGCGGCGATCAGGGCGTGGATGAGCGCGTCGCCGTCCTGCTCGGCCACGCCGGGGAAACCCTCGCCCAGGTCGTAGCCGGCCTCGGCGAGCCGGGCCAGCAGCCGTACCGTGCTCGCGGGGGTGTCGAGGCCGACCGCGTTGCCGACCCGCGAGTGCTTGGTCGGGTACGCCGACAACATCACGACCAGCCGCCGCTCGACGGGCGGGGTGTGCCTGAGCAGGCCATGCCGTACGGCGATGCCCGCCACGCGGGCGGCCCGCTCCGGATCCGCCACATAGACCGTGAGCCCGTCCTCGTCGACCTCCTTGAACGAGAACGGCACCGTGATGATCCGCCCGTCGAACTCGGGGATCGCCACCTGCGACGCGGCGTCCAGCGGCGACAGCTCGTCGTTCTCCTCCCAGGCCCTCCGGCTCGTGGTGAGGCACAGCCCCTGCAGAATCGGCACGTCGAGCCGGGCGAGCGCGCCCACGTCCCAGGCCTCGTCGTCGCCCCCCGCCCCCGCCGTCGCCGGTCGCGACCCGCCGGCCGCGAGCACGGTCACCACGAGCACGTCGGCCCTGCCCAGCGTGTCGAGCAGCTCGGGTTCGGCGGTACGCAACGAGGAGCAGAAGATCGGCATGGCCTGCCCGCCCGCGTCCTCGATAGCCCGGCACAGCGCCTCCACGAACGCGGTGTTCCCCGCCATGTGGTGGGCCCGGTAGTACAGCACCCCCACCACCGGCCCCCGGTCGCTGCGCGCGTGTCGCTCCAGCGGCCCCCAGGTGGGCGTCGGCTGCGGCGGCGCGAAGCCGCGCCCGGTGAGTAGGACGGTGTCGCACAGGAAGGCGTGCAACTCGGCCAGGTTGCGCGGCCCGCCGTACGCCAGGTAGGCGTGCGCCTCGGCGCAGACTCCGCCACTCACTCTGCCGCCCACCCCGCCGCCCACCGTGGACAGCTCCATCAGCTCGGCGTCGGGCACCTGCTCGCCGCCGAGCACGACCACGGGCCGCGGCCCGGCCAGCAGCGCGTCCAGCCCCTCCTCCCAGGCCCGTCGCCCGCCGAGCAGGCGTACCACGACGAGATCGACGCCGTCCACGAGCTCCGGCAGGTCATCGACGGCAAGCCGGGCGGGGTTGCCGAGCCGGTAGGCGGCGCCGCTCGCCCGGGCGCTCAGCAGATCCGTGTCGGAGGTGGACAGCAGCAGCACGGTGGGCCCTGTCGGCACGTGGCAGTCCTCCCTGGGCTTCTCGCCCCGGTCTCGGGGGTGACGCGGCAGCCGGAATCGCACCGGCTCCCCGCTTCAACTTTCCCCTCGATCTTCCCGTCCATGCGGACGGCCGCCCGTGACAGGGCGCGCTTCCGGTGCCAACGGCGAGGCCGCGCCGGGCCACGGCAGGACGCCGAGCGATTGGATACCCTAGGGGGTACCGACCGAAGGATGTGGCATGGAACTGGACAAGGAAGCCCTCGCCGATGTCGTCGTACGGCTGCGGCGGGCTCAGGGGCAGATCGGCGGCGTGATCCAGATGATCGAGAGCGGCCGGGACTGCAAGGACGTGATAACCCAGCTCGCCGCCGCGTCCCGGGCATTGGACAGGGCGGGATTCAAGATCATCGCAACGGGTCTGGAGCAGTGCGTGGCGGACAGCGACGCCGATCCGGCCCAGGCTCGGCTCAACCGCGATCAACTGGAAAAGCTCTTCCTCTCCCTCGCCTGACGAATCTCCCTCGCCTGACGAAACGGACCACTCCGGCCCCTCCACCCCTCATCAGGACGCCCCCTCCACCCGGGCGCGGCTCCGCTCGTCGAGCGGTGCCCGTCTCCCCGGGCGCGGGTGACCCATGCCGCAAGGCGAGCCCCACCGACGCCGCATCCAGCGAAATCCGTCCCGGCGGCGAGGGAGAGATCGTCGGCGGGAGCATGGTCCTCTTCGCGGTGGCCTCGCCGACTTCGAGATCCGGGTGCCGTGAGATCGAACCGGAGCCGACGTGTGAGCCGGTGGACGGACCACCGGACCGACTCGGCCACGCCGCCCGTTCACCGCCGCTCGCCACGGACCGGATCAACCACCGACGGCCCGCCCGCACGGTCGTTCCACCCCACCGGCCCATTCAGCGGCCCGCACACCCACTGAAGCAGGGCCGACGTCGGCTCCGGAGCGACCACCACGACCGCCGACACGCCATCCCGACGACCGCCCGTGTCAGCACGACGCATCACCACAGGTACCCCGGGGGGTATTTGCCAAACGACGGCGTTGTGAACTACAGTTCGGGTACCCCCGGGGGTATATCGGTCGACGATGAGGTCGGCCGCGGTCGTCTTCCTGATTCGCTTCGAAGGATGCCTGGACATGAGTGATTCACCGGCCAGACTGGACGCCGCCGCCCTGCGCGCCCGGCTCGACGCCGACGACGGCCTGCGCGTGCTTGACGTGCGTACCCCAGCCGAGTTCGCGGCGGCGCACATCCCCGGCTCCTACAACGTCCCCCTGGACAACCTCCGGGAACACCGCTCAGAGTTGCGCCGTCACCTCGGCCAGGTGGTGCTGGTGTGCCGCAGCGGCACGCGGGCGGCCCAGGCCGAGCGGGTGCTGGCCGAGGCCGGGATGGCGAACCTCCGCGTCCTGGACGGCGGCCTGCTCGCCTGGGAGGCCGCCGGGGCGCCGGTCAGCCGCGGACGCCCCCGCTGGGATCTGGAACGGCAGGTGCGGCTGGTCGCGGGCGTCCTGGTGCTCGCGAGCGTGCTCGGCGGCCTGGTCGTGCCCGGATTGGAGTGGCTGGCCGCCGCCATCGGCGCCGGACTCGCCGTCGCCGCGCTCACCAACACCTGCGCGATGGGCATGCTGCTGGCGCGGCTGCCGTTCAACCGGGTCGCGGCCTGCGACGCGGAGGCGATCGTGGCACGACTGGTGCGGGACGGACGACCGGCATGACCCTCGCGCTCACCCTGGGCGCGGCCGTACTCGTCGGTCTCTCCCTCGGGTTGCTCGGCGGCGGAGGCTCGATCCTGACCGTACCGATCCTGATCTACCTGGCCGATGTCGCGCCGAAGCCGGCGATCGCGATGTCGCTGTTCGTCGTCGGAGTCACCAGCGCGGTGGGGATGCTCCCGCACGCCCGTGCGAGGCGGATCCAGTGGCGGACCGGGCTGTTGTACGGCACCGCCGGAATGATCGGCGCGTACGGCGGCGGACGACTGGCCGCCTACATCCCCGCAGGCGTGCTGCTGGTGGCCTTTGGGCTCGTGATGGCCGTCACCGCGGCGGCGATGCTGCGCCCTCGCCCGGTATCCGCGCCCATCACGTCCACCGCGTCCATGACGTCCACCGCGTCCATCACGTCCATGACGTCCCCGCACGCGGTGGCGGAACGCGGGCCGGTGAACCGCCCGATGGCGCGGATCCTCGCCGAGGGGATCGCGGTCGGGGCGGTCACCGGGCTGATCGGCGCCGGCGGCGGCTTCCTCGTGGTGCCCGCGTTGGTGCTGCTGGGCGGCCTCACCATGCCGGTGGCGGTCGGCACCTCGCTGGTGGTCATCGCGATGAAGTCGTTCGCCGGGCTCGCCGGCTACCTCGACAGCGTACGCCTGGACTGGCCGCTGACCCTCGCGGTGACCGCTGCGGCGGTGGTCGGCGGCATGGCCGGGTCCCGGCTGGCCGGTCACGTCGACCCGGGGCGGCTACGGCGGGCCTTCGGCTGGTTCGTCGTCGTCATGGCGGCGTTCGTGCTCGTCCAGCAGGTCCCGGCGACGGTGCGCCACCTGGTGCTGGACACCCTGTCCGGCTGGCCGGCGCAGTCGGCGTTCATCGTCGCGGCCGTGTCCGGGGCCCTCGTCGTCTGGCGGATCAGGGCCCGCAGGACCGGCGTTCCGCTCGTCGCCTCGCCGCCGCGACCCGGACCCATCGTTCCCGGCCCGCCACCGACGTCCGGGGCCGGGCCGGACGGCGGCGACACCCACGCGTCGGCGCTCGGCACCACGCACGCCACGTCCGACGCACCGAACACCATCGAATCTCGGGAGAATCGGGAGAATCGCATGTTCTTCACCCAGTACTACCTGGAATGTCTGTCCCAGGCCTCGTACCTGATCGGCGACAAGACGACCGGCCGGGCCGTGGTGGTCGATCCGCGCCGTGACGTGAGCGAATACCTCAACGACGCGGCGGCGCACGGGCTCACCATCGAGGCGGTCATCAACACCCACTTCCACGCCGACTTCATCGCCGGGCACCTGGAACTGGCGGCCCGCACCGGGGCCTGGATCGGGTACGGCCGAAGGGCCACCGGTGTGGAATACCCGATTCGCGCGCTCGCCGACGGGGAGCGGATCTCCCTGGGCGAGGTGACGCTGCAAATCCTGGAGACCCCCGGCCACACCCCCGAATCGATCAGCGTTCTGCTCTTCGAGCACCCCGGCGACACCGTTCCGTACGGCGTGCTCACCGGAGACGCCCTGTTCATCGGCGACGTGGGCCGACCCGATCTGCTCGCCTCCTTCGGCATCACCGCCGACGAACTCGGCGGCATGCTGTACGACAGCGTCCAGCACAAGCTGATGGCCCTGCCCGACCAGGTGCGCGTCTTCCCGGCACACGGGGCCGGCTCGGCCTGCGGCAAGAACCTGTCGACCGCGCTGCAGTCCACCATCGGCGACCAGCGGCTCACCAACTACGCCTGCGCGCCCATGAGCCGGGACGAGTTCGTGGCCATCGTGACCGAGGGCCAGCCGCCGGCGCCCGGCTACTTCGGATACGACGCCGTCCTCAACCGCAAGCGGCACGAACTGCTGGATGTGAGCGCGCACCTGCGCCCGCTGTCACCGGCGGAATTTCTGGAACTCCAGGCGGCCGGCGCGGTCGTGCTTGACACCCGCGACGCGCTGGAGTTCGCCGCCGGCCACCCGCGCGGCGCGCTCAACGTCCCCGCCGATGGCCGCTTCGCCGAACGGGCCGGCATGGTCGTCCCGCCCGACAGCGAGATTCTCGTCATCGCGCCGCAGGACCGCGAGGCCGAGGTCGTCACCCGGCTCGCCCGGATCGGCCTCGACACGGTCGCCGGTTACCTACGCGAGCCCGAGGGCGCCCTGACCGCCATGGCCGGTCACCTCACCCAGGCGAGGCGCGTCACCGTCAGCGAGCTGCGGCAGGCCCTGGACCGCGCGCATCCGCCCGCGCTGCTGGACGTCCGCAACGCCGGCGAGGTCGAGGGCGGCGCCATCCCCGGCGCCATCGCCATCCCACTCGCCGAGTTGCCCCGGCGGCTCGCCGAGATCCCCGCCGACACCCCGGTGGTCGTCTACTGCGCGAGCGGCATCCGCTCCTCCATCGCCGCCAGCCTGCTGCGCCGACACGGCCACACCGACGTGTCCGACCTGCTCGGGGGCTACGACGCCTGGCGCCGCGCGCTCACCCCGGCCACGGCCTGACCACGCCGACGGCGGCCACCCCGGCGGAGCCGTTCAACGAATCACCGCCGACGCCGTCGAACAGACAGACCGGCGCCGGGCGATCCACCCGACACCGCTCACCGATCACCCGACGAAGGGCCGCCCTCGTGCGGCCCTTCGTGACTTGCATGGCCAGCCGTGCCCGATCCGCACGGACGCACCGGTACCCCACCACCCATCCCGATACCGCTGACCGACCAGTCGATGAAAGGCGGCCATCGCGTCGGCCTCTCATCGTTCATCCACCCGGCATCCCCAACCCGCGCGGACGCACTGACACCTTGCCGCCCATCGCGACGCCTCTCCCCGACCATGACATGATTCGCCGACCTGCCAAACTGATCCCGTAGCAGGGCGGGCGTTACCATCCTCAACGTGTCCAAAGCCGAATCCTTCGGAAGAAACCGTCCCGACGCCTGTCCGGGAGCGCTCCAGGTGCACGAAGCCGCCGACGGGCCGCTCGCCCGGGTCCGGGTGCCGGGCGGCGTGATCGAAGCGGCCCAGGCACAGGTGCTGGCCACCTCCGCGACCGAGCTCGGCTCCGGGATGATCGAGCTCACTTCCCGCGGGAACGTGCAGGTGCGCGGCCTGTCCGACCCCGCCGCCTTCGCCGCTCGCATTGCCGCAGCCGGTCTGCTTCCCTCGGTCACCCACGAACGCGTACGCAACATCGTCGCCTCCCCCTTCACCGACCGCGCGTTGATCGACGCACTCGACCAGGCCCTGTGCGCGCGTCCGGCGCTCGCGGAACTGCCCGGCCGCTTCCTGTTCTCGATCGAGGACATCGGCCTGGAGGCGGACGTCACCTACGTGAACCGCCGACTGCTGCTGGCCGGGCATGACGCGGGCCTCGACGTACCGGAGTGGATGGCCGTCCCGCTCATGCTCGACGCCGCCGAGGCCTTCCTGCGCCTGCGCGGCACCGAATGGCGCATCGCGGAACTGGACGACGGCCCGGCCAGGATCGCCGCCCTGCTCGGCGGCCCGTCCACAACCATCCCGCCAGATTCGCCCAACCCGGATTCGCCGCATCCGCCCGGCCGGGACGATTCCGGCGCTGCTCGCACGTCACGGCCGAGCACGCCTTCCCACGACGAGAGAGTTCTCGGGCGCTCGGACACACCCGCGTCGGGCTCGCCTCAGCCGCTCGAACCGACCGAAGCCGAAAGCGCGGGCACCATCCGCCCAATTTCACGCGATCGAGAGGTTCTCGACGGCCCGGACGCCGCCCGGGCAAACCCGTCGTCGCGTGAGCTCGGCGTTCTCTTCGGCGGCCGGGCCGTACAGGCGCTGGTTCCGCTGGGAAAACCGACCCCGGCGCAACTGCTCGCCCTCGCCGACGTCGCCGACGAGGTACGGCTGACGCCCTGGCGGACGTTCGTCGTACGCGACCCGGCCGACGCCGACGAGGTGGAGCGGCGGCTGGCCGCGGCGGGCCTTGTCACGGACTCCGATTCGCCCTGGGCGGGGGTCACGGCCTGCATCGGTCGTCCAGGCTGTGGAAAGGCGCTGGCAAACGTGCACGCGGATGCGACAGCCTGGGTGCTCGGGCGCATACACGCTCCCGCCACGCCGGTCCACTGGTCCGGCTGCGAGCGGCGATGCGGGCTCCCGCGCGGCCGGGTCCTGCAGATGGTGGCCACGGCCGACGGCTACGACGAAAGGCTCACGTGACCGAAGGCGGCGACAAGCGACCGGCGGCCGGGCACCCCGGCCCGGTGAACAACCTGGTGACCGATCCGGTGACCAGTCCGGTGACCAGTCCGGTGACCGATTACGTGCGCGACGGCGCGGAGATCTACCGCCGGTCGTTCGCCACGATCCGCGCCGAGGCGGACCTCGACGGCCTGCCGCCCGAGGTCGCACAGGTCGCGGTCCGGATGATCCACGCGTGCGGGATGACCGACCTGGTACGCGACCTCGCCTGGTCGCCCGGCGTGGTGGCGAAGGCGCGGGCGGCGCTGCGGGCGGGTGCGCCGGTGCTGTGCGACGCCATGATGGTGGCCTCCGGCGTGACCAGGCGCAGGCTGCCCGCCGGCAACGACGTGGTGTGCACGCTCGGCGACCCGCGCGTACCCGAGCTGGCCGAACGGCTCGGCACCACCCGCAGCGCCGCGGCCCTGGAACTGTGGCGCGACCGTCTGGCGGGCTCGGTGGTGGCGATCGGCAACGCCCCGACCGCGCTGTTCCGCCTGCTGGAGTTGGTCGCCGAGGGCGCGGGACGCCCGGCGGCGGTGCTCGGCATCCCGGTGGGTTTCGTCGGCGCGGCCGAGTCCAAACTGGCCCTGGCCGAAAGCGATCTCGACCACCTGGTCGTACACGGCCGCCGCGGTGGCAGCGCGATCACGGCGGCGGCGGTCAACGCGATCGCAAGCGAGGCGGAATGACCAACGAGAAGGGGAACGTCGTGCGCGCATTGTGCTCCGGGCCGTCCCGGTCGGCCCTCCACGAGATGCGAACAGCACCCCTGTCCGAGGCCCGGCTCCTGGCCGGAACTGCGGTCCGGCGCCAACCGCTCGGGCGGCGGCCCGCACACACGGCCCGTCCCCGACCCCAAACCGCGCTACAGCGCCCCCTGCTCAGGCACCGGCCCGCACACACGACCGGCCACCTGCCCCTAACGGCGGTCCGGCGCCAACCGCTCGGGCGGCGGCCCGTACACACGGCCCACCTCCGGCCCCAAACCGCGCTACAGCGCCCCCTGCTCAGGCACCGGCCCGCACACACGACCGCCCACCTGCCCCTAACGGCGGCGCGGGCATGACCGGACGCCTGTACGGGGTCGGCCTCGGCCCCGGCGACCCCGATCTGATCACCGTCAAGGCCGCCCGGCTGATCGGCCAGGCCGACGTGATCGCCTACCACGCCGCCCGGCACGGCCGCAGCATCGCCCGCTCGATCGCGATGCCGTACATCCGCCCGGGGCAGATCGAGGAACTGCTGCAGTACCCGCTGACGGTCGAGACCACCGACCATCCCGGCGGATACCAGGGCGCGCTCGACGACTTCTACGTCGAGTGCGCGGCCCGGCTCGCCGCCCACCTCGACGAGGGCAGGAACGTCGTCGTGCTCTGCGAGGGCGACCCGCTCTTCTACGGCTCCTACATGCACATGCACAAGCGGCTGGCTCATCGCTACCCGACCGAGGTGGTGCCCGGCGTCACCTCCGTGGCCGCCGCCGCCGCGGTGCTGGGCCGTCCGCTGGTGGAACGCGACGAGATCCTCACCGTGCTGCCCGGCACGCTCCCCGGCGAGGTCCTCGCCGACCGTCTGCGCGCCACCGATTCGGCGGCCGTGCTCAAGCTGGGCCGTACCTTCGAGAAGGTACGCGACGCCTTCGCCGGGGCCGGGCGGCTCGACGAGGCCTGGTACGTGGAGCGCGCCACCATGGACGGCGAGCGGGTCGTGCCGCTGAAGGACGTCGACCCGGAAGGCGTGCCGTACTTCTCCCTGGCCCTGCTCGCGAGCCCGGCCGAGCGCACGTTCACGCCCGAGCCCGAGTCGGCCACGACCGCTCCCGAAGTGGTCGTCGTGGGGCTCGGCCCTGCCGGACGCCCCTGGCTCACCCCCGAGGCCCAGGACGCCCTCGCCACCGCGACCGACCTTGTGGGCTACGGCCCGTACGTCGACCGGGTGCCGCCGAACCCCCGTCAGCGCCGCCACCGCACCGGCAACCGGGTGGAGGCCGAACGCGCCAGGCACGCCCTCGACCTCGCCCGCGAGGGCAGGCGGGTGGCCGTCGTCTCCTCCGGAGACCCGGGCGTCTTCGCCATGGCGAGCGCGGTCCTGGAGGCCGCGGCCGACTACCCGGACGTGCCGGTACGCGTCGTGCCGGGCCTCACCGCCGCCCAGGCCGTGGCCGCCCGCGCGGGCGCCCCGCTGGGCCATGACTTCTGCGTCCTGTCCCTGTCCGACCTGCTCAAACCCTGGGAGGTCATCGCCGACCGCCTCACCGCCGCCGCCAAGGCCGACCTCGTCCTCGCCATCTACAACCCGGCCTCCCGCAGCCGCACCTGGCAACTGCCCGCCGCCCGCGACCTGCTCCTCGAACACCGTGCGCCGGACACCCCCGTCGTGATCGGCCGCGACGTCGGCGGCCCCGAGGAGAGCGTCGACATCACCACACTCGGCGAACTCGATCCGGCCAAGGTGGACATGCGCTGCCTACTGATCATCGGCTCCTCGACCACCCGCGTCACCGCGCAGGGCACCGTCTACACACCGCGTCGCTATCCCTGACTCCAGGGGGAAGCAAGGGTCCAGGAGAGAGCCTCCTCGACCGTGCACACGACGGGCACCCCGGGCGGCGGCGGAGGTCGGTCGATCATGATTACTCGAAGGCCGAGTTCGCGGGCGGCGGTGAGTTTGGCCGCGGTCATGGTGCCGCCGCTGTCCTTCGTGACGAGCACGTCGAGGCGGTGGCGGCGGATCAGCGCGCGTTCGCCCTCGACCGTGTACGGCCCGCGGTCCAGGAGCACCTGCACGTTGTCCGGGATCGGCGGCTCGGGCGGATCGACCGATCTGGCGAGGAACCAGACGCCGCGGACGGGCGCGAAGACCGGCAGGCTGCGGCGGCCGGTGGTGAGGAACACGCGCATCGGGGCGGTGAGCAGGGCGGCGGCCTCGTGCAGCGAGGGCACGCGCTCCCAGACGTCGCCGGGGCCTTCCTGCCAGCCGGGACGGCGCAGCGCCAGCAGCGGCACGCCGGTGCGTGCGGCGGCCTCGGCGGCCGAGGCGGTCATCCGGGCGGCGAAGGGGTGGGTGGCGTCCACCAGGGCGTCGGCGCGTTCGGCGCGCAGCCAGGCGGCCAGGCCGTCGGGGCCCCCGAAACCGCCCTGCCGTACCTCGCCCTCCGGGAGACGGGGGTTGGCAACGCGGCCCGCCAGGGACGTGATCACGTGGACGCCTTCGGCCACAAGCCCGGCCGCCAGCGCTCGCGCCTCGGCCGTACCGCCGAGGATCAGGACGCGGCGCATGGACGGTCCCGTTCGGCGCTGTAGAGGTGGCTGTCGGGGAACTCCGCGGCGGTCAGGGCGCGGCCGACGACGATCACGGCGGTGCGTTTGACGCCTGCCCCGCGGACCCGCACGGCGATGTCGTCCAGAGTGCCCCGCAGGATGATCTCATCGGGTCGGGACGCGTAGGCGACCACGGCAACCGGGCACTCCGGGCCGTAGACGGGCAGCAGGTCCGCGACCACCGCCTCGATGCGCTGAACCGCGAGGTGCAGCACCATGGTGGCCCCGCTCGCGCCCAGCGTGGCCAGATCCTCCCCGGGCGGCATCGGCGTCGCCCGCGCGGCCGTACGCGTCAAGATCACGCTCTGTGCCACCCCGGGAACCGTCAGCTCGCGCCGCAACGAGGCCGCGGCGGCGGCGAAGGCCGGAACGCCCGGAACGATCTCGTACGGCACACCGATCGCGTCCAGCCTGCGCATCTGCTCGGCCACGGCACTGAAGATCGACGGGTCGCCGGAGTGCAGCCGGGCCACGTCGCACCCGCGGGCATGGGCATCGGCGATCTCGCCGATGATCTGGTCGAGCGTGAGGTCGGCCGTGTCCACCAGCCGGGCACCCGGAGCGCATGCGTCGAGCAACTCACGCGGCACCAACGATCCCGCGTACAGACAGACCGGGGTCGTCTGCAACAACCGCAACCCTCGCACAGTGATCAGGTCAGCCGCCCCCGGACCGGCCCCGATGAAATACACGGTCATGATCGGCCCCTAAATGTGAAGTGCCTGGAGTGAACCACTTTGAGCCTGACTAGCGCTCGTGGTGCTTTTCAGGCCGTGACACGCTCTGGCCGTACGCAAATCGCGCTCGACGACTGATAGAGGCACAACCGGACCGGTCATCGACCGGCTCCAAGCAGGTGAACTTTCTAGATGCCTGATCAGTGCTGCCGAAGTCAGCGAGGACGAGAAACCCCTCCATCACGATGCGGCTCGCTTGAAGTCGATACTGGCCGTGCCAGAGGTCTGAGGCGTCTCCCACCCGTACACCTGAACCTTGACCGGCGTCGAGATTGTCTCGCCGACTTCGCCGGGCACGCGAACCGTGTGGAGCACATCCACGCCGATCGCCAGCGCGTATCGCCGGATTGTGGACAGATGAGGATCGCCGCCCAGACGCTCGAAGCCGGACACCGCCGGCTCGCTATGTCCCATCCGTTCCGCAACCTCGGCCTGCGTCATGCCGCGCTGTCGGCGGATGCCCACCAGCGTCTCGATCAGCCGCATGTCCCGCTCGATCGCGGCGTTCTCGCGCTGGACTTCGGGATCGTCCAGGTCGATGCCCAGAAGTTCGGCGACGTGCGGGTCCATCACCCAGCAACCTCCCCCGTATCGGCTTCACCTTTTATTCTCGCAGGCCGATCGGCCAGGCGAGGAGACGGTACTCGCCGCTCGGGTCAGCCAGGCGGGCTTCGTAGGGGCACTGGCCGAGATGGCGAGTTTTTTTCGTGCAGGGCAACCAGGTGTTCGCGGCCCGCGTCCGCGAGCGGGCCGAACGGCTGCGCCGGTCGGGTGAAGCCGCGGCCTATTCCTTGATCAACGCCCATACGGTCACCGGCATCGCGGCCCGCCAGCCGGTGAAGCCGCCCACCGGGGCGGCCCGCTGTACGGCCAGTCGCACCAGATCGCCGCCGAGTCTGGCGTACCAGTGGGCGAGCAGCGTCTCGGTTTCCACGGTGACGGCGTTGGCCACCAGGCGGCCGCCGGGGCGGAGGGCCGTCCAGCAGCGGTCGATGAGGCCGGGGGCGGTGGCGCCGCCGCCGATGAAGATGGCGTCGGGGGTGGGGAGGTCGTCGAGGGCGGCGGGGGCCTCGCCTTCGATGACGCGGAGGGAGGGGACGCCGAGGGTGTCGGCGTTGCGGCGGATGCGGGCGGCGCGGTCGGGGCGGCTTTCCACGGCGATCGCCGTGCAGGACGGGTGGGTGCGCATCCACTCGATCGCGATGCTGCCCGAGCCCGCGCCCACGTCCCACAGCAGTTCGCCGGGGAGGGGGGCGAGGCGGGACAGGGTGACCGCGCGGACCTCGCGTTTGGTGAGCTGGCCGTCGTGGTCGAACGCGTCGTCGGGCAGGCCAGGGACGCGGGGCAGCGGCCGGGTGCCGGGCGTGGGCACGCATTCCACGGCGATGACGTGGAGACGTGTGGGGGTGGCCTGGTCGGCGGGCCGTACGGATTCGGTGGGGGCGCCCAGGTCGGACAGGACCGTGACGTCGCTGGCGGCGTATCCCGATGTGTCCAGCAATTGGGTGACGGCTTCTGGAGAGGAGCCGAGGATGAGCACCCGGCGTCCGGGCGACAGGGCCGGGCGGAGCGCGGCGAGCGGGCGTCCGACGGCGCTGACGACCTCGACCTGTTCCAGCGGCCAGCCGAGGCGGGCGCAGGCGAGCGACACCGATGAGACGTGCGGCAACACTCGTATTCGCTCGGCGCCCAGCAGTCGTACGAGGGTCGAGCCGATGCCGTAGAACATGGGGTCGCCGCTGGCCAGCACGCACACCTCGCGGTCGCCGAGCGATTCGATCAGCGGCGGGAGGTTGGGTAGCAGCGGGGAGGGCAGCGGGACGCGTTCGACCGCCGCGCCCGGTCCCGCGACGGCGGGCACCGCGCCGTCGGTCCCTGCGGCGGACAGGTGGTCGCGCGTGGCTCCCGGGGGCGGCGACGCCGCCGTGGGCTCGGCCGTCGCGTCGGGTTCGTTCGGCAGGCCAGGTTCGTCCGGCAGGCCAGGTTCGTCCGGCAGGGGGATCGGGTCGGGTACGAGGGCGAGTTGGCGGGGGCTGCCGATCAGGACGTGGGCGGTGGCGAGCGCGCGGCGGGAGGCGGGGGTGAGGCCGGCCCAGCCGTCCGCGCCGATGCCGACGACGGTGATCACACGGTGCCCAGGACGCGGGTGACCTGGATCTCCAGCACGACCCGTTGCGGGTTGGGGCGCGGGGGCTTGTAGCGGGAGGCGTAGCGGCGTTCGGCGTCGGCGATCTCGTCGGGATCGGTACGCACGGTGGCGAGGCCCTCCAGGGTGGACCAGCGGCGGCCGTCGGCCTGGCAGAGGGCGACGTGGCGGGCGCCGGCGGCGATCATGCGGGCCTTGCGGGAGTTCCGGGACGTGATGACGCGGGCGACGCCGGTCTCCAGGTCGAGGGTCGCGCCGACGGGCACCACGTGCGGGGTGCCGTCCGGGCGCACGGTGGTGAACGTGCACAGGTGACGTTCCTGCCAGAACTCGGCGAAGGCCGCACCGCGCTCGACCAGGTTCACGATGACTCCTCGCTGCCTCCCCGAAAGACCGGAAATATCGTACAAGTCGTCACCTGGCAGACTGGGTGTCCGTGAAGCGGCTAATGATCATCGGTATCGGCGCGGGCGACCCCGACCACCTCACCATCCAGGCAGCCAAGGCGATCGCCGCCACCGACGTGTTCTTCATCATCGACAAGGGCGAGGAGAAACACGACCTCGTACGGCTCCGCCACCACCTCATCGAGGAACACGGCCGCCCGCCGTACCGGATCGTCGAGGCCCGCGACCCCGAACGCGACCGCACCGCCCCCGCCTACGCCGCCGCCGTCGAGGACTGGCGCGCCCGCCGCGCCGACCTCTACCACCGCATGATCGACGACGAGCTCGCCGACGGCCAGACCGGCGCCTTCCTCGTCTGGGGCGACCCCGGCGTCTACGACAGCACGCTGTCCATCCTGGACCGTCTCCCCTTCACCTACGAGGTCATCCCGGGCATCAGCAGCATCTCCGCCCTGACCGCCCGCCACCGCACCACCCTCACCCGGGTCGGCCGCCCGGTCCACATCACCACCGGCCGCCGCCTCGCCGAACAGGGCCCCACCGCCGACGACATCCTCGTCATGCTCGACGCCCGCTGCGCCTTCGAGGGCCTGAACGACTACCACATCTACTGGGGCGCCTACCTCGGCACCCCCGACGAGATCCTCGTCGAGGGCCCGGTGGCCGAGGTGGCCGACCGCATCCGCGACCTGCGCGCACAGGCCCGCGCCCGAAAGGGCTGGATCATGGACACGTACCTGCTCCGCCGCCTGCGCTGACCACAGGGAGTTCACTCCCAGGTTCGCCATCGATCGGTGGGAATCGCCGATCCAAAGGGTTCGGGCAGGTGGATGGTCTCGCCGAACGCCCACGACTCCTCGTTCAGGTAGGCGCCGACGCTTCGATCGGGGATCGAGTACAGCGTCACTCGGGCGATTTTCGGATCCCGGTCGACCAACAGGTAGTACGGAATCTCCATCCGCGCGTACCCATTCCATTTGGTCGGTTTGTCCGAGGGAGCCTTGCGATCCCACACCGCGTTGTGCTTGGACGTGATCTCCACCACCATCTCGATCTCGTCCGCCGTCAACCGGCGCACATTGGCCTCGCTGGCCGCGTCGAAGACGGCGGACTCCATGACCACCAAATCGGGGCTGTATCCCCCCAACACCTGACGAAGCAGAACGCCGGTGTTCTGAACGACCTCCCAGGAGGTGTTCCCGTTATCGGCCTGGCTGATGGCCTTGACGATCCGGGTCCCGATCGAGTTGTGGCCGAAAAGGGGGGCGGCGGTCACGACAATGGTCCCATCGATGATTTCGATCTTGGTTCCATCGTGCGGAAGGTGCAGGAGATCGTGGAGTTCCCCGCCATCCCAAAGGTCGAGCGCCCCGGCGGGAAGGACGACCTCGTCGATGCCTACGGCCTTGACGACGCTCACCTCAGGTACCCCTTCGCTCACGATAGGCTCCTCATCGTAGAGAATCCATAAACCCAGCGTAACCGCATGCCGGAGACGCGGCACCCTGAGGGGGTTCCGCCGGAAAGGCCGCTTGTCATGACCATGACATCCGTTCCCGACCGGATGCGGCGCCACCACCTCGACATCGAGCAGGTGCTGCAGGAGGCCCGGCAGAGCCAGGGCATCCGCAGCGCCGACGAGATCGACTACGCCATCCTCGAACGCTCCGGCACCATCAGCGTCATCCGGAATAAGGACTGATCCCATTATCGGGCCGCCCGGATCCCCCCGTACCATGAAAACGCAGCTCAGCGTGGGTGCCGTTAGGGCGAGCGACGACGGGTAGGGGGACCCGGAGGTGATGGACCATGGCACGACAGGACAAGGCAGCACGCCACAAGGACATACCGGGCAACCAGCCGGCGAACACCCCCGAGGTGAACGAGAGCGAGCTGGCCGCGCTCAAGATGGACGAGCTGCGCGACCGCGCCAAGGACCTCGGCGTGTCAGGAACGTCCGGGATGCGCAGGGAGCAGTTGATCAAGGCGGTGGCGAAGGCGTCCACGGGAAGTGGCGGCAAGGGCCAGGACGCCGGCGGCGGGGTCCGCAGGGGGCCGGAGAGCTCCAAGAGCCTGCAGTACTCCCAGGAGATCCGCTCCCCGGAGGACGAGCCGGAACGCGCCGGCCGCAGCCTGGTCACCACCGGCCACGAGGTGATCAGGCAGTGGGCCGGCAGCCGCGACGCGACGCCGTCCACCGTCAAGGGCACCGAGCACGAAGGCCGTCCGGGCGTGCTCCGATTCGACTTTCCCGGCTACGGCGGCGACAAGTTGCGGCATGTGACGTGGGATGAGTGGTTCGGCACGTTCGATCAGCGCGGTCTCAACTTCATCTACCAGGAAAGCCGCAGCGACGGCACCCCGAGCAACTTCTTCCGCCTGGAGAACCCGCGACGCGAGGATGCATGACCGGCGGGCCGGGGGTTGGGTCCGGGTGAGCGAGCCAACGGGGGGTGAGGGAGAACGCGGGGGTCCTGGATGAAATCGGATGTCGTCCTCCGGTACGCACCGTACGTGGTGATCGCGCTCGTGGCCGTGATCGACCTGCTGGACGGCCCGCCGCTCGGCTTCGTGCCGCTGCTGACGCTGGGGCCGACGTTCGCCTGCGCGTACGGGAGCGTGCACCGCACCCTGCTGGCGGGCGCGACGGCCATGGTGGTGTGCCTGGTGTCGGCCGCCTATTTCGACCGGCTGGACACGTGGCAGAACAACGTGATCCTCGCCACGATCGCGGCCGTGACGGGAGCCGGCATGCTCGTGGCCCACCTGCGGCTGAGACGCGAGCGCGAGCTCGCCAACGTGCGCCTGGTGGCGGAGACCGTCCAGCGCGTCCTGCTGCGCCCGATCCCTCGCAAGGTGAAGGACCTCACCGTCGCGCTGTCCTACACCTCCGCCTCGGCCGAGGCGCGCATCGGGGGCGACCTGCTGGAGGTGTTCTCCACCCCGTACGGCGTACGCGTGCTCCTCGGCGACGTGCAGGGCAAGGGGCTGGCCGCGGTGGACACCGCCGCCTGGGTGCTCGGCGCGTTCCGGGAGGCCGTGTTCGACGAGCGCGACCTGGTGGCGGTCAGCGCCCGGCTGGAGACGACGCTCGCCCGGCAGCTCGACCCCGAGGAGTTCGTGACCGCCATTCTGGCCGAGGTGGACGCGACCGGCATCCAGTTGCTGAACCACGGCCACCCGCCGCCGCTGCTGCTGGGCGCGGACGGCCAGGTCGAGTCGATCGAGCCGCCGGAGGAGGGCCTCGCGCTCGGGCTGGCCGCGCTGGCGTGCGCGCCCCCGAAGCCGCAGCGGGTTCCGTTCCTGCCCGGCGACCGGATCCTCTTCTACACCGACGGCGTGATCGAGTCGCGGAACGCCGCCGGGACCTTCTACCCGCTCACCGAACGCGCCACCCTGCTGCTGGCCGGCGAGCCCCAGCCCGCGTTGGACCGGCTGCGGGAGGATCTCGTCAAGCACGTCGGCGGCCCGCTCCTCGACGACGCGGCGATGCTGCTCCTGCACCGCCGTACGCGCTCGGGCTGATCCCGGCCCTGGCCCGGCCCACCGCCCATGCCACGATCGAGGGGGCGGCCCGCCGTACGCTTCCGAGGCGGGTAAGTCCCCAGCAGAGAGGGCATCACGGTGGAGATCTGGATAAATCCCGAATGTTCCAAGTGCCGCTCGGCGCTGTCGATCCTGGACGCCGAGGCGGCGGACTATACCATCCGCCGCTATCTAGACGACCCGCCGACCGAGGACGAAATCCGCCAGGTCCTCGCCCGCCTCGGCCTCGAACCGTGGGACATCACCCGGACCGGCGAGAACGTGGCCGCAGAACTCGGCCTGAACGCCTGGCCCCGCGACGCGGACCACCGCGACCGCTGGATCGCCGCGCTGGCCGAGCACCCCATCCTCATCCAACGCCCCCTCATCACCGCCGACGACGGAACCGCTGTGATCGGACGCACCGAGCAGGCCGTCAGATCCGTGCTCCCGCCCGGCCGCCAACGCTGACCTGCGGATGTTCAGGCGGATGTTCAGGCGCGCGTCCCGCCGGAGCGGATGTCCATGGGCGCGTACGGCTTGACCGGCAGCGAGCCATGCCTTCCGCCGACGAGCTGCGCCGCCTGGCCGTGGACGCCGCCTGCGCCGCCCTGGGCCTCCCCGCCGCGCCCGCCGAGAGACATCGACGCGAAAAACAGTTGATAACGATTTTCCTTTCCGTCGGAGCACGCCTCCGGCGGACCACCCCCGACCCACCCGCCGCCATACCACGCCCATCCGCCGTCACCGGCCCGCTGACGTGCTCATCCGTCCCGCGTACGGCCTCCGCGACCGATCGGCGACCCCCGTCACCCGCCTTTCCGAATGCGATTCCAGGCGGCTGAGACGTCATGTTTTCGGCCATGTCCCTGATTCCGGCGTGGCTATAGTGCGATGAGATGTTTGTTCCTTACGGGGGAGTGCGGGATCGAACATGCTCCTGGAACGACGCCTCAACGCGGCCCGTGATCGTCTCTTCAAAGGAAGATCGTCGGAATTGGCGCTCTTCCGCTCGGCGTTGGTGGGCGATCCGACCGGATCCGGGCCGACGGCTCCGTTCGCCGTGCTCTATGTGTACGGTCCCGGCGGAATCGGCAAGTCGGCGCTGCTGCGGCGTTTCGCCGAGGAGGCGCGTGCGTCCGGCCGCCGTGTCGTGCAGATCGACGCCCGCGTCCTCGACGCCTCGCCGGCCGCGTTCGAGTCGGCGGTGGGCGACCTCACCCCGGACCCGGCCACGGGGGGCCGCGGCGCGGTGGTGCTGGTCGACACCTTCGAGCGCCTCCGGCGTCTTGAGACCTGGCTGCGTGAGCGCTACCTGCCCCGGCTGCCCACCGGCGTGCTCGTGGTGCTCGCGAGCCGCCACACCCCCGAAGCCGGCTGGTGCGCCGACCCGGGCTGGGCGGAGGCGCTGCGGGTGATGCCGCTGCGCAACCTGTCGCCCGACGACGCCACCGCGCTGCTCGACGCCCGTGGCGTGCCCGCACGGCTGCACCGGCAACTGCTGGCGTTCACCGGCGGGCATCCGCTGGCGCTCAACCTCGCCGCGGAACTCGCCGCCCAGGACGACGGCGACATGCTGTCCTGGACGCCCACCCAGAACGTGGTCGAAAGGCTGCTGCCCCGCCTCGTCGGCGACGTACCCTCCCCCTCGCACCGGTACGCCCTGGAGGTGTGCGCGCACGTCCGCACCACCACCGAGGAACTGCTGCGGGCCGTGGGCGTGGACGACCCGGCCGCCATGTTCGAGTGGCTGCGCGGCCTGCCGTTCGTGGAGTCCGGACGGCACGGCCTGTACCCGCACGACGTCGTCCGGGAGGCGCTCGACGCCGACCTGCGCTGGCGCGACCCGCAAGGCTACGAGCTCATGCACCGCCGCATCCGCGCGCACCTGGTCGCACGGGCCAAGGCCGCACGCGGGCAGGCCGTGCTGCCGGCCATGGGCGCCCTCAACTACCTGCGCCGCTACGGCCGGATCCCGTTCCCCTTCCAGGACTCCGGCCGCGAGGACGAGATGTTCGAGGACCATCCGCGGCCCGGCGACATCCCGGCCATGCTGGCGCTGGCGGCCAGGACCAAGTGGGCGCCCCTGCGGCCCGCCCTCGAATTCTGGCTGGAGCGGCGCATCGACGCGTTCACCGTCCTGCGCCGCGTGGGCGCGGACGAGCCGGTGGCGTTCCTGCTCTGGCTGACCCTGGACACCCCCGACGAAACCGAGAACGCCGTGGATCCCGTGGTCGCGGCGGCGTGGGCGCACTGCCGCGCCACCGGCGGACTCCGGCCCGGCGAGCGCCTGAACGTCGGCCACTTCCTGGTCTACGGGTCGGAGTACCGGCCGCCGTCCCCCGTACAGGACCTGTTCCAGCAGCGGCTGATGGCCAACGCCGTCGCGGCCGAACGCGTGGCCCTCACGTACGTGGTGACGGCGGTGCCCGAGTTCTGGCAACCGCTGATGCGGTACTTCGACCACGAGCTCGCCGTCACCGCCCCCGTCGACGGCATCGGCTACGGGCTGTTCGCCCACGACTGGCGGACCATCCCCCTGGCCGAGTGGCTCGACCGAATGGAGTCGTGGGAGCTGTTCGGCGGCCACGGACGGGCCGCCACCCCCGCGCCCGAACTCGCCGTCCTGTCCCGGCCGGAGTTCGACACCGCCGTACGGCAGGCGCTGCGGCACTGGCGCGACCGGACCGCGCTCGCCGACAACCCCCTGACCCGCAGCCGCGTGGTGCGGCACGGCGGCGACGGCGACGCCGTCAAACTGCTGCGGGACCTGCTGGTGGAAGCGGTGGACACGCTCAGCGACGACCCGCGCACCGCCAAGTTGCACCGCGCGCTGACGACCACCTACTTCCACCGGGTGCCGACCCAGGAGGCCGCCGCCGAACGGCTGAGCCTTCCGTACAGCACCTACCGCAGGCACCTGCACCAGGGCGTGACGAGGGTCTGCGACCTGCTCTGGCACCGGGAAATGCACGGCCTCCCGGCATCCTGAGCGGGCATAGGGACCAAGGGTGGGCGAGCACCCGATAAACCGCCCACACTTCTCCACACCCCCCGAACGCCGTCGTCGACGCCGACCGAAACGCTTCACACCGGCTCGGCTTACACCAGCTCGGCTTACACCAGCTCGGCCTTGACCGTGATCGGCACCGCGCTGAGCGCCTTGAACATCGGGCACGCCGCCTTCGCCGTCTCGATGTACGCGGCGAACTCCTCAATGGGCAGGCCGGGCACGACGGCACGCGTCGTCAGCACGATCTTCTTGATCTCCGGCTCTTCGTCCAAGGTCACCGTGGCGACGGTCTCCACCGACTCGGCCGGGCGGCCGACCGCCGCCAGAACGTTGGCCAGGAACATCGAGAAGGATCCCGCCTGCGCGGCCGCGAGCAACTCTTCGGGGTTGGTGCCCGGCGCCTGCTGAAAACGTGAGCCGAAGCCGTAGAACCCCTCGAAGGATCCCGACTCCACGGCGACCGAGCCGATGCCGTCCTGAATGTCGCCCTTCCACAGGGCGATGGATGTGCGTGATGGCATATCCCGACAATGGCGACTCCCACCGCCCGAACACCAGCCCATCCCTCGCCCACTTTCCGCTCATTTCCTCCGCCGTACGGCCCACCCGCGCCCGGCCGTCAGGCCGATGCGACCAGCGGACCACCGCGCAGGTCGACCGGTCACCGGTCCCCCTCCCGAGTGTCGTTCGCAACAGGAGCTGATCTTCGCGGCGCTAACGAGCTAGGCTCGTCGCATATACCCCTATTCTGTGGAGTTGCCGCAAATGACCGAAGATTTCCCCCCAAACAGCGATTCGCCGTCGCTCGACACCCACATCGCGCACTCCGCCCGCGTGTGGAACTACATCCTCGGCGGCAAGGACAACTACCCCGCGGACCGGGAAGCGGGCGACCTGATCCTGAAGATGTTCCCTGATTTCGCACGTATCGCCCGCTTGCAGCGATACTTCCTGCATCGGGCGGTCCGCTTCCTGACGGCCGAGGCCGGAATCCGGCAATTCCTGGATATCGGAACCGGCCTGCCCACCCACGACAACACGCACGAGGTCGCCCAGCGAATCGCGCCGTCATCTCGGATCGTGTACGTCGACAACGATCCCATCGTCCTGATCCACGCTCGCGCCCTGCTGACCAGCGCCCCGGAGGGCGTGACCGACTACATCGACGCCGACGTACGCGACCCGGAAAGAATCCTCGAACACGCGGCCCACACCCTCGACTTCACCAAGCCCGTCGCCCTCATGATGCTGGGGATCCTGGGCCAGCTCTCCGACGACGACGACCCCGCCGGCATCATCAACCGCCTACTCGCCGACCTACCCTCCGGCAGCTACCTGGCACTGAGCGACGGCATCAACACCAACCAGGCCCTGAACGCAGCAATCGCGGCATACAACACCAGATCCGCAAACACCTACCACGTACGCACCCCACAACAAATAGCCAGTTTCTTCAATGGCCTGGAGTTGGTGGAACCCGGCGTCGTCGTCACCTCCCGCTGGCGCCCCGACCTCGCCGACCTCACCCCCGCCCCCGAACCCGAAGAGGCCTCAATGTGCGGCGTCGCCCGCAAGCCCTAACCACAAAAATGGCCTGACCAACGAAGCTCTAAGACCTCGGCCGGTGAGCTGAATGTCCCCTCTCCATACCCAGCAAGGTCGTTGACGGTCTGCAAAGCAAGTGACACGCTTGACGCACCCGGTATCTCGGCGGGGGGACAGGCTGAATGCGCGATACCTGGAAAGCGGAGACAACCGCCAATTTCCGGCGCCGGTTAGGCCGCTCGATGCGGGAGCTGGGCGGCACCGCCAACACCGACGGATGTCCCGACCTGTGGGAGATGGACAACGGAGACATCGCCGTGGTGGGCCGTGATGTCACCGCCGCCTACGCCGACAGGCTTCCGGACGACGTCACGATCCGCGGCGACGAGCGGCTCGTCATGATTCCTCGCTACCTTCTCACAGCGGCCAAACCGGACATCCCCGATGCTTGACCGTCTCACCGAACTGCCCGCCCAGACGCTGGGCCTCGAAGAATACCGAGCTGATTTCCGCAATCATTTCTGGAAGATCGACGTCTCCTGGAAACTCGAACGCCAGATCGCGTTCAAGGAGCCCGACTCGCCCAGCTGGACGGCCATGGCGGAAGGCGACTGGAACAAGGCTCTCCTACTGGCCGAGGAATTGCGCACCCCCAGAACGGCCCACCAACGGGACCTGGACCGCAGCGGCATCGTGCAACGACGGATTCGATTCGTTTCCCGACCGCTGACTCCGTACCTGCAATGGGAACTCAACGTCCTCAGGATCTGGGCGGAACTGGGAGAGCAAATCCGGATTCTCCCCGAGGACACAATCGGGCATCTCGAGGCGAAGCGGCAGCTTCCCGAGGTCCTGGTGCTCGGCGACCGGTCACCTACCCAGGTGATGTACGTCATCCGGTACGTCGACGGCGTCCTGGCGGGAGCACAAAAATTCACCGAACCCAACCTCATCGACACTTGCCGCAAGGAGATCGCCTCCCTATGGCGTCAGGGAGAGGAGATCCTGCCCTACTTCGATCGTGAGGTAGCCCACCTACCCCCTCCCACTTCGCCCCCTCCCACTCCGCCCCCTCCCACTCCGCGGGGGGTATGAAGGGCGGCATGACCGCCCAGCACCTTCCGCGACGCCCCGATTCGCGGCCCCGCGCGCGTCTCTCCCTCCGCCCGCTCATTCTTCTGCTGACAGTGCTTCTGGTGCTGTTATCGGTTGCCTTGGTGGTGCTCTCGCCGTTCGCGCTTGATGCGTCGGGCGATGACCGGGAGTGGGCCCGGAGAAGCGAAATCGGGCAGACGTACGGAGCGGCGGCGGCACTGCTGTCCGTGCTCGCTCTGGCGGCGATCGGTGTCTCCCTGGTACTGCAGGCCCGAGAGGCGAAGATCGCACGAGAACAGGCCTCGCGGGCCACCCACACCGAGTTGCTGTTCATGGCGATGGAGGACCCCATGTATCGCGAATGCTGGGGCCCGTTCACCACGGCGCAGGACGAACGCGAATTCAAACAGCAGCTCTACACGAACCTCATCGTTTCCTACTGGCAGAGCCGGTACGAACTCGGGACCTTCACCGAGGAACATCTGCGGCACGGCGCCGGCACACTGTTCATGGGACAACCCGGCAGGAGCTTCTGGGAGCAGGCCAGAGAGCCGCGGATGAGAACCTCGCGAACCCGCAAGGCGAGACGGTTCCACACGATCCTCGATGAGGAGTACCGCAAAGCCGTGGCCGCCGTGCCGACGCTGCCGAGTGCACTGCGGGCGCGGGCGGGCCGCAGCCCTCGCGTCTCGGTCCTGTTGCGCGGGATCGCCGACCTGGTCGAGAGACGGTCTTCGGCGCGCAGTGGAGCCCGGCGGGGACGGACGCGCTCCGGGGACGCCGTGGCTCCCACCGCCCAGACTCGTACCGCCGCGGATCGCGGCATCGGCCGGAAGGGCTGACGCCACGGCCGAAGCCGGACCCCGCCGGGCCGTCCCTTCTCCGTCACCGGGAAAGGTCGACGGCGCTCCGGTTCGGAGCGCCGTCGAGGGCGAACCTCCGCTTTGGGGAGCCTCGTTGGGGAGGCTCGGTGGTGGCTTAGCGGAAGTCCTCCAGGGCTGTGGCCAGGGGCTCCAGGATGGTGGGCGGTGCGCCGTGAGGCAGGTTCATGATGGCGATGTCCGCGCCTGCTTCGCGGTAGGCGGCGACCTTTTCCAGGGCCGGGCCGAGGTCGCCGTCGGTGGGGAGCATCACGTTGACCGAGCACTCGATTTCGGAGGGGGCGCGGCCGATGGTGGCGCAGTGGTCGAGGAGGATCTTCTTGAGGGAGGACCACTCTTCGACGGTCTGCGTGATGGCGTTCCACTGCTGGGCCCATTTGGCGACGGCGAGGAGGGTGCGCTTGGGGCCCTTGCCGCCGATGGTGATGGGCGGGTGGGGCCGCTGGATCGGCTTGGGCTCGGAGCGGGCGTGGGTGATCTTGTAGTACTGGCCGTCGAAGTCGGTGTACTCCTGGGAGAGGAGGCCGATGATGATTTGGACGCCCTCGTCGAAGCGGTCGAAGCGCTCCTTGAGTGGGGGCAGGGTGATGCCGTAGGCGTCGCATTCCATCTGGTTCCAGGCTGCGCCGACGCCGAGGTCGAGGCGGCCGTTGCTGATGATGTCGACGGTGGCGGCCATGTTGGCGAGGACGGCCGGGTGGCGGTAGATCATGCCGGTGACCTGGCAGCCGATGCGGATGCGGCGGGTGGCCTGGGCGAGGGCGGCCAGGGAGGTCCAGCCTTCCAGGTTGGGGCCGTTGAGGTCGCCGGTGAGCGGGTAGAAGTGGTCCCAGTTCCAGGCGCTCTCGAAGATGGGGATGTCGTCGGCGGCGACCCACAGGTCAAGCATCTGCTGCCAGGTCTGGTGCTCCGGACGCGTCTTGATGCCGAATCGCATGCGGGACCTCTCTTCGCTTGGCCGAGTCCGCCGAGCCGGGCCGGGACGGGCGCCGGCTCGGCGGCTTAGCGTTCTTCCGGTCGATCGGGTTGGCACATTACCGGACAAAGCACGTCGTCCGGGTAGCCCGGCCCGGGCGTCGCGGCTACTGCTGGGTGGCGAGTTGCTGCTCCAGGTCGCCGAGGACCTTGTAGCAGGCGAGCACCGAGGACACCGAGGCGTTGGGCTCGCGGCCCTCCTGGATGGCGGAGATGAACTCGCGGTCCTGAAGTTCGATGCCGTTGGTGGAGACGGCGACCTTGGAGACGTCGATGGGCTCCTCGCGGCCGTTGACGAGGTCGTCGTAGCGGGCGATGTAGGTGCCGTTGTCGCAGATGTAGCGGAAGAACGTGCCGAGGGGGCCGTCGTTGTTGAAGCTGAGCGACAGGGTGCAGATCTTGCCGTGCTCGGTGCGGAGCTGGATGGACATGTCCATGGCGATGCCGAGCTCGGGGTGGATGGGGCCCTGGATGGCGTTGGCGACCGTCACCTTCTCGCCGGTCTGGTACTGGAACAGGTCCACGGTGTGCGCGGCGTGGTGCCACAGGAGGTGGTCGGTCCAGCTTCGGGGCTGGCCGAGGGCGTTCATGTTGGTGCGGCGGAAGAAGTAGGTCTGTACGTCCATCTGCTGGATGGACAGTTCGCCGGCCAGGATGCGCTGCCGTACCCACTGGTGGGAGGGGTTGAAGCGGCGGGTGTGGCCGACCATGCAGACCAGGCCGGTCTCCTTCTGGACGCGCTCGACCTGCTGGGCGTCGGCCCAGGAGTCGGCGAGGGGGATCTCCACCTGGACGTGCTTGCCGGCCCGCATCGCGGCGATGGCCTGGGCGGCGTGCAACTGGGTGGGGGTGCAGAGGATGACGGCGTCGACGTCGTCGCGGGAGAGTGCCTCGTCGAGGTCGGTGGTGGCGTGCGGAGCGCCGTACTTGGTGGCCACTTCCTTGGCCTGCTCGATGCGGCGGCTGATCACCGAGGTGACGGTGACGCCGTCGATGGCGCTGAGTGCGTCGAGGTGCTTGATGCCGAACGCGCCGGCTCCGGCGAGTGCGATACGCATGGTGGCTCGTCCTTCTTACTGCTTCGACGGCGCGGACAGGACGGCGTCCGCGGTTCGCGGTCAGGATAGGGGCTGATCACGGCCCGGTACGGCGCCGCCCCCGATGGGCGTGGCCCCGTCCGGGCCGCAAGTCCTCGGCTCAGGCCGCGGGCTCCCAGACGAGGTGGCCGACCGCGGTGTTGCTGGCGGGCACGTGGTAGAAGCGGTGCAGTTCCCGGGCCTTGTCGCCCAGCGCGCCCCGCATGATCAGCCACATGATGAGCTCGATGCCCTCGGCGCCGGCCTCGCGCAGGTACTCGATGTGCGGCACCTTGGCCAGGTCGGCCGGGTCGTTGAGCAGGCGCTCGACGAACGCGTGGTCCCATTCCTTGTTGATCAGGCCGGCGCGGGCGCCCTGGATCTGGTGGCTCATGCCGCCGGTGCCCCACACCTGGACGTTGAGGTCCTCGGGGTAGCTTTCGACCGCGCGGCGGATGGCCTTGCCGAGGTTGAAGCAGCGGTTGCCGGTCGGCTGCGGGTACGTGACGACGTTGACGGCGAGCGGGATGACCTTGGTGGGCCAGGCGGCGCGGTTGCCGTACACGAGCGACAGCGGCACGGTGAGGCCGTGGTCGACGTCGAGCTCGTTCATCATCGTGATGTCGAACTCGTCGAGGATGAGCGACTGGGCGATGTGCACGGCGAGGTCCGGGTGGCCCTCGACGACCGGGATGGGCCGCGGGCCGTACCCCTCGTCGCACGGCTGGAACCTGTCGGCGATGCCGAGCGCGAACGTGGGGATCATCTGCAGGGACATCGCCGAGCCGTGGTCGTTGTAGCAGAGCACGACGACGTCCGGCGGGTTCTCGTCGGCCCACTTCTTGGTCCACTCGTACCCGGCGAAGACCGGCTTCCAGTAGTCCTCCTCGGTCTTGCCGAGGTCGATGGCCGCGCCGATCGCGGGCACGTGGCTGGTGGTGACGCCGGCGGTGATGCGTGCCATGTCAGTTCCCCTTGCTCTTGGAGCGCCAGCCTTCGATGCTGCGGCCGCCGGCCAGCATCATCGCCTGATACTCCTCCACAGACATTCCGGTCATGGTGCTGACGGCCTGGACGTAGCTGAGGCCGTCGCTGGCGAAGAGCTTCGCCAGGAAGTAGATGTTGCCGCCAAGATCGAGCAGTTTGCCGTAGTCGCGGTCGAGGACCGCCTGCTTCTGCTCCTCGGTCATCTTCCATTCGTCCAGGTACGCCCGCTCGTCGGCGTGGAACCTGTCGCGGTTCTCCGCCTTCATCAGGCTCATGCAGAAGTTGTTGAGGTGGTACCCCCGGCGGGCGCGGTCCGCGGTGAAGATCGTCGTCCCAGGGATGTCATCGATGTCGGAGTAATCGATCATTTGGGTCCCCAATACAGGCGGGTCGGATTGTCGACGAGAAGCGCCTGCCGCAGCTCCTCGGTCGGCGCGATGTGCGGGATGACGTCGACCAGGTGACCGTCATCGGGCATGTGGCTCTTCATGTTGGGGTGCGGCCAGTCGGTGCCCCACAGCACGCGATCGGGGTAACGCTCCACGACCGTACGGGCGAACGGGCGCACGTCGGTGTAGTGCGGCGGACCCTGTTTCGTCAGGCGTTCGGGGCAGCTCACCTTGCTCCATACGTTCGGGTTCTCGTCCATGAAGCGCAGGAACAGGCCGAACTCGGGGCCGTCCACGGGCTTGGTGACGTCGGGGCGGCCCATGTGATCGACGACGACGGGGACCGGCAGCGAGGTGAACAGGTTCCAGCGTTCGGCGAGGTCGGGGGCCTCGAAGTAGATGACCACGTGCCAGCCGAGCGGGGCGATGCGATCCACCAGCTCCCGGTAGTACGCGTCCGGTTTGGGATCGACGAGGCGTTTGACGAAGTTGAACCGTATGCCGCGTACGCCCGCGTCGTTCATGTCGGCGAGCTCGGCGTCGGAGACGGTGGGGCGGATCGTGGCGATGCCGCGGGCCCGGCCGTCGGCGGAGCGCAACGCGTCCACCATGGCGGAGTTGTCGGCGCCGTGGCAGGTGGCCTGGACGATCACGCTGCGTTCGAAGCCGAGGAAGTCGCGCAGCGCGAACAGTTTGTCCTTGCCCGCGTCGACCGGGGTGTATTTGCGTTCCGGCGCGTACGGGAAGACGTCGCCGGGGCCGAACACGTGGCAGTGCGCGTCCACCGCGCCGGGCGGCGGGCTGTAGGACGGTTTGGACGGGTTCGGGTGGTAGGCGAGCCAGTCCGGGTCCGGGGTGAAGGTCGCCATCACAGTCCCCGGGCCTTCAGCGCGGCGTCGAGGCGCGGGTAGACGCGGCGGGCGTTGCCGCTGTACACCTGCTCACGCTGCTTGTCGGAGAGGTCGAGCGCGTCCACGTACCGCTTGGTGTCGTCGAAGTAGTGCCCGGTGCGGGGGTCGATGCCGCGGACGGCGCCGACCATCTCCGAGCCGAACAGGATGTTGTCGAGGTCGATCACCTCGAACAGCAGGTTGATGCCCGGCTGGTGGTAGACGCAGGTGTCGAAGTAGACGTTGCGCATGACGTGGGTGTCGAGCGAGGGCTTCTTCAGCATGTCCGCCAGGCCCCGGTAGCGTCCCCAGTGGTACGGCACGGCCCCGCCGCCGTGCGGGATGATCAGCCGCAGCTCGGGGAGGTCGGCGAACAGGTCGCCCTGGATGAGCTGCATGAACGCGGTGGTGTCGGCGTTCATGTAGTGCGCCCCGGTGGCGTGGAACACGGGCGTGCAGCTCGCCGAGACGTGCACCATCGCGGGCACGTCCAGCTCGACCATGGCCTCGTACAGGGGGTACCAGTAGCGGTCGGTGATCGGCGGCGAGTTCCACTTGCCGCCGCTCGGGTCCGGGTTGAGGTTGAGGCCGACGAAGCCCATGTCCACGCAGCGGCGCAGCTCGGCGATGGCGGCGTCGAGCGGCTCGCCGGCGGTCTGCGGGAGCTGGCACACGCCGATGAAGTTGTCGGGGAAGAGGCTCACCACGCGGGCGATCAGGTCGTTGCAGGCGCGCGCCCAGGCGATGCCGACGCCGAGGTCACCCCGGTGGTGTCCCATCGCGGAGGCGCGCGGCGAGAAGATGGTGAGGTCCGCGCCGCGTTCCCGGAGCAGGCGGAGCTGGTTCTTCTCGATCGTCTCCCGGATCTCGTCGTCGGAGATCGACGGGTACGCCGGGGCCGGTTCGCCCGCGAGGAACGCTTCGAGCTGGCGCTCGCGCCAGTCGGTGTGGGCGGCCGGTGCGGTGGTGTAGTGACCGTGACAGTCGATGATCATGTGGCTGGTCCTCGGCCCTTTCGTGGTCCACCGGGGGCATCAGGTACCTGGATGCGCGAATACCCCCATTGGTTCGTACTGTGCCAGGTCCCTTTCCCTTTTCGTCACGGATCTTCTAGTGAGCGGAAGATTCCGAGCCGTTTTGGTTAACAATCTCGTTCACAACATCGCCGTACCGGACGTCGTAGCAGGTCAGACGGGGATGCCCGACATCCGACCCCCCGCCCGTGACGGGGTGGCATGAACCGCTCTGCCACGTTCGTTCCTCGCCTGAGACGCTACCCACGTGAGCGAATCAGCAGGTGGCCCCGAAGTGTCCCCCGTCCGCGGCGACGACACGGCTCCGGTGGCGTCCCGGCGGCGGTTGTTCGCCGCGCTCGTGGCGCTGTCGACCGGCGCGTTCTGTTTCGTGACCGCCGAGCTGCTCCCGATCGGGCTGCTCACCCTCATCTCCCGCGATCTGCGCTACTCGGAGTCCGAGACCGGCCTGCTGGTCACCGGGTACGCGGTGGTGGTCATCATCGCCTCGGTGCCGCTGACGCGGCTGACCCAGCGGCTGCCGCGCCGGGGGCTGCTCGGCGGCACGCTCGTGGTGTTCGTCGTCTCCACCCTGTTGTCGGCGACCGCGACGGGCTATGCCGTGCTGCTCGCGGCGCGGCTGCTCACCGCCCTCGGCCAGGCGCTGTTCTGGTCCATCGCCGGGCCCACGGTCGCCGCCCTGTTCCCGCCCGAGGTACGGGGGCGGGTGGTGTCGCAGTTGGCGATCGGGGCCTCCCTCGCCCCGGTGCTCGGCGTGCCCGTCGGCGTCTGGCTCGGCCAGTCGGTCGGATGGCGTGCCCCGTTCGCGGTGCTCGCCGGGCTCGGCCTGCTCACCGGCCTCGCCATGGTCGCGTCGCTGCCGGGCCGTACCGCCCAGCCGGCCGGGTCCATGCGCGGCAGCGCGCCCGACGCCCGCCGCTACGCCATCCTCATGATCGTCACCGCGCTCGCCGTGACCGGCACCCTGACCGCCTACACCTACGTCACGCCGTACCTGCTGCGGGTCGCTGACTTCGCCCCGGCCTCACTCGGGCCGCTGCTGCTGGTCAACGGCATCGCGGGAGTGGTGGCCGCGTCCTCGATCAGCGCCTTCGTCGACCGCCGCCCCCGGCTGTCGCTGGCCGTGCCGCTCGCGGTGACCGCCGTCGCCTGGCTCACCCTGTACGCCTTCGGCACCGTCCAGGCCGCCGTCGTGGCAGCCCTGGTCCTGGTCGGCCTCGGCTTCAACGCCCTGCCCCCGGCCATCGCCAGCCGGATCCTGCGCGTCGCTCCCGGCAGCGTGGATGTCGCCTCGGCGGGCGGCAGTTCCGCCTTCAACGTCGGCATCGCGGCGGGCTCCCTCTTCGGCGGGCTGCTCCTGTCCGGCCCGGGCGTGCGGATTCTCCCCCTGGTCGCCGCCGTCCTGACGGCGCTCGCCCTCGCCCTGCTGCTCGCCGAGCCGCGCCTCGCCCGCCGCAGCCACCAGGGCCCCGCCAGAGCCGCCGCGCCGATGACGGCGACCGACCCGACGCACGGGTGAGACGCGAGATGAGATGGGACGAGATGAGATGGGAGACGAGATGCGAGGGTCACGAAGGGACGGATCGCCTTGAGGATCGGTGTTTTCCTGGTCGCTGCGCAGTTTCCCGGCCAGTCCTCGGGTCAGGTGCTGCGCGACACCGTGGAGACGATCGTCGCGGCCGAGCGGGCCGGGTTCGACGACGCGTGGATCGCCGAACACCACTTCATGTCGTACGGCGTGTGCCCCTCGGCGACCACGCTCGCCGGGGTGGCGCTGGGCCGTACCGAGCGGATCCACATCGGCACGGCGGTGAGCGTGCTGAGCACGCGGCACCCGGTCGCGCTCGCCGAGGAGGCCGCGATCCTGCACCACACCTCCGGCGGACGCTTCATCCTCGGCGTGGGCCGGGGCGGCCCCTGGATGGACCTGGAGGTCTTCGACACCGGCCTGCCCCGTTTCGAGCGCGGCTTCGCCGAGTCGCTGGACCTGCTTCGCGCCGCGCTGACCCGGACGATCGTCAAGGCCGACGGCGAGTTCTTCCGTTTCCGCGAGGTGCCGATGACGCCGGAGCCGCCCGGCCTGCGTCCGGTGGTCGCCTGCACCTCGCCGCCGACCGCGTCCCTGGCGGCCGAACGCGGCCTCCCCATGCTGCTCGGCCTGCACATCGGCGACGAGGAGAAGGCCGCGATGATCGACCACTACACGAGCGCGCTTCCGCCGGGCACCAGACCACCCGGTACCCACATCGCCGCGGCCGTGGCCCACGTCGCGGACACCACCGAGCGGGCCGTCGCCGAACTCAAGAGCGCGATGCCCGGCTGGCTCCGCCCCGGTCTGGCCGGCTATGTCCCCATCGACGGCCGCGTCCGCCCGGCGACCGACGTCGACGCGTACGTTGACCTGCTCTGCCGCATCCACCCGGTCGGCTCCCCCGCCCACTGTGCGGAGCGCCTGCTCCGCACGGTCGAGCGAACGGGCGTGCACCACCTGATCCTTCTGGTCGAGGGCACGGGCGATCACGCCAGAGTGCTGGAGAACGTGGCCAGGCTGGGCGCCGAGGTCCTCCCCCTGGTACGGCAGGCCTGACCGTAGCCGACCAACCGGGATGAAGGGGTACGGGTCCTGCCTGCGTCGGCGTCAGCGCGTCGAAGCGTTGAGCGCCGCCGCGACGGCCTCGTTAAAGGTCGAGGAGCCCACGAGCCCCTGCCCGCCGTCCACGACGATGTGGGCGCCGGTGACGAAGCCGCCGAGCGGTGAGGCGAGCACCGAGGCCATCACGCCGATCTCCTCGGCGTCGCCGTACCGGCCGAGGGGGATCATCTTGAGCCAGGTGTCCTTGTCGGCGGCCTGCTCCAGGCGGCGCATCCCCTCGGTGTCGGCGATCGGCCCGGGGGCGATGGAGTTGCAGCGGATGCCGTAGCGGCTCCACTCAAGGGCGAGGTTGCGCATCAGGTGATCGACACCGGCCTTCGCGGCGCCGACATGCGCCTGGTACGCGAACGGCACGGACGCCTGCGCGGCCGAGATGAACAACAGGGTGCCCCGGGTCTCGCGCAGTTGCTCGAACGCGGCGGCGGCGGTGTGCCAGCTTCCGAGCAGGTCGATCTCGACGACGGTACGGAAGCCGTTCGGGCTGATCTTCTCGGCGGGCGCGACGAAGTTGCCGGCGGCCCCGGCGACCACGACCGACGCCGGCCCCAGCTCCTCGGCGCTCCTGGCGAACGCGTCGGCCACGGCGGCGGGGTCGCGAACGTCGGCGGCCACCGCACACACCTTCGCGCCGAGCCCCCGCAGCTTCTCCGCGGCCCCGTCGAGACGCTCCTGCGACCGGCCGCAGATCGTGACCGCGGCGCCGAGTCGCGCGAAGGCGGCGGCGATTCCCAAGGTGACGCCGCTGCCGCCGCCGGTGAGAAATGCGGTCTTTCCAGACAACAGCGTGGGCGAAAGCAGATCTGTCAGGCTAGCCACGGGTCACCCTCCGTCGGGTTCGATCAACGTACAGATGGTTGCCACTGCGCGGGGTCACGGCAGGACCACTCCAGCGAACATTTCGCGCAGCTCGCGCTTGGAGTACTTGCCGACGTTGGTCTTGGGAATCTCCTCGACGAAGACGATGCGGTCCGGGATCTTCCACTTGGGCAGCGACGCGCCAAGGAACCCGCGCAGCTCATCGGCGTCCGCGGTGGCCCCGGGCCTGAGCACGACACACGCCAGCGGCCGCTCCGACCATTTGACCGACGCCACGCCGATCACCGCGGCCTCCGCGACCTGCGGATGCGTGAGGAGCGCGTTCTCGATCTCCGCCGAGCCGATCCACTCGCCACCGGACTTGATCATGTCCTTGGCGCGATCGACGAGCCAGACCCGCCCATCCGGGTCGATCTTTGCCACGTCGCCCGTACGAAGCCAGCCGTCGGGGGTGAACCCTTCGCGGCCCCGGGGGTCGTTGTAGTACCCGGCCGTCACCCAGGGGCCCCGGCACTGCAGCTCGCCGGTGCTTTGCCCGTCCCAGGGACCCTGCTGGTTAACTCGTCTCAGGCTGCGAGAGCGACTTCTGCCAGTTCGAGGCGGGCGAGGTGACTGGTCCGTGTCCGGTCGAGAGGGTGT